>NZ_MUKN01000024.1 GCF_001995175.1 Rathayibacter rhapontici
GCGGTTACCGCAACTTCTGCTGAAGGAGGGGGGAGGGCGGCCGGTCAGACGTGGCGGCCGGGGCGTTGGACGCCGACGGCGGTGAGGGTGATCGAGCCGGTGGTGCCCTGGGCGGTGGAGGGGGCCGACTCGGGGAGCCGCAGGGTCAGGCGGAGGTGATCCGTCACTCCGTTCGCGAGGGCGGGGGAGGCGGGCAGGTCGATCCGGGCGGTGGCGGGTCGGTCGGGGGAGACGGCGGTGATCGTGCCGCCGCAGGTCGCTCCGTCGGACGACCAGGGCTGGGAGCAGCGGTCGAGGGCGATCTGCAGGCCGTCGGACGGGCTCGCGCCGACCACGGGCGCTGCGGATTCGAGCTGCAGGGCCGAGACAGCGACGGAGCCGGCGTTCGTGAGGTCGACGAGGCGGCGAGCGGTGCCTCCGGGGACGAGTCCGGTGGTGGCGACCGGGACTGTGGTGGCGGTGGTCGCGGTGAACGAGAGGGTGACGACTCCGGAGCTCGTCTCGGCCTTCACGACGGCGCGATCGGTGAACAGGGCGGTGGCGGTGGCGGTTCCGGCCAGGACGAGGGCGGCCGCGAGTCCGGTGGCGAGCAGGGTGCGGTGGCGGCGCGGGGGACGGCGGTGCGCGGCGCGGAGCACGGCGCGGTGGGCGGCACCGGTCACGAGACGGCCTCGGCGCGGGCCGGGGTGGCGCCCTCGGCCGGACCGCTCTCCCCAGCCCCCGCCCCGCCCGCGGGCCGACGCCAGATGACGAGCAGCACCGCCGCGACCACGAGCGCGCCGCCGCCCGCGAAGAGGGCGAAGCGCGCCTCCGGGGTCGTCAGGGCGAGGGCCGGCCAGCCGAGCAGCGGCACGACGGCCTCCTCGCGCCAGACGCGGTCGTCGCCGATGGTCAGGATCCACGGGTCGGCCGAGGCGTTGTTGTCGCCCTTGGTGGTCACGGCCAGCTGGCCCGGCTCCCGGCCGCGCAGCTGTGCGGCGTCCGCCTCGGAGTAGACGAGGGTCACACGGTGGATCACGCGGCGCGACGACGCGGTCGGGTCGGTGAAGACGATCACGTCGCCGGCGCGGATCTCGGCCTGGGCGGCGGGCAGGGTGACGGCGAGGGAGCCGACGGGCATGCCGGGCGCCATCGAGTTCGACAGCACGGGCACCAGGCGGACCACTCCGAGCGCCGAGAGGGCGAACGCGGCGACGCCCGCGACGGCGAGCAGGGTGACGAGCACGCCGGCGAGGGCGCGGAGGAGGCGGCGGATCACGCGGGGTCCTCCCGGCGGCGGCGGGCGAGCACGAGTCCCGCTGCGAGGGCGACGAGGGCTCCGAGCAGCGCGGCGCCGAGATCGCGACCGGTGACGGCGAGTCCGCCGGGGCGCGCGGGGGAGTCGGGTGCGGCGACTCCGGAGTCAGCGCCGGGACCGTCAGCGCCTGGACCGTCAGCACCGGGACCACCGGCACCGGCACCACCAGCGCCAGGACCCCCGGCGCCAGGACTCCCGGCACCCGGCCCGCCCGGTTCAGCCGCCCCCGCCACCGAGAACACGACCCGGAGCGACCTGTCCGCGTCCTCGAGCGCGTTCCCCCGCCGACTCCGGGAACGCCACGCGCACCCGGACGCCGACGGTCGCGCCCTCGGCGATCGGTCGGGCGGTCTCGAGCCGGCCGAGACCGGCGGCGGGTCCTGATCCGAGCGGCACGTCGCCCGAGGCGCAGGTGAAGCGCTCGACGCTGCGGCCCTCGGGGGTCGGCACGGGGGAGGAGTCGAAGGGGGCGTCGCAGAGGTCGACGGCGAGGCGGAGCCCGTCCGGAGCGGTGAGCAGGCGACCCTCGGAGTCGAAGCCGACGGTGAGCGCGTGGCCGACCGAGTCGGTGTTGGTCACCTCGGCGGCCCACTCCGACGAGTCGCCGGGCGCCAGGTCGGCGAGGGCGAGCGTCGAGGAGGAGCGCTCGCGCACGTCGAGGACGTCGCGCTCGTCGGCGCTCGCCGCGGGTGCGAGCAGGATCGTCGCGAGGACGGCGCCGAGCGCGCGGGCGGGGTGCATGGTGACTCCGGGAGGGAAGTGGGAGGGGTCCGCGCCCGACCACGGGGGCCGGGCGCGGACGGGGTGCTACTTCTGGATGCCGTCGCGCTGGATCGCAGCGGCGGTGTAGGTGATGGTGGCGGCGGCGTTCTCGTAGTCGTTGTCGGCGGCCGTGGGCAGCACGAGCTCGACGAGCGAGTTCAGGGTCGCGCCGGTGCCGGTGTCGGACGGGAAGGTGCCCTCGGGGGTCGCGGTCAGGCCGAAGTCCGCCGGGGTGAAGTCGATCGCGTTCGCGAGGCCGCCGATGGTCGACAGCTTGCCCTCGGAGGTGACCGTGGTGGTGCCGGCGCAGTCGTACGGGCCGGCCTCCCCGGTCGCGGGCAGGTTGGTCCACGGCACGGAGCAGGTGAGCAGCCGATAGTCGAGGCCGTCGGCGCCGGTGACGAGCGATTCCGCAACTCCGTCCACGTCGGGGTCGTTCGTGCCGAGGGTCTCCTCCGAGACCTCCTGGTAGAAGCGGACCGACTCGACGAGGTTGCCGTCGTTCGTGGCGTTCGGCAGCTCGATCAGCAGCGGGCGCTGCACCGTGTCGCCGGGGGCGATGTCGGTGATCGTCCAGTCGCCGGTGGCGACGATGTCGAGCTGACCCGCGTCGACGGTCGTCTCGGCGGTGTCGGAGTCGGTGAACACGGCGAAGGCGCCGGCGCCGGCGAGCGCTCCTGCGGCGAGCAGGACACCTCCGGTGAGGGCGATCTTCTTCCACGGGGTCGTGCGGGTGGGTCGGGGTGCTGCGGAGGTCATGGCGACCGTTCCTCTCTGGTCAGTGCCCGGTGCGGGCGTGGTCTCCCTTTCGCAGGACTGCGCAGAGGGAAGCTTGTGGGGGCGAGCGGGCATCAGCAGCCCCTCGCCGAGACGACGGCCGGAGTGGTCACGGCGGTCGAGGCGGGTGACGCGACGCCGAGCCAGCGCTGCAGGTCGGGGCGGATCCGCCACTGGTAGCCGCGGCCCTCGCCGACCCGGTCGTCGGTGAACGACGTGGCGGAGGCGATGGGAGTCGCGACGACGGTCCACGGCCCGGGCGTCGTGCCGGACGTGCGGCGCTCGAGGGTCCAGCCGGTCGTGCCAGGCACGGCCGCCCACGAGACGAGCACCGTGGGCCGGTTCGCCGTGCAGCTCGCGACGGGGGTCGCGACGACGGCCGAGCGCGTCCACGTGCCCAGGCTCACGGCTCCGCTTGTCGCCGCGGTGTCGCTGAAGCCGCGGCGGGTGAGGGGCTGCGGATCGACGGACACGGTGATCGTGGACGCCGCGGTGAGTGCGCCGTCGCTCGCCGTGTACGCGATCACGACGGGGCCGGTGAAGCCGCCGCCGGGCGGCGTGTAGGTGCAGGTCGTCGTGCACGAGAGCGTGCCGCGGGCGGGGGTCTGGGCGGTGAAGGTGAGCGTCGTGCCCGCGTCCTCGTCGGTGTCGTTGGCGAGCGGCGAGATCGCGACGAGAGCTCCTCCGGTGATCGCGACCGCCCGATCGGCGCGGGCGACGGGCGCGTGGTTCACCGCGGTGACCGTCACCGTGACGCGCACGTTCCAGGTGCCGTAGGTGCTCTGCAGCGCGTAGTCGAAGACGTCGGTGCCGACGTACGCGGCGATGGGCCGGTAGGTGCACTGGCCGCGGGTCGCTCCGGTGTCGACGCAGGTGACCGACCCCTGCACGGGAGTGGCGGGCGCGGGCGACGCCGCGCCTCCGATGCTCTTGGGAGTCGCCGAGAGCTGCGCCCGCGAGAACGTGGCGCCGGTGGCGACCGCCCCGTCGTTGGCCAGCACGTCGATCACGACCGAGCCGCCCTGCACCACGGTCACGGCGTCGGCGACCGGGTCGGGCACGACCGTGATCGCCACCGAGGCGGTGCGCGTGAAGGCCGCGCCCGTGGGCGGAGTCGCGGTGACGGTCGCCGTGTTCGCGATCGTGCCGGCCGTGACGTCGGCCGCGGTGGTCGTGTAGGTCGCGGTGGCGGTGACGATCTGCCCCGGAGTGAGGCGGCCGGCGGTGCCCGGCCAGGTCGGGGTGATCGTCGAGAGCCCGGCCTTCGGGTCGCTGATCGCGACGCTCGTGAGGGTGGTGTTGCCGGTGTTCGTGGCGCCGAACGTGTAGGTGATGACGGTGCCGGCCGCGCTGATGAACGACGGGTTCGCCGTCTTGGTGAACGCGAGGTCGTTGGTGCGGGTGAGCACGACGGTCTTGGACGCGGTGGACGTGACGGCCGCTCCGCTCGTCGGCGTCCCCGTCGCGGTCGCGGTGTTGAGCACGCTGCCCGCGTCGATGTCGGCCTGCGTGATCGCGTAGCTCGCCGTCGCGGTGACGGACAGGCCGACTCCGAGCGTGTTCGCGGTGCCCGGCCAGGTGCCGTAGGTCACGGCCGCCCGCGGGTCGGCGATGCTGACGGCGGTGAGCGGCACGTTGCCGGAGTTGGTCAGGGTGAAGGAGTAGTTGATCCGCGCGCCGACGACGGCGGTGCCGCTGAGCGTCCCGTCTTTCGTGAGCGTGAGCCCGGGGGCGTAGCGGATGGGCGTGGTGGCGGTGCTGGTGGCCGTCACGGTCGTCGGAGTCGCCGCGAGCGTCCGCCCGCTGACCGTCGCCGTGTTGGTGAGCGCCGTGTTCGCGTTGATGTCGGCCTGCGTCACCGTGTACGGGGCCGAGGTGAAGGTCGCCTGCCCGCCCGGAGCGATCTGCGCGGTGGTCGGCGTGATGCCGGCGACCTTCGGGTCGGTGACCGCGACTCCGGTCAGCGTCACATTGCCCGTGTTGCGGGCGACGAAGGAGTAGGTGACCGTCTCGCCGACGTCGGCCCGGGTGTTGCCGTTGGTGTCGGCGAGGGCGCCGGTCTTGGCGAGGGTGATCACGGGGGCGGGCGTGGTGATCGGGGCGGTGACGGTGGACGTGTTGCTCGTGATGGTGGTGGTGCCCGAGCGACCCGTCGCGGTCGCGGTGTTGACGAGGGAGCCGGCGACCGCCTCCGCCGCCGTGACGACCTTGCTGCCGGTGCAGGTGACGGAGGCGAGCGAGGCGAGTGAGGTCACCGGGCAGGTCACGACCGGGATCTTCGGGTCGCTGACCGCGATGTTCGTGATGCCCGCGAGCGAGGTGTTGGTGACGACGAACTGGTACGGGATCGTCTGGCCCTCGGCGTAGCTCACGGGTTGCGCGGTGGTGCGGTCGATCTGCTTGACCAGGTTGAGCGCGCCGAGGTCGTTCACGGTCGAGACCGTGACGTTGCGGATGAGGTGCGTGTCGGTGGATCCGCCGGTTGACGCCGTGAAGCCGAGCTTGTAGGTGGGGGGCGCGGCGGTGGTCATCGTGAACTGCATGACCTGGGTGAGCTGCGCGGCGGGCAGTCCGGCGGTCGCACCGAAGAAGACGGTGACGACCGGGAACGCGGCGGGCGAGACGGTGACGCGGATGGTGCGGCCGTAGGACATGGGCGGGTTCAGCGCCGCTGCCGTTCCCGTCGAGGTCGCCGGCACCGCAGTGCGCAGCGTGCTCGTGACCGGAGGCGTGCCGACGGCCGGTGCCTTTCCGTCGATGTAGCAGTAGCCGACACGAGCCTGGCCGGGACCTCGGGCCACGATGCGGTTGGCCACCTGGCCGGGTGAGAGGGGGAGCGCCGGGCAGCCCGCCCCGAGCCCGAGGAGGCTCGAGTTCGAGAAGTTGCCGAACGCGTCGAGCCCGATGCCCAGGTATCCGCCGTTCACGCCGTCGACGGTGTTCGACTGCCCGTACCCGAGCGAGCCGCCCGGCGCGCCCGCCGCCGTGAGGCTGCGCGACCCGTCGGTGAGGAAGAAGCCGATGCCGTCGGCGCCGTTGTTCCCCGTGGCGGTCGAGTACTGGTACTGGTCGAACAGCACGTCGATGCCGCCGGTCGCCGGGATCGCCCGGTTGAGCACCGCGCCGCCCTTGCTGTTGGTGCGGTTGTCGGTGAGCTGCAGGTAGCCGAGGTCGGCCGCAGTCGTCGGCGAGGCCGTGCGGTTCGTGCAGACGCCGAGGTTCGACGCCCCGGCTGGCGGGGCGGTGGCCGCCTTGGTCAGGCAGGCGCTGTCGAGCATCTGCCATGCGGAGTCGGGGACGCTCGTGCCGCCGAAGGACTCCTGGACGAGGAGGGTGGCGGCGTCGGCTCGTTGGGTGGCCGTGGGGCCGATGGTGAGGACGGCGGCGAGGAGCGCGAGGACGAGGGTGAGGGCGATGGGGCGGCGGGATGCTCGGTGGCCGGGGTCGATGAGGCGGCGCTGAGATGCGCGCACTGCCGCCATGGTGCGACCCCCCCCGGAGCGCCCTCCGGACCGTCCGGGGTTGAGCGGATACGAAGATACGGTCGCGGCGAAGGGGGCCTTGTCCCCCTAAGAAGGCACGCGAGGGAGGCGTCCGTGTGCCCCTTCTCGGGGTGAAGTCAGGGTGCAGTCATCGCGTGCACACAAAGTTCTCAGGATCGGTCTCGCGCGATCGTGTGCTCTTCCCTCGGAAGGCCGCACTTCCCCATACTCGGCGGGATCGTCCGATCTGTGATGGCTCTCGTTCGCCTGCAAAATGAGGCGGAGGCTCCCCCGACCCGTGGCGGAGAATGGCGCCTCCCTGACGCGAGATCGCGTCGGTCCGAAGGGGGATCGGAAGGGCGCTCGGTGTGTCGGGGACACGGTCCGGCGTGCGTGAGCTGCCGGCCGCCCTCCCGCACCACGACGATCTGTCGGATGAGCAGCCCATCTCGGACCGGACCGGAGCCGCCGCCTCTGCCGGTGAACAGCGGCACCACCAGAAGCGGGAGCGGATGCTTCCTTCGCAGAGGTGAGGGCGCACGTGCTCCTTCCCTCAGCCGTTCGCCTTCAGGGTCACCCCTGCCCGAGCGCGAACCGCTTCACCACGGGACGCTCCACCACGCTCACCACCGCGTAAAGTGCCACCGCGACGGCCACGACGACCACCGTCTCCGACCACAGCGCGCTGAAGCGCGACGCCGCGTAGTCGCGCACGAGCATGCTCCCCAGCCCCTCGCCGGTCGCCAGCCACTCGGCCAGCGTCGCTCCAGCGAACGCGCCCGGCACGGCGATGCGGGCCGACGCGAAGATCGCGGGGAGAGCGTAGAGCAGGCGCACCTTGCGCGTGACCATGGCAGTGGAGCCTCCCATCGAGACCACCACGTCGCAGGCGACCCCGGGCGCGGCGCGCAGCGCGGCGGCGACGCTCACCAGCGTGGGGAAGAAGGTGACGAGCGACACGATCACCGTCACTCCCAGGAGCCCGCGGCCGAAGACCAGGGCGAGCAGGGGCGTCATCGCGACCAGCGGAATCGACCGCATCACGACGGCGGCCGGCAGCACGGTGCGCTCGACCCAGGTCGACATCACGATGCCGACCGCGACGAGGCAGGCCAGAGCAGTGCCGATCACGTAGCCGACGCCGGCGTCGCGGAGGGTGATGGCCAGGCCGTCGAGGATGACGGCGCGATTCTCTCCCGACGAGACATCCAGGAACAGGAACGCCACCACGTCGAGCGGCGTCTTCGCGAAGTACGGCGACAGGTCGAACGCCAGGATCGCGCCCCACCAGACCGCGACGATCACCGCCAGCGAACCGAGCAGGCCGAGAAGACCGGCGAGAGCACTCCGCCCGCCGCGCAGCCCCGAAGCGGTCGCGATGCTCTGCCCGACCGCGGTCGAGACGTCGCGCGAGACCCACGGCGTGGCGAGCCTCCCGATGAGGCCTGCAGCCCAGTAGACGAGGCCGGCCAGTGCCGACATGGTCAGGGCGACGGCCCACGTGCGCGGCACCTGGAACGACGACTGCGCCTGCACGAGCATGACGCCGAGGCCGCGGGCGGCGCCGAGGTACTCGCCGAGGATGGTGCCCAGGATCGCGGCGGGGGCGGCGATTTGCAGTCCGGCGAACAGGCCGGGGAGCATCGCCATCAGCCGCGCCTTGCGCAGCACGACGCGATCCGAGCCTCCCATCGAGCGCACGAGGTCGACGGTCGCCCCGTTGACCGAGCGCAGCCCGAGGAGGCACGAGACCAGGGTCGTGAAGAGCACCGAGAGTCCGGCGAGGATCTGCTTGGGCACGTCGCCCGGGAAGACCACGACGAGGATCGGGGTGATCGCGACCAGCGGGACGCAGAAGCTCATCACCGCGATCCGGAGCAGCACGCGCTCGGTCCACGGCACCTGCACGAACAGGATCGCGGTGAGGACGGCGACCGCGTTGCCGACGAGGTACCCGACGGCGGCGTTCATGAGGGTCGCCCCGACGTTCATCGGCAGCACCGACAGGTCGTCGACGAAGGCGGCGACGACGGCCCACGGGGTCGGGATCACGCGCAGCGGAGCGGCGACGAGCGCGACGACCCACCACGCGGTGAGGAGACCGACGATCGGGACGACGCGGCCGACGACTCCGCGAGACCTGCGGCGCTGCACGAGCAGCGCAGTGGTGCGGGTGCTCGGCTGCTCGGGAGGCGCGAGAGCCGTCACCGCGGTGCCCCGGCCGCGATCGTCTCGCCGAAGAGGCCGCGCGAGAGGCGGTCGCAGTAGGCGTGGAACTCGGGGGTCTGCTGCAGCTCGGCCGTGCGGGGGCGCGGCAGGTCGATGTCGACGATCTCGACGATGCGGCCCGGGCGCGCGGCCATCAGCACGACGCGGTCGGCGAGGAACACGGCCTCGCTGATGCTGTGGGTGACGAGCAGCGTGGTCGTCGCGCGCTCGGTCCAGATGCGCTGCAGCTCGAGGTTGAGCCGGTGGCGGGTGACCTCGTCGAGGGCGCCGAAGGGCTCGTCGAGCAGCAGCGCGTCGGGCTCCATGGCCAGCGCACGGGCGAGGGAGACGCGCTGGCGCATGCCTCCTGAGAGCTGCGCGGGCTTCGCCTTCTCGAAGCCCGTCAGACCGACCAGCTCGATCAGGGCGGCGATGGCCGCCGTGTCCGTGCGACGGCCCGAGACCTCGTAGGCGAGGGCGATGTTCGCCGCGGCGCTGCGCCACGGGAGCAACGCAGAGTCCTGGAACGCGACTCCCACCCGGTGGTCGATGCGGGCCCGCTCGGGGTCGGCGCCGTGCAGCTGCGCGACGCCTCCGCTGACGCCCTCGAGCCCGGCGAAGATGCGCAGCAGCGTCGACTTGCCGCACCCCGAGGGGCCCAGGAGCGCGGTGAACTCGCCCTCCCGGGTCTCGAGGTCGACCCCGTCGAGCGCGCGCACGGTGCCGCGGGCGACGTCGAACTCCTTGACGACGCCCGCGGCCGACAGGCCCAGAGGCGAGTGGCCCGGAGAGGCACCGCCGCCCGCGCTGATCACGCCTTCCACTCCCCGGCGGCGCGGAGGCGGAGGATCTCGTCCTTGAGCGCGCTGTCGCGACCGGCGACCTCGTTGACGAGCTCCGAGCCTCCGCCGTCGCCCCAGAAGTCGTCGACCGAGCGGCCGGCGAGCTGCCCGCGGCGGGTGTGCACGTCGAGCGCGTACTCCGGGATCTCAAACGGCTTCTCGGAGGCGTTGATGAGGTGCATGGTCAGGTTCGCGAGCTCGTCGGAGGTGCGGTCCTTGGTCCGCTCCGAGAGGAAGCGGATGGCGTGGGTCGCGAACAGCCAGCGGTCGCCGAACGAGCGGTCGAGGCGCTGGTGCATGAGGTAGAGGCTGTTCACGACGACCGGCTCGGAGTAGCTGCCGTCACCGACGTCCTCGCACGAGATGACGTTGAGGCGCGCCCACATCATCTCTTCGAGGTCGGGGCTCGACTCGAACATCTCGCGGCCGACGAGGAGGGCGAGCTCGGTCTCGCCGCGACGGATCGACTTCTGCAAGGTCGAGATGAGCTCGTCGGCGGGGTAGCCGCGGACGGAGGTGACGCGGGTCCAGGGGTCTTCGGAGAAGTGGACGGGCATGAGAGGTCTCGCTTTCAGTGAGTAAGAGGTAGGGAGGGGCGAGCGTCAGCTCGCGTGGATCTCGTCGAGGATCGAGGTGTCGAAGAGCGACTCGAGATCGCCCTCGACGCCCTGGCTCTCGAGGGTCGCGATGTTCGCGGCGATGCCCTCGTCGCTCATGGTGAGGAGGCCGTTCTGCTCGGTCTCGGGAGTCTGCACCAGCGGGACGAACGCCTCCGCAGCGAGCTTCTGCTGCTCGAGGTCGAGGTTCTGGCTCTCGCCCGGGCCGTCGAGACGTAGGCGGCCGCGTCAGCGGGATCGGCGAGCGCGGTGGTCCAGCCGGCGATGGTGCCCTCGACGACCGCCTTCACCGTCGCGCGCTGCGCCTCGTCGGCGAGCGCCTCCTCGGTCGTGAAGAGCACGTTGCCCCACGCCTCGTAGCCGTAGTCGCTGAGCGGGAACGCGACTGTCTCGATGCCCTGCAGCTTCAGCGTCACGGGCTGGTTGTTGAGGAACGAGACGAAGGCGTCGCAATCGCCCGCGACGAGCGGCGACGGGTCGAAATCGGCGGTCACGTACTCGACGGCGGAGGGCTCGATGTCGTTGGCGGTGAGGATGCCGTCCATGATCGAGACGCCCGAGGTCTGAATGCACAGGCGCGAGCCGACCAGGTCGTCGAGCGTGTTCACGGGCGCGGAGGCGAGCGACATGATGCTCATCGGGTTCACCTGCAGGGTGGCGCCGACGATGACGAGGGGAGCGCCCTCGTTGCGGGCGCGGGCGACGACATCGGCGGAGGAGAGGCCGACGAGGGCCTTGCCGCTCGCGACGAGCGGTTCGACGGTCGTGCTGGGGCCGCCGGGTGTGATGGTGACGTCGACGCCCGCGTCTTCGTAGTCGCCGTCGCGCTCGCCGATGAACGGGCCCATGTTCTCGACGTTGGCGATCCAGCCGAGCTGGAGGGTGGCGGCGGGTGTCTCGGAGGCGGAGCTGTCGGAGCCGGCGCATCCGGCGAGGAGGCCGGTGACGCAGGCGCCGGCGAGGAGGGCGAGTGCCGCGCGGGGAGCGCGGCGAGGGGGGGAAGCAGGCATGACGACCTTCACAGGGAGGCGAGCGCGGAGGCGCCCGGGAGTGCACGGGGCAGCGCGGCGAGGCGCGCGAGGGTGCCGCTCGACGGCGGCGGACAGGGCCGCGGGACGAGGCGACCTCAGGAGGGCGCGCCACTGCAAGGGAGAGGCGCGCGGAAAGCGGGTGCGGCGGAGTGCGCCGGTCAGGCCGGCGCCGGAGCCCGCGAGTTCGAGAGCCGCCAGGTGCCCAGACGCCAGGCACCGCTGAGGCGGCACAGGGGCGTGGATTCGGGCACGGCGGGAGCTCCTCGAACGGGGTGTGAGCGGGATCCGCCTCACGGAGGTGGGCGTCTTCGAAGGACCGTATCCGGCGCCGTCGCCGTTCGACGAACCGGGGGAGGATCGTTTACGAGCCCGAAACCTGCCGAAACGAGCCGGTGACGACGAGGCCCCTAGGGTCGGCCTCGGGAAAAACGACAGGCGGGTGCTCCTCGTCATCGCGACATTCCTGATCCTGCTGTCGCGATATGAGAAGAGGCACCACCATGACCGTCCACGTCTATCTCGCCGGGTTCGAGGTCTTCTCGCCCGACGGCCCCGCCCTCGCCGAGCAGATGCGCGAGACCTGCCGCCGCTACGGCATCGAGCCGATCTCGCCGTTGGACAAGGGCGCCGACGCCGACCAGGGCCCTGCGCTCGAGGGCGAGGCGCTCGCCGACCGGATCTACGAGAACAACATCGCGATGATCGAGCGAGCCGACGCGGTCCTGGCCAATCTCAACCACTTCCGCGGCCCGGACCCCGACGCGGGCACCTGCTTCGAGGTCGGCTACGCGGTCGGGCGCGGCAAGGCGAGCTACGTCTACTCCTCCGACGGCGCGACCGCCGTCGACCGGGTGCGCGACTTCTTCGGGCCGGTCACCTCCGACGGCTCGGGCGGCTTCGTCGACGCCGACGGGATGACCGTCGAGAACTTCGGCTCGCCGTTCAACCTCATGCTCTCGTCGTCGAGCACCGTCGTCAGCGGCGACTTCGAGGCGTGCGTCGCCCGGCTCGCGGAGGACGCGGCCGCGGGGATCCTCGTCGGGAGGCGCACCGACCTCGTCGACGCGCCGTGAGCGTCGACAGCATCGCCGGCCTCCTGTCGGCGTTCGCCGACGGCAGGCTGTCAGCCGTCGAGGTCGCTGCCGATCGGCTCGCGGCCGTCGCCGCGCAGTCGGGCACCGTCGTGGCATGGGACGAGAACGCGGTGCTGGCCGCGGCCGCCTCCGTCGACGAGCGCCGCCGCCGAGGCCGGCCGCTCGGACCGCTCGCGGGGGTCCCGCTGACGGTCAAGGACTCGTTCGAGGTGGCGGGACTCGACGGGAGCGTCGGCACCGCCTCCACCGTGCACCGCTCCCGTGCGGACGCTCCCGCGGTCGCCGCTCTGCGCGCCGCCGACGCCGTGATCCTCGGCAAGACGAGCGTGCCCGCCTACCTCGACTCGTTCGACACCGCCAATGAGGTGCACGGCCGGGCACCCAACCCGTGGGGGGACGGACTGTCGGCCGGCGGGTCGTCGGGCGGCTCCGCTGCGGCGGTCGCCTCCGGACTCTCGTGGGGCGACCTCGGCAGCGACCTCTCGGGCTCGATCCGCGTACCCGCCGCCTGGAACGGCGTCTGCGGGCACCGCCCGAGCAGCGGCGTGATCTCGAAGCGCGGGCACCTGCCCTGGCCGGTGGACACGCGGCTCGAACCCTCCGCCTCCGCCGCCGGGCCGCTGGCCCGCAGCGCCGGCGATACCGAGACGCTGTTCGCGGTGCTCGCCGGCTCGGTCTCGCGTGGGCCGTGGCGGCTCGCGCTGCCGGCTCCGTCGTTCTCGCGAGTGCGAGAGCTGAGGGTCGGACTGTGGCTCTCGGAGGAGACGGCACCGGTCGATGACGAGACCGCGCAGGCGCTCGCAGAGCTCGCCGACGACCTGCGGACGGTGGGGGCGACGGTGATCGACCTCGGCCCGTCGGTGCTGGGTACCCCGGAGGCGGAGGAGCTGTTCGACCGGCTGATCGTGCACGAGATCTCGTTCGGCGCCGACCTCTCCGGTCCCGCTGGGCTCGACGCGGTGGGCGACACCGGCGCAGGCGCTCCGATCAGCCGCGCCTGGGCCGACTGGGATGCCCAGCTGCGCCTCCGCGACGAGTGGGAGCGGGTGTTCGAGCAGGTCGACGTCGTGCTCGCACCGACGGTGCCGTTCGCGGCTCCTGTCGTGTCGGTCGCTCAGGCCGACAAGCGGGTGATCGGCCGCTGGAGCTGCATGGCCAACCTCGGCGCCGGCCCCTCGACGGTGCTGCCGATCGGTCTCGGGTCGCGGTCGGGCCTCCCGATCGCCGCGCAGCTGATCGGCGCGCACGGCCACGACCTCGCGACCCTGCGCGCGGCGCGGCTGGTGGCGGACGAGGGGCTCGTGCCGCGCACGCTCCGGGCGCCCGGGTCCTGACGACGGCGCGTCACGGCAGCTGCTTCACCATCCGGAAGTTCGTCAGCTCGACCCCCGAGCGGACCGGATGCTGCTCGGCCACGACGGCGAAGCCGTGGCGCTCGAAGAACGGGCGGGCGGTGATGCTCACGTCTGCCCGGAGCTCGGGCGTGCCGGCGACCGATTCGACGTAGGCGAGCAGCGCATGAGCCACTCCGCGGCGGAGGAATCGCGGCGCGACGAACATCATGTCGATGTACCCGTCGGGCTGCACGTCGGAGAAGCCGACGACCGCGCCTCCGATCGTCGCCACGACGGCACCACGGCCCCTCATGGCCGCATGCCACGCCGGCAGATCGCGCTCGCCCGCCCACGCGCGGACCTGCTCGGGCGAGTAGTCGGCCGAGGCCGTCTCGGTGACCGCGGCGAGGAACACCGCGAGGGTGGCGGGGGCGTCGGCCTCGGAGTAGGGACGGATCTCGACAGCGTGCACGAGGCCATCCCATCACCCGCGTGCGCGGTCCCGCTCCGCAAGATGCCATGTATGACTGCGACGCCGGGCGGGAGCACGAGTGGCCTCTCGCGGCGAGGAGTGTCAGTGCCCAGAACCTGCGTGGAGACCCGGAGGTAGCCGTCGGCCGTCCGCTCGGCCCCGGAGCGGCGGGCCGCCACCGCCCGGACGGCCGCGCGGTCGAGGAGGCGTGCGCGCGGTTCAACGGCGACCGCCTCAGTGACCGACCGGACGACGAACGCGACACGCCGGAGCGAGCGCGCGACACGCCGGTGACCGCCCGCCGGACGACGTCCTTCCGACGTCGCGCGACATTCGACTCGAATGGTCCGCGCGAGTCAGCAGAAGTCGTCGTACTCGAGCGCGAGTACGACCACTTCTGAGGAGTGGGCGCTGCGGTGGAACGACGAAGGGGTCAGTTCTCGGACAAGTGATCGGCTCCCTTGGGAGAAGGGTGCGCGGGAGATGGCGCAGCCCCTTTCCCACGCAGGCGACCGTGATAGCGCGCGCTCCTTCGATCCGATCGTGCGGGACTCGCCCAGCACGCCGGCTTCGTGCTCAGGGCGGCGGCGAACAGGGGTGCCGCAGTCGTGGAACCGCGCGAAACCGCAGATGAAGGACGCTTTCGTCTCCGCTCCGCTCCTGGAGACCCGCACTCACGGCTGGCCGGGACATGGGTCGTCCACCTCGGTCCCCGACTCCGATGCCCGCATTCCTCCGCCGGGAGAGCGCTCTTTTCAGACCTCTCGCACCGTCCCTTTCCGACTAGGAGAGAAGCCGTATCGGAACCCCGCATCACCCCGTCGATAACGATTCCGCTCAGTGCGTCCGACCGGAGAACGAACGTTCTTCGCGCTCTCTCCCGACTTGTCGAGTCGCAATGTCTCAGAATCCACCATCGCACCCACCCAGACCCCCTTTCCCCAGGCAACCCCCTCGTGCCCCCACGTCCGGGGGGAAAATTTCTCTTGATTTCGCATGGAACGTGCATGTAGCTTCACCATCAAGCAACCCGACGCTGACGGATCCGCTGCCCGCCACCGCGCTCACCCGAGAGCAGGCAGGTCTCTCCTCCTCAGCTCGACCGGCGCCCGAATCGCCGGCCGAGTGCCTGCGGTGCGCCCGATGCCCCCTCCGAAAGCGACCTCTCGAACGCGCCCGAACGCGCTCCCGAACGCACCCGCCCCGAAGAATCGCGACCCCCCACGCGACCCCCCTCAGCGCGCGACCTCCCCCGATCGCGCCCTCCGACTCGAGGACCCTGGCCTTGACTGTGCACTCCGCGGGCACGATGCCCGCTGTGCGGATTCCCCTCCCGCACACGACATCGACGCGCGCCGCGACGCTCACCGAGCGCCCCGCCGCCCGTCCGCTGACCGCCGCGGCCCCGTTCACTCCGATCGCCGCCGGCAACGCGAAGGCTCTCCCCGTCCGCTTCGCCGACGCCCCCGCCCGCGGTGCGAAGGTCGCTCCGGAGGAGCCCGTCCGCCGGTCGCAGACCCGCGGCGGACGCCACGCCTCACCCGTCGTCGGCCGCCTGGTCGCGGTCCTCCCCGCGCACAACGAGGAGGCCGGCATCGCCGCGGCCATCCACGGCCTGCAGAACCAGACCTCCCCGCCCGATCGGATCGTCGTCGTCACCGACAACTGCACCGACGGCACCGCGCGCATCGCGCTGGAGGAGGGCGCCGAGGTCTTCGCGACCGTCGGCAACACCGACAAGAAGGCCGGGGCGCTGAACCAGTTCCTCGAGGTCCTGCTGCTGGAGCTCGAGGACGACGACCTCGTGCTCGTGCAGGACGCCGACTCCGCCCTCGACCCCGACTTCCTCGCGATCGCGCGCCTCAAGGTGGGCATCACGCGGATCGGCGCCGTCGGCGGCGTGTTCCGCGGCACGCCGGGCGGCGGCGTCGTCGGCCACCTGCAGCGCAACGAGTACGCCCGCTACGCCCGCGACGTGCGGCGCCTGAACGGCAAGTGCCTGGTCGTCACCGGCACGGCCGCCGTGCTCAAGGGCGGGATGCTCCGCCAGATCAGCCGGGGCCGGCTCGACGGCAGCCTGCCCTCGGGCGACGGCCGCGGCGGGATCTACGACACGACCGTCCTGACCGAGGACAACGAGCTCACCTTCGCGATCAAGCACCTCGGCTACGAGGTGCTGAGCCCCGCCGGCTGCACCCTCGTCACCGAGGTCATGCCCACGTGGAAGGAGCTCTGGCACCAGCGCCTGCGCTGGAAGCGCGGCGCCGTCGAGAACTGCGTGCAGTACGGCCTCACCCGCGTGACCTGGCCCTACTGGGGCCGCCAGCTGCTCACCATGGCGGGCTGCGTGATCACCTACGTGTACCTCGCGACCGTGATCTACGCGCTCGCGCTCGGCCAGCTCTCGATCCAGCCGTTCTGGCTCGGCATCACCCTCATCTTCGTCGTCGAGCGCATCGTCACGGTGCGCGACCGCGGGTGGAAGCACATGCTGCTCGCCGCGTCGATGTACGAGCTGTTCCTCGATCTGTTCCTGCAGATCGTGCACACCAAGGCCTACTTCGATGCGCTGACCCGCCGTCAGCGCGCGTGGTGAATCGGAAGGAAGATCCAGATCATGTACAGCAACCTCTCGCCCGCCCTCGGTGCCGGAGCCGGCGCCGGAGTCCTCGCGTCGACCGGGTTCAACTCGCTGTGGTTCGGCCTCGCGGCCTTCGCCCTCATCGCCACGGGCACCGCGATCATGCGCATCGTGCCGCGCCGTCACCGCGAGGTCGAGGAGGTCTGAGCCTCAGCGCTTGACCGCCGCGGTGGCCGCCGAGGTGCGCACCGTGCTCGTGTAGCCGGTCTTCGTGCCGGTGACCGAGACCGTGATCTTCGAGCCGAGGAGCAGAGCCCCCGGCTTGTAGGTGGCGGCGGTCGCTCCGCTGATCGCCACTCCGTTCGCCCGCCACTGGTACTTCAGCGTCACGGGTGATGGGCCCCACGTGCCCGGCTTGGCGGTCAGCGTCGAGCCGACCTTGACGCTCCCCGAGATCGTCGGCGTCGCCGCGGTCAGCGTGCCGGTGGCGACGGCCGCCGTGGGAGCGGAGGTGCGGGTCTCGGGCGCGTAGCCGGCCTTCGTGCCGGTCACGTCGACGGTGAGGACCGCCCCCGCGGTCGCGCTGGTCGGTGTGTAGGTCGCTCCTGTCGCCCCGCTGATCGGCACGCCGTTCGCCTCCCACTGGTACGAGAGGGCGACCGGGGCGGGAGTCCACACGCCGGGCTGCACGGTCAGCGCCGAGCCGACCTTCGGGGTGCCGGCGATCACGGGCGCCCCCGCGGTCAGCGCGGCGTCGGAGCGGTAGACGGCGACGTGGTCGACGCTCATGGTGCCGCCCGAGGACTTCGGTGCGCTCGCGCTGTCGCAGCCGCAGACGCCGTTCGGCAGGCCGCCTCCGATCGCGAGGTTCAGGATGAGGAAGTAGTCGTTGCCGATGGCGGCGCTCCACGCCTCCGGGCTCAGGCCGGCCTGCTCGACGGTGTGGCGGACCTCGCCGTCGACGAGGAACTGCAGCGACTCCTGACCGGCGACGCGCCGATCGATCAGCGCGGAGTAGGTGTGGAACTCGGTGAGGCAGCCGACGCAGTCCTGCAGTCCGCTCGTCAGCCCGTACGGCTCGTCGCACTCGCCGGCGTCGACGAGGTCGCAGTGGAAGGTCTGGATGACCTGTGAGGTGCCGTTGACCGCCTCGAGGATGTCGATCTCACCCGTCCGCGGCCAGTCGATCGCTCCGTTCTCGTCGAGGCCCAGGGCCCAGAACGCGGGCCAGTAGCCGGTCGCCTGCACGGGGTTCGGCTGGCGGATCGACGCGGTCATCAGCAGCTGCCCGCCGACCGGCGCCGAGAACGACTTGTCGGCGGTGATGATGCGGCCGGAGGTCCAGGCTCCCGATGCGTCGCGGAGCGCCCGGATGCCGAGGTTGCCGGCGCCGTCGAGGAAGACGTTGCCGGTGGAGGCGGTGGTGCGGTCGATCGCGCCGGTGCCCCAGGTGCCGAGCTCGTGGATCCACGCGGGGCCCGCGGGGGAGCCGGCTGCGCCGTCGAAGTCGTCGGCGAAGACGGTGGTCCAGCCCTCGGCGGGCGCCGGGGCGGCGAGGGCGACGGCGGGGGCGGACGCGCTGGTCTCGGCGGCCTCCGCGGTCGTGACGGAGGCTCCTCCGCTCAGTGCGACCGCGGTCGCGAGGGACGCGATCGCGGCCAGGGCACTCGTTCGGACGGCTCGTGGGCGCACGGCGGACCCCTGTCTTGCTCGGCGGACCGAGGCGTTCCTCGTTCTCGCACCGCAGGTTAGGAGCGGGGGTCGAGGACTGCTCACCCGTCGCTCGGGGGTCAAAGACTGGATGAAACCTCAGCTTGGGCTGGGTGTCCACCGGACGAGGGGCGGTCCGCGGGCGGAGGGCGGCGGTCGAAGTGTGCAACCGAGGTCGGGAGTGCCGACAAGGCCCTCTCGACGCCGATCCGCCCCGTTCGACCTCGGTTGCGAACCGTGCGACCCGCACAAGTAAGGAGGAGAGCGTCGAAGTCGACGAAGACGGAGCGATTGCGCCGCTCAGCCTCATCTCTGCAGGTCGACACCGCGGCCCACAGCCGGCAGCAGCGGCAGCAGCCCCCTCGCCTGCGCCCACCCCCGCCTACGATGGACCGCGATGTCGATCGCCGCCCCGCCCCGCCCCCGGTCCCGCACCGGTCGACGAGTGGGCATCGGGCTCGCCCTCGTCGCCGCCGCCGTCGCGCTGCGGCTGCTCTCGCCGGACGCCGCGGGCGACGTGCTGTCGGACGCCGTCCGCGACTTCCTCACCCTCTCGATCAGCGTCGTCATCGAGTCGCTGCCCTTCGTGTTCCTGGGCATCGTGCTCTCGATCGCCGTGCAGCTCTGGGTGCCCGAGGCCGTGCTGCTGCGGATCCTGCCGAAGCGCGCCCTGCCGCGGCGCATGGTGATCTCGCTGCTCGGCGTGCTCCTCCCTGTCTGCGAGTGCGGCAACGTACCGCTGGCCCGCGGGCTGATCGTGAAGGGGCTGTCGGTCTCGGAGTCGATGACGTTCCTGCTCGCGGCGCCGATCGTGAATCCGATCACGATCATCACGACCTACCAGGCGTTCGGCTGGGAGGACGGGATCCTCGTCTGGCGCATCGTCGGCGGCTTCGTGATCGCGAACCTGGTCGGCTGGATCTTCAGCCGCCACTCCGAGCCGATGTCGTTGCTCACCGACCGCTTCCGCGCGGCCTGCGAGGCGGGGGAGCGCGCCCCCGGAACGCTCCGCGCCCGCTCCCGCCGCAGCGTGCTGCTCTTCGCCGAGGAGACCGGAGCGATGCTGCCGGCGCTGTTCGTCGGCTCGGCGATCGCGGGGCTGATCCAGGTCGGGGTCTCGCGTGACGTGCTCACCACCCTCGGCGGCAACCCGCTCTGGTCGGTGCTCGCGCTGATGGTCCTCGCGTTCGTCATCTCGATCTGCTCGAACGTCGACGCCTTCTTCGTGCTGTCCTTCGGCTCCACGTTCCTGCCCGGCGGCATCATCGCGTTCCTCGTCTTCGGTCCGATGATCGACATCAAGATGCTGGCGCTGCTGCGCACCACCTTCTCGGTGCCCACCCTCGTGCGGATGACGGTCCTGGTCGGGCTGTGCTCCGCCGTCCTCGGATTGGCGGTCAACCATGCGCTCTGAGCGACTCCTCACCCGCTGGAAGGGCGTGATCCTCAGCGTCATCGGCGTCGTGTCGACGCTCTGGCTCGCGGCGACCGGTCGGCTCGGCCTCTACATCCACCCGCGCTACTTCGAGTTCACGGTGATCCTCGCCGTGATCGCGGCGGTGCTGCTGCTGCTCGCGTTCGCGATCGTGCCGAGCGCGGACGAGAGTGAGGGAGCGGGCGTCGAGGAGTCGGACGCCCACGGCCACCTGCACGACCACGCGCCCGGTCACCCGTGGCGGGCGCGGCTCGCGGTGCTCGGCGGGGTCGCGATCATCGTGGCCGCGGGAGTCGCGCTGCTCGTCGTGCCGCCCGCCGCGCTCACCGCCGGTACCGCCGTGCAGCGCGAGGTGAACACGAGCGCCGTCGACTCCGCCGCGCTGGTCGCCGCGCCGACCGGCGACTACGCCTCGTTCTCGGTGCGCGACTGGGCCACGCTCCTGCGCTCCGGAGCGAGCGAGCAGTTCCTCGCGGGCACGACCGCGACGGTCAGCGGATTCGTGACCCCCGACGCCGACGACCCCGAGAATGTCTTCTACGTCGCCCGCTTCGTCGTCACGTGCTGCGCCGTCGACGCGCAGCCGGTCGGCGTTCCCGTCTACCAGCCCGGCTGGGCCGACACCTACACCGAGGGCCAGTGGCTCGAGATGTCCGGCGGCTTCGGGGCGAACGCGAGCGTGACGAGCGCCGAGGCGGTCGTGCTCGAGCCGTCGGCGGTCGCCGAGATCGACGAGCCGGCGATGCCCTATGTCTACTGACCCCTGGGACGAGGAGCCGGAGGAGTTCCGGCCGCGCCGCTCCCGCGAGCCGCGCACCGCCTCCGCTCTCGGCTTCTCCCGCGTGTTCTGGGGCGCGACCCTGGCTCTGGTGCTCGGGGTCGGCGGGTTGACCGCCGCGACGATCGGCACGGGCCCTCGCGTGACCTCGCTCGAGGTCAGCGCCGACGGCGTCGTCGAGCGCGACGGCGGGCGGGCCCGGGTGCACCTCGATCAGGACCTCGCTCCCGACGCGCTCGAGCGGGTCACCGTGACTCCGGAGGCCGAGCACACCGTCCAGCTCGAGGACGGAGTGGTCACCGTGACCTTCGCCGACACCCTCCGCTACGCGACGGAGTACGCGATCGCGATCGACGACGCGCGCGGCCTCGCGACCGGGGCGACGGCGGACGTGACCGCCTCCTTCACCACGAAGGACCCGGACCTCTTCACCCTCGACCGCACCGCCGATCCGGCCGAGCCCGACGCGATCCGCGTGCGCCCGCTGTCCGGAGGGGAGGCGCGCGTCGTCGCGACCGCCGACCGGATCCAGGACTACGTCGTGGTGGGTCCGCTGCTCGTGCTGGCGACCCTCGAGCCCGACGACACGAACCTCCTCCGGACCGTCGCGCTCGACACCGGCGACGAGGGCGTCATCCCGCTGCCCGGTCCGGGCGTCGTGCGCGAGCTGCACGCGGCGTCCGAGAAGGGCGTGCTGGGCTGGACCTTCACCGGCGAGGCGCCGACGGGACCGCTCGACCGCGCGCTCTACTCCTACGACCTCACCGACCAGAAGGCCGAGGCGGTCGCGGTCACCGGGATCGACGGCGGGCCCCTGCGCGCCCGCGACTGGCTGTTCGTGCCGGGCACCACCTCCGTGGTCACCCACTCCGTCGACGACACGGTGCTGCTGGTCGACCTGCTCGTGCCCGGAGCGATCAGCCCGCTCGGCCAGCACGCCGAGCTGCGCGGCTTCGTCCCGGGCGCGAACCGGCTCGTGGTCGCGGACCCCGACCGCGGGTCGCTGATCGACCTGGCCGACGGCTCCGTCGAGACGCTCGCGCTGCCGGTCGCCGACGTGAGCGCGACCGCGTCGCCGGTGCAGCTGCTGCTGCTCGACTCCTCGAGCTACGTGGAGCTCGAGGCCGAGTACTCGCCCGAGGACGGATCGACGCAGTACTCCGTCGTGCGGGTCGACGCGAGCGGGACGACCGAGATCTTCCGCACGTCGCCGACGGGCCGCATCCGGAGCGTCTGCCTCTCGCCGAACGGGCAGTTCCTGGCGGTCGAGGCGGTGTCGGTCGAGGGCGAGCCCGACGACTACCCGGAGGTGCCGGGCTTCAGCGCGACCTCGACGGTGCTCGTCGACCTCGGCTCGGGCGACACCTCGCGCAGCGTGAACGGCGTCTCGCGCGACTGGTGCGCGTAGGGCCGTCCCGCCTGATCGCCCAGGCCCGCCCCCTTTTGTGCTGATCGAGTAGGCCCGCAGGGCCGTATCGAGATCCCCGTCACCAGGACTGCGGGCCCCGCGCGGCTACTCGACCGGCGGGGAGTCGAAGCGGGCGCCCTCGGCGCGGCCGGGCATCAGGAACCAGATCATCAGCACGACCCAGCCCGCGATCGGGATCAGGATGATCAGGAACCACGTGCCGCTGCGGCCGACGTCGTGCAGCCGCCGCCAGATCAGCGCGAGCCCGGGGATCAGCGTCACCAGCGCGATCAGGATCGACAGCCCGGTGACCCACGGCGTCGCGAAGTCCGTCCCCGTCGTGAAGGGCGATGTCGTGAACGTGTAGCGCGACAGGGAGCCGTCGGCCCACCGCAGCAGGAGGTTCACGATCAGGGTGGCGAGGATGATCCACCAGTACTCCGCGCGGCTCGCTCGCCCGCTGAAGGTCGCGTACTTGCGGAAGAAGCGGGTGATCGCCTCGCCGGCGGGCGCTCCCGGGTAGGGCAGGTGCAGCGGAGGAATCGGCGCGGTCCGGCTCATGCGGATGCTCGGGCGTCGGCGGTCGTCTGGGCCATCCCTCGACGCTACGCCGCGGAGCGACGCGTGCCCTCCCTCGCGCGGGGGAGCCGCCGCGCTCAGCAGCGGTCCGCGTCCACTCATGCCCGGCTGAGCGCTCGAGACGACTCAGGACGGGGTGCAGCGACCGGCGACGGCCCGGTCCGCGTCGACTCGTGCGCCGGGCGACTCGCGAGTGGACGGAGGACGGGGTGCGGCGACCAGCGAGGGCCCGGTCCGCGTCGACTCGTGCTCCGGGCGCTTCGGGGGTGAACGCGGGCGCCGACGTCGACTACGCGGTGACGCGCTCCGCCCGGCCCTGCACCGGAGCCGCCGCCCGCCCCGCGCGCCACTCCACCACCAGGCTCACCACGAGTCCGAGGGCCACGATGCCGAGGGCGAACCAGGGCAGGGCGCCGAGGCCGCTGCCGTCGATGACCAGGCCGCCCACGATCGCTCCGCCGCCGATGCCGATGTTGAACGCCGTGGTCTGCAGGGCGGCCGCGAGGCTGCGCAGCTGGAAGGAGGCGGTCCGCAGCATCCGCGTCTGCAGCATCGCGGGGATGCCTCCGAACGCGATGTTCCAGACGACCGCCGCGACGACCACGAGCGCCGGCACGCCGGAGCCCGCGGCGAACGACAGCCCCGCGAGTGCCGCGAGGACCGCGAGGGCGGCCACGACGAATCCGGAGCGGGGGAAGCGGTCGGTCGCGAAGCCGGCGAGCACGAGGCCCACGGCCCCCGCGCCGCCGAAGGCGAAGAGCACGAGCGGGATCGTGTCGGGCGCGAACTGCGCCTCCTCGAGCCAGGGCGTGATGTAGGTCGAGAGGGTGTTCTGGCCGATCAGCACGAGCAGGATCACGAGGCAGACACCGAGGATCCGGGGCAGCGAGCGGTCCTTGCGGGCGGGCAGGCGGATCTCGCCGGTGCGCACCGGGACGATGTGCTCGACCGCGGGCAGGTAGCGGATGACGACGAGCGCGAGGATCAGGACGATGCCGCCGAGGATCGCGAAGGTCGGACGCCAGCCGAAGGCGTGGCCGAGGGCCGTGCCCACCGGCACGCCGAGCACGAAGGCCGCGGAGCCGCCGCCCGCCGTGATCGCGGTCGCCCGCCCGAGGTGCTCGGGAGCGACGAGGTGCGCGGAGTAGGCGGCGACGACCGCCCAGAACAGGCCGTGGGCGAGCCCGCCGAGGATCCGGGCGCCGACCAGCAGCTCGAAGGTCGGCGCGAGGGCGGCGAGGACGTTCGCGACCGCGATGATCCCCAGCGCGACGAGCACGAGGCTCTTCCGCGAGAAGCGCTGCGTGACGAGGGTCAGCGGAGTGGTCGCCACCACGACGGTCGCCGCGAAGATCGTGACCAGCTGACCGGTCACCGGGATGCTCACGCCGAGGTCGCGCGACATGTCGGGGATGAGCCCGGTCGGCAGGAACTCGCTGGTCACCGACACGAAGATCGCGCCGGCCAGCGTGAGCAGGCCGATCCAGGGGAACACGGGGGTCTTGACGTCGGTCAACGGAGTCCAAGCGGGGGAGGGGGCGGAGGGGGACCCTCCAGCGTCGCACGCCGCCGCGGCCCGGAGCGGCGGGCGACGGATTCTGGACAGCGGGTGTTCATGTGGGCGGATGCGGGTCCGATCGCCCTCAGAAGTCAGGCTGAGGGGCTCGAACGAGGCGGAATCGCCCGGATCGGCACTGCCGGCCTTCGTTCTGCAGGCGGATCGGCGACGACGGCTCCGTCGAGCCGTCTCTGTCGCCTCGGACGCTGAGGCGGCCGCGCGACGACCGGAGGCCCGCGCCGGTTCCGCCGACAGCTGTCGTGCACCTACGGTCGTAGACATGCCCTCCTCCGTCGCCCGCCGTCGCCTCGCGATCTTCGCCTTCATGCTCGTCTTCGGCATCGGGATGGCCTCGTGGGTGGTCCGCACGCCCGCCGTGCGCGATCTGCTCAGCGCCTCGACGGCGCAGATGGGGCTCGTGCTGCTCGGGCTGTCGGTCGGCTCGATGACCGGCGTCCTCTCCTCCGCGGCGATCGTGCGGCGCCGGGGCGTGCGGTTCACGGTGACGATCGGCGGCCTCTCGTTCACGAGCGGAGTCGCGCTCGTCGGCCTCGCCGCGAACCTCTCGTCGGCTCCGGGCGTCTTCGTCGGCCTCGCGCTCGTGGGCCTCGGCATCGGCGTGTCCGAGATCGCGCTGAACCTGGAGGGCGCGGCGCTCGAAGCGGTCTCGGGCCGCTCGGTCCTCCCCGCGCTGCACGGCTGCTTCAGCCTCGGCACCGTCGTCGGCGCGGTGGCCGGCATCGGGCTGACCGCGATCGACTTCCCTGTGCTCTGGCAGCTGCTGGCGGTGGCGGTGCTCAGCGCGGCGCTGCTCGTCACGGTCATCCGCTCGGTGCCGACCGGCACCGGCAAGATCGTGCCGGGAGCGCCCGGGGAGCCCGCCGCGGTGCGCACGGGCGGGCCGGTCTGGCGGCAGCCGCGCGTGCTCGCGCTCGGTGCCATCGTGCTCGCCCTGGCGCTGGCCGAGGGCTCGGCCATGGACTGGCTGCCGCTGCTGATGGTCGACGGCTACGGAGCGACCGCCACGGTCGGCACGATCGTGTTCGCCGGATTCGCGGCGGCGATGACCGTCGGGCGCTTCGTCGGCGCTCCGCTGCTCGCCCGGTTCGGCAACGTCGCCGTGCTGCGGGCGAGCGCCCTGGTCTCGGCCGCGGGCATCGCGGTCGTGGTCGTCGCCGACAGCGCGGCGATGGCCGGAGTCGCGGTCGCGCTGTGGGGGCTGGGCGCGGCGCTCGGGTTCCCCGTCACGCTCTCCTCGGCCGCCGACAGCGACGACCCGACCGCGACCGTGGCCGCCGTGGCGACCGCCGGGTACGTGGCGTTCCTGGTCGGGCCCCCGCTGCTCGGATTCCTCGGCGAGCACTTCGGCCTGCGCGGCGCGATGGTCGTGGTCCTCGTGCTGGTCGCGGCGGTGTCGCTGCTCACCGGAGCGGCCCGGCCGCGCGCCACCGCGGAGCGGGTGGCGGAGCCCGCCTGACGCCGGCCGCCAGTCGAGTAGCGCCGCAGGCGCGTCTCGAGACCCGCCCTGTCCTTCGGTCGCGGGATCTCGACATGCCGCGCTGCGCGGGCTACTCGATTAACCAGGGTGGGCGCGTCGAGCTCTGGCCGACCAGCGGCGCCCTGTGCCGGCCGAGGGGCGCCGTGTCGCGATGGTGGTCGCCACTCCCGCCAGGACACCGAGTGTTGCGAGGGAGGCGACCACGGTGGAGTCCCACTGGGGATGAGCGATCGACACGGGGGCGGCCGCCGTGTTCGGATTGTCGTACGTGCAGATCAGTCCGAGCGGGAACAGGGTGCGCTCGCCGCCCGCGGTGATGGCTTCAGGGTGCGGCGCGAGTCCCTGCGGGGAGGGATACTGCTGGCACTGCTCCCACAGCTGATCGCGGGGACTGCCGTCCGTGCCCCCGATCGCCACGGTCGCCACCGCCACCGGCGCGAGGAGCACGACGGCGAGTATCCCCGCGAGTCGCAGTCGTTCGGCCTTCACGTCGGGCAGCCTATCGACGCGCGTACGCGGTTCCGGAAGGTCTCAGGGGCGGGGCGCGTCGAGCGCTGCTATCCGTCGAACACGTCGCCGCTCGCGAAGGCCGAATCCTCGGGGAGCAGTGCCACCAAGGGCTCGGGGCAGTCGTCGAGGAGGGTGCGTCCGGTGGACGGCATCGGGTCCCTGGTGAACTCGGCCTCGACGCGATAGCAGGTGTAGGCCTGGGTCGGACTCGCCCCGTCGACGACGGGGGAACGGGGGCCGGAGGCGATGAAGACCGACACCTCCGTCGAGAAGGGGGTCGAGGAGATGTCGTAGAGGACGACGCCGCCCGCATCGAGGTCGAGTCCGGACGCGGTGGACGTCTCCCCGTCCCAGCGCATGCCGCTCAGTGCAGCGAGGTACGGCTCGGGCTCGTCGACCTGCGGCTGGAGGAGCTGGGAGGACAGCGGGTCCTCGAAAGCCATGATCTGCCGTGCGAGCACGTCGTCGATCCCGCTCTCGTAGCCCTCGTAGCGGGTCGGTCCGCATCCGGAGAGGAGGAGTGCGGCTGCACTCGCCGTCGTCGCGTGCGCGATCGCGCGGCCCCATTCCATGGGCGCCACCCTAGGCGAGCGATCACGCCACAGGCTCTGCGCGCCACGCCCCGACGGGATCGCTCTCCGAGCCGGTGAACGAGGCTGTCACCCCGTGCCCTACTCTCGCCTCATGCGCGAGTCGTCCCCACCGTCGATCCGGCGGAGGATCGCGCGTCTGACCCGCCTCGGTCTCGTGGATGTCGACGCCGGGGTGGTGAGCAGGTCGGTCCTCGGGGTCGTGCTCGGCGCGGTCTTCGTCGTCGTCGGCCTCGTCACGGAGGAGCGATGGACCATCCCGTTCGGCGTCGGACTGGCGATCGTGTCGCTCGCGGTCCTGGTCGACCGGCGTCGCGAGCGGGAGAAGTAGCGGGCGTCCTACGCCCCTCCGACGGCTGGTCGAGGAGCGCCGGAGGCGCGCATCGAGACCCCGATGTCCTGAAGCCGGGGGTCTCGATACGCCGCGCTCCGCGCGCTACTCGATGAGCGAGCGAGGCGGTCAGCCCTCGACGGCCGCGATCTCGATCGGGGCGCCCGGGAGGGACGCCGTCTCGAGGATCTCGCCCGTCGCGGTGTCGACCGCGTGGATCTCGGAGGTGGCGGGCTCGGTCACGTACGCGACGTCGCCCAGCACGACCAGCGCGGGGTGCGCGTCCTGCCACTCGATCGGGCCGGACCACGGTGCGACGACCGGGTACGACGCGGTGATCCGCCCGGTGGCCACGTCGAGGGCGTGCAGCGCGCCGTCGGTGCCCAGGATCAGGCCGTTGTCGTCGCTCGTGCGGGCGATGCCGCGCCAGGTGTAGCCGACGCCCTCGGGCAGGTCGAGCACGGTGGAGGTCTTGGCGACGGTGTCGGTGAGCACCACGGAGGAGAGCTCGACGCCCTCCGCGTCCGGGTCGCTGTTGTAGTCGCCGATCGTGATCGCCGAGGTCTCGCTCACGTACTGGTTGCCGGTGCGGCCGTAGGCGTCCGGAGCGGTGATCTTGGTGAACGCGCCGTCGTCGTAGACCAGCACGCCGTTGCTGCAGCCGAAGACCGCGATCTCGTCGCGGCCGCGCCCTCGCCGTGCACCGAGGGGCAGTCCTCGCTGCGGCCGGTCTCCTCGCGGGAGGAGTCGAGCGCGCGGACGCCGGTGCGCGACTCGCTGTCGCCGATCGTGGTCAGCAGGGTGCCGTCCTCGAGCTCGATCGAGACGCCGTGGTGGGCGGCGGGGGACTCGATCGTCTCGGACTCGGGCAGCTCGCCGTCGGCCACGGCCGGTGCGAGGTCGGCGGTGTCGAAGACGGTGGTCGCTCCGGTGCCGTCGGCGAACAGGATCGTCCTGCCGCCGTGGCGGACCACGTGGCCGGGGGTCGGCGCGTCGAAGAGAGGTCGGTCAGCTCGGGCTCGCCCGCTCCGGCGCCGGTGTCGAGGACGCGGAAGCCCTCCTCGGTCGACACGAGCACGGTGCGCCCGTCGCCCGCGGAGTTGACCCGGTTGAAGCCCGAGAGCTCGATGTCGGACTCGAGGTCCAGCGTCGTGCCGTCGAGCACGAGCAGTCCGCCGTCGTAGGTGAGGGCGACGCGCGGGCCGGAGGGAGCGGCGGGGGCGGAGGAGGCCGGCGCTGCGGCGTTCCCGGATCCCGAGCAGGCGGTGAGGGCGAGAGCCGCGGTGGCGGCGAGTGCGGCCGCGGCGAGCGCGCGGCGGTGAGGGGTGTTCATGGGTTCCTTCGTGGTCGAGCCGTCGCCGGCGCGTGGACGGAGTGTCAGGGAGACAGTCCGGTGGAGACGAGGCGCTCGTTGCTGCGCATCATCTCGAGGTAGGTGGGAGCGCCTCCGTCGGGGGCGGTCAGGGATTCGGTGAACAGGGCGACGACGTCGACGTCGACGTCGGCCTCGTCGGCGAGCACCTGCACGAGTCGGTCGGGCTGCGACGAGTCGGCGAAGATCGTCGGCACGCCGGCCTCCTCGATCGCCGAGGTCAGCTCCTCGAGGTCGGAGGCGCTGGGCGCCGCGAGGGTCGTCCCGCTCGGCAGCACCGCGCCGATCACGCGGAAGCCGAAGCGGTCGGCGAGGTAGCCGAAGACGTGGTGGTTCGTGACGAGCGCGCGGCGCTCCTCCGGGATCGCGGCGAACGACGCCGTCATCTCGGCGTCCAGCGCCTCGAGTTCGCCCCGGTACGCGGCGACGCTCGCGGCGAGGGCGGAGGAATCCACTCCGTCGATCGCGAGGAGCGGCTCGAGGCCGTCGACGACGTCGATCATCCGCTGGGGGTCGGTCCAGAAGTGCGGGTCGACCTCGCCCTCCGCGTCGCCCTCGGTGTACGCGAGCGTCTCGATCAGGTCGCCCGCGGCGACCACCTCGACGCCCTCGGCGGCGGCCGCGTCGACGTGCTGCTGCAGTCCCTCCTCCAGGCCCAGCCCGTTCGAGACGATCAGGTCGGCGTCGAGCAGGCGCGCCGCCTCCCGGGCCGAGATCTCGAACGAGTGCGGGTCGCGTCGGGCGCCATGAGCGTCATCACCTCGGCCTGGCCGCCGACGAGGCGCTCGACGACGTCGCCGAGGATGTTCGTGGTGACGACCACGAGGGGCCCGTCGGCGGAGGCGGGGCCCGAGCAGCCCGCGGTCAGAGCGCCGAGCGAGAGGGCGGCCGAGGCGGCGAGCGCGCGTGCGAGGCGCCTCATCGTCCGGTCTCCACGAGGAGGCGGGCGTCGAGCGCGAAGCTCCGGGCGACCCGGGCGGAGTCGCCGTAGTCGATCTCGTGCACGAGCCCGGTCGCGGGCGAGTTCACGTAGGCGCGCGACACGTCCACCTCGACGGCGACGCCCGCGGGCAGGCGCCCCTCGACCAGGTCGGCGGCGAGCAGCGGCTCCGTGGCGGCGGCGCCTCCCTCCGGAGTCAGGGCGACGACACGGCCGCTGCGATCGAGGCCGACCACGGTGTCGTCGGTGTCCGAGACGGCGCTCGCCGCGAGCAGCGGCTCGGCGGTGGGGATCAGGGTCCAGGTGCGGGCGCGGGTGTCGAGCAGCCACGCGCCGCGCTCGCCGGCCACGGCGGCCACCGCGGGGCGGCCCGGGCGGGACGAGAACGCGCCGGCGACGTCGGCCGCAGCGGTCCCGTCGGGATACGGGATGCGCTCGAAGGCGACGCCGTCGTCGTCGGCCACGGCCAGCACCGCGCCGTCGGCGCAGCCGAAGACCGCGCCGACCCGGGTGATCGCGGAGCCGCGCAGCTCGAGGCACTCGGCGCTGTCGCCGGTCGCCTCGCCGTCGGCCGAGAAGACCGCGACGGAGGAGGCGCGCTCGTCGCCCTCCTCCGCGACCGAGCCCACGAGCACGTCGCCCAGGGGGAGCAGCGCGCCGTCGTGCGGCACGCCCTCGATCCGCCCGCGCTCCTCGATCCCGCCCGCGGCGAGCGCGTCGGCGTCGAGCACGACGCCCGTGCCGGAGTCGCCGAACCAGGCCGAGGTCAGGGTGGAGGAGGAGGCGACGCGCGCCTCTCCGGCACCTCCGTCGATCTCGCCGACGACGCGCGGCTCGGCGAGGTAGTAGTGGGAGTGGTCGCCGTGCGGCACCGTCCACGCCCCGCCGTCGACGATGCGGAGCACGCCGTCGGCCGACGAGGCGAAGGCGTAGCGGCCGTCGGTCTCGAGCCGGGTGACGTCTCCGTCGAGCGCCGCGAGTTGGACGGACTCCTCCGTGGCGGGGTCGAACGCGCTGAGCACGGCGCCGGACAGGGTGACGAGGCGCAGCTGCGGCTCCTGCATCTCGGCGGCGCCCTGGATGTAGCCGTGACCGTCGGAGCCTGCGGGGTTGGAACCCGTGGCGTCGGAACCCGTGGCGTCGGAGGCGGCGGGGGAGCTCGAGCAGGCGGCGAGGGCGAGCAGCGCGCCCGAGGCGGTCAGGAGCAGCGGGGTGGAACGGGGGATCACGGGTGGGACGGCTCTTTCGTGTCGGAGACGGAGGATGCGAGGGAGTCGGAGGCGGCAGCGCCGGCGAGAGGAGTGGACGGAGTGGGCGGAGTGGGCGCGGCGGCCGGGACCGCGGAGAGCGCCGCTCCCGATCGCGCGGCCAGGCGGGCGACTCCGTCGCGCAGTGCCGCCGAGACGACGACGAGCCCGACGGACGCCGCCGCGATGCTCGCTCCGGCGGCCGTCGCGGCGTACCAGGACACGAGCAGCCCGATCACGACGGCGACCGCGCCGAGGACGGCGGCCAGCGCCATGGTCGCGGGGATCCCGCGGGTCCAGTGCCCGGCGGCCGCGGCGGGCGCGAGCAGCAGCCCGACCACGAGGAGGCTCCCCACGGCCTGGTACGACGCGACGACCACGAGGGTGACCAGCCCGACCAGCACGACGTGCGCCAGTCGGGGGCGCAGGCCCAGCGTCGCGGCGACGCGCTCGTCGAACGCGAGGGCCACGAACGGGCGGTGGAACACGACGACGAGCACCAGGACGACGGCCAGTGCGATCGCCAGCAGCACCAGGTCCCCCTCGCCGATCGCGAGGACGTCGCCGAACAGGATCGCGGTGAGGTCGGTGGCGAAGGAGCGCGAGCGCGACACGATGATCACGCCCAGCGCGAGCATCCCGACGTAGAACAGGCCGATCGTGACGTCGGGGGAGGAGCGGGGGCGGCGGGCGACGAGGCCCACGCCCGCAGTCATCACGCCCGCGCTGACGGCGGCGCCGAGCACCGGCGGCAGGCCGAGGAGGGCTGCGATCGCCACTCCGGGGAGCAGTCCGTGCGCCATCGCCTCGCCGAGGAACGCCATGCCGCGCAGCACGACCCAGGTCCCGACGACGCCGCACAGCACGGCCACGAGCACGCCGCCCAGCAGGGCGCGCAGCAGGAAGCCGGAGGCGAACGGATCGAGGAGGAAGGACACGGGGCACGACCCTACATGAAAACGATTATCGTTATGATCAAGCCGTGACCTCCTCCGCAGCGCTCCTCGCCCCCGTCGTCCGCCTGCGCTCGGTCGACGCCGCGCACGACGGAATCCCCGCGCTGCACGGCGTCGGCGTGACGCTCGAGCGGGGTTCGCACACCCTGCTCGTCGGGCCTAACGGATCGGGGAAGTCGACGCTGCTCTCGGTGCTCGCGGGCGTGCATCCGCTCAGCGCGGGTGACGTCGACCGGGCGCCCGGAGTGACGATCGGCGTCGTCGTGCAGCGCAGCGCCGTGCCGGATCGACTGCCCGTGACGGTGCGCGACGTGGTGTCGATGGGGCGCTGGGCGGGCCGGCCGCTCGGGCTGCCGCTGGGGCGGACTGACCGCGCGATCGTGGACGAGTGCCTCGAGGCGCTCGACATCGCCGATCTCGGGCGGCGGCCGCTGTCACGCCTCTCGGGCGGTCAGCGGCAGCGCGCGCTGGTCGCGCAGGGGCTCGCGCGACGCGCGGATCTGCTGCTGCTCGACGAGCCGACGTCGGGGGTGGACGAGGGGGCGCAGCAGCTCATCCGCCGAGCGGTGTCGCTCGAGCTCGCCCGCGGGGCGACGGTGGTGGAGGCGACGCACGACGCGTCGGACCTCGGAGTGGGGAGTGCGGTGGTGCGGCTGGTCGACGGGCGCCGGGTGGGCTGACGGGCGGGCACGTCTTGCTGATCGAGTAGCCCGCGGAGCGGGCGTATCGAGATCCACCGCTCCCGGTGGCGCGGGTCTCGATACGCGCCTGCGGCGCTACTCGACCAGCAGGGAGGCGCCCACCGCCCCTCGCTCAGCTGATGTTCGGCGGCCAGGCCGGGCTCAGTCGAGCGTGTACGCGCGCCCGTTGATGAGCAGGGTGTCGGGGTTGTCGACGCCGCGGTCCTCGGAGGTGTTCGACGACTCCGACGCGGCGGCGGGCTGGGCGGCCACGCCCGAGGTGAGCAGGAGTCCGGCCGCGAGGGCGGTGATCATCTTCGTGCGGTTCATCGGCGTCGTCCTTGGCGTCGTGGTGTCCGTCGCACTCCGGGTTCGAAGGCGTTGTGCGGGCGAGACTACGGTCGGAGTCGATGAGGGCCCTGGGTCGTTCCTGTGACCCGCCTGGGTCCGACGGCTTCGTCGGGGCGAGGTCGCGCGAGGACCGGTGCCCAGCCTATGTTCACGATGCCATTGGCGGAAGAGCGGAGTCGGAGCGTCGTTCAGGCTGCCGGCGCCGTCCTGCGCCGTCGGTGCCCCGGGTCACGCCCGTGGCGAAGACGTCGAACGCCGCCGTGATGCGCTCCTCGTCGCCGGTGAGCAGGAGGTCCGCCAGGAGGCCCCTCATCACGCCGAGGATCAGCGTGGCGACCGCGAGCGCCACGGATCGGGAGCGGCCCTCCTCCTCCAGTGCGACGGCGATGAGCTCGACCCGCGTGCGGACGGAGCGCGCGACCGCGTCGGCGAAGACCGGCTCCTGGTGCATGCTCTGCCCGGTGATGGCGAGGAAGAGGCGCACGTACCGGCGCCCCCGTTCACCGGTGGCGCTGGCCCAGATCGCCCGCAGCGGATCGGCGTCGCCGCGGCTCACCTCGGGATCCGCGAACGTCACCGCGAGGACCCGGTCGACGATCTCGGCGATCAGCCGGTCGCGGCTCGTGAAGTGGTGCTCGAGCGTCGCGTGACTCACTCCGGCGCTCACCGCGATGCGGCGCAGCGACAGACCGGTCAGGCCGTGCTCGAGGACGTGCTCCGTCGCCGCCTCCAGCAGCTCCTCGCGGCGGTGGGCGTAGCGGAGAGATCGGCCGTCCACTCGTTCTTCCACGGACCGGATCCTAGCTCCGCCCTGCCGGAGGATTTTGATTGACCGACTGGTAGGGCTTTCCCTAGCCTTCTCGTGACGGGCCTCCCCGTCCGACGCGGTCGTCTCGTGGGGACCGGTCGAGCCCCGGGACGAAAGGACACCTCTCCGATGTCGACACTCACCGCCGGCCTCCGCGCGAGACTCGGCGCCGCCGCGCTGGTCACCCTGCTCGCGACCGGGCTGGTCGCCTCGCCGGCTCAGGCCGCCGACAACCCCTTCGAGCGGGGCCCGGCTCCCTCGGTCTCCAGCATCGAGGCCTCCAGCGGATCGTTCGCCGTCTCGCAGACCAGCGTCTCGCGGTACCTCGTCTCCGGCTTCGGCGGCGGCACGATCTACTACCCCACGAGCACGGCCTCCGGCACCTTCGGCGCCGTCGCGATCGCGCCCGGCTACACCGCTCGCCAGTCGAGCATCGCGTGGCTCGGTCCGCGCCTCGCCTCCCAGGGCTTCGTCGTCTTCACCATGGACACCAACTCGACCTACGACCAGCCGAGTCAGCGCGGCGATCAGCTGCTCGCCGCCCTGCGGTACCTCACCACGACCAGCCAGGTCCGCGACCGCATCGACCCGAACCGCCTCGGCGTGATGGGGCACTCGATGGGAGGCGGCGGAGCGCTTGAGGCGGCGGCCGAGAACCCCGCCCTGCAGGCGGCGATCCCGCTCACGGCCTACAACCTCGACAAGACGTGGCCCGAGGTGGTGACGCCGACCCTCCTGATCGGCGCCGAGGCCGACCGGACCGCGCCGGTGGCGCAGCACTCCGAGCCGTTCTACGACTCGCTGACCTCGGCGAGCGAGAAGGCCTACCTCGAGCTCCGCGGCGCGAGCCACTTCGCTCCGAACACGTCGAACACCACGATCGCGAAGTACAGCATCGCCTGGCTGAAGCGCTACATCGACGACGACGTCCGCTACGAGCAGTTCCTCTGCCCGCCGCCGGCGGTCTCCACCCTGATCAGCGAGTACCGCAGCACCTGCTGACAGCGGGCCCGGCGCGGGGGGAGTCCCTCCGCGCCGGAGGTGGCCGCTGCAGATGCTCGCTCGTGCGAAGTCGCTCGACAAGCCGGTGAGTCCCTCGTTGTGCGCCGACCTCGGGTACCGACCGGTCTGCCGCCCCGGAGCCACGGCGCCAGCTCCGCTAGCTCCGCCAGTCCCGCCAACTCCGCCAGTTCCGCCAGCTCCGAGCCCACGCCCTCCGAAGCAGGGTCGAGACGTGGAGCTTCGCCGTGTTGCCGCTCCTAAGCGGCTGGTTCGGGTGACGGTCCGGCCCGAGCCATGACCTGAGCTACAAGGCAGGAACAACTGAAATCAAATGTCGGCTATTCATGCACCTCATGAGCAAAAAAGGCCGCCCCGTGTATATCCTGGGAGCTGGCTTTTCTAGAGCCATCAGCTCCGAAATGCCAGTGACTGACGAATTGGGGCGCGAGATAAAGCGTCGACTCAAAGGGGAAATAGCGTTCAATCTTCGAAGTGGTCAGACGTTTGAAGAATGGCTCACGCTACAAATGACGCCTCTTCCTTTTCTGCCTGCGCATGTGAATGCGCGACGATCCGCGGGCGCAGCGCGAGTCATCAGTGAGATTGCAAGTATTCTGGATCTTAGGAGTGACTCGGCGGCGAACACGGACGTCCCCCCCTGGCTTCTTGCCCTCGTGCAGGTTTGGGGTGCTGAAGGCGCAATCATAATCACTTTTAACTATGATCTATTGCTGGAGCGAGCCGTTACTCATGCTCGTCTCGTTTCTCGACCCGGTCACATAATTCGTTACGGCGACGAATTGGTCTTTCCCGCTCCGTCCGTCACATCTGCCCAATATGCTGGGGATACGGGACTCGACCACTTGTCCGGTTCTTTTCAAGTGCTCAAGATGCACGGTTCGCTTAATTGGTTCGGATCAGGTTCGAAGTCAGGATCGGCCGATCTGCTCCGCTCACGCGAGAAACGTGGTTATGCAGGTCACGAGGCAATGATTGCTGATGTCGACTACTCTGGCCTGCGCCAGCTAGACCGCTACTTGATCCCCCCTATGACCTCGAAGGACGGATACTACAGCTCATCAATGATGACAAGTATTTGGCGAGAAGCCGGGGTGGCTATTTCGGAAGCAACTGACCTTTTTATTCTTGGTTATTCGTTGCCGCAAGAGGACCGTGTCGTCGGTGAACTTCTTGCTGGTGTTCCTGTGAAGGTTAGCGTTGGAGTCGTTGACCTAGACCCCGGATCTATCGAAGACGCCAGGGGGGTCGTCGGCCGACTTGGCCGGTTGGAGCTCGACGCAAAACCATTGACGGACGGTTCAGAAGCGATAAGCAGGTTCGCGGACCTGAGATGCGTGGAACTGGCGGACAATTTTGTGAAGCGACTGCCTGAGTTGCCCAGCGAATTCGATTGTCTTCCGATCTTCCTGCATCGGAATGAGCTCTCCCATGGAAGCCGCTCCGCCGAGCAGTACGGGCTCGAAGTGGAAGGACCCCACGTTTTGTCCCTTGGGGACAAGATGCCGCCGCCCTACGCGCGGTCCGACAAGACGTCTGCTCTTTCTATCGCCCGATTAAAGGCTATCGGCGCGGATGGCCAAAAATTGGCTTTGCGTTTGGGTGAGGGGGAGGGCTCCGTATTGGTGGTCGGCCTTGAGCTATCGGATGGGGAGGCATATTTGCTCACGGCCGCTTCTCCCGTAGCTTGCTACCCAACAATCGGGGATAACGGCGGTACATAATTTGCTTTCAGAGAGCTCACCTTGATCGAAAATCAAAGCAAGTGTTTGACGATCTTTCTACGGCGTGTTTATCGTGTTCTCAAGTTCGGAGGGGGCTTAGCGGTCAGCGTGGTGCGTACGGGGACCTTCGGGCTCACCGCGCCAGCGCCGCCAGCTCCGCGCGGTTCCGCGCCCCCGCCTTCCGCAGCAGGTTCGAGACGTGGAACTTGGCCGTGTTGCCGCTGATGCCGAGGTCGTCGGCGATGCGCTGGTTCGAGGCGCCGAGGGTGATCAGGTGCAGCACCTCGCGCTCGCGGGCGCTCAGCTCGGCGAGGTCGAGGCCGTCGGGCTGAGCGGGCGGGTCCAGAGGCAGGCGGATCGACAGGGTCGAGCCCCAGCCTGCGGTCGACGTGATCGCGAGGTCGCCGTCGAGGCCGCGCACGCGCTCGGCGATCGGGCGCAGGGCCTCGTCGCGGGCGGTCAGCTCGCCGCGGCCGTCGTCGCGGATCTCGATCAGCAGGTTGAGGCCGTCGCAGTCCCACTGGATCCGCACGCGCCGCGTCTGCTCCGACTCGACGAAGGCCAGCACGGCGCTGCGGACGATCGCGCGGGCCGCGTGGGCGACCTCGCCGGGGAGCGCGCGACCGGTCGCCGGCGGCTCGACGAACTGCACGTCCAGGTCGCCGAAGCGCACGAGCGGGCGCAGGTCGCTCCGGAGGCGCGCGAAGGCGCCCACCACGGGCTCGAGCATCGCGCTGCGCTGCTCGTCGGTCGCGGTGCGCAGCTCGACCAGGGCGTTCGCGGCGATGTCGATCGCGACAGCGCGGGCCGCACGATCGTCCAGGCGGTCGGCGCGCAGGGCGGCGAGCACCGACTCCAGCGCGACCGCGTGCCGATCGGCCTGCTCGGCGACGGTGCGGGCGTGCTCGAGCAGCAGCGCGCGGGAGGCGGGGGAGGAGTCCATCCGACGAACCTACCCGTCCTACCTCCTCCGATACCGGACTACCCGAACGGGTAGGAGGGCCTGCCTCATCAGGGGGCCGACTCCTGCAGCGGTCGCGCGCAGGCTGGAGTCATGCCCGACATCGAGGACTCCACCGCAGACCCCGCGAAGGCTCTGGCCGTGATCGTCGCCGAGGTGACCGCGGCGGCCACGTCCCTCACCGAGGACGACCGCCTCGAGCCCGTCGCCGCGCTGCTCGCCGACGCCGACCGCGTCTTCGTGCACGGCGCCGGCCGCTCCGGTCTCGCCCTGCGGATGACCGCCATGCGCCTCATGCACCTCGGTCTCGTCGTGCACGTGGTCGGCGACGTCACCACTCCTGCGATCCGCGAGGGCGACGTGCTGCTCACGGCGAGCGGCTCCGGCACCACGGGCGGCATCGTCCGCGCGGCGCAGTCGGCCGTCGACGCCGGTGCTCGTGTCGCTGCGATCACGACGGCCGCGGGTTCTCCGCTGGCCGAGCTCGCCTCCGCGGTCGTGATCGTGCCGGCGGCCGAGAAGCTCGACCGCTCCGGGACCGCCTCCGCCCAGTACTCGGGCGGGCTCTTCGAGCAGGTCGTCGTGCTCACCGGCGACGCCCTGTTCCACGCGCTCTGGAAGCGCCGCGGCGAGAGCGCCGACGAGCTCTGGCCGCGCCACGCGAACCTCGAATGACCCCAGCACTCCACCGACTTCCCCCTACTCCCTAGAGAAAGAAGAACCCCGTGAAGCTCCAGTTCGCCATGGACACCCTCAGCACCGAGGCCGCCCTCGAGCTCGCCGCCGCCGCGGCTCCCCACGTCGACATCCTCGAGCTCGGCACCCCGCTCATCAAGAGCGCGGGCCTCTCGGCGATCACCGCGATCAAGGACGCCCACCCCGACAAGATCGTCTTCGCCGACCTCAAGACCATGGACGCCGGCGAGCTCGAGGCCGACATGGCGTTCAAGGCCGGCGCCGACCTCGTGACGGTCCTCGGAGTCGCCGGCGACAGCACGATCGCGGGTGCGATCGCGGCCGGGAAGAAGCACGGCAAGGGCGTGGTCGTCGACCTCATCGGCGTGCCCGACAAGGCCGCCCGCGCCCGCGAGGTCGTCGCGCTCGGCGCCGAGTTCGTCGAGATGCACGCGGGCCTGGACGAGCAGGCCGAGGACGGCTTCACCTTCGACACGCTGCTGCGCGACGGCGAGTCCTCGGGCGTGCCGTTCTCGGTCGCGGGCGGAGTGAGCACGGCCACGATCGAGTCGGTGCAGTCCGCGGGCGCCGTGGTCGCCGTCGCGGGCGGCGCCATCTACGGTGCGCCGGACGTCGGCGAGGCCGCCGCGGCGCTCCGCGCGAAGATCTCCTAGTCGGGGCGGAGGCCGGCTTCCGCACCTCCGGCTCGTCACGGCTCGTTCGGCTCGCAGGACTCCCCGGATCCTGCGAGCCGAACGCGTTCCTGCGAGCCGGGCCCCGCCTCCGTCGCCCTCGACTCTCCGGAAGTCGTCGTACTCGAGCCCCAGTACGACGACTTCTGCGGAGTCGCGGGCCGCCAGGGTCGCCGCGACCGCCCCGGCGGTCAAGCCCCTCCCGCCTCCCGGCCCCGCGCGATTGCCTGGAGGACCCGACACGACAGGAGCCTCCGTGCACCCCAGTTCCACCCGCATCGCCCCGATCGAGACCTATGCCGACGAGAACGGCTGGCACAACCGCATCGCCGACGCCCGCGTCCCGCTGACCCACCACTCCGACCGCGACGAGGCCGAGCGCGAGGGCGCCGAGATGGCCCGTCAGCGCGGAGGCCGCCACGTCGTTCGCGACTGACGCGCGGATCCGCGCCGACCGACGACCCTGCGCGACCCGACATCCGTCCCTTAGCGCGCCGTCTCCGCCCGGTCAAGTCTCTGTCCCACCCCGCCGCGCCCCGCCTAGCCTGGCCCGTCGTGCCACCCCGACCCCGGGACGCACGCGACGGGAGGACGACATGGCGACCACGAGTGGCCCCACGGCACACGCAGGTAGGCCCGACGCGGGCTCGGACGGGCAGAAGCTGAAGCGCCGCATCACCGGCCCGCTCCTCTTCTTCTTCATCCTCGGCGACGTGCTCGGCGCCGGCATCTACGCCCTCATGGGCACCCTCGCGAACGAGGTCGGCGGCGCCGTCTGGATGCCGCTGCTCCTCGCGCTCGGCCTCTCGCTCCTCACGGCCGGCTCCTACGCCGAGCTCGTCACGAAGTACCCCAAGGCCGGAGGCGCCGCGGTCTTCGCCCAGCGCGCCTTCCGCCGTCCGATCGTCTCGTTCCTGGTCGGGTTCGCGATGCTCGCGGCCGGAGTGACGAGCGCGGCCGGTCTGTCGCTCGCGTTCGCCGGCGACTACCTCGGCACCTTCCTCGACGTGCCGACCGTGCCCACCGCGATCGTGTTCCTCATCCTCGTCGCGTGCCTGAACGCGCGAGGCGTGGCGGAGTCGCTCCTCAGCAACACGGTCATGACCGTGATCGAGGTGAGCGGCCTCCTGATCGTGATCGCCTGCGTCGCGCTGCTCGTCGCCGGCGGCGGCGGCGACCTCTCGCGCACGGTCGAGATCGGCGGCGAGCAGGGACCGGCCCTCGCCGTGCTCGGCGGCGCGATCATCGCCTACTACTCCTTCGTCGGCTTCGAGACCTCGGCCAACGTCGCCGAGGAGGTCCGCGACCCCAGCCGCGTCTACCCGCGCGCCCTCTTCGGATCGCTGCTCGCCGCCGGCGCCGTCTACGTCCTCGTCGGCCTCGCGAGCTCGATCGCGCTGCCCGCCGACGAGCTGGGCGAGTCCTCCGCTCCGCTGCTCGACGTCGTCACCGCCTCCGGAGTCGGCGTCCCGGCCTGGCTGTTCAGCCTCATCGCGCTGATCGCGGTCGCCAACGGCGCCCTGCTGACCATGATCATGGCCAGCCGCGTCACCTACGGCATGGCCGAGGAGCGGCTGCTGCCGGCCGTGCTGAGCAAGGTCCTGCCCAAGCGCCGGACTCCGTGGGTCGCCATCGTCGTGACGACCGTGGCGGCGTGCCTCCTGACGCTCGTCGGCGACCTCGCGACGCTGGCCGAGACCGTCGTGCTCCTCCTCCTGCTCGTCTTCATCAGCACCAACGTCGCGGTGCTGGTGCTGCGCCGCGATCACGTCGAGCACGACCACTTCCGCGTCTGGACGGCGATCCCGGTCCTCGGAGTCGCGTCGTGCGTCCTCCTGCTGACCCAGCAGGACCCGATCGTCTGGGCCTACGGCGCCGCCCTGCTGGGCATCGGTGCCGTCCTGCACCTCGTCACGAAGCGCCGGAGCGAGCGCGGCGGGCGGGTCCGCGACCGCGACTGACCCCGGTCGCGCGCGGCCGGCCTGCAGAACGAAGGCTGAGCGGCGCGATCCCCTGGGAACAGGCCCGATCGCCCTCCTCAGCCTTGGTTGCGAGGGTCGAGACCCGCCCAGACGACGAGGACCTCCCGTGCCGAGCAGCAGCTCGACGCGGGAGGTCCTCGTCGTCAGGGCCGGATCACGTCGGACCGGGTCCGGCGGTCACCGCCCGCGCCTCACCGGCAGGTGGTCGCGGGGTGCGCCACCGTCTGCGTGTGCGCTCCCGCTCCGCCTCCGGATCGGCTCACCGCCACCGACACCTCGCCGGCCGGCAGCACCGCCAGGCGGGTGCTGAAGGCGTGCGTCGCCGCCTTGGCGGGCGCGACCTGGGCGAACGACTTCACGGTCGTCCCGCGGGTCATCGTCACATCGACCGGCACCGAGTCCCGGTTCACCGAGGTGACCGTCACGACCGCCTTGCCCGCGATGCAGCGCACCGCGGCCGTGCTCACGACGTTCAGCGTCGTCTCCTGCGCCGGCAGGACGAACGGAGCGAAGTCGATCCGGTCGACGTCGGGCGCGACGGCGTAGCCGGGCAGGACCCGGTCGTCGTTCGTGCTCGTCGTCGGGCCCTCGTCGATGAACAGCGTCGAGCGGGTGTTGCCGAAGGTCACCGGACCGGAGTCGGTCGCGAGGTCCAGCGGCAGGACCGCCTCCCAGAAGTTGCTGGAGGAGTAGGTGTACCGGAACGTGGTGCGGCCCACGAGGCCGGTGGTCCCGGCCTCCTCGGCCTGCAGCCCGAGGTCGACGACCTGCGGGTTGTAGTCGTGCGTCCCCTCGATGTCGTCGTTCGAGTAGTGCACGACGGCGTCGTAGGCGCCCGCCTTGTCGAAGCCCGGCAGGCGGGGCACGGTGAGCGTGCCCTCGTTCGCCGGGTCCGCGTCGGTGATGCCGAGGCCCGTCACGTACCCGGTTCCGGATCCGTTCGTGAGCGCCCCGCCGAAGCCGGCGACCGCGGCCGTGCCGCCGAGGCCGACGGTGGCGAGGTCCTCGGCCTGGACGCGGACGATGCTCGCGTCACCGGCGACCGCACGGGTGGTCGTGACCGACCCGACGCGGACGCTGCCGGTGCTCGCCAGCTCGACCTCGCTGATGCCCTCCGGCAGGTGGACGCGGACTGTCGTCGTGCCCGGGGCGAAGGTCCCCGCGCGGCGGCCGTTGACGTCGACCGTCAGCGAAGTGCCGGCGGCACCCTCCCACGCCACGGCGAGGTCGTAGTAGCCGGACTCGAACGTCGACGGGTAGAGGTCGGCGCGCTCGCCGGTCTCGAGCGACAGGCGGCCGCCCGAGAGCGTCGCGCCGTCGATCAGGCGGAACCCGGTCGCCGGGTACTCGACGGACTCGGCGTTCACCGTGTCGCCGACCCGGACGAGCTCGAAGCGGTCGAGCGTGACTCCGCCGTCGGCTCCGGCGCCGGGCAGGAGGGTCGTCCCGTCCTTGCTGGTGCGCACTCCGACGGTGTGGGTGCCGGCGCTGAGGGCGACGTACACCTCGGCACTGCCGCGGGCGACGGTGCGGACGTTGCTCGGCTTGATCGCGTTCGCTCCGTACTGCGCGAGCGTCGAGAACGCGCCGTCGACGAAGACCGCGTGCTGCGCGGCCCGGCCGGGCGTGGCTCCGAGGATCTGCAGGCGGTAGAGACCCGCCTGCGCCACGGTCACCGACCAGTCGGCGCGCGAGCCCACGGCGGCGAAGCCGGAGACGTCGCGGTCGCCGGAGGCGCGGTAGCCGTCGGGCGTGCGGGTGGCCGCGGCGGTGAGGCGCGTGGCCTCGGCCTCGATCACGTGGCGCTCGCCCTGGGCGGCGGCGGCCGCCTCCACGTCGCGGGTCGCGGCCGGAGTGACGACGACCTGGTAGGCGCTCGACGAGTTCGCGGAGGGGATCCGCAGTTCGACGCGGCCGTTCACGACGGACACGGCGTCGTCGGCGAGGACGACCCGGGGGGTGCCCGCGATGCCGTCGGTGCCGCTGACGACGGCCTCGCGGACCTCGACGTCCACGGAGGAGCCGAACGTCGCGCTGTCGAGGCCGTTCAGCGTCAGAGCGCCGTCGCGGCCGTCGGGGATCCCCGCGACGATCACCTGGGCGCGGTCGGCGTCCCGGTCGATCGCGGCGATCGCCTTCTCGCGGTTGGTGGTGACCGCTGCCGTGCGCGACCCGGTCAGGTCGCCGTACCACTTGAAGAGCCACCAGCCGCCGTTCGCGGCGTTGACCTTGGCCTGGTTGTCCGAGAGCGTGCCGGAGGCGGTCCAGTAGGCCGTCTGGGCGTCGATCTTGGCCGCCTCGAAGCCGGCGAACCAGCGCAGGAGGTTGGCGGGCGAGCTCATGTCGGTGCTGGCGCCCCACTCGGTGATGTTGATCGAGGGGATGTCGGCGGCGGCGATGCCCACCTCGGCGGCGTAGCGGCGGAAGTCCGACGCCCGGTCGGGCAGCCACTGGTAGCCGCGGAGCTCGTGCCAGACGTAGATGTCCGGCACGGTGTTCGTCGCGCGGGCCATGGTCAGGAACGTCTTGATGTTGCCCTCACCGCGCCAGGCGGCGTCTCCGGGGCCCGCGATCTGCGGACGCGCGAGACCGTGCTTCGCGTAGGTGGCGGTGATGACGTCCCACGCCGCCTTCCAGTCGGTCGCTCCACCGGGGGTGAAGCTGTTCGGCTGGTTGCCGACGTGCATGTAGCGGTTGTAGAGGTCGTCCGAGTTCAGCCACTGCAGGTCGACCTCGTTGAACGGGATGAAGACGTACTTCTCGGGGTTCTCGGCCTCGCGGGCGACCTCGTCGACGACGATCTCGAGCACCTCGAGGTAGTCCCAGACGCCGTTCGGGGCCGCAGTGAACGCGTCGGTCAGCTGTCCGTCGGCGCCGCGCACGTAGCTGCGGTCGTCACCGGGGCGCTTCCCGCCGTTGTAGGGCCAGTCGGGGTAGTAGTCCTGGGTGTAGAGGTAGAGGTCCTCGCCGTACTTGTCGAAGAAGGTCTTCTCGACGGTGAACGCGTCGCCGCCCGGGTGCTGCGTGCCGAACGGGGGCTTCTGCGACACGTTGGTCATCGCCGCGCCGTTGACGAGCGCCTGGGTCGGCGAGCCCTCGTCGCCGAGGCCGTAGAGGGTGCCGGAGGCGCCTCCGCGGAACTCGCCCGTGTCCTGCCCGAAGTCGACGGCGATCGGCTCGGTCGGCCGGGCCGTGACCGTGACGGTCGTGGTGAACGGCGTCGCCCATCCTGCGACGGTGCCGTTCACGGTGAACGTGGCCCCCGCGGTGGCGAAGGCGGAGGCGGGGACGGCGTCCCAGGTGATCGCCGCGGTGGCAGGGCCGGACTCGCGCGTGACGTTCACGGTCGCGGGGAGGGTCGGCGCGACCTTCGCGGCGGTGGACGCGGTGAAGCTCTGACGCTCGACCGAGACGATCGCGCCGGCGTCCTCGAGGTACGCGGTCGAGACCTGCTCGGCCGTGAGGGCGCTGCGGTAGATCGCGAAGTCGTCGAACTGGCCGCCGAAGAACGCGGCGTAGGGGCCGGCCCACGGCACGCGGCCGATCAGGCCCGAGCGGGTGCTGGAGGGCGAGGCGAGCTTCGCGAAGTCGAGCGAGACCGCCTCCGTCCGCACGAGCGAGCCGTTGATGTAGTACGAGACGGAGTCGGTCGTGGCGACCGTGGTGATCTGCGCCCAGGTGTTCGTGGGCAGCGGAGTGGAGGACACGGCCTTGACCTCGGTGCCGGTGTTGGCGGCGGCCTTGGACTGCCCGCCCTCGTTCGGCACGTGGTAGAGGCCCCAGTTGTCGCGGGGGAGGGCGTCGCTGCCGATGATGTATGACCACGGGAGCTGGCCGGCGTTCGCGCCGTCCCACTTGACCCAGGTCGAGACGGTCATCGCCGAGGTGTCGGCGAAGAGGCCGGCCGGGATGTCGAGGTACGGGGCGGCGGCCTGCGACGAGCCCTGCGCACCTCCCGGGAAGAGACCGGAGGCGCCGGACCCGGCGACCGGGCCCGTCCCGCGGGCCAGCGACGCCGCGTTGCGGACGCGGGCGTCGAAGGCGGAGCCGAGGGAGCCCTGGTTGGCGATCGTCGACGCCGAGGGGTTCTGGTCGAACGTGTACAGGACGGCGGGGGTCGGAGGAGTGTCGACCGCGGCCGCGGGACCGGCGCCGACGAGTGTCGAGGTCGCCAGCACCGGAAGTGCGACGAGAGCGGCGATCGAGGCGGTGATCCGCCTCGAGAAGGAGTGGGGAGTGTGCATGGGTTCCTCAACGCTGAGAAGGGATCCGAGATCGCTGTCGAGGCGATGTCGAGACGGGTCGGTGCCAGCACGATATCGATATCAGGAGGTGATCACCAGACATTTCTGAAATCGCTACCAGACTCGATCGCCTCCGTGGCGACCCGCGCAGATAACGCTTTCATCACGCGCTTGCGCTTTGATGAAATCGGTATCAGTATCTGTCCAGTCCCGATTCCGGGGCCCCGCCCTTCCCACTCCGCGACGACGAGGAGCTCCTGTGCCCGAGCAGCTGACCTGGGGTCCCCTCGACGGGCTCCGACTGACCTTCGACCGCTCGCCCGGAGCCCCGCTCGCCCTCGTCGTCCTCGAGTCCCGGGGCGTCCGGCTCGAGGCGACGCACGTCGCGCCCTTCTTCGAGATCACCACCGCCGCCGCCGGCCACGACCCCGCGAGCTCCCGCCTCACCCACTCCCGCATCGGGGCGGCGATGCGCTACGTCTCGCACCGCGAGAGCCTCGTCGACGGCGTCGCCGTGCTCGAGATCGAGGCCGAGGCCCCGTCGTTCGGCGTCGTCGCCCGGGCGGTCCTGCGCCAGGTCGTCGGAGTCGCCGCCGTCACCTCCGAGGTCGCGGTCGGTGCGCTGTCCCGCCAGGTCCTGCGCTCGGTCGCATCCTGGAGTGCCGACCTCGGCGCTCCGTCGGGCGCCGACGGCAAGGACGCCTTCACCCGCTGGTCGCTGCTGCGCGGCGAGAACGACTGGCTGGGGGAGGGGCGCTGGAGCACCGCGCCCGTCCGCGACTCCGGATTCGTCACCCTCCGCGAGGACATCACCGGCCACGACCCGCGCGGCGCGGTCGGCGCGGTCTCGACCGGCAGCTGGTCCACCGGCTCGCACCTCCCGGTCGGCGGGCTGATCGCCTCCGACGCCGCGCTGCTCTGGCAGATCGAGCACAACGGAGCGTGGCGCTGGGAGGTCGGCGAGGACATCGACGGCGGCACGCTCGCCCTCTCGGGCCCGACCGACCTCGACCACGGCTGGATCCGCGCCCTCGAAGCGGGGGACGTCTTCACCTCGGTCCCGGTGACCGTGGCGCTCGGAGCCACCTCCGACGCGGCCGTCACCGCGCTGACGCACCACCGCCGCGCGACCCGCCGCTCCCACCCCGACGACGCCGCCCTGCCCGTCGTCTTCAACGACTACATGAACACCCTCAACGGCGACCCGACCACCGGGAAGCTGCTGCCGCTGATCGACGCCGCGGCCGCCGCGGGAGCGAGATCTTCTGCATCGACGCCGGCTGGTACGACGAGAGCGGCGTGCCCGGCGGCTGGTGGAGCAGCGTCGGCGCCTGGCAGCCGTCCGCGAAGCGCTTCCCGGGCGGTCTGGGCGAGGTCGTCGAGCGGATCCACGGCCACGGGCTGGTCCCGGGCCTGTGGCTCGAGCCGGAGGTGATCGGCGTCGACAGCCCGATGGCCGACCGCCTGCCCGACGACGCGTTCCTGCAGCGCTGCGGCATCCGGATCGAGGAGCACGAGCGCTTCCACCTCGACCTCCGCCACCCGGCCGCCGTCGCGCACCTCGACGAGACGGTGGACCGCCTGGTCGCCGACTTCGGCATCGGCTTCTTCAAGTTCGACTACAACATCGACGCGGGCCCCGGCACCGACGCGGCCTCCGACTCCGTCGGCGACGGCCTGCTCGGCCACAACCGCGCCTACCTGGCCTGGCTCGACGCGCTGCTCGACCGGCACCCGACCCTGGTGATCGAGAGCTGCTCCTCGGGAGCGATGCGCCAGGACTGGGCCGTGATGTCGCGGCTGCAGATGCAGTCGACCTCCGACCAGCAGGACTTCCGCCTCTACCCGCCGATCGCGGCGGCGGCGCCCATGATGCTCCTCCCGGAGCAGGCGGCCAGCTGGGCGTACCCGCAGGCCGACATGGACGACGAGGAGATCGCGTTCTGCCTGGTCACGGGGCTCCTCGGCCGGTTCTACCTCTCGGGCTACCTCAACCGGATGTCCGACCCGCAGCTCGCGCTGGTGCACGAGGCCGTCGCCGCGGCCAAGTCGCTCCGCGGCGCGATCGCCTCGTCCTCGCCCCGCTGGCCGCTCGGCCTTCCCGGTTGGACGGACGACTCCGTCGCCCTGGCGCTGCGCACCGAGGACGAGCACCTCGTCTCGGTCTGGCGTCGCAGCGGCACGGACGACGTCGTGCTGCACGTCCCGGAGCTGCGCGGACAGGACGTCGACGTCGCGGTCGTGTTCCCCGTGGCGCTGACGGCCTGGGGCACCGCCTGGGATCCGTCCACGGCCCGCCTCACCGTCCGGCCCACAGGCTCCGGCCCCTCCGCCCGCACCTTCCGCCTGTCCCTCCGCACCACCTGACCCCCCACCCCTGCCGGGTCCACCCGTCCCGGCATACCCTCTCCACTACACAGAAAGCTCGAGTATTTCGATGAAGAAGTCACTCCTCAGTGCGGCCGTCCTCACGGCCGCCTCCGCTCTGCTCCTCGCCGGCTGCAGCGACCCGGGGGCCGGCGGCGGCACCGACGGCGGCGCGGCCGCGCCCGCCTCCTGGCCCGCCCAGGACGCCGACCTCGAGGGCACCGAGCTCACCATCTGGGCCGCGCAGAACTCGAACACGGTCCCCGAGTCGGTCGTCGAGGGCTTCGAGGAGCTCACCGGCGCGTCCGTCGAGATCGAGACGATCCCGGACCCCTACGAGCAGGGCGTGCAGACCAAGGTCGCCACCGGCGACAAGCCCGACCTGGCGTTCTGGCAGCCCACCGCCTCGCAGCTCACCGCGCTCAACGCGACCACCAACCTGCAGAGCCTCGACGGCGCACCCTGGCTCGAGGACTTCGACCCCGCGCTCGCCGACATCACCGGCACCCTCGACGACACCCGCTATGCGGCGCTGGTCTCGACCCCCGCGGTCGAGGGCGTCTACTACAACAAGAAGGTCTTCGAGGAGAACGGCATCACCGAGCTCCCCACCGACTGGGCCTCGTTCCTCGAGACCGCCCGCCAGCTCAAGACCGCCGGCGAGACCCCGTTCTTCGAGATGGGCGCCGACCGCTGGGCCACCCAGTGGTGGGTGCAGGTGCAGCTCGCCGACGCCGCGGCCGACGGCCTCTGGGACCGCGTCAACTCGGGCGAGGAGAAGTTCACCGACCCGACCATCCAGGGTGCGATCGACTCCTACAAGGGCCTGATCGACGAGGGCCTCTTCAACGAGGACATCAAGACCGCCACCTTCGAGGACCAGGGCGCCGCCCTCCTCGCGGGCGACGCGGCGATGGTCGTGCAGGTCAACTCCTTCTTCGGCCAGCTGCAGTCGCTCTCCGACACCGAGACGCTGAACGACACCGTCGGCTTCTTCCCGATCTCGCCCTCCGGCAACGTCGGCACCTTCATCCCGGACCAGTCGAACGCGCTCGTGGCCTTCAAGACGGGAGACGAGAAGAAGGAGGCGGCCTCGCGCCAGCTCCTCTCGTACTGGCTCGGCGACGGCTACGCCGACTTCGTCGAGGCGCAGAACACCATCTCGCTCGAGCCCTCGGTCACCACGCCGGACACCGTGCCCACTGCACTCGTCTCGGTGAGCGAGTCGGTCGGCACCTCGGTCGGCTCGATGCAGGCCCTGGCGATCGCCAACCCCGACCTCTACATCTACCTCGCCGACATGATCCAGGGCACCAAGACCCCGGAGCAGGTCGCGCAGGCCACGCAGGACCAGTTCGCGCAGCTCGCGAAGGCTCAGGGAGCCACCGGCTTCTAGCCCCTCGACGCGGGGGCCGGCCGTCCAGCGGCGGGCCCCCGCTCCTCCTCCTCTCTCGAAAGGCAGTGACCGCGTGTCCACCACCCGAGCAGCCGCGCCGCCCCGCGTCCTCGCCCGCGCCTCGAAGCCGGTCGCCGCGAGCGGCCGCCGGTCCGACCATCCGCTCGTCTTCCTCGTCCCGGCCCTCGTCGTGCTGGTCGTCTTCTTCTTCGTGCCGACGCTGTTCAACTTCGTCTACGCGTTCACCGACTGGTCGAGCTTCAAGTCGGCCATCGGCTTCGTCGGCGTCTCGAACTTCGTCGACCTGTTCCAGAGCGGCACGCTGATCCAGGCGCTGCGGGTGACGCTGGTCTACGCGGTGCTGGTCGCCGTGTTCCAGAACCTGTTCGGGCTGATCCTGGCGCTGCTGTTCGAGAAGGACACGCGGGTCAACCGCTTCGCCCGGGTGATGTTCTTCATCCCGGTGATCATGTCGGCGCTCGCCGTCGGCTACGTGTTCCAGGCGCTGCTGAAGCCCGACGGCGCGCTCAACGGCATCCTGTCGTTCGTGACCGGCCAGACCGTGTCGACCGCGTGGCTCGGCGACACCACGTGGACGATCGTCGTCGTCGCCCTCATCCACTCGTGGAAGTGGATGGGCCTCTCGATGCTGATCTACCTGGCCGGGCTCAAGACCATCAGCGGCGACGTGCTCGAGGCCGCGCGGCTCGACGGATCCTCGTGGTGGCAGACGTTCCGCGACATCCGCTTCCCGCTGATCGCCCCGGCGCTCACCTTCAACGTGGCGACCGCGCTGCTCGGATCGATGAACGGCTTCGACATCGTGCAGGCCACCACCGAGGGCGGCCCGGGCGGCACGACGGAGCTGCTCAACATCTTCATCTTCCGCACCTTCGGCCAGGGCCTGTTCGCCCAGGCGACCACGATGAGCCTGATCCTCTTCGTCGCCGTCGCGCTCCTGGCCTTCCCCGTCATCCGCATCCTGCGCCGTCGAGAGGACGTGCTGTGAGCACCACGGTCGAGAAGCCCGCCGCTGTGCGGAAGTCCGCACCCGCTCCGGTCGAGAGGAACCGCCCGTCCGCGGCGCGGACGCTCGCGCGCCTCGCCCAGCCGACCGCGGCGCTCGCGGCCGTCGTCCTGCTGCTCGGCGTGCCGTTCTGGCTCATCATCAGCACCGCGGGCAAGACCCAGGCCGAGGCGCTGAACCCCAACCTGGCCGCTCCGTCGCAGTGGCAGCTGGTCGAGAACTTCGCCACCGTCTTCACCGACGGGCGCATGGTGCAGGCGTTCCTCGGCAGCGTGCTCGTCATGGTGCCGTCGGTGCTGGGCGTGCTCGTCCTCGGCTCGATGGCCGCGTGGATCCTGGGCCGCCGCACGGGACGCGGGATGGCCCTCGTCTACGCCCTCGCGATCAGCGGCATCGTCCTGCCGCCCGCGGTGGTCACGGTGGTGCTCCTGCTGCGCCAGCTCGGACTCGCCGGCACGGCCGTCGGCATGGTCGGCGTGTACATGGGGATGTACCTCTCGACGGTGATCTTCTTCGTCACCGGCTTCGTCCGGACGATCCCGGCGGAGCTCGAGGAGGCGGCCCGGGTCGACGGGGCGCGACCGTTCCGGGTGTTCTTCACGATCATCCTGCCGCTGCTGATGCCCGTGCTCGCGACGGCGACGATCCTGATCTGCCTGTACATCTGGAACGACGTCTTCTACGCGCTGTTCGTGGTCGGAGGGCGGCTCGACACGCTGCCGCTGAACCTCTACCAGGTGGCCAGCGCGGGGCTCTACCTCCAGAACTGGCACCTGATCTTCTCCTATATCATCCTGATGAGCCTGCCCCTCCTCCTGGTGTTCGTCTTCGCCCAGCGCAAGATCATCTCGGGCATCACGAGCGGCGCGGTGAAGTGAGCGCCTCCGAGACCGACGCGGCGCCGATCGCCTCCGCCCCCTCCTGGCTCGCCCTGCACCAGCGCGACGGCCGAGGACGGAAGCGAGACGACATGAAGCGGGACAGGGCCGCGAAAGCCCCGGTCATCGCCGATGTCGCGGCGCTCGCGGGAGTCTCGGTGCCCACGGTCTCGCGGGTGCTCACGGGCGCCGCGAAGGTGGCTCCCGACAAGCGCGAGCGCGTGCTCGCCGCGATCGCCGAGCTGAACTACCGCCCCAGCGCCGCCGCCCGCACCCTCGTCACCCGCCGCTCGCGCACGATCGCGGTCGTCGCCGGCAACACCTCGCAGTACGGCTACGCCGAGGCGATCCGCGGCATCGAGGAGGAGGCGCGCGCCGGCGGCTGGACCGTGACGATCACCGTCATCGAGTCGGCCGACCCGGACGACATCGAGAAGGCGCTCTCGCTCGTGCTGAGCCAGAGCCCCGACGGCATCGCGGTGCTGAAGTTCGACCCGCCCGGCGTCGCCATGGTGGCGGCGCTGCCGCCCGGAGTGCCGGTCGTCGCGCTCTCGGGCGTGCGCGGGCGGGGGATCCCGCAGGCCGTGCTCGACGAGCTGCACGCGGCGCAGGCGCTGACCGAGCACCTGCTCGAGCTCGGCCACCGCACCGTGCACCACGTGCGCGTCCCGCCGTCGCGCCGCGAGGACGGCCGGACCACGGGGTGGCGCCGGGCGCTGAAGGCCGCGGGCGTGGCCGTCGCGCCGACTCCGCTCGAGGCGACGTGGGAGCCGGAGTCGGGGCGCGCTCTGGCGCACCGGCTCGCGGAGGATCCCGAGGTCACGGCGGTGTTCTGCGGCAACGACGAGATCGCGATGGGCGTCATCAAGGGGCTCACCGAGTCGGGGCTCCGCGTGCCGGAGGACGTCAGCGTGGTCGGCTTCGACGACCATCCCCTCTCGCGGATGTGGACCCCCGCGCTGACGACGGTGCGCCAGGACTTCGCGGGGCTCGGCCGCCGCGGCTTCGGATTGCTGCTGCGCGCGATGGAGGACGGCGGGGGCGCCACCTTCTCGTCGGAGCGACCCGAGCTGATCGTGCGCGAGAGCTCGGCGCCGCCGCGTGCGCGCTGACGGGTCCTCTTCGGGCGGTGGTGGGTCTCGATACGCCGCTGCGCGGCTACTCGACCAGCAGAGGCTCGTGCAGGTCGAAGCGGTCGTCCTGTCCTGAACCGAGGTCGAGAGGGCTCGAGGGGTCCGTCCCAGTCGTCCGGGCGGCTCCCGACCTCGGTTGCGGACCGCTCGGCCAGCAGAGATAAGGCTGGGTGCGGAGAGCCGGACGGAGACCGCGGGATCGCGTCGATGAGCCTTAGTTCTGAGGCCCGCCGGCGAGTGAGGGCTCTCGAGACGCCGCTGCGCAGCTGCCCGACCTGCGGTGTCGTGCTGATCGAGCAGCGGCCGCGGGCCGCGTCTCGAGATCCGCCCTCCCGGCGACGGCGTGCGGCTACCGCGCGCGCAGCAGCGCCAGGAACTCGTCGGCCATCGCGAGCTGCTCCTCGAGCTTCGCGCGGCGGGCGGCGGCGTCGGCGACGAAGGCGTCCAGGCGCGCGCGGATCGCGGCGTCCTCCTCCGCGGTGCCCGCGCTCTCGAGGCTGTCGACGACACGCAGCAGCTCGGCCATCGCCTCGAGCGAGAAGCCGAGCGGCTTCATCCGGCGGATCAGCAGCAGCCGGTCGACGTCGCGCTCGGTGTAGAGGCGGAACCCGCCCACCGTGCGTCCGCTGGGCCGCAGCAGTCCGACCTCGTCGTAGTGGCGGAGGGTGCGCAGCGACATCGAGGAGCGGTCGGCGAGCTCGCCGATGCGCAGGGTCGCCTCGACCTCCTCGGCCGTCCGCTCGTCCGTCACGCACTGCTCCGCTCGCTCGGGGTGTCCGCAAACCTCACGTTGCGGTAGGTTTGCAGTCGATCCGCTCCCCGCCCCCATTCTCCGGCACGGCCCGAGCGGTCTCCGCGCGATGTGGCGCTCCTCCCTCGACAGCCGCTCGACAGAGCCGACCCGCCCCGGAGCCACCCCATGGCCGTTCCCGCCCGCCCCCAGCCCGTGCACCGGGTGATCACCGTGCTCGACGCGCTGCGCTCGCCGCGGCAGCTGTCGCGCGAGGTCCTCGCCGGCATGGTGACGACTCTCGCCCTCGTGCCCGAGGTGATCTCGTTCTCGGTCGTCGCGGGCGTGGATCCGATGGTCAGCCTGGTCTCGTCCATCGTGCTCGCGCTCACCATGTCGATCCTCGGCGGGCGGCCCGGAGTGATCACGGCGGCGGCCGGATCCGTCGCGCTCGTCATCGCTCCGCTGGTCGGCGAGCACGGGGTGCAGTACGTGCTGCCCACGGTGATCCTGGCCGGGGTGATCCAGATCGTGTTCGGTCTCGCCGGCCTCGCTCGGCTGATGCGGTTCATCCCGCGCTCGGTGATGATCGGCTTCGTCAACGCGCTCGGGATCCTGATCTTCGTCGCGCAGGTGCCGCACGTGATCGGGGTGCCGTGGGTCGCGTACGTGCTGTTCGCCGTGACGCTCGCGATCATCCTGGTGCTGCCGCGCTTCACGAGGGCGGTGCCGGCTCCGCTCGTCGCGATCGTCGTCGTGACCACCGCCGTGATCGTCGCCGGACTCGTCGTGCCGGACGTCGCCGACGAGGGTCCGCTGACCGGGCAGCTGCCGGGGATCACCCCGTTCCTCGTGCCGCTCACGCTCGAGACGCTGCAGCTGATCCTGCCGACCGCGCTGAGCGTGGCGTTCGTGGGGCTGATGGAGACGCTGCTGACGGCGAAGCTCGTCGACGAGATGACGGACACCCCGTCGCACAAGGGCCGCGAGTCGTGGGCGCTGGGCGTCTCGAACATCCTCGCGGGTTTCTACGGCGGCATCGCGGGCTGCGCGATGATCGGGCAGACCGTGCTGAACGTGAAGACCGGACGCGCGCGGACCCGCATCTCGACCGTCGTCGCCGGCGTGTTCCTCCTGGCGCTCGTGACCGGGCTGAGCTCGCTGATGGGGCGGATCCCGATGGTGGCGCTCGCCGCGGTGATGATGATCGTGGCGATCACGACGGTCGACTGGCACAGCCTCCGCCCGTCGACGCTGCGGCGGATGCCCCTGCCCGAGACGCTCGTGATGGTCGTCACCGTGGTCGTCGTGGTCGCGACCGACAACCTCGCGCTCGGCGTGCTGGTGGGCGTGGTGCTGGCGATGGTCCTGTTCGCCCGCCGGGTCGCCCACGTGATCGCGGTCGAGCGCGTCGTCGCCGAGGACGGGGAGTCGGTGCGCTACGACGTCACCGGGCCCCTCTTCTTCGGCAGCAGCAACGACCTGGTCGACCGCTTCGCCTACGCCGACGACCCCGCGCACGTGGTGGTCGACCTCCGGCACGCGCAGATCTGGGACGCGTCGACCGTCGCGGCGCTCGACTCGATCGAGACGAAGTACCGCGACCACGGCGCCACCGTGTCGATCGAAGGGCTGGACGAGCGCAGCACCGGCTTCCACCGGCGGCTGACGGGGCGGCTCGGTTCCTGAGCAGCGGTCAAGCCCCTGGGGCCGGACGATCGCAACCGCTGGGATGGAGGGGAACGGAAGGAGCACCATGTCGACCGAACCCTCCCGCGAGGACCTGCCGCTGCCCGACTGGAACGACATCCCGCTCGGCACGATCGCCGAGCGCATCCGCCCCCTGGACGAGGACGGCGTCACCGCCCTGCTGAGCTACGAGGAGGCGCACGGGGACCGCGCGCCGATCACCACGATCCTCCGCTCGCGCCTCGCTCAGCTGCGCGAGGGCGCCGAGCCCGCCGGCCGCGTTCCGGAGTCGCTGCCCGAGACGTCGCAGGGGTCGACGGGATCCCCGGTGTCGCCCGCGACCTCCGGCCCGCCGATCAACCCGCCGTCGCACGGGGTGCCGACGAACCCGGCGCAGCCGCGCTGACTGCACACGGTCCGCTCAGCGAGGCTTGCCAGAATGGGGGACAGCCGATGACGGCGACCGGACGAGGGAGCAGTACCCGGACAGCGACAGGACTGACTCGGTAGGAGTCGTCATGTCCTGGATCGTCCTCGTCGTCTCGGGAGTCCTCGAAGCCGTCTGGGCCACCGCACTCGGCAAGTCGGAGGGGTTCACCCGCGTCGGGCCGACCGTCGTCTTCGGCGTCGCGGTCGTGGCCAGCATGGCCGGGCTCGCGTACGCGATGCGCGAGCTGCCCACCGGCACCGCCTACGCCGTCTGGGTCGGGATCGGCGCCTCGCTGACCGTGCTCTACGGCATGTTCTTCGGCGGCGAGGGCTTCTCGCTCGTGCGGACCCTGCTGGTGTTCGGGATCGTGGCCTGCGTGATCGGGCTGAAGGTCCTGCACTAGGCCGGAAGGCGCACTTCTGCGCCGAGGTCGTTGCAGGAGAACGGTCGTTCCCCGTAGGCTCGGACCATCACGGAGAACGCGCGTTCTGCGCGCGTGGCGGCCATCCGACGCCGTTCCGTCCGAAGGAGGAACCATGCCCACTCGTTCTGCACGCACCGCCTGGAACGGCTCGCTCGAGACCGGCGAGGGCCAGGTCGAGCTCTCGAGCTCGAAGCTCGGCACCTACGACGTCTCGTTCCCCAAGCGCGCCGCCGACGACGCCAACGGCGCCACCAGCCCCGAGGAGCTCCTCGGCGCCGCCCACTCCGCCTGCTACGCCATGCAGTTCTCGGCCGTCCTCGGCCAGGCCGGCGGCACCGTCGAGGCGCTCGACGTCCGCGCCGACGTCTCGCTCGGCCCGGACTCCGCGGGCGGCTTCAAGCTGACCGGGATCCACCTCGTCGTCAGCGGAGAGGTCTCCGGCATCGACGAGGCGGCGTTCCTCAAGGCCGCCGACGAGGCCAAGGCGACCTGCCCGGTCTCGAAGGCGCTCACCGGAGTCGAGATCACCCTCGACGCCACCTTCGAGAGCTGAGCCCCTCCACGCACTCCACGAGCACCCCGTCGCGCATCGCGGCGGGGTGCTCGTGCGTCCGGGCTCCCTCGCTGATCGAGTAGCCCGCTCCGCGGGCGTATCGAGATCCGCGTCTCCGGGCGGTGGCGGGTCTCGAGACGCCGCTGCGCGGCTGCTCGACCAGCGGAGCGGGCGTCGACGACTCCGGTAAGGATCGCGGCCGAGCCGGACAGGGGAGACTGTGCAGATGCCTCCCGCCGACGAGCGACGAGAGCGGTTCGAGGCGCTGGTCGCCCGGACCGCGGATCCGGTGCGCCGCTACCTCCTGAGGCGGACCGACGCCGCCACGGCCGACGACGTCCTGTCCGAGACGATGATCGTGCTCTGGCGCCGGATCGACGCCGTGCCGGAGGAGGAGGTCGCCTGGGCGATCGGGGTCGCCCGCCTGCAGCTCGCCAACGCGGAGCGCGGCCGCCGGCGCCAGGACAGGCTGGCGCACCGCATCCTGGTCGTCGACCCGCCGCGGGACACCGGACCCGAGCCCGACGACGGCACCGCCGACGCCGTCTCGCGGGTGCTCGCGCAGCTGCGACCGGCCGACGCGGAGCTGCTCCGGCTCTCGGCCTGGGAGGAGCTGGCCCCGCGCGAGATCGCGCAGGTGCTCGGAGCGACTCCGGGCGCCGTCTCGGTGCGGCTGCACCGGGCGCGCGCGAGATTCGCGGCTCTCTGGAGTAAGACCGGCGGCACCGCCGGACATGCAGGGGAAGAGGAGGGGAGCGGACGATGACCGATCCTGACGCGCAGGAGCTGCGCCGGCTGATCCGCGCCGCCGACCCCGCCTCGTCGCTCGCGCCCCTGCGCGACGACAAGCTCGCCCGACTCGCGGAGGACGCCATGACCCAGAAGCCCGCCACCACTCCCGCCCGCCCGGCCGCCCGCCGCCGGGCGCCCCTCTTCGCCGGACTCGGCGCGCTCGCCGGAGGGCTCGCGGCCGCCG
>NZ_MUKN01000025.1 GCF_001995175.1 Rathayibacter rhapontici
GAGCGCGGGGCCCTCCTCCGCGCCGCCGCCCACCGCGTCGCCGCCCGCGAGGAGGAGCTCGCCGCCCTCAACACCGACGAGACCGGCAAGCCCGCGGGAGACGCCCTCGGCGGCGTCCGGGCCGGAGTCGACACGCTCCTCCAGTACGCCGAGCTCGGCCCGCTGCACCGCGGCAAGTCCCTCCGCGGCGGAGCCCTCAACGTCGACCTCGCCCTCCCGCACCCGCGCGGAGTCGTCCTCGCGCTCACCCCGTGGAACGACCCCGTCGCCGTCGCCGCGGGCATGCTCGGCGCCGCGATCGTCTCGGGCGACGTCGTCGTCCACAAGCCCAGCGAGCGCAGCCCCGGCACCGGCGCCCTCTTCACGCGGATCCTCGCCGAGGCCCTCCCCGAGGGCGTTCTCACGCTCGTCGAGGGGGACGGCGCCGTCGGCGACGCCCTGGCCCGCACCGAGGGCGTCGCCGTCCTCGCGCACGTCGGATCCACGGCCACGGGCCGTGCACTGGCCCGCGTCGCCGCCGTCACCGGTGCGCACGTGATCCTCGAGAACGGCGGCAACGACGCGCTCGTCGTCGACGCCGACGTCGACCCGGTGTGGGCCGCCGAGCAGGCCGCCCTCGGCGCGTTCGCCAACGCCGGCCAGATCTGCACCTCCGTCGAGCGCATCTACGTGCACCGCGCCGTCGCCGACGCGTTCACCGCCGCGCTCGTCGCCGAGGCCGACCGCTGGAGCGCGGGCCCGCTCCCCCGCCTCGTCGACGCCCGGATGCGCGACGCCGTGCACGAGCACGTGACCGAGGCGCTCGAGTCGGGCGCCCGCGCCCTCACCGGCGGCGAGCCCGGCGACGGCACCTTCTACCCGGCCACGGTCCTCGCCGACTGCACCGACGAGATGCTCGTGATGACCGAGGAGACCTTCGGCCCCGTCGCCCCGATCGTCGTCGTCGACGACTTCGACGAGGCGCTCCTCCGCGCCGCCGCGAGCCCCTACGGCCTGGCCGCCACCGTGCTCACCGCCGACATGGAGCACGCGCACCGCGCCGCGGCGGCACTGCCGGTCGGCACCGTCAAGATCAACGCCGTCTTCGGAGGCGCTCCCGGCGGCAGCGCCCAGCCGCGCGGCACGAGCGGCTCCGGCTTCGGCTACGGCCCCGAGCTGCTGGACGAGATGACGACCACCACCGTCGTCCACTTCGGCCTCCCCGTCCTGCCCGGCGGCGCACGATGAGCCTCGAGGGCTCCGCGCTCCAGCGGGCGAGCGCGCTCGTCGCGCACGTGCGCGAGCACCCGCCGGTCGTCGCCGTCGTGGGCGACCTCATCCTCGACTCCTGGTGGCTGGGCGACGCCGAGCGCGTGACGCGCGAGGCTCCGGCCCCGGTCCTCCGGCTCGACGACGTCGTGGACGTCGCGGGCGGCGCCGCCAACACCGCCGCGAACCTGCGCGCCCTGGGCGCCGAGGTCCGCACGGTCGGAGTCGCGGGCCGCGATCCCGAGGGCGACCGCCTGATCGCGTCGCTCGAGCGGGCGGGCCTGGCCACCGGGTCGATCCTCCGGACCGCCGCGGCCACCACGATCAAGACCCGCGTGGTCGGCGGCGACAGCGTGATGCTGCGCGTCGACTCCGGTCCGCACCGCCCCTCCGACGACGAGATCGAGCGGCTCGCCGAGCTCGCCGTGCGGGCGTCCGAGGGCGCCGACGCCGTGCTCGTCTGCGACTACGGCTCCGGCATCCTCCGCACCGCCGTCGAGCGCGTGCTCGCCGGGCACCGCCCGGACCTGCTCGTGATCGACGCGCACGAGCTCGCCGACTGGGCCTTCGCCCGGCCCGACCTCGTCACGCCGAACGCCAAGGAGGCCGAGGCACTCCTCGGGGCCGGACTCGGCCGCGGAGCAGCGAGGGCGACCGCCGTCCGCGACGCCGCCGCCGAGCTGCGCGAGCGCTCCGGCGCCCGCCACGTGGTGGTCACGCTGGATCGCGAGGGCAGCCTCGCCCTCGACGCCGACGGCACCGTCAGCCGCACCTTTGCGCAGCCCGCGGAGGAGAAGCAGGCGTCCGGAGCCGGCGACACGTTCGCCGCCACCGCCACGCTCGCCCTCGCCGCCGGCCGCTCGCTGGCCACGGCCGTCGATCTCGCGCAGGCCGCCGCCGACGTCGTCGTGCAGCGCCCCGGCACGTCCGTCTGCTCGGCCGACGACCTCCTCGCCTCCCTCGCCGCCCCCGGCGCCGTGGTCCTCGGCGAGGACCGCCTCATCGAGGTGCTCGCCGAGGAGTCGCGCCGCGGTCGGCGGATCGTCTTCACGAACGGCTGCTTCGACGTCCTGCACCGCGGGCACACCGCCTACCTGCGCCAGGCGCGCGAGCTCGGCGACGTGCTGGTCGTGGCCGTGAACGACGACGACTCCGTCCGCCGCCTGAAGGGCGAGGGCCGCCCGATCAATCCCGAGGGCGACCGCGCCGGAGTGATCGCCGAACTGGGCTGCGTCGACTACGTGACCCTGTTCAGCGGCGACACCCCCATCCCGCTGCTCGAGCGCGTGCAGCCGCACGTCTACGTCAAGGGCGGCGACTACAACCCCGACATGCTCCAGGAGGCGGTGGTCGTCCGCTCCTACGGCGGCACCGTCACCACCGTCGGCTACGTGTCCGAGCACTCCACCAGCGAGATGGTGCAGCGCATCCGATCGGCGGCCCCGCGGTGACCAGCCGGCGCTGGTCCGGCCGGTGGGGGCGGCCCACCGAGCCCGAGGCCCCGCTGATCGACGTGCTCGTGCCGACCGTCGGGCGACGCGCCGAGCTGGCCGCGACCCTCGCCGGTCTCGCGGCGCAGGACGATCCTCCGTTCCGCGTGTTCCTCAGCGACCAGTCCGACGACGCGGTCGCCGAGAACGATCCGACCGTGCTCGCGATGCTCCGCGTGCTCGAGGCGCAGGGTCGAGCGCCGTTCGTCACCCGTCACCTCCCGCGCCGCGGTCTCGCCGAGCAGCGCCACTACCTGCTCTCGCTGGCCACCGCCCCGGCCGTCCTGTTCCTGGACGACGACGTGTGGCTCGAACCGGGCACGCTGCTCCGCCTGCACGAGGCCCTCGAGCGCCTCGGCTGCGGGTTCGTCGGCTCCGCCGTGCAGGGCCTGTCCTACCTCGAGGACGAGCGCCCGCACGAGCAGACCGCCTTCGAGCCGTGGGACGACGGCGTGCAGCCCGAGCGCATCCGCCGCGGCACCCCGGAGTTCGAGCGCTGGCCCCTGCACAACGCGGCCAACCTGACGCATCTCGCCGCCCGTCTCGACGTGGCCGAGGGCGACTGGCGCGCCTACCGCGTCGCCTGGCTCGGCGCGTGCGTCCTCTACCGTCGCGACGCCCTGGTGGCCAGCGGCGGCTTCGACTTCTGGGAGCAGCTGCCCCCGGAGCACAGCGGCGAGGACGTCGCCGCACAGTGGCGCGTCATGGAGAGGTTCGGCGGCGCGGGGCTCATCCCCAGCGGCGCCGTCCACCTCGAGACGCCCACGACGGTCACCGACCGGCGCGTCGACGCCTTCGACCGGCTCTTCGCCGAAGAGCACAGCCGGTGACACCGGCGCCACCACCCGCACGGCGACGAAAGGACAGCACCATGGACGCACCCAACCCGATCCAGATCCAGAAGTACCTCTCGGGAATCGACTACCCCGCCTCGAAGGACACGATCGTCGAGACCGCAGAGAAGGAGAACGCGCCCAGCGACGTCCTCGACGCTCTGCGCGCGATCCCCGAGGGCGACTACGACGCCCCCACCGCGGTGAGCTCGGCCGTCTCGAACGTCTGACCCGCACGCGAGAGGCCCCTCGCGCCCGCCGACCGGCGGTGCGCGAGGGGCCTCTCCCCGTCCCCGGAGCGATCAGACCGTCGCGTCCTCGCGCTCCCGCAGCACACCCGACTCCAGGGCCTGGAACGACAGCACCTTGTAGCCCTCCGTCTCGAAGAAGATCGTCGCCCGGTCCGACTCCACGCTCATGACCGTGCCGGTGCCCCACTCGCGGTGCTCGACCGACTCGTCGACCGAGAGCGGAGCGTCGGCCGGCGCCGCGGAGGCCGCCTCCTGCTGCGCCTCGTGCCGCTCGCAGCCGTCGCAGTTGCCGCACCACTCCGGGCCCTCGACGCCGAAGTACTCCAGCAGCACGCGGCGCCGGCACTGCTGCGTCTCGGCGTACGCTCGCATCATCGACAGCCGCGACTCCGCGATCCGCTCGCGGGAGGCCACGGCGTCGGACACCGCCTGCACGGCGTCGTCGGCGCTCGCCTCGCGGGTCGGGCGGACGCCCTTCCCGGTCTCGATCAGATCGGCGTCGGCGAGGTCGTTGACGAGTCGGGAGAGGGTCCGGGCCGGCTTCCCGAGCTCCTCCGCCAGCTCCGCGATCGTGCGGCCGGGCTCCGCCGAGACCGCGGCCCAGATCACGCGCAGCGCGGCCTTGTCGACCGAGCGCTTCGCGAAGAAGCGGCGGAGCCCCAGGTCCTCGGCGCGGTAGTGCAGCGCGCCCGTCGCGGGCTCGCTGTCGCGGCCGGCCCGTCCGATCTCCTGGTAGTAGGCGTCGAGCGACTCCGTGGTCGTCGCGTGCAGCACGAAGCGCACGTCGGCCCGGTCGATCCCCATGCCGAACGCCGAGGTGGCCACGACGACGTCGAGCTCGCCCGCGCGCCAGCGCTCGTGCACCTCGCGGCGCTCCGACACCTTGAGCCCCGCGTGGTACGCCGCGACCGTGCGACCCTCCGCGCCGATCTCGGCGGCGTACGTCTCGGTCTCCTTGCGCGTCGCGACGTAGACGAGACCCGGCGCCGTCCAGCTGCGCGCCTCCTCGACGACCGCTCCGCGCTTCTCGTTCTCGCTCTCGTGGCGGTGCACGACGAGCCGGATCTCGGGCCGGTCCACGCCGTGGACCTGCACCTCGGGGTCGGTCATGCGGAGGCGCTCGATGATCTCGGCGCGCACCGGGCCCGACGCCGTCGCGGTCATCGCGAGCACCGGAGGATCGCCCAGCTCGCCGCGGACGTCCGCGAGGCGCAGGTAGTCGGGCCGGAAGTCGTGGCCCCAGCTCGAGACGCAGTGCGCCTCGTCGACGACCAGGAGCGAGACGCCCGCCTTCGCGAGCCGCGCCACGTTCTCGGCCTTCGCCAGCTGCTCCGGCGCGAGGAGCACGTACAGCGGGCCGCCCTCGTCGATGCGCGCCCAGGCGCGGGCCACCACCGCGGCGCCCAGCGAGGAGTTGACCGCGACGGCGGGCGGCGCGGCCGGCGCCGCCTCGATCGAGGCGAGCTGATCGGCCTGCAGCGCGACCAGCGGAGAGACGACGAGGACCACGCCGCCCCGCTCGGCTCCGGCGATCTGGTAGACCGCGGACTTGCCGCCGCCGGTCGCGAGGACCAGCAGGGTGTCGCGTCCCGACGCCGCCGATTCGATCGCCTCGCGCTGCCCCGGCAGGAGCGACGTCCAGCCGAAGTCCTCTCGGGCGATGCGTGCGACGGGGTCGTTCCGGGACGAGTTCATGCCTTCGACGCTACGTCGAACACCTCTTCGAGGGACTCCGCTTGACAGCTCGGGGGAGCACGGTGAAGCGCTCCCACGGACCGCTCCCCGCGACGCGCCGGACGCTCCTCCGCCGCGTTTGTCAACGTCCTGCGCGCCGCCGCTACGGGTGCTGGGCTGAGTCGACCGACTGGAAGGAGCCACCATGGCGAACGAGGACCTCCCCGAGCAGACCACCGGCGCCGGCTCGACCGCTGGTGCGGAGCCGACCGCCGTCGACGGCGCGCAGACCACCCTGCCCGGCGAGGACGCGACCGACGCCTCGATGGCGGGAGCCGCTCCCGGCGGCACCGCGATCGACCGCGGCACCTCCGATCAGGTCACCGACCTCGACAGCGGAGGGGACTCCGTCGCCGACGACGACGAGCTCCCCGACGAGACGACCGGCCCTACCACCGCCGACTGACCCGCCCGGACACGCGGAAGGCCTCCCACCCGCAGGTGGGAGGCCCTCGCCGACCGTCGCGCTCAGCTCCGCACGATCACCGGATTGAACAGCGTGCCGATGCCCTCGATGTCGATCGCGACGGCGTCCCCGTTCGCGATCGGCCCGATCCCGGCGGGTGTGCCGGTCAGGATGACGTCACCCGGCAGCAGCGTGAACACCCGCGACACGTAGGCGATGATCTCGGGCACGCCGTGGATCATGTCGCCCGTGTTCCCGGACTGCACGCGGCGTCCGTTCACGCGCGTCTCCAGCGCCGCCTCGTTCCAGACGAACTCGGTCTCGATGACCGGCCCGATCGGGCAGAACGTGTCGTAGCCCTTGGCGCGCGCCCACTGGCCGTCGCTCTTCTGCAGGTCGCGGGCGGTGACGTCGTTGGCGATCGTGTAGCCGAAGACGACGTCCTCGTAGTCCTCCGCGCGCACGTTCCGCGCAACGGCGCCGATGACGACGGCGAGCTCGCCCTCGTAGTCGACCTGCCGGCTGTCCTCGGGGAGCACGATGGCCTCGTCCGGCCCGATCACCGAGGTGTTGGGCTTGAGGAACATCAACGGCTCGGCCGGAGCGTCGCCGCCCATCTCGGCCGCGTGGTCCGAGTAGTTCTTGCCGATGCCGACGACCTTCGAGCGCGGGATCACCGGGGCGAGGAGCTTCGCCTCCGAGATCGGGATGCGCTCCCCCGTCGTGTCGAAGCCCGCGAACATGGGGTCCCCCGCGAGCACGACGAGGTCGTCCTCGTCGACGATCCCGAAGTGGATCGCGCCCCCGTTGTCCCCCGAGCGCTGCGTGGCGAATCGTGCGATCTTCATGCGTCCAACCTCGTCATCCATCCGTGCCGGTCCTCGCGGCGTCCGTACTGGATGCCGGTCAGCCCCTCCCGCAGCGACATCGTGAGCTCCCCGGCGGGCGCGTCCGCGTGCCCGACCGAGAAGCCCTCGCCCTTGAGCTCGGCGATCGGAGTGATGACCGCGGCGGTCCCGCACGCGAACACCTCCACGATGTCGCCCGACGCCACTCCGTCGCGCCACTCGTCGATGCTCACCCGGCGCCGCTCGACGCGGTGGCCGCGGTCCTCGGCGAGCTGCAGCACGCTGTCGCGCGTGATGCCCTCGAGGATCGAGTCCGACTCCGGAGTGACGAGCGTGCCGTCCTTCTTCACGAGCACCACGTTCATGCCGCCGAGCTCCTCGATGTACTGCGACTCCTGCGAGTCGAGGAACAGCACCTGCGCGCAGCCGTGCTCGTAGGCCTCCTGCTGCGGCAGGAGCGACGAGGCGTAGTTGCCGCCGGTCTTGGCCGCTCCCGTCCCGCCCTTGCCCGCGCGGGCGTAGGACGTCGACAGCCAGATCGACACCGGAGCGACGCCGCCCGAGAAGTAGGCGCCGGCGGGGCTCGCGATCACGTAGTAGCCGACCTTCTCGGCCGCGCGGACCCCCAGGAACGCCTCCTTCGCGAACATGAAGGGCCGCAGGTACAGGCTCGTCTCGGGCTCCGAGGGCACCCAGTCGCCGTCGACGGCGATCAGCTGACGGAGCGACTCGAGGAAGTGCTCGGTCGGCAGCTCGGGCAGGGCGAGGCGGCGGGCCGAGCGCTGCAGGCGCGCGGCGTTCGCCTCGGGGCGGAACGTCCAGACGGAGCCGTCCTCGTGGCGGTAGGCCTTCATCCCCTCGAAGATCTCCTGCGCGTAGTGCAGGACCGCCGCGGCCGGGTCGAGCGCGATCGGGCCGTAGGGCTGCACGCGCGGGCGGTGCCAGCCGCCGGTGCGCGACCAGCAGATGTCGACCATGTGGTCGGTGAAGTAGACGCCGAACCCGGGGTCGGCCAGGATCCGGTCGCGCTCCTCGATCGAGCGCGGCTCGGGGTTCGGCGTGACCTGGAAGGCGAGGTCCTGCGGGGCGAGCGGGAGGGGGATGGTCATCTCGGTGTCTTTCGTCGGGAGCGTCGGGAGGAGGGGCCGGTTCAGCTCAGCCGGGCGACGACGGCGTCGCCGATCGCCGAGGTGGCGCGGGCGGAGCCGTCGCGGGACTCGATGTCGGCGGTCACCGCGGCCGTCACGCGGGCGGCCTCTTCGGGGCGGCCCAGGTGGTCCAGCAGCAGTGCCACCGAGAGGATCGCGGCGGTCGGATCGGCGAGCTGCTTCCCGGCGATGTCGGGCGCGGATCCGTGGACCGGCTCGAACATGCTGGGGAACGCGCCGTCGGGGTTGATGTTGCCCGAGGCGGCGAGGCCGATGCCGCCGCTGATCGCGCCGGCCAGATCGGTGAGGATGTCGCCGAAGAGGTTGTCGGTGACGATGACGTCGAACCTAGCAGGGTCGGTCACGAGGAAGATCGTGGCGGCGTCCACGTGGAGGTAATCGACGGCCACGTCCTGGTAGGCGGCCCCCACCTCGTCGACCAGGCGCTTCCACAGCGATCCGGAGAAGACGAGCACGTTCGTCTTGTGCACGAGGGTGAGCTTCGAGCGGCGCTTGCGGGCCAGCTCGAAGGCGTGGCGCACGACGCGCTCGACGCCGTAGGCGGTGTTCACCGACACCTCGTTCGCGATCTCGTGCGGGGTGCCCTGGCGGATCGCTCCGCCGTTGCCGACGTACGGGCCCTCGGTGCCCTCGCGGACGACCACGAAGTCGACGTCGCCCGGCGCGGACAGCGGCGACGGGACGCCCGGATACACCCGGGTCGGCCGCAGGTTCACGTAGTGGTCGAGGGCGAACCGCAGGCGCAGCAGCAGGCCGCGCTCGATGTTCGCGTCCTTCAGGCGCGGGTCGCCGGGCACTCCGCCGACGGCGCCCAGGAGGATCGCGTCGTGCGCCGCGATCGCCGCGAGGTCCTCGTCGGTCAGCCCGTCGCCGGTCTCGAGGAACCGGGCCGCCCCGAGCGAGAACGGCGTCTTCTCGATCACCAGGTCGGAGTCGGCGGTGACGGCGTCGAGGACCTTCACGGCCTCGGCGATCACCTCCGGTCCGATCCCGTCTCCGGGGATGACGGCGAGCTTCACGGTGCGGGGCATGGGGCATCCTCAGGCGTGCGGGGGCAGTGCGCGAGCAGTGCGGGGCAGAGACGGTCCCAGCGTACTCTCGGGCCGCTCAGCTGCGCCGCAGCCGCCAGGCCGCGACGACCGCCGCGAGCAGCACCAGGCCGACGCCGATCCAGGCCGACCAGCCCACTCCCGCGTCGAACGCGGCACCGGCCGAGGCCAGCAGGCTCGCGGCGGAGTCGGCGGGCAGCTCGCCCGCCACGGCGACCGCGCCGCCCAGGGTCTCCCCCGCGCGCTGCACCTGATCGGCGTCGAGCCCGGCGGGCAGCACGACTCCGCTGCGGTACGCCGACGTCAGCACCGTGCCCAGCGTCGCCGTGCCCAGCACCGCGCCCAGCTCGTACGCCGTCTCGGACACCGCCGAGGCGGCTCCCGCCTTGTCGGCCGGCGCGTTCGCCAGCACGAGCTCGTTCGACACCGTCTCTGCCGCGCCGATGCCCAGGCCGAGGAACGCGAACGCGACCGCGACGGTCAGCGCGGTCGCGCCTCCCTCCGCCCCGCTGCCGATCGCCAGCAGTGCATAGCCGACCGCCGACACCACGAGCCCGACCGGCACGACGAGCCGCGGAGTGATGCGGCGCGCGACCGGCACCACGCCGAGTCCCGCCGCGATCATCACCACGAGCCCCGGCACGAGCACGAGCCCGGCCTGCAGCGGCGAGAGCCCCACGACCAGCTGCAGGTGCTGCGAGACGAAGAAGAGTCCGCCGACGAGCGCCACGACGCTCAGGAGGTTGACGACGATGGCCGCGCTGAACGAGCCGCGGCGGAAGAGCGACAGGTCGAGCATCGGCACCGCGCGCCGCTGCTGGCGCCGCACGAACAGCACGCCGCTCACCACGCCGACGACGAGAGCGGTCACGGCCACCGCGTCGACGCCGTGCTCGGCCACCGACTTCACCGCGTAGACGAGGGGCGCCATCGTCGCGAGCGAGAGCACGATGCTGACGACGTCCACGGGCCCCGGCTGCGGGTCGCGCGACTCCGGCACGAGGATCGGCGCGAGCACGACCAGCGGCAGCAGCACGGGCACCGCGAGCAGGAACACCGATCCCCAGGGGAAGCTCTCGAGCAGCACCCCGCCGACCAGAGGACCGACCGCGGAGCCCACCGCGAACCCGGTCGCCCAGATGGCGATCGCGAGCCGGCGCTGGTCGCGGTCCGGGAAGAGGCTGCGCAGGAGCGACAGCGTCGAGGGCATGAGCGTCGCGCCGAACAGGCCCAGCGCCGCCCGGGCCGCGATGAGCGCGCCGGCCGTCGGAGCGAAGGCCGCGGCGATCGAGACGACCGCGAAGCCGATCGCGCCGATCACGAGCAGCTTCCGCCGGCCGACCCGGTCGCCCAGGCTGCCCATCGCCACGAGGAGGCCCGCGAGGACCAGCGGGTACGCGTCGACGATCCAGAGCAGCTCGGTGCCCGTGGGCCCGAGGTCCTCGGCGATCAGCGGCAGCGCGAAGTTGAGCACCGTGTTGTCGACCGAGACCAGCAGCACCGGCAGCATCAGCACCGCGAGGGCGAACCAGGCGCGGCGGCCGACGCGGTCCTCGACGGGCGCGGTGGAGGTGGGGGGAACGGTGACGGGGGCGGTGCGGGCGGACACGGTGGTGCTCTCTCTCGGATCGACGTCGCGCCGGCACCGGACGGCGCGCGGCGGGCGACTCGAGGAGTATACCGTCCAGCCGGTACAGTAACGCAAGACCGACCGTAGGATGGGGCGCATGCCTCCCGCCTCCCCCGCCCGTGATCGCGTCCTCGACGCGTTCGAGGAGCTGCTGAACGAGCAGGGCGAGCGCGCAGCCACTCTCGACGCCGTCGCCCGCGCCGCCGGGGTCTCGAAGGGCGGCCTGCTCTACCACTTCCCCTCGAAGGACGCCCTCGTCGACGGACTCGTCGCGCGGCTCGACGAGCGCCTCGCCGAGGACATCCACCGCATCCGCACGTCCGACGAGGGCGTGGTGCCCTATCTGATCCGCACCTCGTTCGCCGCCGACACCCCCTTCGACCGCACGATCCTCGCCGTCTCGCGCATCGCGCAGGGCCACGACGAGCGGGCGAGCGCGGCCCTCGCGCGGATCCACGACAGCTGGAACGCCGTCGTCGCCGAGGCCGTCGGCGATCCGCTGGTGGCCCGCGCGATCGTCCTGATGAGCGACGGCCTCTACTACAACTCCGCCCTGCTGCCCACGGGCCAGCAGTCGCGCGGCGAGGCGGAGGACGTCCTCGCGGTGATCGACCGCCTCCTGGCCCCGCGCGGCGACTGAGCGCCGCGCGCACCGCGCCGACGACGGTGCGCGGGACGGGCTCGGATCGTGCTCGGTGAGCGGTGGGACTACTGCTCCGTGATGTCGATCTCCTGCATGGTGTCGGCGTCGATCGCGACGCGGACCTTCTCGAGCAGGCCCGCCGGCGCCGGCGAGTCGATGGTGATCACCGAGAGGGCCTTGCCGCCCGCCTCGGTGCGCGCGACCTGCATGCCCGCGATGTTGACCGAGGCCTCGCCGAACTCGCGGCCGTAGACCGCGACGATCCCGGGGCGGTCGACGTAGCTCATCACGACGTGGTGCTTCGCGATCGGCACCTCGACGTCGTAGCCGTTGATCGCGACGAGCTTCTCGACCTGCTTGGTGCCGGTGAGCGTGCCCGAGACCGAGATCTGCGAGCCGTCCGAGAGTGCGCCGCTCAGCGTGATCAGGTTGCGGTACTCGTCCGAGACGGCGTCGGTGATCAGGCGCACCTCGATGCCGCGCTGCTCCGCGAGCACGGGCGCGTTCACGTACGAGACCGTCTCGGACACGACGTTGGTGAAGACGCCCTTGAGCGCCGCGAGCTTGAGCACCTTGACGTCGTAGCCGGCGAGCTCGCCGCGCACCTCGACGTCGATCGAGGTGACCGGCGAGTGCGCGAGGCCCGCGAAGACCTGCCCGAGCTTCTCGACCAGCGGGATGCCGGGCCGGACGTACTCGTCGATGACGCCCCCGGCCACGTTCACCGCGTCGGGGACGAGCTCGCCCGAGAGCGCGAGGCGCACCGACTTGGCGACCGAGACGCCGGCCTTCTCCTGCGCCTCGTCGGTCGACGCTCCGAGGTGCGGAGTGACGACGACGTTCTCGAGCGCCAGCAGCGGCGAGCCGACCGGCGGCTCCTTGACGAAGACGTCGAGACCGGCGCCGGCGATGGTGTCGGCGACGAGCGCGCGGTGCAGCGCGTCCTCGTCGATGAGGCCGCCCCGCGCCACGTTCACGATGTAGGCCGTCGGCTTCATCAGCGCGAGCTGCTCGTCCGAGATCATGCCGGTCGTCTCGGGGGTCTTGGGCATGTGGATCGTGATGAAGTCGCTCTGCGCGAGGAGCTCCTCGAGCGACAGGAGCGTCACTCCGAGCTGCTGCGCGCGGGCGCTCGTGACGTAGGGGTCGTACGCGACGACGTCGACGCCGAAGGCCTGCAGGCGGGCGGTGATCAGCGCGCCGATGCGGCCGAGGCCGATGATGCCGACGGTCTTCTCGTAGAGCTCGGTGCCGGTGTACTTCGAGCGCTTCCACAGGCCCTGCGCGAGCGCGCTGTGCGCCGCGGGGATGTGGCGGGCGAGGCTCAGGATGTGGCCCACGGTCAGCTCGGCCGCCGAGATGATGTTGGAGGTCGGCGCGTTGACGACCATGACGCCGGCGGCGGTCGCGGCGGTGATGTCGACGTTGTCGAGACCCACTCCCGCGCGCGCGATCACCTTCAGCGACGGAGCCGCGGCGATGGCCTCGGCGTCGACCTGCGTCGCCGAGCGGACGAGGATCGCGTCGGCGGTGCCGAGCGCCTCGAGCAGCGCCGGGCGGTCGGTGCCGTCCACGTTCCTGACCTCGAAGTCGGGACCGAGGGCGTCGACGGTGGCGGGCGAGAGTTCTTCGGCGATCAGGACGACCGGCTTTGTCACGAGTGCGCTTCCTTCGGGGAGGGGACGGTGCGGGCACCGGACGCGGGCGTCGCGGGAGCCCCCGCCACTGTAGCGGAGCCCCGCCGCCGGGCTCGGTCGTGTGACGCCGTGCTCCTCACGGTGACGGCCGTGCTCCTCACAGTGACGACGGGCCGCTCAGCCGAGCGAGACGAGGCTCGCGAAGCCGAAGACCTGCTGCACGTCGAGCGACAGCACGGCCGAGAGGCAGAGCGCCGCGAGCAGGAGCCCGGCCCGCGCGGCGACCCCGCGGCGCCGTCCGAGCAGCAGCGCGACGACGAAGCAGACGACGGGCAGCGCGAGCCCGAGCAGCAGCACCGTCCATCCGGTCGCGTTGAGGTCGGTGTTCAGCCCTGCGGCGTAGGCGCGGATGCCCACGAGATTGCCGATCGCCTCCCACACGTCCCAGGCGAACAGGGCGCCGAACAGCACGGCGATCAGCGCCGAGAGCGCGAGGCGCTTGCCCCGACCCTCGCGCCGGCCGCCGAGCGTGGCCTTCGTCGCGGTCTCGTCGCTCATCCTCACGCCCCCTTCAGGAACGGCAGCGGAGCGAGCAGCACGAGTCCGGCGACCAGCCAGAGCACGCGGGTGCGCACCCGCGCGTCGCGGGTGCCGAGCAGCGTCGCGGTGAACCAGGTGACGGGAGCGGCGACGGCCAGCCACAGCCCGAGTCCGTAGAGCGCCCCGCCGACCGCGTCGCCGGCGAACGTGGCCGCGATCGCGGCGTTCTGACGGGTGGCCGAGACCATCCACGCGATCGTGTAGAGCAGGTAGACGCCGGCGGTGACCCCGGTCGCGATCAGCAGCACCGAGGAGGCGGCCGCGGCGTCGAGCTCGGACGTCCCGTCCTCCTCCGGCTCGTCCTCGCGCAGCTCCTCCGGGAAGCGCTCCTCGGTCTCGCCCTCGAGCGCCGGTCGCTCCTGCGGCGCCGAGCGGACTGCGCGGGGCGGACGCCGCCGCGTCGTCCCCGGCCCCGCCGCGAGCGTCGGGTCCTCGTCCTCGCCCGCCCAGCTGAGCGCGTCGTCGTCCCTGGCATCGATCACCCCGACACCCTAACCGCGCCCGGCTCCCAGGGGCCTCGGAGTGAGGCGTCACCGCGCGGACACCTGCACGCCACCGCCCGGCCTCCCCCGCCCGCGATCCTCCCCGGATGGGGGAACGCACTGCGGCGGCCGGCGAGCGGCGCTACGTCGCGATCGGCGACTCCTTCACCGAGGGCGTCGGCGATCCGCATCCGCGACTGCCCAACGGAGTCAGGGGCTGGGCCGACCGCGTGGCCGACCGTCTCGCGAAGGCCGAGCCCGGCTGGGAGTACGCGAACCTCGCCATCCGCTCGAAGCGCCTCGCGCAGATCCGCGACGAGCAGCTGCAGCCCGCGCTCGCGCTGCGGCCGACGCTCGTGACGCTCTACGCGGGCGGCAACGACATCCTCGACCTCGGGACCGACATGCGCGTCCTGGTGCGCGAGTACGAGTGCCTCGTCGACGCCCTGGCCACCACCGGAGCCTCGCTCGTCCTGTTCACCGGCTTCGACATCCCGGGGCTGCCCGCGCCGCGGATGTTCGTCCGGCGCAACCGGATCTACAACAGCGCCGTCCGCCGCATCGCCCGCGAGCGCGGCGCGATCCTCGTCGACTACTGGCGGATGCAGGCGTTCCGCGAGCCGATGATGTGGTCCGCCGACCGGATGCACCTCTCCAAGCGCGGCCACCGCTTCCTCGCGGCCCGCGTGCTCGAGATCCTCGGCGTCCCGCACACGATCTCGGCGGGACCGTGGGATCCGCCGGAGCCCCTCACCCCGCGGGAGTGGCTGCGCGATCAGCACCGCTGGACCGCGGACTGGCTGCTCCCCCTGGTCGGCCGGAAGATCCGGCGCGTCACCCTCGGCGACCACCTGCAGCCCCGCTGGCCGGAGCCGGTCGTCGTCCCGCCCAAGGGCGGCCTGCGCCGCCTCGCGCGGGAGGCCGCGCACTGATCGGCGGTGCTCGTCAGCTCACCAGCGGCAGCAGCAGCACCGGGAGCAGCACGGCGACCAGCATCACGATCGGAGCGGCCCGTCCCGCGGCCGGGTTCGCGGGCGCCGCCGTCCTCGACCCTCCGGGCAGAGCGCGGCGGTCGATCACCGCCACTCCCCCGCGGACGGCCAGCGGCCCCTCCTCGAGGTCGCCCGGCCACAGCTCGACGAGCAGCCGACGGCTCCGGGCCAGGCGCACGTCGACGTCCTTCCGGACGCGATCGGCAGGGCGCTCGCCTGGGAGGATCCGACTCCCGCTGCGGCCCCGGCTGCGGCGACGACGGCGGCCGCGACGACGAGCTCCTTCTCCCCGTCCAGCAGCAGGGCGGAGAGCAGCATCAGCACTCCGGCGCCCGCGACGACGAGACCCGCCAGCGACAGCAGGCTGAACAGCACCGAGCGGCTCCGGACGCCGTGGGCGGCGGCGCGCTTCCGCGCCGCGGCGCGCTCGGCGACCGACGGGGCGAGGATCCGGGCGAGGTCCGCCGGGGAGAGCGCATCCTCCACGAGCCGCACGTCGTACGGCAGATCCGCCGTCTCGTCGACGTCGCCGCGGTCGAGATCGGCCGGCACCGGCCAGGCGGCGCGCGTCAGGAGCCGGGCGGTCCGCTCCGAGCGCCCCCGCAGCGCCGCGGCGGTCACCACGAGCACCGTCCCGGCGATCAGCGCGAGCGGCAGCGCGGCGAGCGTGCGCAGGAGCGGTGGCGAGGCCTCCAGGATCCCGCCGGACAGCAGCGCGAGCGCCGCCGCCATCCCCGCGCCGGCCAGCCCGCAGAGCACGACCCCCGCCGACACCCAGAACGACAGCCCGTCCCGGATCGCCGCCGCCGTCTCGTCCCACTGCCGCAGCCGCCGCGCCCGTCGCTCCATCCGCCCCACGCTACCCGCCGCCCCGGGGGAACCCCGGACGCGAAGGAACCCCGACCCGTCGAGGGATCCCGCCGGAGCGGGTTCCGTCGACGGTCCGGGGTTCCCTCGGTCCGTCAGGCGCTAGTGCGTCAGCGCGCGACGCTGCCGTCGGTGTAGTCGGTGTCGGTCTGCTTCCAGGCGAACAGCTTGCGCAGCTCGCGGCCGGTCGCCTCGATCGGGTGCTGCTCGCCCTTGGCGCGCAGCTCCTGGAACTCGGGGGCTCCGGCGTCCTGGTCGGCGATGAAGCGCTTCGCGAACGCGCCGCTCTGGATGTCGCCGAGGACCGCCTGCATGTTCTGCTTGACGCTCGGGTCGATGACGCGCGGGCCCGAGACGTAGTCGCCGTACTCGGCCGTGTCGGAGACCGACCAGCGCTGCTTGGCGATGCCGCCCTCCCACATCAGGTCGACGATCAGCTTGAGCTCGTGGAGCACCTCGAAGTAGGCGATCTCGGGCTGGTAGCCGGCCTCGACGAGGGTCTCGAAGCCGTACTGGACGAGCTGAGAGGTGCCGCCGCAGAGCACGGCCTGCTCGCCGAACAGGTCGGTCTCGGTCTCCTCGGTGAAGGTCGTCTTGATGACGCCCGCGCGGGTGCCTCCGATGGCCTTCGCGTAGGACTTCGCGGTCTCCCAGGCGGTGCCGGTCGCGTCGTTCTCGACGGCGATGATGTCCGGGATGCCGCGGCCGGCGACGAACTCGCGGCGCACCGTGTGGCCGGGGGCCTTCGGCGCGATGAGGATCACGTCGACGCCCGCGGGCGCCTCGATGTAGCCGAAGCGGATGTTGAAGCCGTGCGCGAAGGCGAGCGTCTTGCCCTCGGTCAGCTTGTCGGCGATCTGCTCGCTGTAGATCGCGCGCTGGTGCTGGTCCGGCGCGAGGATCATGATCAGGTCGGCCCAGTCGGCGGCGTCGGCGACGCTCTTGACCTCGAAGCCGTCGTCCTCGGCCTTGGCGGTCGACTTCGACCCGTCCTTGAGCGCGATGACGACCTGGACGCCGGAGTCGCGGAGGTTCTGCGCGTGGGCGTGGCCCTGCGAGCCGTAGCCGACGATGGCGACCTTCTTGGCCTGGATGATCGAGAGATCGGCGTCGGTGTCGTAGATGAGCTCGGTCACGTGGTGTGTCCTTTTCTGTAGAGGAGTGGTCGCGGTCAGTTCTTGAAGACGCGCTCGGTGATCGACTTCGAGCCGCGCCCGATGGCGAGCAGGCCCGACTGCGCGATCTCCTTGATGCCGTAGGGCTCGATGACGCGCAGGAAGGCGTTGGTCTTCCCGGAGTCGCCCGTCACCTCGATGACGAGGGCGTCGGTCGCGACGTCGACCACGCGGGCGCGGAAGAGGTTCACGGCCTCGAGCACCTGCGAGCGGGTGACGTTGTCGACGCGCACCTTCACGAGCAGGTGCTCGCGGTGCACCGACTGGTCGGGGTCGAGCTCGACGATCTTGATCACGTTGACGAGCTTGTTGAGCTGCTTCGTGACCTGCTCGAGCGGGAGGTCCTCGACGTCGACGGCGACCGTGATGCGCGACAGTCCGTCGAGCTCGGTCGGGCCCACGGCGAGCGACTCGATGTTGAACCCGCGGCGGGCGAACAGCCCGGCGACACGGGTGAGCAGTCCCGGCTTGTCCTCGACGAGCAGGGAGAGAACGTGGTGCGTCATGCGGTCTACTCCTCGTCGTCCCAGGTCGGGCTGTGGTCTCTGGCGTACTGGACGTAGCTGTTCGAGACGCCCTGGGGCACCATCGGCCACACCATCGAGTCGCGGCTGACCACGAAGTCGATGACCACGGGGCGGTCGTTCGTCGCGATCGCGAGGCGGATCGCGTCGTCGATCTCCTCGGGCTTCGTGACCCGGATCCCGAGCGCGCCGTACGCGTCGGCCAGCTTCACGAAGTCGGGCACCCGCACGGTGTCGTGTCCCGTGTTGAGGTCGGTGTTGGAGTAGCGGCCCTCGTAGAAGAGGGTCTGCCACTGCCGCACCATGCCGAGCGAGGAGTTGTTGATCACCGCGACCTTGATCGGGATGTCGTTGATCGTGCAGGTGGCGAGCTCCTGATTGGTCATCTGGAAGCAGCCGTCGCCGTCGATCGCCCAGACGACGCGGTCGGGCTCGCCGACCTTCGCGCCCATGGCGGCCGGGACGGAGTAGCCCATGGTGCCGGCGCCGCCCGAGTTCAGCCAGGAGTTGGGGCGCTCGTACTTGATGAACTGCGCGGCCCACATCTGGTGCTGGCCTACTCCGGAGGCGAAGACGCCCTCGGGACCGGTGATCTCGCCGATGCGCTTGATCACGTACTGCGGCGAGAGCTGGCCGTCGGCGGGCTCCGTGTAGCCGAGCGGGAACTCCTCCTGGAGGCCCTTGAGGTAGGACCACCACTCGGAGGTGTCGGGTGCGCCGCCGTCGATCGTCTTCGCGTAGGCGTCCGTGAGATCGGGCAGGACGTCCTTGAGGTCTCCCACGATCGGCACGTCGGCGGTGCGGATCTTGGAGATCTCGGCGGGGTCGATGTCGACGTGCACGACCTTGGCGTGCGGGGCGAAGAGCGCCGCCTTGCCGGTCACGCGGTCGTCGAAGCGCGAGCCGAGCGCGAGGATCAGGTCGGCCTCCTGTAGCGCCAGCACCGCGGGGACGGTGCCGTGCATGCCGGGCATGCCGAGGTGCTGCTCGTGCGAGTCCGGGAACGCGCCGCGGGCCATCAGCGTGGTGACCACCGGGGCGCCGGACGTCTCGGCGAACGCGAGGAGCTCGGCGGAGGCACGGGCGCGGATGATGCCGCCGCCGACGTACAGCACCGGCTTCTTCGACTCGGCCAGCAGCTGCGCCGCGGCCTGGATCTGCTTGCCGTGCGCCTTGGTCACCGGGCGGTAGCCGGGCAGGTCGATCTTCGGCGGCCAGAGGAACGGCGCCTCGTTCTGCTGCGCGTCCTTGGTGATGTCGACGAGCACGGGGCCGGGGCGCCCGGTCGTGGCGATGAGGGCGGCGGAGGCGAGCGCCTGCGGGATGTCCTCGGGTCGCGTGACCAGGATCGAGTGCTTCGTGATCGGCATGGTGATGCCGACGATGTCCGCCTCCTGGAAGGCGTCGGTGCCCATCAGCGTCGAGAAGACCTGGCCGGTGATCGCGAGCATCGGGACGGAGTCCATGTAGCGTCCGCGATCGCCGTGACGAGGTTCGTCGCTCCGGGGCCGGACGTCGCGATGCAGACGCCGAGCTTGCCGGTCGCCGAGGCGTAGCCCTCGGCGGCGTGGCCCGCGCCCTGCTCGTGGCGGACCAGGATGTGGCGGATCTTCGACGAGTCCATCAGCGGGTCGTAGACCGGGAGGATCGCGCCGCCGGGCAGGCCGAAGACGTCCTCGATCCCGAGCATCTCGAGCGAGCGGACGACCGCCTGCGCTCCGGTCAGGGTCTCGACCGCGGGGGCCGGGGCCGCGGCGGACGCGGCGGGTCGGGGTGGCTGGGGCGTCGGTGCGGGATGCACGGCGGACGGGTCCGGGGTCATGCGGGTGTCGTTTCCTTCGAGAGGGAGTGCGGCGGCGGGCCCGGGACCGCGAGGTCCTGGACGCGGGAGGCGCGAGTGCGCGGCCGGCGGGAGCGGGCCGGGGTCACCCGGTGGTGGCGCCCACGGCCGCCGAGCGCACGAGCTTGGCGTACTTGGCGAGGACACCGCGGGTGTAGCGCGGAGGAAGGGGGGCCCAGCCTTCTCGGCGGGCGGCGAGCTCGGAGTCGTCGACAAGTAGGTCGATCGAGCGAGCGGCGATGTCGACCCGAATCGGGTCCCCATCGCGCACGAATGCGATGGGACCTGCGTCCACCGATTCGGGTGCTATGTGTCCGATGCACAGGCCGGTTGTGCCGCCTGAGAATCGTCCGTCGGTCAAGAGTAGTACATCTTTTCCGAGGCCCGCGCCCTTGATGGCCGCGGTGATGGCGAGCATCTCGCGCATCCCCGGGCCGCCCTTGGGGCCCTCGTAGCGGATGACCACCACGTCGCCCTTCTCGATCTCGCCGTTCGTCAGAGCGTCCATCGCGGCGCGCTCGCGCTCGAAGACGCGCGCGGGGCCCTCGAAGACGGAGGCGTCGAAGCCGGCCGTCTTGACGACCGCGCCCTCGGGGGCGAGCGAGCCCTTGAGGATCGTGAGGCCGCCGGTCGCGTGGATCGGGTTGTCGAGCGTGCGGATGACCTCGCCGTCCAGCGGCGCGATGTCCATCGCCGCGAGGTTCTCGGCGACCGTCTTCCCGGTGACCGTCAGGCAGTCGCCGTGCAGGAGGCCGGCGTCCAGCAGGGCCTTCATGACGGCGGGAACGCCGCCGTGGCGGTCGACGTCGTTCATGACGTACTTGCCGAACGGCTTGAGGTCGCCGATGTGCGGGATCGTGTCGCCGATGCGGTTGAAGTCGTCGATCGTGAGGTCGACCTCGGCTTCGTTGGCGATCGCGAGCAGGTGCAGGATGACGTTGGTCGAGCCGCCGAAGGCCATCGCGACGGCGATCGCGTTCTCGAACGCCTCCTTCGTCAGGATGTCGCGCGCGGTGGTGCCGTTGCGCAGCAGCTCCACGACGGCCTCGCCGGACTTGCGGGCGAAGTAGTCGCGGCGGCGGTCGGCCGCGGCGGGCGAGGCCGAGCCGGGCAGGCTCATCCCGAGCGCCTCGGCGACGCTGGCCATGGTGTTCGCGGTGTACATGCCGCCGCACGAGCCCTCGCCCGGGGCGAAGGCGCACTCGATGCGCTTGGCGTCCTCCTCGGACATGATCCCGGCCTTCACGCCGCCGACCGCCTCGAAGGAGTCGATGATCGTGATGTCCTTCTCGGTGCCGTCCGAGAGCTTGACCCAGCCCGGGGCGATCGATCCGGCGTAGACGAAGACGGCCGCGAGGTCGAGTCGCGCGGCGGCCATCAGCATGCCGGGCAGCGACTTGTCGCAGCCGGCGAGCATGACGGTGCCGTCCAGTCGCTCGGCCATCATCACGGTCTCGACGGAGTCGGCGATGACCTCGCGCGAGACGAGCGAGAAGTGCATGCCCTCGTGGCCCATCGAGATGCCGTCCGACACCGAGACGGTGCCGAACTGCAGCGGGTACCCGCCGCCCGAGTGCACGCCCTCCTTCGCGGAGCGCGCCAGGCGCTCGAGGGAGAGGTTGCAGGGGGTGATCTCGTTCCAGGAGGAGGCGATCCCGATCTGGGGCTTCTCCCAGTCGTCGTCGCCCATTCCGACGGCGCGGAGCATCCCGCGGGACGTCGTGGCCTCGATGCCGTCCGTGACGGTGCGCGAACGAGGCTTCCAATCGATTTCCGGCATGTGACGAGGCTACCGCCTCGCGACCCCTGCTCCGGCGCTCCCGGGCGCCCCGATCGCGCTCCTCGTCAGGCCGAGGCGCCGCGGAAGTCCGCCAGCAGGGAGAGCACGTGCGCGACCTGCTCCGGGCCCCGCACGCGGTAGGCGGCGGAGGTGGTGCCCGGCCCGCTCTTCACGCCCACGTCGCCTGCTCGCATCACGGCGAAGGCGTCCTCGTCGGTCACGTCGTCGCCCGCGTAGAGCACCGCGGTGGCGCCGGTGTAGCGGCGCAGGTGCTCGACGGCCTCGCCCTTGGTGGTCGAGCGCACCGAGAACTCGAGCACGTTCTTGCCCTCGCGCACGTGGACGCCCGCGACCTCGGCCCGCGCCTCCGAGAGGGCGACGACGTGCGCGACCCTGCTGTGCTTGTCGGTGGCGAGACGGGTGTGCAGGGCGAAGCCGGCCGGCTTGTCCTCGATCCACACGTTGTCGATCCCGCGGGCGATGCCCTTGAGCACGCCCTCGAGGCGGTCGACCTTGGCGAGCTCGACGGGGTTCAGGCGCACGGCGTCCTCGTCGGGGTCGAGCCGGATCTCCACACCGTGGGAGCCGACGAGCAGAGCCTCGTCGGGGAGCTGCGACACCTCCTCCAGGCTCTCGAGCGCGCGACCGGAGACCAGCGCGACGCGGGTGCTGGGCAGGCCGAGGAGACGCAGCACGGCCTCGCGGGCCTCGGGCAGGGCGCGGGCGCGCGCCGGATCGTCGACCTCCGGGGCGAGGGTGCCGTCGAAGTCGAGGGCGACGAGGAGCCGGCCGGTCGCCGCCAGCTCGCGCAGCGCCAGGACGAGGCGATCGGGGACACCGGGGAGGTGCGGATCGACGGGCGAGGGGGTGACGGTGCTCATCGCGCCTCCGCCTCCTTTCCGCGCTCGGAGTCCTCGCGGTGCTCGGCCTCCTGGCCGACGGGGGCCTCCTGGCCCCGCGCCGCCGGACGCACGTCGAGCTGCTGGCCCGCGGCGTGCTCGGTGAGCGCCGCGAGGAAGCTCTCGGACCAGCGCGCGACGTCGTTCTCGAGGACCCGGCGGCGCAGAGCCCGCATCCGCCGCGTCTTCTCGCCCCGCGGCATGCGCGCGGCGGTCTCCATCGCGTCCTTCAGCCCCGAGATGTCGTGCGGGTTGATCTGCACCGCCTGCTTCAGCTCGTCGGCGGCACCGGTGAACTCGCTCAGCACGAGCACGCCGTCGTTGTCGAAGCGCGAGGCCACGTACTCCTTCGCGACCAGGTTCATCCCGTCGCGCAGCGCCGTGACGAGCATCACGTCGGCGGCGAGGTAGAGCGCCACCATCTCCTCGCGGGGATAGCCGTGGTGCAGGTAGCTGATCGCCGGGTGCCCGATCTTGCCGTAGTCGCCGTTGATCCGGCCGACCTGCAGCTCGATGTCGTCGCGCAGCTGGCGGTAGGTGTCGACCCGCTCGCGGCTGGGGCTCGCGACCTGCACGAGCACCGCGTCCTCGGTGCTGAGCCGGCCGTCGGCGAGGAGCTCGCCGAACGCCTTCAGGCGGTGGCCGATGCCCTTCGTGTAGTCGAGGCGGTCGACGCCCAGCATGACCACCTCGGGGTTCCCGAGCTCGTCGCGGATCTCCTTCGCGCGCGCCTGGATCTCGGGGGTGCGGGCCATCGCCTCGAAGAAGGCGGAGTCGATCGAGATCGGGAAGTGCCGCGCCACCACGGGACGCACGCTGGCCCCCCGTCGGGAGCGGTTCACCCGCCGGGTGCCGCCGACGGCCTCGTCCTCGACCGGCACCTCGACGACGGTGCTCCGGGTGTCGTAGCCGAGCAGTCGCCGCACCGCCCGGAGGAAGCTGCCCGCGTCGCCCTGGCGCTGGAAGCCGATGACGTCGGCGCCCAGCAGGCCCTCGACGATCTGCTTGCGCCACGGCAGCTGGGCGAAGATGCCGTACGGCGGGAACGGGATGTGGTTGAAGAAGCCGATGGTGACGTCGGGGCGGAGCTCGCGGAGCATCTTGGGCACCAGCTGCAGCTGGTAGTCCTGCACCCACACGACCCCGTTCTCCTCCGTCACCGCGGCGGCGGCCTCGGCGAAGCGCCGGTTGACCCGGACGTAGGCGTCCCACCAGTCGCGGTGGTAGGTGGGGGGCGCGATGACGTCGTGGTAGAGCGGCCAGAGCGTGTCGTTCGAGAAGCCCTCGTAGTAGTCCTCGAGCTCCTGCGCGCTGAGGGCGACGGGCACGATCAGCACGCCGTCGTTCTCGAACGGCGCGACGACCTCGTCGGCGACTCCCGGCCAGCCGACCCAGGCGCCCTCGTTCGCCCGCATCACGGGCTCGAGCGCGGTCACCAGGCCGCCGGGGGACGTCTTCCACGAGGCGGTGCCGTCCTCGGCCGTCACCCGGTCGACGGGGAGCCGGTTGGACACCACCACGAACGCGTTGCGCGGTGCGGGAGCACCGTCCTGGAGGTCGGGAACTGCGTGCTCGGAGATGGTGTACCCCTCGTCGAATCGGGTCGTCGTGGACCCCAGGAGGCTACCAGCCCCTCTCGAACGGCTGTCGGACAGGAGATGTCCTCGCGCCGCTCAGCCCTGCGCCAGCGCGAGAGCGAGCACGGCGCCTCCGACGGTCGGCACGACCGCGACGAGACCGAGCAGCGCATACTGCGCCCACGAGATCCGGACCCCCATGGCGGTCAGCCGCTGGTGCCAGAGCAGGGTCGCGAGCGAGGCCCACGGCGTGATCAGCGGACCGGCGTTGACGCCGATCAGCAGGGCGACCAGGCGCACCGGATCCGCGGCCACGGGCTCGAGCGCGAGGTACGCCGGCAGATTGTCGACGAGGTTGGCGGCCACCGCTCCGGAGCCGGCGAGGCGCAGCAGGTCCGCGACGCCGCTGCCCTGCCCCGCGACCACGGCGAGCGCCGCCCCCAGTCCGAGCTGGTGCGCCGCCTCCATCGCGACGAAGAGGCCGGCCGCGAAGACGACGAGCTGCCACGGGAGGAGCGAGGCGCGCAGCGCGCGAGGTCGGCGCACTGCGAACAGGACGACCAGCACCGCCGCGGCGGCGGTCGCCGGGATCCACACCTCCAGGCCCGACACCAGCGCGGGCAGCAGGAGGGCCACCACCGCGCCGGAGCCGACGAGCAGCACGCGGTCCTCGACCGGCGTCCTCTCCCCCGCGCTGTAGCGGCCCGCCAGCTCCCGGCGGTACCGGACCGCCAGCACCAGCACGGGCACTGCAGCGGCCACCAGGGCGGGGAGAGCGGTCAGCGCGGCGAACTCGAGGGGCCCGTCGACGCCGAGGCGCCGCTGGGCGAGCAGGTTCGTGAGGTTCGACACGGGCAGCAGGAGCGACGCGCAGTTCGCCAGCCAGACGGTCGCCATCGCGAACGGCAGCGGCGACACCTTCACGTGCGCCGCGAGCAGCACCACGACGGGCGTCAGCAGCACGGCGGTCGTGTCGAGCGACAGGAAGACCGTGCTCAGCACCGCGAGGAGCACGACCAGCAGCCAGAGCACGGCCGTGCGGCCCCGGCCCCACACGGCGGCGCGCTCGGCGACCACGGTGAAGACGCCCGCCTCCGACGCCAGCTCGGCCACGACGGTGACCGCCACCACGAAGGCGAGGATCGGCCCCGTCCGCTCGACGAGCCCGCTCAGAGCCTCGGCAGGGAGGACGCCCGTGAGCACCGCCACCGCTCCGAGCAGGAGGAGGGCGACCCCGATGACTGCGGTGCGCATCCTGTTCCGTTCCTCCCCGGCGCCCGGACGCTCCCGGACGGCGGTCCACGGTAGCGGGAGGACGGTTCCGTCCTGTCAACCGCTCCGGGCATCGCGACGGCACCGGTAGCGTCGTCGTGAACACCGGGAGGCAATCGATGCGCAAGTTCATCCTCAACTCGAGCGTCATCAGCGCGCTGGTCGGCGGCTGGTCGATCCTTCAGACGACCCGCAAGGGGCCGCGCGACTGGCGACTGGTCCTGCAGTGGGTCAGCTGGGCGATCGCCGTGGCGGTCGCCTTCGGCTCCGTCTCCTACGACTCCAAGGAGCTCGCCAAGGAGGCGAACGGGAAGAAGCGCGATCGCTGATCGCGCCCGCTGACGCGCCGTTCGCCCCGTGCGGCGGCGTGTCAGCGATCCTCCTCCCCGCTTCCCCGCGACACTGGTCTCAGCTGCCGACCGCACGGGAACAGGGGTTCGTCATGAGGTTTCGTCTGAGGCGCCGCCCGCCGGTCCCCGAGGTCGTCGCGGCCCCGGCGCTCACGCAGGACGAGCTCTTCGCCGTCGTCCACGAGCGCCTCGCGGCGTTCGTCGGCTCCGAGGGAGCGTGGGTCGTCACGCGTCGGAGCCATGACGACCGCGATCCGATCTTCCACGGGATGCTCGCCCGCTCCCTCGCGCACGAGCTCGCAGGGGCGATCCAGGCCGAGCAGCTGCGCGCCGGGGTCCCCGACGCCGCGAACCCGGTCACCTCCGCGATCCCGGTGATGCGCGCCTCCACGCCGCCCGTCGAGACGGAGCCGGCGGCCCTCACCTGGGAACCGCAGCCGATCGCCGTCTGGGCCGAGCCCGACGCCGCGACCCGGCTCCCGGTCGACGCGACCCGCTAGGACCCGGCGGCTCAGACCTCCTTCCAGCCCTCCGGGCCCGCGCTGCCCGCGGGGTACTCGTCCAGCGGCACGGCGCCCGAGCGCCAGGCGTCGAGCGCCGGCTGCACGATGCGCCAGCACTCCTCGGCCGCGTCCCCGCGGACCGACAGCGACGGGTCGTCGTCGAGGATCCCCGAGAGCACCTCGCCGTACGCCAGCAGCTCGCCGGCCCCGAACGTCGCCTCGAGCGACGCGCGCTCGAGCGTGTAGGGGTCGCCGGGACCGTTGATGTTGAGCTCGAGCGCCATCTTGTCCGGGGCGAGGAACAGCCGCAGCACCGAGGGCGACTCCGTGCCGTGGAAGCCGCTCGGCAGGTGCGGCACGGGCTTGAAGCGGATGACGACCTCGCGGCGGCGCTCCCCCAGCGCCTTGCCGGAGCGCAGCGTGAAGGGCACGCCGGCCCAGCGCCACGTGTCGATCTCGACCGTGAGCTCGGCGAGCGTCTCGGTGCCGCGCTCGGGGTCCACGCCCTCCTCCGAGGCGTACGCGGGGAGCTCGCGTCCGTCGACGGAGCCGGCGGTGTAGCGCGCCCGGCGCGAGCCGTCCTCCTCGCGGATCCGCGTGGCGCGCAGCACGATCCCCTTGGCGTCGCGCAGGTCGGCGGCGTCGAGCGTCGACGGCGCCTCCATCGCGACGACCGCCAGCACCTGCAGCAGGTGGCTCTGGATCATGTCGATCAGGGCGCCGGCGCCGTCGTAGTAGCCGGCGCGCCCCTCCAGGCCCAGCTGCTCGTCGTAGACGATGGCGACGCTCTCGATGTGCTCGGCCGACCACAGCGGCTCGAGGATCCGGTTGGCGAAGCGCAGGCCCAGCAGGTTCATCACCGTGGCGCGGCCGAGGAAGTGGTCCACGCGGTGGACGCGCTCCTCGGGCACGAGAGCGGCGAGGCGCTCGTTCAGGGCGCGGGCGCTCTCCTCGTCGACGCCGAAGGGCTTCTCGAGCGCGAGCACGGTGCCCGGGGGCAGCTCGTGCACGGCGAGGGCGTCGCACGCCTTCGCGGCGATGGCGGGCGGCAGGGCGAAGTAGATCGCGACCGGTCCCTCGCAGCTCGCGAGCAGTGCGGCGAGCGCCTCCGGATCGGTGACGTCGATCTGCTCGTAGCGGGTGCCGGCCACCATGTCGCCCGCTCCGGTGCCGCTGGTCTCGACCGTCGCGAGCGAGGTGGAGAGCACCTCGTGCCAGTGCTCCTGGGTCCAGTCCTCCCGACCGGCCCCGACGAGGTGCAGCCTCCGGTCGGGTTCGCGCGTCAGCAGCTGGCCGATCGCGGGGAGCAGGAGCCGGGAGGAGAGGTCCCCCGTCGCTCCGAGGATGAGCAGTGTCGAGACCGAGTGCGTCATGCGGCTCACCCTACGGCGAGGTCCACGGCCGACGCTCCGCCTTGACGGGGAGCGCTCGGCTCCTGCTGAGAGGATCCGTGCATGGTCTCCCCGATCGAGGACTACGCGGTCCTTTCCGACTGCCGCACCGCCGCTCTCGTCTCCCGCGACGGCGGCATCGACTGGCTCTGCCTCCCGCGCTTCGACTCCCCGTCCGTCTTCGGCGCCCTGCTGGGCGGTGACGACCAGGGCCGCTGGTCGCTGCGGCCGGTCGATCCGGACGCCCGCGTCGAGCGCCGCTACCTCGGCGACACGCTCGCCCTCCTCACCCGGTGGACGACGTCGAGCGGAGTGGTGGAGGTCACCGATGTGATGCCGCTGCGCGACGACCGGGCGGAGCTCGTGCGCCGGGTGCGCGGCGTCTCGGGCACGGTGCGGATGCGGCAGGAGCTGCGCCTCCGCTTCGACTACGCCCGGGTCGTGCCGTGGGTGCGGCAGGAGGGCACGGACGAGGCCCCGCTGCTCGTCGCCGTCGCCGGCCCGGACGCGGTCGTCGTCCGCGGTGTGCGGCTGACGGCGACCGACCACGTCCACAGCGCCGAGTTCGACGTCGCCGCGGGCGCCGTCACCGATCTCTCGATGGCCTGGTTCCCCTCGCACCACCGCTCCCCCAAGGCCCTCGACGTCGATCGCGCCCTCGAGAGCACGCTGGCCTGGTGGTCGGAGTGGGCGGGATCGATCCGCTACGACGGCCCGTACCGCGAGGCGGTCGTGCGCTCCCTGCTCACGCTCCGCGCCCTCACGGACGATCAGACGGGCGGCATCGTCGCCGCCGCGACCACGTCGCTCCCGGAGGAGTTCGGCGGCAGCCGCAACTGGGACTACCGCTACGTCTGGCTCCGCGACGCCGCGCTGACCCTGCAGGCGCTGCTCGCGCACGGCTTCGAGCAGGAGGCGCAGAAGTGGCGCGCCTGGCTGCTGCGCGCGGTGGCCGGCGACCCGGCCGACGTGCAGATCATGTACGGCATCGCGGGTGAGCGGGACCTCGCGGAGCGCACGATGCCCAGCCTGCCCGGCTACGACGGAGCCTCGCCCGTGCGCATCGGCAACGCGGCGGTCGACCAGTACCAGGCCGACGTCATCGGCGAGGTCATGGTGGCGCTGCACGAGGCGCGCACCGCGGGGGTCGACGAGAACCGCTTCTCGTGGCCGCTCCAGCGCGCCCTGCTCGGCTTCGTCGAGCAGAACTGGAAGCGCCCCGACAACGGCATCTGGGAGATCCGCGGCGAGCCCCGGCACTTCACGCACTCCCGGGTGATGATCTGGGCGGCGCTGGACCGCGGCGTGAGGGCGGTCCGCGAGAACGGACTCGACGGCCCTGTCGAGACCTGGGAGGCGCTGCGCGACGAGGTGCGCGCCGAGATCGACGCGCAGGGCTACGACGCCGAGCGCGGCCACTTCGTGCAGTCCTACGGATCGACGGAGGTCGACGCGTCGCTCCTCGTGCTGCCGATGGTCGGCTACGTCGATGCCGACGATCCGCGGATGACCGGCACCGTGGCCGAGATGGAGCGCGTGCTCCTGCACGAGGGGCTGCTCCACCGCTACCGCACCGAGTCGTCGGTCGACGGCCTGCCGGGCGGCGAGCACCCGTTCCTCGCCTGCTCGTTCTGGCTCGTCCGGCAGTACGCCTCCTCCGGGCGCCCCGACGACGCCCGGGCGCTGATGGACCGGCTGGTGTCGCTCGCGAACGACGTGGGGCTGCTCTCGGAGGAGTACGACGTCGAGAACCGCCGGCACGCGGGCAACACTCCGCAGGCGCTCTCGCACCTCGCCCTCGTGCAGGCCGCCGACGCGATCGCGGCGAGCCGGTGAGCGCGCGTCGGCGCCGGCCGCTCCGGATCGTGCTGCTCGCGCTGGGCGGGCTGCTCGCGGTCGCCGTGCTCGGCTTCCTCACCTGGTCCTCGATCGTCCTCGGGCCGGACGAGGCCGCCCTCGAGCGCGTGCGCGCCGAGCCCGGAGTGGGCGTCGAGCGCACCGACTCCGCGATCGTGATGACCCCGACCGGGACCGCGTCGGGCGAGGGGCTCGTCTTCGTGCCGGGCGCCAAGGTCGATGCGGAGTCGTACGAGGCGACCCTCGCCCCGCTCGTGGCGGAGGGCGTCACGGTCGTCATCACGCGTCCGATCCTCAACCTCGCCTTCTTCGACCTCCGTTCGCTCGAGAGCTTCACCGACCAGGCGGAGGGGGTCGACGAGTGGTTCGTCGGCGGCCACTCCCTCGGCGGCGTGAAGGCGTGCCGATGGGCGGGAGGGGACGATGTCGCCGGCCTCGTGCTGCTGGGCAGCTACTGCGCGAACGACCTCTCGGGGAGCGGCCTCGCGGTCCTCAGCGTCAGCGGCTCGGAGGACGGACTGAGCACCCCGGCGAAGGTCGCCGCCGCACGCGACCTGCTGCCCGCCTCCGCCGAGTCCGTCGAGATCGAGGGCGCGAACCACGCCGCCTTCGGCTGGTACGGCCCGCAGCCGGGCGACGGCGTCGCGACGATCGGCCACGAGGAGTCGGATGCGCAGCTGGTCGAGGCGCTGACCGCGTTCCTGGCGGCGGAGCGCTGAGCGGGTGCGGATCCGGGGCCGCTTGACTTCGAGCGCGCTCGAAGTCCTAGGGTGACGCCATGTCCACCACCCCCCTCGCCGAGCGCCCGCCGCCGCCGCGCTGTCGATCTCCGAGGTCGCCGCGGCGACCGGTCTTACCGTGCACACGCTGCGCTACTACGAGCGCGTCGGGCTCATGCTCGACCCCGTCGAGCGGGCGTCGTCGCGGCACCGGCGCTACAGCCCCTCGGACGTCGGCTGGGTGGACTTCCTGACCAAGCTGCGCGCCACGGGGATGCCGATCGCGCGCATCCGCGAGTACGCGGGCCTGCTCAGGATCGGTCCCGCGAGCGAGCCCGAGCGGCTCGCCCTCCTCCGGGCGCACCGCACCGAGGTCGAGGAGCAGCTCGCGCGGACCCACCGCAGTCTCGCCGCGATCGACATCAAGATCGCGGCCTACCAGGAGAGGACCACCTCGTGAAGAAGATCACCCTCGGCGCCGGCGACCCCGGAACCGCCCTCGACGTCTCCCGCCTCGGCCTCGGCGCCATGGGCATGTCCGCCTTCTACTCCGGCGCCGGCAGCGACGACGCGGAGTCGATCCGGACCCTGCACCGCGCCGTAGACCTCGACGTCGTGTTCATCGACACCGCCGAGATCTACGGCCCGTTCACCAACGAGGAGCTCGTCGGCCGCGCCCTCGCCGACCGCCGCGACGAGGTGGTGATCGCCAGCAAGTTCGGCATGATCCAGCACCGCGGATCCGGCGAGCGAGGCCTCGACGGCTCCCCCGAGAACCTCCGCCTCGCGGTCGAGGGCTCGCTGCAGCGCCTCGGAACCGATCGCATCGACCTCTACTACCAGCACCGGATGGATCCGGGCGTGCCGATCGAGGAGACGGCGGGTGCCTTCGCCGACCTGATCCGGGAGGGCAAGATCCGGGCCTACGGGTTGTCGGAGGCGGCGCCCGCGACGATCCGCCGCGCCCACGCCGTGCATCCCGTCACGGCCGTGCAGTCGGAGTACTCGCTCTGGACCCGGGACCCCGAGGCCGAAGTGCTGCCGCTGCTGCGCGAGCTCGGCATCGGCTTCGTGCCCTACTCGCCGCTGGGCCGCGGCTTCCTGACGGGCGCCATCCGCTCCGTCGACGCGCTGGGCGACGACGACTTCCGCCGCTCCAACCCCCGCTTCGCGGACGGCAACCTCGAGGCGAACATCCGCATCGTCGAGGAGGTCGACCGGGTCGCCGCCGAGGTCGGCGCGACCTCGGCGCAGGTCGCGCTCGCGTGGCTGCTCGCCCAGGGCGACGACATCGCGCCGATCCCCGGCACGAAGCGCGTGTCGCGGATCGAGGAGAACGCGGCGGCGGATGCTCTCGTCCTGACCGATCAGCAGCTCGCGGCGCTCTCGGCCATCGAGCCGCCCGTGGGCGAGCGCTACGCCGACATGTCCTCGATCGGACGCTGAGCCGAGCGGAGCCGCCCGCGGACGGCGGCCTCCGCTCGGCTCAGTCGGGCCGGCGGGTCTCGCGCAGGTCGATCAGCCCGGTGAACAGCGCGCCGCGCTCGTTCGACGCGGCGTCGCCCGAGAAGAGGTTGTCCGGAGTCGCGTGCTGGCGCGGCGGAGTCGGCCGGGCCGCGCCGTTCGCTCCGGCCTCCTGGCGCTCCATCTCGACGCGCTGGCGGGGCAGGGCGACGGGGTCGCTCTCGTGCAGCCACTGCACGAGCCGCTCGCGCACGTAGCAGCGGAGGTCGAACAGCGTCGGCGCGTCCTTCGCGGTGACGAGCACGCGGATCCGCACGAAGCCGCCGACCGCGTCGGTCACCTGGAGGACGCTCACGCGCTGGTCCCAGAGGTCGGTCTGCTCGAGGATCCGGTGCAGCTCCTCGCGCATCTCGTCCGGGCGCACGCGCCAGTCGAGGTCGAGCTCGACCGCCCCCAGCAGCTCCGAGCCGGTGCGGGTCCAGTTCTGGAACGGCTGGGTCGTGAAGTAGTTCGTCGGCAGCACCAGGCGGCGGTCGTCCCAGAGGTGCACCACGACGTAGGTCAGCGTGATCTCCTCGATCCGCCCCCACTCCCCCTCGACGATCACGACGTCGTCGAGGCGGATCGCATCGCTGAAGGCGAGCTGCACCCCCGCGAAGATGTTCGTCAGGCTCGACTGCGCGGCGAGGCCCGCCACGATCGAGAGCACGCCCGCCGAGGCGAGGAGGCTGGCTCCCGCGGTGCGCGCCTGCGGGAAGGTCAGCAGCGCGGCTCCGATGGCCACGACCACGACGGCCGCCACCGCGACGCGCCGGATGATCGTCATCTGGGTCCGCAGGCGGCGGGCCCGGCGGTTGTCGACGGTGTCGGTGCGGTAGCGCTCCGCGCCCAGATCCTCGAGGAACACGAAGACGCCCCGACCAGCCAGGCCGATGCTCCGATCGTCGCGATCTGGAAGATCCGGGCGACGAGCTCCGGAGCGACGTCGCCGCCCACGGTCGCGGCCAGCGCGATCCAGACGGCGATCGTCAGCAGGAGCACCCGGAACGGGATGCGGACGCGGCGGATGAGCAGCCGCGCCCAGACCTTGCGCTTGCCGATGGTGCGGATCACGAGGGCGACCACGGCGGTCACGACCACGGCGATCACCACGGCGACGGCGACCGCGAGTGCGATGCCGCCGATCTCGGGGAGGACGTCTTCGGGCACGTCGGTCCTTTCGTCGGGGAGGGATCGAGCGAGCGGCCCTGCCTCACCCCGGACGCGCCGGCGGCGTCGTGCGGAGGCCCGGCGCGGACGGGGAACGGCACGACGCGGCTCCGGGGAGAGCCGGGCGCGAGCCGCTCGCGCGTGGGGCGACCGCGCCCCGGAACGACGAAACGCCCGCCGGAGGGGCGGGCGTCTCGGGTGGTGCACCCCCTCGGACTTGAACCGAGAACCCACTGATTAAGAGTCAGTTGCTCTGCCGATTGAGCTAGAGGTGCGTGGCGATGCTGCCTGGATCGGAGTAAACGTGCTTTCCGAACCGAGGAATCACATTAGCAGTGGCTCCCCCCGTCTCGTCAAATCGACACGGCGACGGCGGGGCGCACCCCGCCCGGGACGCCCGCGGCGGACCCGCTCAGTATCGTGGAGCCGTGACTCCGAGCCTCGACGACGACCTCCGCCTCGCCCTCCGCCTCGCCGACGCGGCCGACGCCGTCTCGAGCGAGCGGTTCCTCGCGAGGGACCTCGTCGTGACCACCAAGCCCGACCGCACCCCGGTCACCGACGCGACCGCGCCGTCGAGGAGACGATCCGCGGGATCCTCGGCGAGGAGCGGCCCGAGGACTCGATCCTGGGCGAGGAGTTCGGCACCTCGGGCGACGCGTCCCGCCAGTGGATCCTCGACCCGATCGACGGCACGGCCCACTTCCTCCGCGGCGTGCCGATCTGGGCCACGCTCATCGCCCTCGCGGTCGACGGAGTGCCCGTCGTCGGCGTCGTCTCGGCGCCCGCCCTCGGCAAGCGCTGGTGGGCCGCGAAGGGCTCCGGCGCCTGGACCGACGAGAGCACCGGAGCCGTCGGCCGGATCGAGCTGCCGGACGAGCTGCGCGGCGTCCTGGCCGCCCCGGCAGTGCAGCAGCCGCGCCGGATCCGGGTCTCGGGCATCGCCGATCTGTCCGACGCGACCTTCAGCTACAACAGCATCCAGCAGTGGGACGGCGCCGGTCGGCTCGATCAGCTGCTCGAGCTGGCGCGCGGCGTCTGGCGCGACCGCGCGTACGGCGACGCCTGGGCCTACATGCTCGTCGCTGAGGGCCTGCTCGACGGCGCGGGCGAGTTCGATGTGAAGCCCTACGACCTCGCGGCTCTCGTGCCGATCGTCGAGGAGGCCGGCGGCCGCTTCACCTCGGCCGACGGCGAGGCCGGGCCGTGGCACGGCAGCTCGCTGGCGACGAACGGCGTCCTGCACGACGAGATCCTCGCGATCGTGGCGGCCCGATGAGGCGCGGTGCCCCTCCGCTCGCCTGTGCGGCCCTCGTCCTGGCCCTCGCCTCCTGCTCCTCGGTCGTCGGCTCCGACTCCCCCGACGCCGTGCGGGACGAGGCCGGGACGGTGGTGACCGCGGGCGTCGTCGACGCGTTCTCGGTGCGGAGGGGCGACTGCCTCCTCGCCCCCGACGGCTCCCGCCTCGCCGACGTCGAGCTCGTGCTGTGCGCCGACGTGCACGACCTGGAGGTCTTCCACTCCTTCGCCCAGCCCGGCGACGACTACACGAGCCGGAACACCCTGCTCGCGCAGGCGAAGGCCGCGTGCGACATCGAGTTCCCGGCCGCGATCGGAGTGCCGTACGGCGCCTCCGCGCTCGAGTACCGCAGCATCGTGCCCTCCGAGGCGAGCTGGCGGCACGGCGACCGCACGATCCTCTGCGCGGTGTTCGACCCCACCACGGGGCCCGCCGCCGGCACGCTCTTCGGCGCCGCGCGCTGCGCGCGGGAGCACTGCGCGGCCGCCTCCGTCCGTCAATCCCTGCCCCGGACCCGTTGACAGGCGCCAGGAGTCGGCGCACTGTGAATGGACCCGAGAACGGCCCGGGGGGTGCCGGACGAGCGACGAGGAGTCGTCCATGCGCCACGAGACCAGCGCCGATCCACCCGAGCGGCGCTCCGTCACCGAGCGGGACTTCGCGCCCGCGGACACGCTCTTCGACCGCATCCGCCACGAGACGGCGCTCGTCGCCGCCGCGGACATCCTCGAGGAGGGCGGTCACTCCGACTGGGCCGCGGTGCTGCGGGACTACACGGTCGCCTCGGACAAGGTCCTGTCCGTGCACGGCGACGCCGACGCGGCGACCCTGGGATGGCTGAAGGCCCGCGGCATCGTCTCGCTGCTCGTGACGGAGGAGTGCGACGACGCCCACACGGTCGAGCACGTCTCCGCCGCCCTCGCCGCGATGAACGCCGTGACCCTGACGGTCGATGCGGAGCGCTCCGAGCGGCTGCGCCCGCTGATCGACGCCCTCGCCCGGGTCCTGCCTGACGCCTTCGCCGAGCTGCCCGTCGGGGTGCACTCGGACTACCCGCCGGGGACCGCCGCCGCCGCGCTGACGCCGACCGAGCTCTACCGCTCCTGGGCAGCGCCCGTGACTCTCGTCGGCCCCGCACGGGAGGAGGCCGACCGGGTGGAGCTGCTGACGCTCTACGGCCGGCTGCGCCAGCTCGACGTGCGGCCGGAGTGAACGGCCGGCGCGTCCGGACGTGCAGAAGCCCCGCCTCCCTCTCGGGAGCGGGGCTTCTGACTGCTCGGCGTGTGCGACGACGACCGGTGGTGGAGATGGGGGGAATTGAACCCCCGTCCATCGCTGTGATTCTGCGCCTTCTACGGGTGTAGCCAGTGAAAGCGTTCTACTCGGCCCCGACCGTTACCACTGACGCATCGGTCGACGGGCCCAGCCCGAGTTCGAGTCCCGCGTCGCCCTCAGGCGTAACGACGCAGCAAGTCCTCTAGATGACGCCAGGATCCGGGGCGAGGACGCACCCACGGGCTGACGGACTATCGACTCTGCTTAGGCAGCGAGAGCGAAGTCGGTGCGCTTCTGTTCGGCACCTGTGTTTTTCAGAGATCGTTAACGAGATAACCCTGAATCCTCGACCCGCTTCTCGCAGTTTCGCAGGCAATGTCGAAACCGATCATCCCCGCGAGCACTCGGCGCGGATGCCGTGAAGCACCGCCCTGGAGTGGGTCGTCGTCGCACACTGTCGAGTTGTGGATCCGCTGCTCCCCGCAAGGAGCGACGGCTGCCGCAAGCGGGTGGAACCGCAGTGGCAGATGACCATTCTAGCCGCTCCTGCGAGCGCGTGGGACCCGGGCTCAGGACTCGGCGCGCGCCGTCGTGCGTCGGCGCCGCAGGTCCAGCAGCCCCAGCACCAGCGCGAGCGCGATCAGCCCGAGAGTGACGAAGTAGCCGTTGCGGAACGCGTCGTGGTACGCCACGAGCCCCTCGGTCATGCCCGCCTCGCTGGCGAGCGTGGCGAAGAAGACGGCGGAGGCGCAGGCCGTGCCGACGGCGGTGCCGAGACGCTGGCCGAGCTGGCCGACCGACCCCGCGACCCCGCCCTGCTCCGGCGGGATCTCGGCCAGCGTCAGCGTCTGGTTCGGCGAGACGACGAAGCCGCCGCCCGCTCCGGCCACCAGCATCGCCGCGGCCATGCCGTACGCCGCGGTCTCGGCCGGCATCAGCTCGGCCGCCAGCAGCACCAGGGTGAAGCCGATGATCACCAGAACGATGCCCAGCACGACGAGCGAGCGGCCGTACGTCTGCACGAGCCTGCCGCCGTACCAGGCGGTCAGCGCCGACGTCAGCGCGAAGGGGATGCTCACCATGCCCGCGAACACCGGCGCGAGCCCGAGGCCCTGCTGGAGGAACAGCGTGGTCAGGAGGAACGTGGCCGGGATCGCCGCGAAGTACGAGGTCGCGACGAGGATCCCGTTGCGGTACGAGCTCGTGCGGAAGATCCGGAAGTCGATCACCGGCGTGCGCCCGAGCGCCGAGTAGTGCGACTCCCAGCGCACGAAGACGGCGGCGGCGGCCACCGCGAGCACCAGCCAGAACCAGCGGAACGGCGAATCGGTCGACGCCCCCGTGGTCAGCAGGAACGGGAGCATGAACGCGAAGATCGCCACGCCCAGGAGCAGCAGCCCGACCGGGTCGAGCGAGGTGTCCCCCGCGGCCTTCCTCTGCACCCGCGGCAGGAGGCGCCAGGCGAGGACCAGGGCGGCCGCGCCCAGCGGGATGTTCATCCAGAAGAGCAGGCGCCAGCCGTCCTGCTCGCCGCCGATCGCGATGAGCAGTCCGCCCAGGGTCGGGCCGAACGCGGTCGACAGGCCGATCACCGCGCCGAACACCCCGAACGCCCGGGCACGCTCCGCGCCGGTGAAGAGCTGCTGCACGAGCCCGAGCACCTGCGGCATCTGGATCCCCGCCGCGATCCCCTGCAGGAAGCGGGCGACGACGAGCAGCTCGATCGACGGCGCGACGGCGCAGAGCAGGCTCGTCAGCGTGAAGACGGTCAGGCCGATCAGGAAGAGGAGCCGGCGCGAGCGGATGTCGCCCAGACGTCCGGCCGGCACGAGCGCCAGACCGAACGCGAGCGCGTACCCCGCGACGATCAGCTGCAGCTGGCTCGCATCCGCCGAGAGCGACTTCTCGATCGAGGGCAGGCCGACGTTGACCTTCGACAGGTCCAGGATCGTGAAGGCCGCCACCGACACCGCCACGGCGAAGGCCCGCCAGCGGGTCCTCTCCTCGGCGGCGGTGCGCGGTGCGTCGGGGGAGCTCTCGGAGGCGGTCACGCCCTCCAGTCTCCCAGCACCCGCGGAGCCGCGACCCGGCTTGCGCGCGGGCGCCCTCGCGGCCTACTCCCCCAGGCGGCGGCGGGTGGCCATGGCGCGGTCGGCCTCGCGGCGGTCCTGGCGCTCGCGGAGCACCTGGCGCTTGTCGTAGTCCTTCTTGCCCTTGGCGACCGCGAGCTCGACCTTCGCCTTGCCGTCGCTGAAGTACAGCGAGAGCGGGATCAGCGTGTACCCGCCCTCCTTCACCTTGTTGTGGATCTTGAGGATCTGCGCCTTGTGCAGCAGCAGCTTGCGCTTGCGGCGCGGCGGGTGGTTCGTCCAGGTGCCCTGCGCCCACTCGTTGATGTGGACCGCGTCGAGCCAGGCCTCTCCGCCGTCGACGAAGGCGTAGCCGTCGACGAGGGACGCGCGGCCCGCGCGCAGCGACTTGACCTCGGTGCCGGTCAGCACGAGGCCGGCCTCGTAGGTGTCCTCGATGAGGTAGTCGTGGCGCGCCTTGCGATTGGTCGCGACGACCTTCTGTCCCTGTTCCCTGGGCACGGCGGCTCCTTGCGTCCGAGAGCGATGATGGGCCGCCCCGTCCGGGGCAGCCCATCAGTATACGCGCGCCGCCGGGTCAGACCCGCAGGTACCGGGCGATCGCGACGTTGGAGGCGATCGCCGCGAGGATCGCCCCGACCACCACCAGGATCGGGACCACGATCAGGGCGTCGTCCAGGCCCACGAAGGACGTGAGCGGGATCCGGTAGGCGAGGAACCCCTGCACGAAGAACTGCACGATCGCGACCACGGCCACACCCGCCAGCAGGGAGCCCAGCAGCGCGGCGAACACCCCCTCGAGGATGAACGGGGTCTGGATGAAGCGGTTGGACGCGCCGACCAGTCGCATGATCCCGAGCTCGCGCCTGCGCGAGAACGCCGACAGCCGGATCGTCGTGGCGATCAGCAGTACCGCCGCCACGAGCATGAGCACCGCGATCCCGATCGCCGTGTAGCTCGCCGCGTTCAGGATCGAGAAGATCTGGTCGAGGTACTGCCGCTGATCGGTGACGCTCTCCACGCCCGAGACGCTCGAGAGGCTCTCGACGAGCACGTCCGACTGCGTCGGGTCCTGCAGGTTGATCCAGAACGTCTGGTTCAGCAGGTCGGGAGTGACGTACTCGGCGACGGGGTTCCCGGCGAACTGCTCCTGGAAGTTCGCGTACGCCTGGTCGTGGTCCTCGAAGTAGAAGCGGTCGATGTACGGCGCGAGGGTCGACCCGTCGAGCTGCGTCTCGACCGAGTCGATCTGCTCCTGGGTCGCGTCCGAGCCGCTGCAGTTCGAGCCGCCGGAGGTGGCGGTGCACATGTACACCGCGACCTGCGCCTTGTCGTACCAGAAGTTCTTCATCTGGCCGATCTGCATCTGCAGCAGGATCGCCGTGCCGACGAAGGTGAGGGAGATGAAGGTCACCAGGATCACCGAGACGACCATGGAGACGTTGCGCCGGAGGCGCTCGCGACCTCCGACCAGATGAGTGCCATTCTCACTTGACGGGTCCTACGTTCTGCTGGTCGTCTCCGGTCTCGTCGCCCTCGCCCGCGTGCGCGCGCAGGCCCAGGCGGGCCGCGAGGGACTCCTCGGGCAGCGCGCCGGTGTCGGCGGGGAGGTAGATCGGACCGGTCTGACTCTGGAGCTCGACGCGCGGGGCGGCGGGCGCCTCCGGCTCGGCGGGGGCGGGTGCGGGGGTCGACTCCTCGGCAGCCGGAGCGACGGGAGCCGGGTCCGGCGCGGCAGCGGAGCGGCGCCCCTCGGGCACGACGGGCTGCGCGGCGGTCTGCGACAGGCGCGGACGGAGGAAAGACCCGGTGCGCGAGGCGGCCTCGGGCTCCGCGGGTGCGGCGCTGCGCCGCAGGTCCAGCTCCGGCACCTCGGCGGGAGCGAGCTCGCCGTCGATCAGAGCGGGGGCGTCGACGGGCTCGGCCGCGGACTCGACGGCGGGGTGGTCGTCGGCCGCGACCACGACCACTCCGTCGTGGACGACGGTGATGCTCTCGGTCTGGCCGTAGCCGCCCTGGCTCTCGTCGCGGACGATGCTGCCCGCCGAGAGCTCGATGACGCGGCGCTTCATCTGGTCGACGATGCCGGCCTCGTGCGTCGCCATGATGACGGTCGTGCCGCCGGCGTTGATCCGCTCGAGGAGCGCCATGATGCCGGCGCTGGTCGTGGGGTCGAGGTTGCCGGTCGGCTCGTCGGCGAGCAGGACGGCGGGCTTGTTGACGACGGCGCGGGCGATCGCGACGCGCTGCTGCTCGCCGCCCGAGAGCTCGTGCGGCAGGCGCGACGCCTTGCCGGCGAGCCCGACCATCTTCAGGGTGTCCGGGACGGCCTCCTGGATGAAGCCCTTGGACTTGCCGATCACCTGCAGGCTGAACGCGACGTTGTCGAAGACCGACTTGTTCGGCAGCAGCCGGAAGTCCTGGAACACCACGCCCATGTTGCGGCGGAAGTAGGGGACCTTGCGGCTCGAGATCTTGCCGAGGTTCTGACCCAGCACGTGGATCGACCCCGAGGAGGGCCGCTCCTCCTTGAGGATCAGCCGGAGGCAGCTCGACTTGCCGGACCCGGAGGCGCCGACGAGGAAGACGAACTCGCCCCGCAGGATCTCGAGATCGATGGCGTTCAGGGCGGGTCTCGTGCCGCCGCGATACTGCTTGGAGACGTTGTCGAAGCGAATCATGTCGATACGAGGGTAAGCGACGATGCCCCGGGGGCCGCCGCCGGGCTCCCCCGGCGCGCCGGGCGAGGCGACCGGGAGGGCTCCGCGGAGCGGCTCAGGCGGACTTGCGCCAGCGGATCCCCGCGGCGATGAAGCCGTCGAGGTCGCCGTCGAAGACGTGGGCCGGAGTGCCGACCTCGTAGTCCGTCCGGAGGTCCTTGACCATCTGGTACGGAGCGAGCACGTAGCTGCGCATCTGGTCGCCCCAGCTCGCGGTGATGTTCCCGGCGAGCTCCTTCTTGGTGGCCGCCTCCTGCTCCTTCTGCAGCAGCAGCAGTCGCGACTGCAGCACGCGCATGGCGGCGGCGCGGTTCTGGATCTGGCTCTTCTCGTTCTGCATCGAGACGACCGTGCCCGTGGGGATGTGGGTCAGCCGGACGGCGGAGTCGGTGGTGTTGACCGACTGGCCGCCGGGGCCAGAGGAGCGGAAGACGTCGACGCGGATGTCGTTGTCGGGGATCTCGATCGCCCCGGCCTCCTCCATCAGCGGGATGACCTCGACCGCCGCGAAGGAGGTCTGGCGCTTGCCCGCCGCGCCGAAGGGGCTCATCCGGACGAGGCGGTGCGTGCCGGCCTCGACCGAGAGCGTGCCGAAGGCGTAGGGGGCGTCGATCTGGAAGGTGGCCGACTTGATGCCCGCCTCCTCCGCGTAGCTCGCGTCCATGACGGTCGCGGAGTACTTGTGCTTCTCGGCCCAGCGCAGGTACATGCGCATGAGCATCTCGGCGAAGTCGGAGGCGTCGACGCCGCCTGCTCCGGCGCGGATCGTGACGACCGCAGGGCGGTCGTCGTACTCGCCGTCGAGCAGGGTCTGGACCTCGAGCTCGCCCATCACCTTCTGCAGCGACGCGAGCTCGGCGATCGCCTCCTGCTCGGAGTCGGCGTCCTCGGCCTCGTTCGCCATCTCGACGAGCACCTCGAGGTCGTCCAGGCGGCGCTCGATCGAGGTGATGCGCGCCAGCTCGGACTGCCGGTGGCTGAGCGCGCTCGTCACCTTCTGCGCGTTGACCGTGTCGTCCCACAGATCGGGGGCGCCGGCCTGCTCGTTCAGCTCCGCGATGCGGGTGCGGAGGCGATCGACGTCGATCACGGCGCGGATGTCGTCGAAGGTGGAGCGGAGAGCAGTGATCTGCTCGGTGAAGTCGTTGTCCAGCATGGTGCCCCCAGACTACCGGGGACCACCGCCCGGCCCGGCGTACGCTGGGGATGGTGACCGTCCCCGCCGAGCGCCCGTTCCCCGTCGGGCCGCTCCTGCTGTCGACGTTCCTCCCCACCCTCCTCTTCTCGATCGGCGAGGGCGCGATCATCCCGCTGCTGCCGGTCGCGGCCGGCGACCTCGGGGCGACCCTCGCGATCGCGGGCCTGGTCTCGGGCATGATCATGATCGGCGAGCTCGCGGGCGACGTGCCCAGCGGCTGGGTGGTCTCGCGCATCGGCGAGCGCGGCGCCATGCTCGCCGCCTCGGCCGCGTCGATCCTCGGTCTCGTGATCTGCCTCCTGTCGACCTCCTGGGTGGGCCTGACCGTCGGCGTCTTCGTGATCGGAGTCGCGACCGCGGTGTTCGCGCTGGCGCGGCACGCGTTCATGACGTCGTTCGTCCCCGTCGGCTACCGGGCGCGAGCCCTGTCGGCCCTGGCCGGGGCGTTCCGCGCCGGCTGGCTGATCGGACCGTTCGTGTCGGCGGGAGTGGTGCACCTGACCGGCACCGTGGAGTCCGTCTTCTGGATCCACATCGTCTGCTGCGTCGCGGCGGTCGCCGTGCTGCTCCTCGTCCCCGATCCGGCCACGATCCTCCGCCGGTCCGCGGCTGCCGTCAAGGAGACGGCGCCGCCCGAGCCGCGCCGGGGGCTCGCCCGGACCCTCCGCGAGCACCGCGGAGTCCTCGCCCGGATGGGGACCGGCGCCGCGCTCATCGGCGGGCTCCGAGCGAGCCGCACCGTGGTCCTGCCGCTCTGGGCCGTGAGCATCGGGATGGGCGAGACGGACACCGCGATCGTCATCGGCATCGCGGGCGGACTCGACTTCGCCCTCTTCTACCTGGGCGGCCAGCTCATGGACCGCTTCGGCCGGGGCGCCACGGCGATCCCGTCGATGATCGGACTCGGAGCGGGCCACCTGGTGCTGGCCGTCACCCTGCTCGCCGTCGATCCCGTGCCGTGGTTCGTGGCGGTCGCGTGCCTGCTCGCGGTGGCGAACGGAGTCGGCTCGGGCATCCTCATGACGATCGGAGCGGATCTCGCTCCGCAGGACGATCCCGCGCCCTTCCTCGGCGCGTTCCGCTTCACGGGCGACGTCGGCGGCGCCGTCGCTCCGCTGGTCGTCGCCGGGCTCACCGCTGCGGTGTCCCTGCCCTTCGCCGCCGGAGCCGTGGGAGTGCTGGGCCTGGTGGGCGCGGGCGCGCTCGCCCGGTGGATCCCGCGCTACCTCCCCCACGGACGGCCGAGCGGCTGACGCTCCCCTCCTACACTGGAGCGGCACCCGCGGGAGTGGTGGAATGGCAGACACGCAGGATTTAGGTTCCTGTGCCGAGAGGCGTGAGGGTTCGAGTCCCTCCTTCCGCACGATGCCGTCGTCACGTCCGCAGGGTCGCGGACCCTGTGCCGACCGGTCGCGGATCCACGGCTCGCGCGAGGAGTCGACGGGTACGCTGTGCGCTGTCACGCCGCCCGACCGCCTCCCGGCCCCACGGCACTGCAGACGACTGGAGACCTGTTGAACCACGCCGCCCTGATCCCCTGGCTCGACCCGGAGACGATCCTCACCTCGTTCGGGCCGTGGGGCGTCCTCGTGGTCTGCCTGATCGTCTTCGCCGAGACCGGGCTGCTGATCGGCTTCCTCTTCCCGGGCGACACCCTGCTGATCATCACGGGCCTGCTCGCGCACGAGAACGCCTCGAACGGCGGGCTGGGCGTCCCGATCTGGATCATCTGCCTGGCGATCGGCCTCTCGGCGTTCGTCGGCGGCGAGGTCGGCTACCTGATCGGGCACAAGGCCGGACCGCGCATCTTCGAGCGCAAGGAGTCGGGCTTCTTCAGCGTCGAGAACGTGCGCCGCACGAACGCGTTCTTCGAGCGCTTCGGCGGGCTCGCCGTGATCCTCGCGCGCTTCGTCCCGATCGTGCGGACCTTCGCGCCGATCGCCGCGGGCGTCGCGCACATGAACTACAAGAAGTACAGCCTCTACAACCTGATCGGCGCGCTGATCTGGGGCAGCGGCGTGACCCTCCTGGGCTGGCTGCTCGCCTTCATCCCGCCGGTCGCCGACTTCGTGTCGCACTACATCGACGTGATCCTGATCGGAGCGGTCGTGCTCGCGATCGTGCCGACGCTCTTCCACTTCTTCCAGCAGCAGCGCAGGGCCCGGCACGCCGTCGATCCCGAGACCGATGCGGCCGAGGCGAGCGCGCTCGTCCTCGACCCGTCGACGCTCGACGAGGAGCGCCGCTCGCACTGACCCCGGCCGTCAGGCCAGGCGCGCCGCCAGCTCGGTCAGCTCCGCGCGCAGCGCGGTGAACGCCCGCGCGCGGTGGCTCGCCGCGTTCTTCTCCTCGGGCGAGAGCTCGGCCGCCGTGCGCTCCGCCCCCTCGGGAACGAACACCGGGTCGTAGCCGTGCCCGTTCGTCCCGCGCGGGGCGGTCGCGATCGCGCCGGGCCACCGGCCCTCGACGACGATCTCCCGACCGCCCGCGAGCACCCGGTCCGGGACGACGAGGGCGATCGTGCAGACGAAGTGCGCCCCGCGGTGCTCCTCGTGCACGTCGGCGATCTGGGCGAGCAGGAGCTCGAGGTTCGCGACGGCGTCGTGCGGTCTGCCCGACCAGCGCGCCGAGAAGATCCCGGGCGACCCGCCGAGGACGTCCACCCGGATCCCGGAGTCGTCCGCGAGCGCCACGAGGCCCGTGTGCGCGGCCGCGGCGCGGGCCTTGATGAGCGCGTTCTCGGCGAAGGTCACCCCGTCCTCCACCGGCTCCGGACCGTCGTACGCGCGGACACCCACCCCCGGCAGGGCCCCGGCGAGCATCGCCCGGAACTCCTCGACCTTGCCCGCGTTGTGGGTGGCGAGGACGAGGTCCAGGCTCACGCGCCGGCCTCCCCGGCGAGCGCCTCGGCCTGGATGCGGGCGAGATCGGACGCTCCGGCGACGGCGAGGTCGAGCAGGGCGTCGAGCTCGCGGCGGTCGAACGGGGCTCCCTCGGCGGTGCCCTGCACCTCGACGAAGAGGCCGCGGCCGGTGACGACCACGTTCATATCGGTCTCGGCGCGCACGTCCTCGACGTAGGCGAGGTCGAGCATCGGCACGCCGTCGATGATGCCGACGGAGACGGCCGAGAGACTGTCGATCAGCGGCACCGCCTTCTGCCCGATGTACTTCTTGCCGCGCGCCCACTCGATGGCGTCGACCATCGCCACGTAGCGCCGGTGATCGCCGCGGTGCGGGTGCCTCCGTCGGCCTGGAGCACGTCGCAGTCGATGACGAGGGTGTTCTCGCCCAGCGCCTTCATGTCGACGACGGCGCGGAGGCTGCGGCCGATCAAGCGCGAGATCTCGTGCGTGCGGCCGCCGACCTTGCCCTTGATCGACTCGCGGTCCATCCGCGAGTTGGTGGAGCGGGGCAGCATAGCGTACTCCGCGGTCACCCAGCCCTTGCCCTTGCCCTGCAGCCAGCGCGGCACGCCGTTGGTGAACGACGCGGTGCAGAGCACCTTCGTGTTCCCGAACGAGACCAGGGCGGAGCCCTCGGCCTGCGTGCTCCAGCCGCGCTCGATGGTCACGGTGCGCAGCTCGTCGGGCGCGCGGCCGTCCTTGCGGACGACGGCCTTGTCGGTGGTGTCGGTCACTGGCTTCTCCCTCGATGAGGCGCGGACTGGTCCAGCTCGCGCAGGTTGATGGTGCCGGTCTCGACGAGGTCGACGCTCGAGACCTCGGGGCCGAGGAAGCGGCGGGCGAGGCGGACGAAGTCGCTCGAGCCCGTCTCCTCCCAGCGGTAGGTCGGCGGCTCGGGGGCGGTCCGCTGCAGACCGTGGGCGACGAGCGTGCGGTACACGTCGAGCGCGGTCTCCTCGGCGCTCGAGACGAGCCGGACGTCCGGACCCATGACGTACGCGATGGCGCCGCGCAGCAGCGGGTAGTGCGTGCAGCCGAGCACGAGCGTGTCGACCCCGGCGGCCTTCATCGGCGCGAGGTACTCCTCGGCGACGGCGAGCAGCTCGTCGCTCCACGTGACTCCCGCCTCGACGAACTCGACGAAGCGCGGGCAGGCGGCGGTGACGAGCTCGAGGTCGGGAGCGGCGACGAAGGCGTCGTCGTAGGCCCGGGAGCGGATGGTGCCCACGGTGCCGATGACGCCCACGCGGCGGTTGCGCGTGTCGCGCACGGCGCTGCGCACGGCCGGCTGGATCACCTCGACCACGGGGATGCCCCGGCCGATCGTGTAGCGCTCGCGCGCATCCCGCATCATCGCCGCGGAGGCGGTGTTGCAGGCGATGACGAGCAGCTTCGCGCCCTGGTCGACGAGCGTGTCGAGCGTGTCGAGGGCGTAGGCGCGGACATCGGCCAGGGGCTTGGGGCCGTAGGGCGAGTGCGCGGTGTCGCCGAGGTAGACGATCGACTCGTTCTGCAGCTGGTCGATGATCGAGCGGGCCACGGTGAGGCCGCCGACACCCGAGTCGAAGATTCCCAGGGGCGCGTCGGTCACGATCGAACAGCCTACCCGCGACCCTCCGGGTCATCGCGAGCCCGCGGTCCTAGCGGCGCCCGGGCGGGCCCGCGAGCCCCCTTCGAGCTCCGCTCCCGTCGTGGAAGACTGCGGGCATGGACGCGACCGCCTTCCTCACCGACCGGTACGAGCTCACGATGGTCGAGGGCGCCCTCGGCAGCGGCACGGCCGATCGGCGGTGCATGTTCGAGGTCTTCGCCCGGAGCCTGCCGGCCGGCCGGCGGTACGGGATCCTCGCCGGCACCGGGCGCCTGCTCGAGCTCGTCTCGCGCTTCCGCTTCGGCGAGCCGGAGCTCGACTGGCTGCGGGAGAACCGAGTGGTCGACTCCCGCACCCTCGACTGGCTCGCCGACTACCGCTTCAGCGGCGACGTCTGGGGCTACCGCGAGGGCGAGGTCTACCTGCCCGGCTCCCCTGTGCTGATCGTCGAGGCGCCCTTCGCCGAGGGCGTGCTGCTCGAGACGCTCGTGCTCTCGGTGCTCAACCACGACAGCGCCGTCGCGAGCGCCGCCGCCCGCATGGTCTCGGCCGCCGACGGCCGCCCGCTCGCCGAGATGGGCTCGCGGCGGGCCGGGGAGCGCTCGGCCGTCGCGGCCGCCCGCGCCGCCTACATCGCCGGCTTCGGCGCCACCTCGAACCTCGAGGCGGGGCGCAGCTGGGGAGTGCCGACGATGGGCACCTCCGCGCACGCGTTCACGCTGCTGCACGACTCGGAGGAGGACGCGTTCCGCGCGCAGGTCGCGGCGCTCGGCCCCGGCACCACGCTCCTCGTCGACACCTACGACGTCACCGCGGCGGTCGACCTGGCGGTGCGGGTCGCCGGCACCGGCCTCGGCGCCGTGAGGATCGACTCCGGCGATCTGCCGCAGCAGGTCGCGGCCGTGCGCGCGCAGCTCGACGCCCTGGGGGCGACCGGCACCAGGATCACCGTGACGAACGACCTGGACGAGTACGGGATCGCGGGCCTCGCCGCGTCCCCCGTCGACTCCTACGGCGTCGGGACCTCCGTCGCCACGGGGTCCGGCCACCCGACCGCGGGCATGGTCTACAAGCTCGTCGCGCACGAGGACGACGCCGGCGAGTGGGTCGCGGTCGCGAAGAAGTCCGCCTCGAAGGCCTCGATCGGCGGCCGGAAGGCGGCGGGCCGGCTGCTGTCGGCCGACGGAGTGGCCGAGGAGGAGGTCGTGCACGTCGGCGCCGGACCGGAGGGCGGCGTGGGAGCCGGCGAGCGGGCCCTGCTGGTCCCGCTCGTGGAGGACGGCGAGATCCTCGGCGCGGCGCTGGGGGCCGCCGGCACCGCAGCGGCACGCGAGCACCGCGCCTCGGCGGTGGCGGAGCTGCCGCTCGACGCGCTGCGCCTGGGCCGGGGCGACCCGGTCATCCCCACGCGCTACGCGTGAGGGCCCGCGCCGCGGACAGCGGCGCGAGCCCCGCGGCTCACTTCATCCGCGCGTAGATCTCCTTGCAGGAGGGGCACACCGGGAACTTCTCCGGGTCGCGCCCCGGCAGCCACTTCTTGCCGCAGAGCGCCTTGACCGGCTTGCCGGTGAGGGCGCTCTCGAGGATCTTGTCCTTCTGCACGTAGTGGGAGAACCGCTCGTGGTCTCCCGGCTCGATCGTCTCCTGATTGAGGAGCTCCTCGAGCTCGCGGTCGAGGGTGGCGGTTCCTCCGCCTCCCTCGAGAGGGTCGGTGCTGCTGTTCTCGGGGCGGGTCGTCATGCCCTCGATCCTACGCGCGGACGACCGCGGGGTCGGGGGTCGCGAGAGCCGGCCTCAGTACCGGCTCGTGAACGAGACCAGCTCGGCGGCGCGGCGGTCGAAGAGCCATCCGCCGAGCAGCACGCCGAGGAGGAAGACGACCGCGGCGCTGCCGAAGCCCGTCAGCACCGCGGCCGACGCCGCCTCCGGATCGAGGAAGAGCGCGCGGATCGCCAGCACCACGGCGGGCGCGGCGAGGAGGAGCCCGAGCCCGAACGCCAGCGCCTGCGACCCGGCTCCACCGGCGCCCGGCGCCTGCGGCTGCACGAACGGGCTGTCGCCCGGTCGCGGGGCGGGGTAGGCGAGCCGCGCGGACACGGCGCTGGCCACTCCGGCCGGCACCAGCAGGAGGCAGGTGTTGGCGGCGAGCAGGACCGGGAGGGCGCCGTCGAGGCCCGACGTCGCGCTCGACGCCAGCGAGCCGAGCACCACGACCGGCAGCCCGAGCAGGAGCGTCGGGAAGGCGCGGCCGAGGCGGTCGGCGCGCCCGCTCACTCCGGCCGCCACGTGCAGCCAGAACGCCGAGCCGTCGTAGGCGACGTCGTTGTGCAGGAACCAGCCGAGGAAGAGCACCACCAGCGGCACCGGGAGCAGCGACAGCAGCGGGAACGGCACCTGGACGACGGCCAGCAGCACGATCACGACGACGGGCAGCAGCGGCACCGCCACGAGCGACGCCTGATAGCGCGGGTCGCGGATCCAGTAGGTGATGCTGCGGGCGGCGACCGCCCCGGCGGGCGAGCCGCCGAGCACGTCGAACCAGCCCAGGCGCAGTCCCCGCGCCGGACGGTGGGTGCGCTCGGGCCGCTCGACGAGCAGGCGCACGAGCAGCCACCAGAGCCCGGCGAGGGCGGCGAGCGTGAGCAGGGCGACGACGAGCGGACCGGCGGGCTCCCCGGCGACCGCGCTCGGGGCGATCGCCCACGCGGCGCCGAGCGGAGTCGCGCCGAGCGCCGACGCGAGGGAGCCGAGAGCGCGCGTGCCCGCTCCGCCCCAGTCGAGTCCGGTGACGACGACCAGCACCGCGGGGACCGCCAGGAGCAGCACGAGGCCCAGGATCGCGAGGAGCTCGCGCGCGGTGCGCGAAGGGACCAGCGCCGCCGAGGCGGCGAGACCGATCCGAGCGCAGAGGACCGCGGTGGCGACGGCGACCAGGGGCCCGAGCACCGCGAGGACTCCGGCGCCGGCGAAGACGGGCGCGAGCGCGAGCGCGACCACGAGCAGCGCGAGGACCGGCACCGAGATCAGGCCGGCGAGAGCGAGTGCGGCGGCCAGGCGGGCGCTGGGGATCCCGAAGAGCCGGAACGCCCGAGGGTCCATGGGATCCAGCGGTCCGAGGAGGAAGGGCAGCACGAGGAACCCGGCCGTCACGAGGGCGCCGACCGCGATCGTCGCATCGGCCGCGAGTGCGGGGTCGTCGCCGAGCGCGCCGATCCCGGCGAGCATCCCCGCGGCGGCCGCGATCGCGACGACGACTCCCAGGAGCACCCCCGCCGTGCGGGCGGGACCGGAGCGGAACGCCCCGAGCAGCACGTCGAGCCTCAGCCGGAGAAGTCGTGCAACCACTGCAGCCCCTCGGCGATCTGCTTGCCGCCCGCCAGCTCGAGGAAGCGCTCCTCGAGGGTGGCGGTGCCGGCGACGTCCTCCACCGCGCCGGCGGCGAGCACGCGGCCCCCGACGATCACGGCCACGTCGTCGCAGACGCGCTCGATGAAGTCGAGACCGTGGCTGGACAGCACGACGGTGCCCCCGCCCGCGACGAAGCGGCGCAGCACGGTGATCACCGCGGCCGAGGACACGGGGTCGACGGACTCGAACGGCTCGTCGAGGACCAGCACCCGCGGGGCGTGGATCATCGCTCCGGCGAGGGCGACCTTCTTGGCCATGCCGGCCGAGTAGTCCGAGATGAGGCGCTCGAGCGCGTCGCTCAGCCCCAGCGCCTCGGCGAGCTCCTGCGCGCGCTGCTTGGCGGTGGCCCTGTCGATGCCGCGCAGCGCCGCCGCGTAGAAGAGGAACTGGGCACCCGTCAGCCGGTCGAAGAGTCGGAGGCGATCGGGCAGGACCCCGATGAGCTTCTTCGCCGCCACCGGGTCCTTCCAGACGTCGACGCCGTGGACGAGGACGCGACCGGAGTCGGGGCGCAGGAGCCCCGTCATCATGGACAGGGTGGTGGTCTTGCCCGCGCCGTTGGGGCCGATGATGCCGTAGAACGTCCCCGCTCGGACCGCGAGGTCGATCCGATCGACCGCGACGGTGCGCCCGAAGGTGCGGGTGACGGCGTGCAGCTCGTAGACGACGGGGTGGCCCTCCGACGCCGCTGCGGTCTCCGCCGCGGCGAGGACGACGCCCTCCGGATCGGCGGGGCGCGGGGAGCGCTCGGTCCCCTCGGCGTTCGTCGACGTCATCCGGCAACGGTACCAAGTCGTCCGCCGGGCGACCGGGGCCCGCGCCGCACCCGCCGACACGGCCGACGTCAACCACCCTGGCCCTCGAGGGCGGGGACTGTACACTATCCCTCGACCCGAGGAGCAATCAGATCGATACGCAGCGGTTAATTCGAGGAGACGAGCAGACGATGACGAACAACGGAACGAACCGGGGCCAGGCGAGCAGCACGAGCAGCACGCCCGCCACCGTCGTGATCCTCGCCGCCGGCATGGGCAGCCGCCTCGGCCGCTCCCTCCCGAAGCCGCTCACGCCGCTCAGCGACGGCCGCACGATCATGCAGCAGCAGTTCGACAACATCCACCACGCGTTCGGCACCTCGGTGCCCGTGAGCATCGTGGTCGGCTACAAGCTCGAGCACATCATCGAGGCGTTCCCCTCGGCGTCCTTCGTCTACAACGAGCAGTACGACCAGACCAACACCTCCAAGAGCCTGCTCCGCGCCCTCCAGGCCTCGGGCCAGGGCGGGGTCCTCTGGATGAACGGCGACGTGGTCTTCGACCCGCGCATCCTCGACCGCGCCGCGGCCCTCATCGCCAAGGACGCCTCCTTCGTCACCGTCAACACCGCGAAGGTCTCCGACGAGGAGGTCAAGTACACGACGAGCGCCGAGGGCTACATCGAGGAGCTCTCCAAGACCGTCCGCGGCGGTCTCGGCGAGGCCGTCGGCATCAACTACGTCTCGGCGGCCGACAAGCCCGCGCTCATCCGCCAGCTCGCCCGGGTCGACGCCCAGGACTACTTCGAGCGTGGCATAGAGTTGGCGATCGAGCAGGACCGACTGCTCGTCGAGCCGATGGACATCTCCGACCTCTACGCCGTCGAGGTGGACTTCGCCGAGGACCTCGAGCGCGCGAACCTCTTCGTCTGACGCCCGGGTCCTCCCCGGCTCGATCCGGGCCGGGTGAGGAGTCGCGCGCAGTGAGCAGAGCGGACGGCACGAGCACCGCGGACGGCACGAGCACGGCCGTCGCCGAGCGGCACCGGCGCTCGGCGGGCTGGCGCTACCGCCACTCCCTCTGGCTGCTCACGCGCCGCGACCTCACGGTCCGCTACGCGACCAGCGCGCTCGGCTACTTCTGGTCGATCCTCGACCCGCTGGTGATGTCGGGCATCTACTACTTCGTCTTCACCGTCGTCTTCGACCGCTCGGTCGGCGAGGACCCCTACATCGTCTTCCTCCTCGCCGGGCTGCTGCCGTGGATGTGGTTCAACCAGGCCACCTCGGACGCGACGCGCGCGTTCCTCAAGGAGGCGAAGCTCGTCCGCTCGACGTCGATCCCCCGCACCATCTGGGTCGGGCGGATCGTGCTGTCGAAGGGGATCGAGTTCGTCGCGAGCATCCCCGTGCTGGTGCTGTTCGCCGTCCTCGCCGGCGCAGAGGTGACGTGGGCCGTCCTGCTGTTCCCGGTGGCGATCCTCCTGCAGGGGGTGCTGACGCTCGGCGTCGGGCTCCTGGTCGCTCCGCTGGTCGTGTTCTTCCGCGACCTCGAGCGCGTGATCAAGCTCGTGCTGCGGTTCCTCTTCTACGCGTCGCCGATCATCTACTCGACCGACAACCTCCCGGTCGAGATCCAGCCGTGGGCAGCGCTCAACCCGCTCAGCGGGATCTTCGCGCTCTACCGCTCCACCTTCTTCGCGAGCGAGCTCGACGCGCCGCTGATCCTCACCTCGGCCCTGATCTCGGTGCTCCTGCTCGTGCTCGGCCTGATCGTGTTCCGCCGCTCCGAGCGCGCCGTGCTGAAGGAGCTGTGATGGCCTCCACGCCCTCCCCCGGCTACCGCCGGTCGTCATCGCCTGCCGCGGTCTCGGCATCCGGTTCCGGCGGAACCGCCGCGGCACCCGCTCGTTCAAGGACCTCTTCGCCGGCCGCGCCCGCCGCTCGCGCCCCGGCGAGTTCTGGGCCCTGCGGGGCCTGGACGTCGAGGTGCGGCGGGGCGAGGCGATCGGAGTCGTGGGCCGCAACGGCCAGGGCAAGTCGACCCTCCTGAAGCTCGTCGCGGGCGTGGTGCTGCCGGACGAGGGCACGGTCGAGGTGCTCGGCGGCGTCGCTCCGCTGATCGAGATCACCGGCGGGTTCGTCGCCGATCTGAGCGTGCGCGAGAACGTCTACCTGACGGCGGGGCTGCACGGCATGTCGCGGCGCGAGGTCGACGAGCGCTTCGACTCGATCATCGAGTTCGCCGAGATCCAGGACTTCCTCGACACCCCCTACAAGCACCTCTCCAGCGGCATGAAGGTCCGCATCGCCTTCTCGGTCGTCTCGCGGCTCGAGGAGCCGATCATCCTCGTCGACGAGGTGCTCGCGGTCGGCGACAAGGCCTTCCGCGAGAAGTGCTACGCCCGCATCGAGGAGCTCCTGGCGGCCGGGCGAACGCTGTTCTTCGTCTCGCACAACGAGCGCGACCTCCGCCGCTTCTGCACCCGCGGGCTCTACCTGGACAAGGGCTCCCTGGTGCTGGATGCACCGATCGATCAGGTGCTCGCGCGTTACGCTGAGGACTACGCGCCGAAGCCGCCGACTCCCGCCGACTGACGACGGAGCCGAGCGATCGGCATCCGGACGACGCAGGAGTTGCAGCACATGGCGCCGAAGGACCGCGGCCGGGACATCGAGAAGTCGGAGCCCGGAGCGGTCGACCCCGCGCAGTTCGCGAAGCTCCTCGACAGGGTGCTCGCCGTGCAGCGGCCGGCTGTGCTCGCCAACATCAGGGCGATGCGCCGCCGCCGGCCGGACGCGAGTCCGGAGCAGCTCATCACCTCGCTCGAACGGCAGTACCTCTCGAGCGTCGCCGCCGGCGGGGCGGCCATCGGAGCGACGGCCGTCGTCCCCGGCATCGGCACCGCCGCCTCCGTGGCGCTCTCCGGCGCGGGCGCCGTCGGGTTCCTCGAGGCGAGCGCCCTCTTCGCGCAGTCGGTCACCGAGGTGCACGGCATCCGGCTCGAGGACCCTGAGCGCGCCCGCGCCCTCGTCCTCACGCTGATGATGGGCTCCTCCGGGAGCGAGCTGGTGCGCCAGGTCGCCGGGCAGGCCGCCGGCGGGGCGGGCCTCACCCAGTACTGGGGCTCGGTCGTCACCAAGGGGCTCCCCTCGTTCCTCGTCGGGGAGCTCGCCGATCGCGCGAAGCGCTCCTTCACCCGGCACTTCCTCACGCAGCAGGGAGCGGGCCTCGTCGGGCGCGCCATGCCGTTCGGCGTCGGTGCGGCCATCGGAGGCGTCGGCAACGCGATGCTCGGCCGGAAGGTCGTGCAGAACGCGCGGGACGCCTTCGGACCCGCCCCGCAGGTCTTCGGCAACGCTCTGGTGATCGAGCCGACCCGCTCCGAGCGCAAGCGCGCGCTCACCGCGGGCGCGTACGAGCCGCTCGAGCTGCACGTCCGCGACTACGGCGGAGAGGGCGACCGCGTGGCGCTGCTCCTGCACGGACTCGCCTCGGACTCGCGCACCTGGTACGCCCTCGTGCCGACCCTGCAGGAGCACGGCTACCGCGTGATCGCTCCGGACCTCGCGGGGCACGGCGGGTCGCCGAAGTCGACCGCCTACTCGCCCGAGCGCTGGGCGGCGGACGTGCGCGGCTCCGTGCTGCAGACCCCCGGCCTGATCGTCGGGCACGGGCTCGGCGCGGTCGTCGCGGCCCGGCTCGCGGACGAGTACCGACCCGAGCGCGTGATCCTGCTCGACCCCGCCTTCTCCGACTCCCGCGGACCGGCGGCCGCGCTGCGCGGCTCCCGCTCCCTGACGAAGGTCGAGAAGGGCGACGCCGGCGAGCTGCGGCGCCGCCACCCGATCTGGACCGACGAGCAGATCGAGCTCGACGTCTCGGCGCACCGGCTCTGGGATCCGGCCTCGGCCGCCGGGCTCACCGCGCGGGGTGCGGCCGACGCCCCCGACATCGTCGTCGTGCCGACGCTCGCCGTGCTCCCGGAGGAGCCGATCGCGCATCCGTCGCTCGCCGGCGTCCTCGCCGACCGCGGCGTCGAGGTGCGCAGCGTCCCCGGTGCCGGATCCTCGATCCTGCGCGAGGACCGACCGGCCCTCATCGCCGCGATCGAGGACTGGCTCTAGCGGGGTCCGCTACTTCGCCGCCTTGGCCGCGGCCTTCGCGGCCTGCTTGGTCGCGCGCACCTTGGTCAGCGACTCCGGGGAGACGATGTCGGCGACGGAGCGGAACGAGCCCTCCTCGCCGTAGGCGCCGGCGGCCTCGCGCCACCCCGCACCGTCGAAGCCCCGCTGCTTGCCGAGCAGCGCGAGGAAGATGCGCGCCTTCTGGTCGCCGAAGCCGGGCAGGGCCTTGAGGCGCGCGAGCACCGCCTTGCCGTCGGGCTCGTCGCGGGTCCAGATCGCGGAGGCGTCCCCGCCCCAGTCGTCCACGATCGCCCGGCAGAGCGCCTGCACGCGCCCGGCCATGTTGGCCGGGTAGCGATGCACCGCGGGCGGGGTGCGGCAGAGCTCGGAGAAGGCGTCCTCCTCGACGGCCGCGATCGCCTCGGCGTCGAACGGCGTGCCGAGGGCCTCGAGGCGCTCTTCGATCTTGAGGGGGCCGGCGAACGCGGTCTCCATCGCCACCTGCTGGTCGAGCAGCATGCCGATCAGCAGGGCGAGCGGATCGCGCGTCAGCAGCGCGTCGGCGTCCGGGTCGTCGGTGATGTGGAGCGCGTCGGAGGTCATCCCTCAGGGATACCACGCTCGTGCGCGAGGCGCCGCACGGTGCGGTCGATCGTCCCGAGGGAGGCCGTCAGCTCGAGGTCGGTGAGGTGGCCGTAGCCCAGGACCAGCGCCGGCCGGTCGGCCCCGCCGGAGAGTGCGTACGCGTCGAGCGTCGCCACCTCGAGCCCCTCCCGGGCGAGCGCGTCGGCGACGTCGGACGCCGCGAGGGAGCGGGGCAGCGAGAGGACGACGTGCAGCCCTCCGTCGAGACCTCTGGCCTCGCCCCAGTCGATCCGCTCCGAGAACGCGCGGACCAGCTCGCGGCGGTGCGCGTACCTCCGCCGGGCGCGGGTGAGGTGCCGACGGAAGGCACCGCCCGCCATGAAGGCGGCCAGCGCCTCCTGCGTCGGCCCCGAGACCGAGGCGTCGCGCTCGGAGTCGAGGCCGGACAGCGCCGGGCGCAGCCACGACGCCGCCGGCAGCGCGAGGAACGCGACGCGCAGCCACGGCGAGACGGTCTTGGAGAAGGAGCCGACGTGCGCCACTCCCCCGCTCGCGTCGAGCGAGGCGAGCGCGGGGAGCGGCGCGCCGACGTAGCGGAACTCGCTGTCGTAGTCGTCCTCGATCACGAGCATCCGCTCGCTCGTCGCGCGCCGCACGAGCTCGAGGCGAGCGGCGAGGGCGAGCCGACCGCCGGTCGGGTACTGGTGCGAGGGAGTGACGACGACCACGTCGGGTCGGGCGGCGGCGAGCGCTGCGAGGTCGATGCCGTCGGCGTCGAGCCCGATGCCGACCACCTCGTGCCCCTCGGCGTGCAGGCGCCGCCGCACCGCGGGGTAGCCGGGGTCCTCCACTCCGACCCGCACGGCGCGTCCGAGTGCGGTCGACGCGGCGCGGACGAGCAGCGCGACGGCATCGGCGGTGCCGCTCGTGACCACGACGTCGGCGGGGGTCACGTCGACTCCCCGGGAGCGCCGCAGCTGGTCGGCGATCTGCTCGCGCAGCCCGGGATCGCCGGTCGGCGCGGGCAGCGCGGAGGGCGGGGCGGCGAGAGCCGGCCGCCAGGCCGCGCGCCACTCGG
>NZ_MUKN01000026.1 GCF_001995175.1 Rathayibacter rhapontici
CGCCCCCCGGTGCGCCTGGGCGCCGCCCGGGTGCGGCCGGGCGGCGCGGCCCTAGGCTTGATCGTCGGCGCCCGCACCCCGGCGCCCGGCGGCCGCGCCCGAGACGAACGGATGGAGCACCCCGTGCCAGGAGACAACCTCACCCGGAGCGAAGCGCAGGAGCGCGCTTCGCTGATCCAGGTCATCGACTACGACATCAGCCTCGACCTCACGCGGGGGGCGGAGACGTTCCTCAGCACGACGACCGTGCGCTTCACCGCGGTGGAGGGGGCGTCGACCTTCCTCGACGCGATCACGCGCACCGTCCACTCGGTCGTGCTGAACGGCGTCGAGCTCGACGCGGCCGAGGTCGCCGACGGCGTGCGCATCCGCCTCGACTCCCTCGCCGCCGAGAATGAGGTGACGGTGGTCGCCGACGCGATGTACACCAACACCGGCGAGGGCCTGCACCGCTTCGTCGACCCGGTCGACGGCGAGGTCTACCTGTACTCGCAGTTCGAGGTCCCGGACTCCCGCCGCGTGTTCGCGGTGTTCGAGCAGCCGGACCTCAAGGCGGAGTTCCGCTTCACGGTCACCGCGCCCGCCGCCTGGCAGGTCGTCTCGAACCAGCCGACCCCGGAGCCGGTCCCGGCCGGCGACGGCGTGGCGACCTGGAGCTTCGAGCCCACGCCCCGCATCTCCTCCTACATCACGGCCCTCATCGCCGGACCGTACGTGGTGGAGCGCGACTCGCTCGTCTCCTCCGACGGCCGCACCGTGCCCCTGGGCGTCTTCGCGCGCGCCTCGCTCGCTCCGCACCTCGACGCCGACTACGTCTTCGAGAAGACCAAGCAGGGCTTCGCGTTCTACGAGGAGAAGTTCGGCGTCCCGTACCCGTTCGACAAGTACGACCAGCTCTTCGTCCCCGAGTTCAACGCCGGCGCGATGGAGAACGCGGGAGCGGTCACCTTCACCGAGACCTACGTGTTCCGCTCGAAGGTCACCGACGCGATCAAGGAGCGCCGGGTCGTCACGATCCTGCACGAGCTCGCGCACATGTGGTTCGGCGACCTCGTGACCATGAAGTGGTGGAACGACCTCTGGCTGAACGAGTCGTTCGCCGAGTACGCGTCCACCCTGGCCACCGCCGAGGCGACAGAGTGGACCGAGGCGTGGACGACCTTCGCCGCGATGGAGAAGAGCTGGGCGTACCGCCAGGACCAGCTCCCGTCGACGCACCCGATCGTCGCGACGATCAACGACCTCGAGGACGTCCAGGTCAACTTCGACGGCATCACCTACGCCAAGGGCGCCTCGGTCCTGAAGCAGCTGGTGGCCTGGGTCGGCGAGAAGGAATTCCTCGCGGGCGTCCACGAGTACTTCGTCAAGCACGCCTTCTCAAACACCGAGCTGAGCGACCTCCTCGTCGAGTTGGAGGCCACGAGCGGCCGCGACCTGACCGAGTGGTCGGCGCAGTGGCTCGAGACGGCCGGAGTGAACACCCTGCGCCCTGAGATCGCGGTCGACGAGTCGGGCTCCATCGCCTCCTTCGCGATCCTGCAGAGCGCCGTCGAGGAGTACCCGACGATCCGTCCGCACCGCCTCGCGATCGGCCTCTACGACTTCGAGGGCGACCGGCTGGTGCGGGTCGACCGGCTCGAGCTCGACGTCGACGGCGAGCGGACGGAGGTGCCCGAGCTGATCGGCCGCACCCGCCCGGCGCTCGTGCTGCTCAACGACGACGACCTGGCGTACGCCAAGATCCGCCTCGACGACGCCTCGCTCGCCGTCGCGATCGAGCACCTCGCGAGCATCGAGAGCCCGCTGGCGCGCTCGCTCGTCTGGGGCTCGGCCTGGGACGCGACGCGGGACGCCGAGTCGGCGCCGCGCGACTTCGTCCGCCTCGTGCTGGGCAACATCGCCACCGAGACCGAGTCGACCACGCTCCGCACGGTGCTGGGCCAGCTGGTCACCACCGCGACCCAGTACGTCGCTCCGGAGCACCGCTCCGAGACCGTCGCTCAGGTCGGCGACCGGCTGCGCACCCTGGCCGAGGAGGCGGAGGCGGGCAGCGACGCGCAGTTCCAGTTCGTGAAGTTCTTCGCCGCCGTCGCGTCGACGCCCGAGCACCTCGACGCCCTCGAGGCGCTGCGCAGCGGATCGACCTCGCTCAAGGGCCTCGAGATCGACACGGACCTCGCCTGGGAGCTGCTGATCGCGCTCGTCGCGGGCGGCCGGGCCGGCACCGAGGAGATCGACTCCGCTCTCGCCGCCGACACCACGGCCACCGGGCAGCAGTCGGCGGCGCAGGCCCGCGCCGCGATCCCGACCGCCGAGGCGAAGCGCGCGGCCTGGGAGTCGGTGACGGCCGACGACTCCGCGCCGAACACGATCGTGCGCTCGACCGGCCTGGGCTTCCAGCGCACGAGCGACCCGCAGCTGCTCGACGCGATGGTGCCGGTCTACTTCTGCGCTCTGCGCGAGCTGTGGGACTCGAAGAGCTACAAGATCGCCGAGTACCTCGTCGTCGGCTTCTACCCGGCGGCCGCCCCGTCTCCGGAGATCGTCGCGGCGACCCGCGAGTGGCTGGACGCGAACCCGGAGGTGCCCGCGCTGCGCCGTCTCGTGATCGAGAACCTGGCGGGTGTGGAGCGCGCCCTGCGCGCCCAGGAGCGCGACGCGCGCTGATCGGCCCGCTGATCCGTCTCGGAGGGGGCGTCGGAGTGATCCGGCGCCCCCTCCGTCGTCCCTAGCGCTCGGGGACCGGCCGTCGAGCGACTCCGTCGTACTGCGACAGGGGCCGGATGAGCGCGTTCGCCGAGCGCTGCTCGATCACGTGCGCCGTCCAGCCCACGACGCGCGCCGCGACGAACAGCGGAGTGAAGACCTCCGTGTCGAAGCCCATCAGCCGGTAGGCCGGTCCGGAGGGGTAGTCGAGGTTCGGCAGGATCCCCGTGCGCTCCGCCATCGCCTCGGCGAGCGCGTCCGACAGCTCCACGACGTCCGGCCGCCCCGCGTGCTCGGCCAGGCGCCGCATCGCCGCGTCCATCGTCGGCACCCGCGAGTCGCCCGACTTGTAGACGCGGTGGCCGAAGCCCATGATCTTCCGTTTGGCGGCCAGCGCCTCCGCGAGCCACGTCCGCGAGCGCTCGGAGGCGTCGGGACCGAGGCCGATCTCGTCGAAGACGTGCAGGACGGCCTCGTTCGCGCCTCCGTGCAGCGGCCCCTTGAGGGCGCCGACCGCCGCGGTCACGGCCGAGTAGACGTCGGACAGCGTGGACGTGACGACCCGCGCGGTGAAGGTCGAGGCGTTGAACGAGTGCTCGGCGTACAGGATCAGCGAGACGCGGAAGGCGTCGACGACGACCGGGTCGGGCACCTCGCCGAAGGTGGTCCAGAGGAAGTTCTCGGAGTAGTCGAGGTCGTCCCGCGGCGCGATCGGCTCCTGGCCGCGCCGCCGTCGCTGCGCGTAGGAGACGACGGCGGGCAGTGCGGCCCAGAGCCGCACCGAGCGCGCGAGCACCTCCCCCGGCGCGTCCGCTCCCGGCTCGGGATCGAGGGCGCCGAGGACGCTGACGGCGGTCCGGACGACGTCCATCGGATGAGCCGTCAACGGCAGCAGGTCGATCACGGACCGCACGGCCGGGTCCAGAGCGCGGTGGGCGCGCTCGACGCCGGACAGCTCCGCCGCCTCCTCCGCCGTCGGGAGCTCGCCGTGCCAGAGCAGCCAGGCCACGTCCTCGAACGAGCACTGCGACGCGAGCTCCTGGACCGGGTATCCGCGGTAGAGCAGGGAGTTCGACTCCGGGTCGACCTTCGAGATCGACGTGGTGTCGACGACGACCCCCGCGAGGCCCTTCCTGATGTCCTGACTCGTCGTGCTCATGCATCGCTCCTTCGCGAGACGGACCCGGTGCGGCACCGCACCGGGGAGTGCGGGCGCTCAGGCGCCGTGGTGGTCGGCGAGGCTGAAGTCGAAGACGCCCTCGTCGAAGCGGCCGTAGGACTCGTAGTCGAGCAGCTCGTACAGCTCGGCGCGCGTCTGCATGCCCGGCACCTCCGAGCGGAGCGAGCCCTCGGCCTTCAGGCCGTCGAGGGCCCGCATCGCCGCGCCCATCGCGATGCGCAGGAGCGAGACGGGGTAGATGACGATGTTCACGCCGACGTCCGCCAGCTGCTGCGTCGTGAACAGCTCGCTCTTGCCGAACTCGGTCATGTTGGCGAGCACCGGCACGTCGACCGCGGCGCGCACCGCCTCGAACTCGCTCAGGTCGCGCATCGCCTCGGGGAAGATCGCGTCCGCTCCCGCGTCCACGAGCCGCTTCGCGCGGTCGATCGCGGCCTGCAGACCCTCGAGGGCCCGGATGTCGGTCCGCGCCATGACGAGGAGGTCCGGATCGCGTCGCGCGTCGACCGCCGCGGCGATGCGGCGGACCGAGGTGCTCTCGTCGACCACGGCCTTGCCGTCGAGGTGGCCGCACCGCTTCGGGTTGACCTGGTCCTCGATGTGCAGGCCCGCCACTCCCGCGTCCTCCAGCATCTGGACGGTGCGCGCGACGTTCAGGGGCTCGCCGAAGCCGGTGTCCGCGTCGACCAGGACGGGCAGGTCGGTCATCCGCGCGATCTGCTGACCGCGACCCGCGACCTCCGAGAGCGTGGTGAGGCCGATGTCCGGGAGGCCCAGCTCGGCCGAGAGCACGGCGCCCGAGACGTACACTCCGTCGAAGCCCTTGGCCTCGATCAGCCGTGCCGAGAGCGGAGTGAACGCGCCCGGCAGCTGCAGCAGCTCGCCCGTGGCGAGCCGTTCGCGGAAGAGTCGGCGCTTGTCGGCGGGCGTCCGTGTCGAGTGCAGCAACGGGAGGTCCTTCCCTCGGTGGCGGACCGCCTCGCGGCCCTCCTCCCGAATCTATACACCCCGCGCGCACCCAGGAGCCGTCCGCGCACACCGGACGGGGAGGAAGGCGTCCCGTAGCCTGGTGGGGTCATGCTGCTCTTCGAGACCTCCACCCCGAATCCCGTCTCCGCCACCATCTCGTTCTTCGACACCCCGGTGTTCTGGAAGAGCGTCGCGGTCCTCGCGATCGTGCTCGGCGCCCTGATCGCCCGGGTCATCGCGCACTTCCTCGTCGGCCGCGTGGTCGATCAGATCGTCTCGGGCGTCAAGCGGCGCCAGCGCGTCGAGGACACGCAGTCGATCGCGGCGTCGCCGCTCGCCGCCGTCCGCGTGGTCCAGCGCACCCGGACCCTCGGGTCGATCCTGAACAACATCAGCTCGATCCTGATCGTCGTCATCGCGCTCGTGATGGTCGTCAACACGATCGACAGCACGCTGATCGGCTCCTTCGCCCTGCTGACCGCGGCACTCGGCGCAGGTCTCGGTTTCGGCGCCCAGAACATCGTGAAGGACGTCCTCAACGGCCTGTTCATGGTCGCGGAGGACCAGCTGGGCGTGGGCGACGTCGTCGACACCGGGCAGGCCACGGGGGTCGTCGAGGCGGTGGGGGTCCGCATCACGCAGATCCGCGACGTCAACGGCACGCTGTGGTTCGTCCGCAACGGAGAGATCACCCGGGTCGGCAACATGTCGCAGGGCTGGTCGCGCGTGATCATCGACCTCGCCGTGCCGTACGAGACCGATCTCGAGCAGGTGCAGAGCACCGTCCTCGCCACCGCGACCGAGCTCGCCGGCAGCAGCCGCTGGCGGGCGCGCATCATCGACAAGCCCGAGCTCTGGGGCCTGGAGTCGATCGCGGACGACGCCCTCGTCGTCCGCCTGGTGATCAAGACCCGCACGACCGCGAAGGACGACGTCGCGCGCGAGCTGCGCCTGCGTCTGAAGCGGGCCCTCGATGCGCTCGACGTCAAGCTGCCCTCGCTCAACGCGGTCGTGCTGAGCGGGTTCGAGGGGGCGACCAGCGTCGGAGGAGCCAAGCCGCCGCGCACCACGCCGTCCCCGACCGTCACCACCGAGCACGGGAAGCCCGTGCGGCTGCCCCGGGCCCTCCGCTCCCGTCCCCGCGACGGCGACTCGACTCCCCCGACGGAAGGACCCCGCTCGTGAGCGGACTGCAGATCGGCGGCACCCCGCCGCTCCGGAGCTTCTGGGAGCACATCGGCGGCCGGCCGACGTTCGAGCGGCTCGTGCGCCGCTTCTACGAAGGGGTGCGCGAGGACGAGGTGCTCTGGCCGATGTACCCCGAGGACGACCTCGAAGGGGCGATCCAACGACTGACCGGCTTCCTCGAGCAGTACTGGGGCGGCCCGGGCACGTACAGCCAGGAGCGCGGGCACCCGCGACTGCGGATGCGCCACCAGCCGTTCCGCGTGAATCCGGCGGCCCGCGACCACTGGCTGCAGCACATGCGCGTCGCCGTCGACGAGCTCGAGCTGGCGTCCGCCGACGACGCCCTGCTCTGGGACTACCTCGAGCGTGCCGCGCACGCCATGGTCAACACCTTCGAGGAGTAGTCAGGCGGGGGTGCGGACGAGGACGTGGCCCCGTCGCGACGTGAGGCGGCGCCACGGACCGCTCTCCAGGAGCGCGACCGGGTCGTCCGCTCCGAGGAAGCCGAGCGCGAAGAGGGCGAAGGCGGCTCCTGCCGGCACGTCCTCGAGACCGTCGAGGGGCCGGCCCCAGACCGAGGAGCGGACCCGTCCGACGATCTGCTCCCCGGTCGCCGAGCCGACCGCCGCCGCGATCTCGTCGATCCCGTCGCGGGCGACCTTCTCGAGGAAGGCGGGGTCCACCGGCTCTCGGCGGGCCCAGCCTCCGCGCGGAGGCGCGATGCCCGCCCAGGCGCCGGCCGTGGCGTCATCGCCGTCGGGGAGGACGACGGGCTTCCCGTCGGCTCCTCCCGGCTCCCACTGCAGGCGGGCCAGACGGTCGTTGAGTGCGCGGATCGGGATCACCCGGTCGAACGCGGCCGGCTGATCGAGCGCGAAGACGCGGAGTCCGAGCACGGTCGCGGAGCGGTCGAGGATCCCCCGCGGCTGCAGGATCGCGGTGTAGGTGGCCAGGACGTGGTCGTCGGCGACCAGTCGGACCGCGCCGTCGTCGACGCGGGCGGACCGGCCGAGGAAGACCCTCAGATCCGAGAGGCTGGGCGGATCCGCGAGGGAGAAGGACGCATTCATCGCATCGATAAACTTACCCCGAGCCGCTCGCCCGATCGGCCGACATCCCGGAGGTACCGTGTCCGATCCCCTGTCCTCGTTCCTCACCGCGCTCGATCTGACCGACACGGGGGCGCGGACCAGCGAGGACATCTTCACGGGGCCGTCGCAGTGGATGCCGGAGGGGCGCGTGTTCGGCGGCCAGGTGCTCGCGCAGTCGCTGATCGCGGCGGGCCGCACGGTCGAGGGCCGCAGCGTGCACTCGATGCACGGCTACTTCCTCCGCCCGGGCGACGTGGAGCTCCCGATCACGTTCTCGGTCGATCGGATCCACGACGGCCGGTCGTTCTGCACCCGGCGCACCCAGGCGTACCAGAACGGCGCGCCGATCCTGTCGATGATCGCGTCGTTCCAGACAGAGGACGAGGGCCTGGACCACCAGACGCCGATGCCGGTGGGTGTTCCCGATCCGGAGTCGCTGCCCAGCACGGCCGAGATCCTCGCCGGGGTGGACCACCCGGTCGGCAGCTTCTGGGCGACCCAGCGGCCGTTCGACGTGCGGCACGTGGAGCAGCCCGTCTACCTCCGTGCAGACCCCGACCGGAGGGCGCACCAGAGCGTCTGGATGCGCGCGCTCGGCACCCTGCCCGACGATCCGATGCTGCACCGCGCGGCTCTCGCCTACGCGAGCGACTACACGATCCTCGAGTCGACGCTGCGCCGGCACGGTGCGGCGTGGACCACGCCGGGTCTGCGGATCGCGAGCCTCGACCACGCGATGTGGTGGCACCGTCCGGCGCGGGTCGACGAGTGGCTGCTCTACGTCCAGGAGGCGCCGAGCGCCTCGGGCGGCCGCGGACTCTCGCTCGGCCGCATCTACTCGCGCGACGGACGGCTGGTCGCCAGTGTCGCGCAGGAGGGCATGGTGCGCGTCCCGCTGCACTGAGCGGGACGCGCCCCGTCAGCCGCGTTTCGCGAACCGCACCGGTTCGTCGACGTACGGCGCCCACACCTCGCGGAGCTCGTCCGGGATCCGCTCGGGCCGTCCGGTGGCGGCGGTCACCATGACGAGCGTGGTCGCCGCCTTGGTGTACAGGATCCGCGGCTCGACGCCGACGGGCGAGTACAGCTCGTAGCAGATCTCGAGGCTGGCGCCGCCGATCCGCCCGATCCACATCTCGATGTCGATCGGCGCCCGCATGTACGGGATCGGGGCGAGGTACTCGATCTCCTGCCGTGCGATCAGGCTGATCGTGGGGGCGCCCGGTCGCGCGTCCAGAACCGCCGTCGCCATGCCCGCTGCGCCCGGCGAATCGGGCCGCCAGAACGCCTGGATGCGCGCCTCCTCGAGCAGACGCAGCATCTCGGCGTTGTTGACGTGCGCGTAGGCGTCGAAGTCCGACCAGCGCAGCGGGATGGCGACGTGCAGGCGCATCAGTCGCGCGTCAGCTTGCGGTAGGCGGAGCGGTGCGGCTTCGCCGCGTCGGGGCCGAGGCGCTCGATCTTGTTCTCCTCGTACGCCTCGAAGTTGCCCTCGAACCAGTACCAGTTCGCCGGGTCCTCCTCGGTGCCCTCGTAGGACAGGATGTGCGTCGCGATCCGGTCGAGGAACCACCGGTCGTGGGTGATCACGACGGCGCAGCCGGGGAACTCGAGCAGCGCGTTCTCGAGGCTGCCGAGCGTCTCGACGTCCAGGTCGTTGGTGGGCTCGTCGAGCAGCAGGAGGTTGCCGCCCTGCTTGAGCGTCAGCGCGAGGTTGAGGCGGTTGCGCTCTCCACCGGAGAGCACTCCCGCCTTCTTCTGCTGGTCCGGGCCCTTGAAGCCGAACTGCGAGACGTACGCGCGCGACGGGATCTCGGTCTTCCCGACCTGGATGTAGTCGTGCCCGTCCGAGACGACCTCCCAGAGGTTCTTGTTCGGGTCGATGCCGCCGCGGCTCTGGTCGACGTAGGAGATGTCGACCGTCTCGCCGATCTTGAGGTCACCGCCGTCGAGCGGCTCGAAGCCGACGATCGTCTTGAACAGCGTGGTCTTGCCGACGCCGTTCGGGCCGATGACGCCGACGATGCCGTTGCGCGGGAGCGTGAAGCTGAGGTCCTCGATGAGCACGCGCTCGCCGAACGACTTGTGCAGCTTCTTCGCATCGATGACCTGGGCTCCGAGGCGGGGACCCACCGGGATCACGATCTCCTCGAAGTCGAGCACGCGCGTCTTCTCGGCCTCGGCGGCCATCTCCTCGTAGCGGGCGAGGCGGGCCTTGGACTTGGCCTGACGGCCCTTGGCGTTGCTGCGCACCCACTCGAGCTCGGTGGTCAGGCGCTTGGCGAGCTTCGCGTCCTTCTTGCCCTGGACCTCCAGTCGGGCGCGCTTCTTCTCGAGGTAGGTCGAGTAGTTGCCCTCGTAGGGGTAGAGGTGTCCGCGGTCGACCTCGGCGATCCACTCCGCGACGTTGTCGAGGAAGTACCGGTCGTGGGTGACGGCGAGGACGGCGCCGGGGTACTTCGAGAGGAACTGCTCGAGCCAGAGCACGCTCTCGGCGTCCAGGTGGTTGGTGGGCTCGTCGAGCAGCAGCAGGTCGGGCTTCTGCAGGAGGAGCTTGGTCAGCGCGACGCGGCGCTTCTCACCGCCCGACAGGTTCGTCACGAGGGAGTCGCCCGGGGGCGTGCGCAGAGCGTCCATCGCCTGCTCGAGCTGGGAGTCGAGATCCCACGCGTCGGCGGCGTCGATGGCCTCCTGCAGGGTGCCCATCTCGGCGAGCAGCGAGTCGAAGTCGGCGTCGGGATCGGCCATCGCGAGGGAGATCTCGTTGAAGCGGTCGATCTTGCCCTTGATCTCGCCCACGCCCTCCTGGACGTTCTCGAGCACCGTCTTGGTCTCGTCGAGCTCGGGCTCCTGCATCAGGATGCCGACGGAGTAGCCCGGGCTCAGCCGCGCCTCGCCGTTGCTCGGGGTGTCGAGCCCGGCCATGATCTTGAGGATCGTCGACTTGCCGGCGCCGTTCGGGCCGACCACGCCGATCTTGGCGCCGGGCAGGAACGACATCGTGACGTCGTCCAGGATCAGCTTGTCGCCGACCGCCTTGCGGGCGCGCACCATCGAGTAAATGTATTCAGCCACTTCAGTCCCTCAACCGCTCGTACGTTCTCGGAGCCCCGCGTTCCGACGGGCCCTCCCCGATGACCGGGAGACCCTCGGCCGGATGACGGCCTCCGTCGATCGCGGCGCGGTTCGCGCAGACGGATCGGAGGCCGGGGGCCGCCTCCAGGGTACCGGCTGGGAGGGCGCGGGATCAGCCCTCGAGCGGGACGGTCCGGCCGACCAGGCACGCGCCGGTGGCGATCGGCGCGGCGACCACGGCGTGCACGCCGTCGCTCTTGGCTCCGTACTGGCCGAGCAGGCACGACTCGCCGACCTTCACCGAGACGAGGACGGTGTCGGCGTCGAGCCCGATCGACGTCTCGTCGGCCGTCAGCTGCATCGACTCCCTCGGGAAGCCGCCGGCGACCAGGGCGTCGACGACGCTGAGGCCGGGCGCCTCCGCATCCGCGGCGACGACTCCGCTGATCACCTGCTCGAAGTAGGGCAGGTTCTCGTCTGCGGAGCCGCCGGGGACGAGGGCGGCCTCAGCGGGCGCTGCCGGAGCGCCGGCCGTGGGCTCGGCGGCGGGGGACGATGCGGTGGTCTCGGGAGCGGCGGGAGCGGTGCACCCGGCGAGCAGCCCGGCGGCGAGCACGGGACCGGCGAGCAGGGCGGCCAGGCGGGGGGCGGTGCGGAGCAGGCGCTCGTCGACCGCGGTCCGTGTGCTCACTCGACTCCTTCCGGCGGACGCGGCTCTCGCGCCGGACACCCGCGTCAGAACGGGGTGTCGACCGATTCTAACGAGGGCTCGAGCGGCGACGTCACCGCGCCCCAGTCCCCCGTCGCCGGTGCGTCGAGGGCCTTCTGCGGCTCCTCGCTCCACGCCTCGGGTGCAGTGGGGGCCGCCACCGGCGCCGACCGGCCGACGGTCTTCGTGTAGCGGGTGGTCCCCCAAGCGAGATCGTGGCCGATGCCCTCCGCGGTCAGTGCGACGTCGGTGCCGGACTTGCCTCCGCTCTCCCACGAGCGCACCGCGAGCCGCCCGGTCACGATCACCCGGTCGCCGCGGGCGAGGGAGGCGAGAGCGTTGCCCGCGAGCCCGTTGAAGGCGTTCACGGTGTACCAGTTGGTGGAGCCGTCGACCCAGCGCTGCTCGGCGCGGTCGTAGCGGCGCTGCGCCGAGGCGAGTCGGAAGCTCGCCATCGTGCTGCCGTTCGCGGTGTCGATGCTCCGCGGATCGGTGCCGATGACTCCGATGAGGGTGAGGGTGTCGGTCATGGTCGTGTCCTCTCGTCGATGGCCGCGATCGCGGCCGGAGCGGCACCCGGGCGGAGGGGGCTGGTACCACCCGGGTGCCGTGAGGACAGTGTCGTGACGAAGGGCCCGCCTCCGGAGTGGAGGCGGGCCCTTCTGGGGACGACCGGCGTCATCGGCGCCTGGGGAGGACGCCTAGGAGGCGGTGATGTACTTCGAGTAGGACTTCCGGATCTTGTTCACCTTGGGCAGTGCGACCGCGAGGCAGTAGCCCTGACCCGGGTTCTTCGCGAAGAAGTCCTGGTGGTAGTCCTCGGCCGGGTAGTACACGCCGAGGGGCGAGATCTCGGTGACGATCGAGCCGTCCCACCACTCCGAGGCGCGGTCGCGGGCCGCCTCGAAGAGCTCCTTCTCCTCATCGGTGGAGTAGTACATGGCCGAGCGGTACTGCGTGCCGACGTCGTTGCCCTGCCGGTTGAGCTGACGGGGGTCGTGGAGTGTGAAGAAGACGTCGAGGATCACCTGCTCCGGGATCACGTCGGGATCGAACGTCACGGCGACGGCCTCGGCGTGGCCGGTGCGTCCCGTGCAGACGTCCTCGTAGTCGGGGTCGACGGTGGATCCGCCGGTGTAGCCGGAGACGACGTCGCTCACGCCGTCGAGGACGCGGTAGACGGCGTCGAGGCACCAGAAGCATCCCCCGGCGAGTACGAATGTGCGCATGTGCGTGTGACTCACTTCCTGTCGCGGCGACGCACTCGGGGTGCCGGGCGCGTCGACTGAGTCAACACCGTCCGAGCCCGCGGCATTCCGTGGCGGAGGGCCGCTGGCATAGAGTCCAGGAGTGAGCTACGACGCAGCCCCCGACCGCTACGACCGCATGGACTACCGACGAGTGGGACGGAGTGGGCTGAAGCTTCCCGCGCTCTCCCTCGGCCTCTGGCACAACTTCGGATCCGACCGCCCCCTCGACACCCAGCGCGCGATCCTGCGCCGCGCCTTCGACCTGGGGATCACCCACTTCGATCTCGCCAACAACTACGGACCGCCCTACGGCGCGGCCGAGACCGCCTTCGGCCGGATCTTCGCCGAGGACTTCCGCGCCTACCGCGACGAGATCGTGATCTCGTCGAAGGCCGGCTACGACATGTGGCCGGGACCGTACGGCGACGGCGGGTCCCGCAAGTACCTCCTCTCCTCCCTCGACCAGAGCCTCGAGCGGCTCGGTGTCGACTACGTCGACGTCTTCTACTCGCACCGCCCCGATCCCGAGACGCCCATCGAGGAGACCATGGGAGCACTCGCCTCCGCGGTCCAGCAGGGCAAGGCGCTGTACGTCGGCGTCTCGAACTACGACCCCGAGCAGACCCGCGCCGCCCAGGCCGCCCTGGCGTCCACGGGAGTGCCGCTGCTCATCCACCAGCCCCGGTACTCGATGTTCGACCGCCACATCGAGGACGGGCTCTTCCCCGTCCTCGACGAGCTCGGGACCGGCTGCATCGTGTTCTCGCCGCTCGCCCAGGGGCTGCTGACCGACCGCTACCTCGACGGGACCGTTCCGGACGGATCGCGCGCCGCGACCTCGCGCTTCCTCTCCTCCGACCGGATCGACGAGGACTACCTCGCCCGTGCGCGCGGGCTGAACGCGATCGCGGAGGGTCGCGGCCAGACGCTCGCGCAGCTCGCGCTGAGCTGGGTCCTGCGCGTTCCGACCGTCACCAGCGCGGTGATCGGCGCCTCGAGCGTCGCCCAGCTCGAGCAGAACGTGGCGGCTCTCGACGCCGGCCCGCTGACCGAGGCCGAGACGACGGCGATCGAGGAGTTCGCCGTGCACGGGACCGCTCTGCGCTGAGCCCGCGGAGCCGACGGGGATGTCGGTGGTCGCTCGTAGTCTGCGAGAGCACCCTGGCCGGTGGGTGCTCCCCGATCCGAGCAGGAGGAACCGATGTCCCTGTCCACTCTGCACGCGACCCGCACTCCCCCGAGGCTGACCCGGGTGAACGGGCGGCTCTGGCGCGTGAGCACCGCCTCCGGAGCCGTCGTCGGCCACATCGAGCTGGTTGACGACCCGCAGGGCGAGAAGTACCGCGCTCGCCTCCTGCGGGCCGGGATGCCCGCGGGTGCCCAGCTCGGCGAGTTCTGGAGCGTCGACGACGCGATCGAGGTCTTCCGCGTCGCCTGACGCACCGATCACCGGGAGGTCGGCGTGCCGATCTCCCGTCGCCGCGCCGTCGGGCTAACGTTCGGCACATGCAGTGGTGGAGCGATTTCGTGCAATGGATCCAGACGGCGGACGGCTACCGGGCGGTGTTCCTGGCGGTGGTCGTCCTGCTCTCGGTGGTGATCGGAGTGGTCATCACGGCCGCCGTGTTCCGGTCCGCGATCGCGCGCCTGATCAGGCAGCAGGATCACGAGCGCAAGAACGCCGTGATCGCGACGCTGATCGACGCGGCAGTCGACGCCTCCGCTTGGAACGTGCTCAGCCAGACCGAGCGCATCCTGAGCGACCGCGCTTCCGCGCAGGCCGAGACGCACCTGCGCCTGCTGCCGGTGAAGGGCTCAGGAGTCGCGGCGAACTGGGCCGCGCACGAGCTCGCCGACCTGAAGCACTCCTCGGCGACCGGCGGCTACCAGACCCAGGCGAGCGTCGGCGAGTTCCGCGACCGCCTCGTGCTCTGGCGCGACAAGCCCGGGCGCGCTCGCAAGGCGTTCCTCGCCGACCTCGAGCGCTGGCGCTTCTCGGAGACCTCCCGCCCCGAGACGAAGCCCGTCCCGGCCGAGGCGGCACCCGCGCGGACGACGACGCCGACCCGGGAGCCCGAGCGCCCGGCGACCCCCGCTCCCGTCGTCGTCGGTGCATCGGAGGGTTCGAGCGACTACCAGCGTCCGTCCTCGACTCCGACGATCGTCCTGCCGGCCGCCTCCGAGAACGATGGACACGACGAAACGCGCCAGCTTCTGGACGACGTCGACCGCCTCGAGGTGCCGTCGCGGGAGCGTCCGGTCGAGGAGCTCCCCCCGGTCGAGCACGATCAGGCGGCAGCGCCCGCTCCGTCGGCCGAGGCCGAGGGCGAGCAGTCCGACGACGCCCGCACCGCTCACGCCGCCCGCCCGGTCGAGTGAGCCGAGCCCCTCACGCGGAGAAGGCCCCGATCGCATCAGCGGTCGGGGCCTTCTCCTTGGTGTAGATCACACGTCTCAGATGTGCGCGTCACGTGCACGCGCAACCCGGCCGACCAGTACGGCGAGGGGCGCCGCAATGATCGTCCACGCAACCGCGATTCCAGCGAGAAGAGCGAGGAGCAGCATGGTCGTACCTCCGTTCGTTACGTCGTTGTAATTCCGGACACCCCCAGACTAGGTGCCGAAAGGCGAGCACAGCGCTCAAAACTTGGAAACACGCCGATGTTGCCCAGAAATGGGCAGTGTGTTAGGCCAGAAAAGCCCCGTTTGCCACCCTTTCAGGTCGCGGCGTGGGGAAAAAAGGAAAGCGCGGCTCTGCACTTCCCGCCCGCGCGACCCGGTGCGCGCGAGCGCGACGACGTCCTCCTGACCGGGAGGCGGCGAGCGGATCGATCGACGCCGTGCGCGCGGACCCGGCGTCGACGTGCCCCCGGCAGGAATCGAACCTGCGACCAAGAGAATCCGACCCGATGCCTTGCGTTGGCTGATGCTGAGTGCCGATTCCTGGCGCTGACCGGGCCGGATGCGCGGCGCTGACTCGCGCTGTCTGGCCGTTGATGGCCGTTCGTGGCCCTGTTTTCGTCGAGTAAACGATGAGCGCCCCGGCCTCCGTCACCCTGCCACCAGCTGCAGGCGTGCACGGAGGTCGGGGCCTTCGTGCGTTCGCACGCGGTAGTGCCGCTCGGTGATGTCGGTGCCCGCGTGGCCGAGCTGCCGGGACGCCTCGCCGAGGTCCTCGACGAGCGTCGCGACCGACTTGCGGAACGTGTGCGGCGTCACCCACTCCCAGTCCGTGCCCTCGGTGAACCGGCGCAGCTGCTTCCGGAAGTTGTTCGGATCGCGGACCGTCGACCGGGTCAGGAACAGCGACGGGAACACCAGCTCGGCGTCGTGGTCGCGCGCCGCGAGCATCTCGACGACGAAGTCGGGGAGCAGCAGCCGCCGGCGGGACGTCGCGGACTTCGGGTGCGTCTGGATCGTCATGCCGGAGCCCTTCGTCCAGAGGGTCGTCCCGTTGATCGTCGCGGTCGGAGTCGCCGCGTCGAGGTCGACGTCGGCCCATCGGAGCGCGAACACCTCACCGACGCGCGCACCCGTCCCGACCATGAAGTCGACGGGGCCGACGACGTCCCCGAGGACGCTGCGCCGGTCGCCCGCGAGCGCGGTCCGGAACGCGCGGAGCTCGTCGAGGGTGAGCGCGCGGACCTCGGGGGTGATCTGCCGGATGGCGCCGACGTCGCGGATGGGGTTCGCGGGGATCGCGTCGAGGCGGGCGGCCATGCCGAGGATGCCGGAGAGGACGCTCTTCGCCTGCTTCGCGGTCGCGGGGCCGCGGGTCCGCGCGAGAGTGCGGAGGAACGTGTCGCAGCGGGCGGTGGTCATCTCGCGGAGTCGGAGGCCGCCGACGCCCTGGTCGATGTGCGCGAGCGTCTGCCGATAGCGGCGCTCGGTGGTCGTCGCGCGCTGCCCGTCGATCTCGTCCGCCCACCACTTCTCCCCCGCGGCCTTCATGCGGGTCTCGGCGGTGAGGTCGTCGCCGCCCGGCGCGCGCCGCTCGAGGAGCGCGCGGGCGAGGAGGTCGCGCGCGTTCCCGGCGCTCTGCGCACTCTTGCGCTCGACGGTGCGAGTGACGCCGTCGTAGTCCCGGAACCGAGTGCGAGCGACCCAGGGCCCCTTGGCCTTCGCTGCGGGGGTGACGGTGACGATCCCGTTCGAGCCGATCGGTAGCGGCGGACGTGGCATGCGGGCCTCCTAGGCGGCGCGGTGGTCTCGGAGGTAGAGCTCGAGGAGGTGGTCGGTGACGCCGAGCTCGAGAGCCCAGACGCCGGGGTCGGGGCTCATGCGGGCGACGTCGGCGAGGTGGTCGGGAGCGATGAGCTTCCGGGCCGCCCACCGGTCGGCGAGGCGCTCGATCCGCGGCGTGGTCTCGCAGTGACCGAGGCAGACATGGCCGAGCTCGTGGGCGAGGGTCTGGCGTTCGTGCCAGGAGCGGAGCCCGCGCTTCAGGATGATGACGCGCTCCTCGGGGATCCAGAGGCCGTTCGCCGAGCGGATCCGCCCGTGGAGGACCGGGATGCCCAGCCGCTCCGCGTGTTCGTACGGGTCATAGGCGGCTGGGCTGTGCGTCATGGCGTCCTGTGGTCGAGGTCCTGCTCGGGGTCTGACGTGTCTGCTGCGATGCGATCGCCGTAGCGCTCTGCGATCTCTTCGTCGGTGAGAGTGTCGGGTCGACCTCCGACATTCAGCCGACGGATGTTGGACTTCTCGACCGCTTCGTCGACCTGGTCGTCGTCGAGCGGTTCGGTCAGCTCGGGGTGTTCCCTCTCCGCCTCGATGACGCGACGCAGGATCTCTTCGGCGAGCTGCCGGTCGGAGGCGTCGCGGAGAGCGGCCTCGGTCGAGGTGCGCTCTGCCTCGTCGCTGGTGATGAAGCCGGCGGCGACGAACGCGGGGAGGATCGGCGCACCGTACGCGCGGCAGATGGCGACGACCGTCCCGACCTTCACTTCGCCGTCGAGCTGACGGACGAGGGTGCTCGGGTGCATCCCGGCGGCGAGGGCGACCGATCGGAGACTCTTCGTCCCGGCCAGATGTTCGATGTGTTCCCGAAGCGCGTCATTCACACTGCGAGCATGTCGCAACTTTGCAACATCCGCAAGCCATGTATCCGCGTAATTCCGCGAATCTTGACTAACACTTGTGCAACAACGCCCCCCGTTGGTGTTGCATCTGTGCGTCACAGCGTCGCATACTTGCGACACCACAACGCGGAACCGCAACGAGGAGGACCGAATGGCAAGCACGCTCCGGATCAAGCCGGGATTGCTCAAGAGGCTCCGAGAGCTTCGCGAGATCCCCACCGAGGAGCACCAGGCGCGCCTCATGGGCGTGAACCGGGCGACCCTCCGCAGGGTCGACGAGGGGTCCCAGCCTTCCGCGGCGTTCATCGTCGCGATGGTGGACACCTTCGGGCTCGGGATCGGCGAGGCCTTCGAGGTCGTGCCGACCGAATCGCTCGCCGAGCAGGTCCGGAACGTGCAGGCGGTGGCCTGATGGCCGTCCACCTGACCGTCTCCGACCTGGCCGGCGAGCTGCAGATCGACGAGGCGACCGTCTACCAGATGCGCAACCGGAACCCCGACGCGCTCCCTCCGGCCTTCAAGGTCGGGAAGTACCTGCGCTGGCGTCGCGAAGACGTCGATGCATGGATCGCGGCTCAGCTGCCGACGTCGAACGTGACGTCGATCGCCAGCCGGCGCTCCGCCTAGACCGCCAGCCATCCCGCTGGCCGGGGCCGGTCCACACGACGTTCTGAGTCGCTGACGGAGACCAACCGGCCCCACCCCTTCTCCCGTATTCGATGCGCCCTCCGGGGGCGCTGATCGGCGCGCCCTGAAGCCGCCGGAAGGAACTGATCATGAGCACCACTGACAGCGACCGCAGGGCCGCCTCCGACTCCACGTTCGTGCCGATGCCGTGGCAGGCGTGGTACGCCGCCGCTGAGGACGCTGCCGGGCACCACCTGGACGGCGACGAGGTCACGGACGGCTACTCCGTCGAGACGGCGTACGACGCCTGGCTGACCGGCTCGACGCCGACGGGCTACGTCCGCTCGCTCGAGGCGGAGGGTCGCGCCCCCATGAAGCACCGCGGGCCGATCGTCGTGCTCCTCGCGGCCGTGCTGATCCTGATCGTCATCAAGCTCGCCGTGCACACGGCACTCGCTCTCGCCGGCCTCCCGCAGGTCCCGCTGATCGACGGATCGGCTGCTCTGGCAGGCCTGCTGGGGTTCCTCGCGTTCATCGCATGGATCGACGCGACGGCATGAGTGACGTGCTCGAGCAGGTCGATGTCGAGTCGATCGAGCACCTCGACTTCGAGGCGCAGTGTGCGGTCAAGGACTGCGAAGCGGCAGCTCGGTTCTCGGTGGTCTGCCGGTTCTGCGCCGACGTGACTCTCGCCTGCGAGGGACACACGCGGAACTTGATCGCGCTGAACCAGACGCTGTTCGGCTTCCAGTGCGAGGCGTGCCACCACATCGAGTTCGATCTGTGGGCGCTTGTTTGCATCCACCCGCTGAAGCCGTGAACGTCTCGGGCATCGACTCGTCGCTGACCGCGTGCGGCCTCGCCCGGTACGTCGAGGGCGAGCGGATCGTCACGGCGGTCGTGCGGACGAAGAAGCAGGGCGACGACCTGAAGGCGCAGTCGGACCGGATCGAGTACGTCGCCGGGCGGGCGCTCGAGTGGCTGCCGACGTCGGGGCTGTTCGTCATCGAGGAGCCGCCGCCGACGCTGACGGGCGGCCTGGCGATCGAGCGGCACGCCCTCTACTACCTGCTCGTGCGGGTGCTGCTCCGCCGCGGCCCGGTCGTGCGAGTGCATCAGGCGACCCGCGCGATGTACGCGACCGGCAACGGGCGGGCGAAGAAGCCCGAGGTGCTGGCTGCGATGCGCGCCGCCTTCCCCGCCGTGCGGGTGTCCGACGACAACGCCGCTGACGCCCTCGCCTTGATGGCGCTCGGGTCCAGGAACCTCGGCCGGCCTCTCGAGGTCGAGCCGATCAGCAAGAAGCAGACCGCCGCCGGGGGCTCTCTCCGGTGGCCCAACGAGAAGGAACAGGACTGATGTCGACCACGAAGAAGATCACCCTCGCCGGCAAGTTCCCGGGCGAGGAGCAGAACGGGATGACCGCGCTCGAGAGCGACTGGTCGCGGGTGGAGTCGCCGAACGGCGTCTACGTGATCGCCCGCGTCGAGCGCACCGATCTCTCGATCAAGGAGGACGGCTCGCGGGTGGCGAAGGCGGGCCTGAAGCAGGTGGAGCTCGTGCCGCTCGAGGACGAGGAGAAGGTGCTGTCGCTGCTGCGGGAGTACTGCGGGGCGCGCGGCGGGTTCATGGCGGCCGCGCCGGACGTGCAGCTCGACCTGGACATCGAGGGCGGTGACGACGAGTGACCACCATCGACCACTGGGAGAAGCAGAAGATCGCTGACCTGCTCGTCGGACGACGCATCGTCGCCGCCGACAAGGAGGAGCAGACGCTGACCCTCGACGACGGCATGGTGGTGCGCGTCGAGCCGAACGAGGGCGGGTGCGCCTGCTCCGCGGGCGACTACGAACTCGCCTCGCTCGCGACCGTCGACAACGCGATCACCTCCGTCGACGTGCTGGACGAAGCCTTCGCAGACACGCGCGGCTCGGACTACCAGTACGCGGAGGATCCGCACCGCTACCGGATCAGCGTCTACGCCGGCGGAGTCGCGACCGACGTCGCGGTGATCGAAGGCGACGACGGCAACGGCTACTACGGCACGGGCTTCGCGCTCGTCGTGACGGAGGTGCAGCCGTGAGCGCGCTGCAGAGAGTGATGGAGCGCCGCGTCGCGACGTCGGAGGACCGCGAGGTGTGGCTGGACGCTCGCCTGACCGGGGCAACGGCGACCGAGGTCGCGAAGATCGCGGCCGGCGACGGGCTCGGCGTCCTCCGGGACAAGCTGAAGCCGAAGTCGATCCGGGCGACGCCGGCGATGGAGTGGGGCAACGTCCGGGAGCCGGCGATCGTCGCCGCGGTCCAGGCGGAGTGGCCGCACATCGAGGGCAACTCGTGGCTGCTGCACGCCGAGGGGAACCGCCGGCACCTGGCGACTCCGGACGGCATCGGCGAGTCGTTCCTCGGCGCGATCGAGCTGCTCGAGTGCAAGGCCTCGAAGTTCGACCTCTCCCCCGCGCCCGGCGCCGGAGTGGTGCCGCTCGAGGTCGTGAGGACGATGCTGCAGCGGGCGCGGCCGCCGAAGTTCTGGTCGACGGGCTACTACGACCAGATGCAGTGGCAGCTGCACGTGACCGGCGCGGACCGCGTGGTCTTCGCGTGGGAGCAGCACGACGGCGACTACACGAAGTGGCCCGAGCAGGGGCCGACGGTGCAGGCAGTGCGCACGCGCATCTTCCTGCGCGACGAGGAGCGGATCGCGTTCCTCGTGACTCAGGCCGACATCTTCCTCGATGCCCTCGACCGGACCCGCGCCGAGCAGCCCGCAGCCGAGGAACAGGCGGAGCCGTCGGAGCTCGAGGTGTGGGTCGGTCAGTACGCCGAGGCGCTGGCGACGGAGGCCGAGGGCGCTCGCCGCAAGGAGCTGGCGCGCGCCGAGCTGATGCGGATCGGCACGGAGAAGGGCGAGGAGTTCTCCGAGCGGACCCCGGCGGGGCTCGTGACGTACAAGCCGGGCGGGACCGCGACGGTCAGCGCTCCGGACGAGGCGGCCGCGAAGGAGGCGGCGCCGGCGCTCTGGTCGCTGTACGAGGCCGCGCGCACCGGGTGGGCCGCGCACGCCGCGGCCTTCACGACGACGAGAGAGACGACGAAGGCGGCGACCCTGCGGGTCACGCCTGCGAAGCAGAAGGAGCAGGCCGCGTGAGCGAGATGGTGAGGACGAGTGGTGGCGTGCTGGCGCTGCCGACGTCGGGTGATCAGAGCACCTGGACGGACAAGGAGGCGGCGCTGATCGAGGCGGCCGGCCTGGTGTCGCGCAAGCGCAACCAGCCGCCGCAGCTGGCGCCGCGGCCGGTGGTCGAGGCGTTCCTGCTGCAGTGCGAGCGAACGCAGCTGGACCCGTTCGCTCGGCAGATCTACTGCATCGAGCGGGGCGGGAAGTGGCAGACGCAGATCAGCATCGACGGCGCCCGCCTGGTCGCGGAGCGGTCGGGGAAGTACGAGGGGCAGACGGCGCCGGAGTTCTCGAACGACGGGCAGACGTGGACTCAGGCGTGGATGCCGACGACGGGGCGCGAGCTCCCGGCGTTCGCCCGCGTGGGCGTGTACAAGGCCGGCTTCCGCGAGGCGCTGTCCGTGGTCGCCCGCTGGGAGTCGTACGCCCCGATGGAGGACGTGTGGGACCGCGGCGCGAGGACGGGCGAGAAGAAGCTCGGCGCGATGTGGGCCAAGATGCCCGACGTTATGCTCGCGAAGGTCGCCGAGATGCTCGCGCTGCGGAAGGCGTTCCCGAACGACCTGTCGGGGCTGTACTCGACCGAGGAGATGGCGCAGGCGGCGAACGCGGCGCCCACTGCCGTCCAGCAGGGCACGAACGGCGCTGAGCGGCCGCAGGAGCAGCGCCGGGCCCCGGAGCCCGCGGGGCGTCCCGAGGAGCCCGTAGACGCGCAGGTGGTGGCGGACTCCTCGTGGGAGCAGCGCGCCATCGCGTGCACGTCGATGGCTGACCTTCGGCCGCTGTACGAGGAGGCGGAGCAGGCGGGCGTCTTCGGCGACGTGCTCGCCTCGGGGGAGACGGTGCGCGACATGCTGTGGGCGCGGAAGCGGGCGCTCGAGCAGGGCCCGCCGCCGGCCGCCGGCCCCGCGCGTGACCCGGAGCTGCCGATGCCGTGGGTCGACATGCTCGGCGGGGCGGTCGACATGGGTGACCTGCTCGACCTGCGGGCCGCGTGCGAGCGTCGGAACGAGTGGACCGACGAGCTCGCGGAGGTGTTCGCGCGCCGCACTGAGCAGCTCGAGGCGGCCCTCGCGGAGTCGGAGTCGCAGTCGTGACCGAGCAGCGGATCAAGACGCCCGACGACGTGATCGACGACGTCGAGGCGGCGCTCGAGCGGATCGAGGCCGCGCCGGAGACGGTGGCGGCCGCTGAGACGAGGCGCGACGAGGCGGTGCACGCGCTCGCGATGGCTCGTGCCCGGCTGAAACTCACGGTCGACGGGTCCACCGCCGAGCGTCGGGAGGCGCGCATCGTTCTCGAGACGGCGGAGCTCGCGCAGGCCGTCGCCGTCGCGAAGGTCGCCGTGACCTACGCGAAGGGGCAGGCGGACGCCGCCGACAAGCGCCTCTCGGGAGCGCAGACGATCGCGCGGATGGTGGAGCGCACGCTCGACTCCGGACGGTACCGGCCGTGACCGGCGCGACCGTCCGCCGCGGCGACCGCGTCCAGATCGGGAAGGGCACCTCGGTGTACCTCGTCGACCGCGTCGAGGACCGGAAGGACGAGGCCGGCGGCGTCTACCAGGTCGCGTTCCTCGTCACCGAGAAGGGCCGCCCGCTGCCGGGCTTCACCGAGACCGCGCGGCTCCGGCTCGTCATCCGACGGTGACCGCCTCCGCGGTCAGGCCCGCGGTCCGGGCGCTGGTCATCGACCGCGACTCCGGCCGCTGCCGCTGGTGCGGACGCCAGGTGGACCGCAGCGACTACTCGCTGCAGCACCGCCGGCCCCGCGCTGCAGGCGGCAGCGGCCGGCCCGAGACGAACCTCGCGGGGAACCTCGCGGTCGTCTGCGGGTCCGGGACCACGAAGTGCCACGGCCACATGGAGTCCCACCGGACCGCGGCGCTCGCTCGCGGGTTCCTCGTCCGCCAGTACGGCCCACTCCCCGCCGACGTCCCGCTGCTCACCGCGAGCGGCTGGATCCGGCTCGACGACGACGGCGGCTTCCAGACCGTCACCGAGACCGACGCGGCCGCGTTCATGGCCGAGCACGGCTACCCCACACACGAACCACGAACCACAGGAAGGAGGCGGTCACGATGATCGAACGCCCCGAATTCGACTTCGATCGGAACTTCACCCGCATCCCGAACGCCTGGGCGCGAGACGCCCGACTGAGCCGCCGAGCACGCGGGCTGCTGCTCGAGCTGCTGTCCCACCGGCCCGGCTGGAAGATCGGCGAGCGGTCCCTCGTGAAGTCCGGCCGCGAGGGTCGCGACGCCGTGCGCGCCACGATCGCCGAGCTGCTCGAGGCCGGCTACCTCGTCCGGGTGCAGAACCGCGACGGCGGCCGCTTCGGCGAGGTCGACTACCGCCTGACGGCTCCCTCGATGGCCCAGTCCACCGCGGACGGCTTTTCCGGCGACGGTGAAACCGCGGCCGGGAAAACCGGCGCCGGTGAATCCGACCACAAAGAAGACCATCTAGAAGAAGACCATCCTGAAGAACTCATGCTCGTCCCTGCCGGGCCGAGCGCGAGCGATCGCTTCGAGGAGTTCTGGAAGGTCTACCCGCGGAAGGTCGCGAAGGGCACCGCGAAGGCGGCGTTCCTCCGGCTGGTGAAGAAGCACGACGTCGAGGCGATCATCGGCGGCGCTCGCCGGCTGGCCGCGGATCCGAACCTGCCGGAGCAGCAGTTCGTGAAGCACCCGACGACGTGGCTCAACGGCGAGGGCTGGGACGACGAGCCGCTCCCTGAGCGCATCGACCGCGTGCGGCCGCCGCAGGACGATGACGGCGAGTTCGACTGGCTGCGAGCGCGCTCGTGAGCGGCGACGAGTCCGTGCAGCTGGCGGAGCGTGCCGTGCTCGGCGCCCTGCTGCTGAACGGCAAGGTCATGCGCGACGTCACCCCGCTCGTCTCGCCCGGCGACTTCCTCGACCCGCACCTCGGCGAGCTCCTCCGCGGGATGAAGCGCCTGCTCGCGGAGGGCCAGCCGGTCGACGTCATCACCGTCTCCGGCCGCCTGCAGGACTGGGGCGTCACCGCGTTCACCCCGTCGGACCTGCACGAGCTCGCCGGCGACGTCACGTCCTCGGAGAACGCATCGTTCTACGCCGCCCAGGTACGGGAGGCGTCGGTCCGCCGGCAGCTGCGGCAGCTCGGCCAGAACCTCGTGCAGAGCGCCGCCGTCACCGACTCCGGCGTGTCCCTCGCCCGGGCCACTGAAGGCCTCAAGGCAATCCGCGCCGGCGCCGCCCGTAGCCGCGCGCTCGCCGTGCAGCTCGAGGCCGTCATGCAGGGAGTGGACGACTACGACTGGGTCGTCCCCGACCTGCTCGAGCGCGGCGACCGCCTCGTGCTCACCGGCGTCGAGGGCGGCGGCAAGTCCATGCTGATCCGGCAGATCGTGCTGCTCGCGTCGGCCGGGATCCACCCGTTCACGTTCCGCCCGATCACGCCCGTCCGCGGGCTGGTCATCGACGCGGAGAACACCGAGAAGCAGTGGCGGCGCTCGTCGCAGCGGCTCGTGGCGGCCGCGTCCCTGCGGAGCACAGAGCACCCCGCGTCGAAGGTGCGGCTGTGGTGCGCGCCGCGCCTGGACCTGACGAAGGACTCCGACCTGTCGGACGTGCACGCGCTGATCGACGAGCACCAGCCCGACGTGCTCGCCATCGGCCCGCTGTACCGGCTGACGCCGGGAGCGATCACGTCCGACGACGACGCGGCGCCGCTGCTCGCCGCGCTCGACACGATCCGCGACCGCGGCGTCGCCCTCCTGATGGAGGCGCACGCCGGTCACGCGACCGCCGGCCCCGGAGGCGACCGGGAGCTGCGGCCCCGCGGGTCATCGGCGCTGCTCGGCTGGCCGGAATTCGGCCTCGGCATCACCCCCTCGAAGGTGCAGGGCCGCGTGTCCGGCACTCAATTCCGACTCGTCCGCTGGCGAGGCGACCGTGACGCGCGCGACTGGCCGTCGCACATCAGCCGCGGCGCTTCCCCGTTCCCGTGGACCCCTACCCAGAAGGACTGACCAGTGGTCGAACGACAGAAGACCGAGACCACCGCTGAGGTTTTCGCGACCGGCCCCGAGGCGGTGGCCGTGCGGATGCACCGGAAGTACACCGAGCTCGCGCCGGCTGAGGCGCGGCAGATGGCGCAGGAGCTGCTGGACGCCGCGGAGGAGGCCGAGGAGTTCCCGACCCCGCCGCCGGTGGCCCTCGTGTCCTACGGCTACGGCTTCGACTACGACGAGCTGCCCACCACCCCGATCCCCTACAACGAAGGAGCCTGAGCCCTCATGGCCGGAGAAACCATCATCACCGTCGTCGGCAACCTCACGTCCGACCCGGAGCTGCGCCACACGCAGAACGGGAAGGCCGTCGCGAACTTCACGATCGCGAGCACCCCGCGGACCTTCGACAAGCAGTCGAACCAGTGGGTCGACGGCGAGGCGCTGTTCCTCCGCGCGTCCGTCTGGGAGGAGTTCGCCGAGCACGTCGCCGGGTCGCTCACGAAGGGCTCCCGCGTCGTCGCGACGGGGAAGCTCAAGCAGCGCTCGTATGAGACGAAGGAGGGCGAGAAGCGCACGAGCATCGAGCTCGAGATCGACGAGATCGGTCCTTCGCTCCGGTACGCCACCGCCCAGGTCACCCGGACAGCCGGTGGTGGAGTCGGTGGCGGCCGTTCCGGGGGTCGCGGGCAGGCCGGTGGGTACCAGGGCTCCCAGGGCGGCAGCGGGGCGTCTAGCGACTGGCGCACGCCGTCGTCGGCTCCCGCGCAGAACGACGAGGAGCCGTTCTGATGCGGGACACGTTCGCGCCAGCAGCGCTGTCCGACCTCGAGCGGGAGCTACACGACGACCCGGTGGGCCCGCGCTGCATCCGCCAGCACGACGCGAAGGGCCGCCCCGGGAAGCTCGCGGCGGCCCGCGCCGGCCAGCTCTGCTGGTCCTGCTACGGCCGGCTCAGCCGGGACGTCGTGACCCTCGCCGAGCTGGTCACCACCATCACCGAGCAGACGGCGCCCTCGATCGTCTCGCCCATCACCGAGAGGGTCGCCGGGACGAAGGCGCCCCGGCTCCCGATCGACGCCGACGGCATCGACGCCCTGAACGAGCTGTGGCCGCTGCTCGCCCGGTGGGTCGCCGCCTGGACGGTCGAGCTTCGCCTCGACCCGCCGACGGTCCTCTCGGAGTCGATCGAGCGCGACCGGGACGTCGACCGGGTCCCGGCCGGCTGGTCCACCCGCACGCTCACCCGCGCCGCGAACGACGCCGCCGAGTGGCTGGTGCTCGCCGCCCCCGCCTGGTGCACGAGCGTTCACGTCGCCCACTTCTACGCCGAGGTGTCGGAGGCGGCGCGCGTCTACTCCGGCCGCTGGCGCCTCGCCGAGCGGGGCCCGAGGCGGTCCTCGCGGAAGTGCGGCCGCGGCGGCATCGGCTGCGGCGCCGGCCAGGTCGTCGTCGGGTGGGACGGCGATGACCCGTACGCCGTCTGCAACGCCTGCGGGTGGCGGCCCGACGACGAGGCGCAGTTCGCGGCTGCCGCTGCGACCGAGGGGGTGGCGTCGTGACCGGCTTCCCCCGCCCTGTGAACTCCGACTGCAGGGCCGGATCCCACCGGTCGTGCTTCGGGGACGCGTGGGACTACGAGAAGGATGCTCTCGCGCCGTGCGAGTGCGGATGCCACACCGAGAGGACCGCAGCATGACCGCCACACCGCAGTACGCGGCGAAGACCGACGTGCCCTCCGACCGATCGCGCGCCGAGATCGAGCGCACCCTCGAGCGGTACGGCGCCGAGAGCTTCGCCTACATGACCCAGCCCGGACAGGCGCAGGTCGCCTTCCAGGTCGGGCGCCGCCAGATCCGGTTCGTCGTCCCGCTGCCCGAGAAGGGCGCGAAGGAGTTCACCCGCACGCCGACGGGCCGCGCCGCATCGCCCACGGCGGCACAGTCGGCGTACGAGCAGGCCGTCCGGCAGCGGTGGCGCGCCCTCGCGCTCGTCGTGAAGGCGAAGCTCGAGGCCGTCTCCTCCGGGCTCGCCGAGCTCGATCAAGAGTTCTACGCCTACGTCGTCCTTCCCAACGGCCGGACGGTCTACGAGGAGACGGCGCAGCAGGTCGACCAGATGATCGCGACCCGCTCGGTCGGCGCCCTGCAGCTCACCTCCGGCGGCACCCGGTGAGGCCCGCACTGCTCGTCCTCGCCGCGGTCCTGACCGCTGGGGCCGCGATCGTCGGCTTCCACATCGCGGCCGGCGACCCCGGCATCACCCACACCACGAAAGAGAACCGCTCATGACCTCCGCTCAGGATGCGCTCGACCGCATCACCGACCACCTGATGGAGCACCACCCCAACCACCTCAACGCGATCGGCGGGCCACCGGTGCCGAACGTGGTCGCGAACGTCGTGATCGGGCTGACCCCGCCGCGACCGGAAGGGGTGCGCGCCCTCATCGCGGAAGCCGAAGGCGCCGTCGCCTGGAAGAGCATCCACGACGACGATTGGCGGGCGCTCGTGGAACGCCTCGCCGCCGCCCTGTCCGCGTCCCTCGATGTCAGGAGCGGCGACGAGCCTTCCGAGCCGCGCTGAGCGCCTGCTCCCGCATCCACACAGCCGGTCGGGCGTCACCTGCCGCCTCCCGCACCAAGGCATCCTCCTCGGCAGTGAGCCGGAGCATGTGGGCCTTGCTGCGAGGGCTCTCGGCGGGAGGGCGTCCGCCCTTGTTCGTCTCGGTCATGCGCCGAGGATATCAGTTACGTTTCGAGTTGCGTACAACTGTAGTTAGGAGTTACGATAAACCCATGAACAGCGCAGCCCCCCTCGCTCGCCTCACCATCGCCGCCGACGCCATCAAGGCGGGCGACCACATCATCCCCGCCGGCCGGAAGCGCCCGGTCGAGGTCATCCGCGTCATGGACGCCTACGCGCCGACCATCATGTTGGCCTGCGACTCGACGAACGGCTACGCCGCTGTGCGACTCGCGCCGACCGACACCGTCACTCTGGTCGTCGCATGAGCGCAGTGCTGCAGCTGGTCACGGCTCAGGGTGCGCGAGTCCCCATCGACGGCCTCGCGGGGCTGCGCTGGGCGGCGCGCGAGCTGTTCGCGGGCTACGGCGAGTCGATCGCCCCGGCCCTCGAGCGGGTCGAGGCAGCGACAACGGTGCAGGCGGCCTCAGCCGAGCTCGCGCAGTCGACCGGAACGCGCCTGATCGTCCGCGGGCCGAACGACCTGTCCTGCCTCGGCTTCGTCACTGTCGAGGACGAGCGCCTCCGCTGCACCGTCTTCGCCCACGGCCACCCCCTGCAGACCCCCACGACCACGAAGGAGAGCTGACCATGCCGACACTCACCCCGGAGCAACGCGAGCAGAGACTCGCGCTCATCGAGACGGACCTCGCGGCGTACCGTGCCGTCAAGTCCGCGGCCAGTCACCTCGCGTACGACGTCGTGATCCGAGGGGAAGACCCGCACGGTGACCGTCACGCCCACGAGCGCGCCAGTGCGGCGCTCAGCCGCCGGCTGAAGGACGAGTACCGCGCGGCGCATGAGGCGTCCGCTGCGGCGCGACTCGCGGTTGAGGACTTCGATGTCGCGCACGGGCTCATGGAGCCGCTGGCCCGGCACCGGAAGGCTGGTGCCGTCCGTGCCTGACCAGACCCCCCTCCCCCCGGAAGGGGTGCGCGCCCTCATCACGACCGCCGACACCTTCCGCGAGCAGTACGTGGAGGTCAACGGGGAGATGCCGGGCGCGGGCTCGATTCTCGACCTGTGGCTCCGCACTGCCGCCGCCCTGTCCGCGTCCCTCCCGCGAGAGGACGCCGACCTCGACGCGATCGAGGTGAGCCTCGCCGAAGCGGTTGCCGCTCGGAAGTTGGGCGGGTCGGAGGGCCCGTGGCGACAACTCCGAGCGCTCAACGCAATCGCCGACGCCCTGCCCGCCCTGCTCGCTCGGGTGCGCACCGCGGAAGCCGAACGGGACGAGGCGCAGCGTCGGCTCGGTGTGATCGCTGACTCCGCGCGAGACGGGCTTGAGGACTGCGACGACGACTACGACATGAGCGCCTACTGGGTGTTCATGGTGGCGACCGGCCAGGAGGAGGAGGACACCCGCCCGCGCACCGTAGAGACGGCGGAGGAGTGGGAGCCAATCGTGGCCGCCGCCGAGCGCCGGGCGGACGCCGAGACCTGGGATGCGGACAGCATCTTCCGGCACAGCATGTCGGCGCTCGACACGATCAACCGATCGCGGCGCGATATCCACGTCCTCGCTGACCTCGTGCGATCCCAGCGCCCGTGGGAGTACGGAATCCGAAACAACGCGACCGGACGCGTCGGCTTCCCGTGGTCGAGAGAAGTGGCGCTCTCGACGCAGGAGGGCTCGATCCGCCTGGCCGAGAACCACGGCATGCCGCACATGGAGGCAGTGCGCCACCACCCGGCCTCCTCATGGGAGCCCGTCCCGCCCACCCCCGAGGAGGCGACCGATGACGATGCCAGGCGGAGCCGCCATCTGCTACGGACACCACGTCTGGAGCGGCGACACCCGAGCGCCCGTCTGCCTCCGATGCGGGATGGTCAACCTCGAGGAGGTCGACCGTGGCTGAGCAGCAGGAGGTCCGCGTCCTCACCGTCCGCCAGCCGTGGGCCTGGGCGATCATCTACCAGGGGAAGGACGTCGAGAACCGCTCCCGCAGCCTCGGCCCCTACCGCGGCACCGTCGCGATCCACGCCGGCCTCCGCGACGACCCCGCCGGCTACTACGACGGCACCCGCGACAACCTGCCGCACGAGCAGGTCGCCCGCGGCGCGATCATCGGTCTCGTCGACCTGGTGGACGTCGTGACCGACTCGACGTCGCCGTGGGCGTGGGAAGGCGCCCACCACCTCCTCCTCGCGAACCCTCGGCCCCTCGCGACTCCGATCCCGTACCGGGGCGGCCTCGGGATCCGCCGGCTACCGGCCGACGTCGCCGCAGCGGTCCTCCGGGCCGCCTCGCCACTGCAGGTCAGCTCCACCGTCTCGCGCACGACCCGCCGCGGGGGGAAGTACCAGAGCGAGACTGTCTGGGGAGGCGAAGTGGTCGCCCTCCTCGCCCGGAAGGCCCGCGTCCGCTGGACCTCGAAGAACGGCCTCCGAACGTCGCCCTTCGTCTCCGACCACTACCCCCACGAGCTCGAAGGCGGCCCAGCAGGTGAACCCCGAGGTCCTGTCGATCCACGAAGCCGCGAGGCGCGTGGGGCGTAGCCGGCGCACGATCCAGCGCTGGCTACGGGACGACCTGCCCTCCCACCAGCGGCCGGGCAGCGAGACGAAGTGGATCCGGCTCGAGGACCTGCAGGCCGCGTTCGTGCGACGCCTCGAGTCGGACCCCACCCGGCCCCGATCGGCCGCGTCGCTCGAGCACGGCACCCGCAATCGCTACCGGGCCGGCTGCGACTGCACACCTTGCCGAGCGGCGAATGCCGCGCGAGGCAGGCACAGTACGCAGAATCCGAGCGCCGACGCACCGAGAGACGCAAGAATTTTGTGGCCGACGATGTCACCCCGTAACTTCATGATCGGCACAACAGGAGCGCCCCGCAGTCACCTTCGACGCGGGGCGCTTTCGTGCCCCAGCGGGACGAACCGGACACCCGGCGCCGACCCGCACACCACGATGAGCGGGCTACTCGTTGCGCTCGTGCCTGATGTACATGGTCACTGCCGTCAGCCGAGCGAACTGCCCCATCGCGATGAACCCAGACACGCTGATGGTGACGGTCGTCCAGATGTCCCTGGGGAACAACGGGAACGCCCCTGCGGCCGTCGCGAACATCGTCAGGAAGAGCAGGTTGAACGCGAGCAGCTCCTCCGTGCGACGCACGCGCCGCGCAGTGCTGCGACGCAGGCGGCCCGTGAAGAAACTCCCGACCGCCACAGCCACTAGCAGTGTCGCCGCGACCTGAGCGATGAGGGCGGCTCCGTCTCTGTCGATCATGATCGCGACACTAGCTCGGGTGATCGACGACCGCAGGAGGCGCCTCCCGTGAGCCAGCACCACAAGAGCACCCCGAGGATGCTCGAGCTGAAGGCCGAGTTCCGCTCCGCCTGCGAGGAAGAGGACGCGCGCTGCTGGATGTGCGGCCTCGAGATCGACTACTCGATCCCGCCCGAGCTGTCCTGGAAGGACCCCGCCTTCCAGCTCGACCACTTCTTCCCCGTGTCGAAGTACCCCGAGCTGCAGGAAGACCCCGGCAACTTCCGCGCCTCCCACGCCCGCTGCAACCGCGACCGCGGCGACGGCCCACCCCGTCCCCCGCTCGGCGTGCTCTCCGAGTCCTTCTACTGAGAGGCGGGCCCGTGCGCATCGAACTCCGCTCGAACCTCACCGAGGCCGCCGTGCTCGCATCCGCCGGCGCCCAGGTCCTCTATGTCGCCGGCACCCACCGCGAGGCGGCCGAAGACTTCCACGCAGCACTCCGCCTGAACCTCTCCGCGTGCGCTACCCGCGTCATCCGCGCCAACGGGCGAGAGACGATCCGCTACCCGGGAGGCGGCGCCCTCCGCTTCAGCTGGCCCGCGACCGCCGACCAGATCGCCCGCGGCCGCGTCCTTGACGCCGTGTCCCTCCCCTGGCCGCTCCTCCCGCTCCTCGAGGACCTCGCCCCGGCGCTCGCCACCGTCATCGACGCGAAGGTCCTGGTCCGCCGCACCGCCTGACCCCACAGACCGGCCGCGTCAACGCGCGAGCGTGATGCCTCGTCTTGAGAAGCGAAGGACCCCATGACCCCGGCAGCCAGCGCCCACCAGCGCGGCCCCGGGACGAGGGCACCCTGCGCGGCCCACCCTCCCCCGCCCACCAGAACCCCGACCGCACCCTCGCCGACCCGAGCGAAGGGCAGGGGGCCTTTCCATCGCAGGGACTCGAACCCCTAAGCCCTTCCCGGCCCGAGGGCTTCTCTCTCCCCGACGATGTGACGCGATTTTTACCACCGGGGAGGTCGATGCATGGCCGAGCCGAGAACGCGCGCGAGCCGAGAGCACAGGGCCGCGGTGACGCGGATGCTGAAGGCGACCGGTCTGCTGCGGATCCCGGAGGAGGCGCCGCTCGTCGCGCTGGTGAAGTCGCTCGCGAAGGAGATGGACGAGGGCGGCGGGTCACGGACCCACGCCGCGTACCTCTCCGCGCTGAAGGACGTGCGGCGGGTGCTCAAGGAGGCGCCCGGCGAGGCCGGCCTGGTCGGGAAGCCGACGCCGACCGCGGGCGACGCCGCCGACGAGGGCGACGAGACGACGACGGCCCCGGCGGTCGATCAGGAGGTCGCTGACTTTGCAAGTTTCGCAGCAGCTAAGGGTGGCTCTTCGCACCGGCAAGGGGCGTGAGGAGCCGCGCATCTGGACTCGTCCGCTGCGCCCTCTGACACCGGCGACGACGCACGGGTTCCACGTCATCGAGTTCGCGCTGGTCTACCTCGGCGTGACACTGCGGCCGTGGCAGAAGTGGCTGCTGATCCACGCGCTCGAGCTGAACGAGGACGGCACCTACCGCTTCCGCAAGGTCGTCATCATCGTCGGCCGGCAGAACGGGAAGACGAAGCTGATCGAGGTCCTCGCGACCTGGTGGCTGTTCGTCGACTCCCAGTCGTTCCCCGACCACATCCCGGCGCACGAGTTCCTCGTCCTCGGGTCCGCCCAGGACCGCGACACGGCGAAGAAGGTCTGGCGGAAGGTCCTCGACCGGTCGAACCCGGAGGTCCTGCGCTGGCCGGATCGGTTCACGCCGGCCGAGCGTGCGGTGCTCGTGCCCGTCCTCGCGAAGCAGGCACGGACGCCGACGACGACGAACGGCTCCGAGGCGATCCGTCTCGCGAACGGCGCGCGCTACGAGATCGCCGCGCTCGCCTCCGGCGGGTCTCGCGGCGACTCGACCGCCCGAGCGATCATCGACGAGCTGCGCCAGCAGACGAACTGGGACGGCTGGGCCGCGTTCTCGAAGACGCTGAACGGCACGTTCAACTCGCAGCTCTGGGCCATCTCCTCCGCCGGCGACGCGCGGTCCGTCGTGCTCGCCGACCTGCGCGCCGCGGCCATCGCGACGTGCGCGGCGTGGGACGACTACGTGGCAAAGGGCCTGCAGTCCGTCGAGGACTTCGCGAACGAGCACGACACCGCGAACGGGATCTTCGAGTGGTCCGCGCACGAGGACGCCGCGATCGACGACCCGGCCGGCTACTTCCAGTCGAACCCCTCGATCGGCTTCGGCTACAACGTCGACCAGCTGCTGTCCGACCTCGCGTCGGGCGAGCCGGAGGCCGTGACGAAGACCGAGGTCCTGTGTCAGTGGGTGCAGACGCTCGTCACTCCGTACCTGCTGCCGGCGGACTGGGCGGCGTGCGCCGACGGCCCCAGCGAGAGCGGCGCCGGCGGATCCCGCATCGTCCCGGGCACGCCGATCGCGCTTGGCGTCGACACCAGCACCGACCGGAAGATGACGTACCTGTCCGCCGCCGGCTGGCGCGAGGACGGGCTGCCTCACATCGAGGTCATCGCGCAGTCGGCCGGGATGCTCTGGCTCGCGCCGCTGGTCGAGAAGGTCGCTCAGCGGCGCCCCGTCACCGCGATCGGCTTGCAGCCGCGAGGGTGTCCCGCCGGCGAGTTCGCCGTCCCGCTGCAGCAACTCGGCCTGCCCGTCTTCGAGGTCGGCGGCTCCCACCTCGGTGCGGCCGTCGGCCAGCTGAAGGACCGGGTGGAGGCGCACACGCTCCGGCACCGCGCACAGCCGGCGCTCGATCTGTCCGCCTCCGGCACCACCGCCCGGAAGGTCGGCGAGGTCTTCTTCCTCGACCGCGACGGCTCAGCCGTGGACGCCGCCGTGCTCATCTCGGCGTCGAACGCGCTCTACGGCCTCGTGCACGCCGGCGACGTCCTCGCGACGTCGCACTACGAAGACCACGGCCTCGTCGTGGCATGAGAGGCGCCCCATGTTCTTCCTCCCCGGCCGCCAGGTCGTCGTCTCGCTGAGCGACGGATCCTCCGTCACCGGCACGACCGCCTGGGCGTGGTGGGGCCGGCTCCGGCTCCGTGAAGTCTCGAGCGCCGGCGGCACCTTCCCCGGCGAGCTCATCGTCTACCGCCACGCGGTCCTAGCAGTGCAGGTGGTGATGGTCCGTGGTCGAGCTCTCGACAGGTAGCGCGATCGTCAGCCTCTCCGGTCCCGGATCCGCTCTCGCGCGCATCTCGCCGTTCGTCGTGCCCGACCCGGGCGTCCCGCTCACGGCGTACAGCGCGACGCTCGGAGCGCAGAGCCCCGGCGCGGTGTGGAAGTCGCAGCCGTCCGTCCGCAAGGTCGTCAGCTTCATCGCCCGGAACGCGGCCGTCGTCTCGTGGAAGGCGTACCGCCGGAACGCGGACGACGACCGCCAGCGGATCAGCGACTCCCCGATCGAGCGGGCGCTGCGCCGACCGCGGCGATTCACGTCGACCGTCGACTTCTTCGAGCGGCTCTACGTCGACCGCTGCCTCTACGACCGCTTCGGAGTCGTGCTCATGGGCGGGCAGCTGCAGCGCATCCCGCCGCGGCTGCTCGTCCTCGAGGCCGACGCCTTCGACAACCTCGCCCGCGTCGGCATCGCTCACCCGACCGGAGGCGACACCTTCTGGCTCGACGACCTGCCCGTGGCCGTCTCGGCCGGCTGGTCGGAGTGGGGCGCCGCTGGCGTCTCCCCGCTGACCACCCTCGCCGCGATCCTGCGCGAGCAGTCGCACGCGGTCGATTGGCGCGACCGGCAGTGGGCGGAGGCGCCCAAGATGTCGGGCGTCCTCAAGCGGCCCGCCACCGCGCGCTGGTCGCCGGAGGCGCGCGACAAGTTCCTCGACTCCTGGCGCACCTTCCGCGACAGCAACGCCGGCGGCACGCCGATCCTCGAGGACGGCATGGAGTACGAGGACTTGCGGTCCAACCTCACGCCGAACGACGCGAAGGACATCGAGGGCCGGCAGCTCACCGACGCGGAAGTCGCCTCGGCGTTCCACATCCCGCCCGAGCTCGTCGGCGCCCGACAGGGCACGTTCTCGAACATCACCGCGTTCCGGCAGATGCTCTACGGCCCTGCGCTCGGCCCGCACCTGACCGCGATGCAGCAGGCGTTCGCGCTCGAGATCGTCCCGGCGCTGGCCGAGGACTCCCGCGACTACGCGGAGCTCGACCGACGGTCGGCACTCAAGGGCGACCTCATCGAGCAAGCATCGGTCCTCTCGAAGCTGACCGGCGGCCCGGTCATGACGCGCAACGAGGGACGGGCCGAGCTCGGTCTGTCCCGCACCGAGGGCGGCGACGAGCTGGTCCTCCCGATGAACGTCACCGCTGGCGGGCAGAGCTCGCCGGAGGACGGCGGAGACGGACGCCCCCCGGGCGCCGAGGAGGAGTCATGAGAAAGACGGTCCGCAAGGCACTCACGGTCGAGTCGGTCACCGACCTGGACGACGAGGGCCGCTTCTCGGCGCTCGTGTCCGTGTTCGGCGTGCTCGACAGCTACCGCGAGGTGGTGCAGCCGGGCGCGTTCAAGGACTCGCTCGCGCGCCTCGGCGACGACCCGCTGCCGATCCTGTGGAACCACCGCTGGGACGACCTCGCCGCGCACCTCGGTGGCGCGACCGGTCGCGAGACCGACGAGGGCCTGGTGATCGACGCGCAGCTGGACCGCGAGGACCCGCTGGCGATGAAGGTCTATCGGCTGCTGAAGCAGAAGCGCATCAAGGAGTTCTCGATCGGCGGCTTCGAGTGGCCGGAGGACGTCGAGCAGTTCCTGTGGGAGGACGGCGAGCCCGCGTGGAAGGTCCACCGGTTCGAGCTCGTCGAGGTCTCGGTGGTCCTCCGGGGCGCGAACGCGGAGACGCGGCTGCTCGGAGTGAAGTCCCTCGAGGCGGCACTCGAGGCCGTCGAGGCCGCCGACCCGCACGCCGAGGACCCGGCACCCCCCGAGGCCGCCGAGATCCGCGCGGACGACCCGCCGGTGCCTCCGGCCACCCAAGACTCCCCGCCGGCTCTCGAGCCGGATGAGGACGCGCCCCAGGGCGCAGACGAGGCCGGCACCCCGCCGGCTGAGTCGTCGCCGACTCGCCAGCTGGCGGCGGCTCTACTCGCACTCACGCGGCCTGGGCCGAGAAAGCAGGATCTGATGAACCCCCGTGCCCTCCTGAAGGCCGCCCGCGAGAAGTGGGCCGCCTTCGCCGCGAAGGCCGCCGAGCTCTCCGAGGACGAGGCCGCCGAGGTCCTGGCGCTCCGCTCGGAGATCTCCGACCTCGAGGCGCAGGTCGCGAAGCTGGACGAGGCCGAGGCCGCGCTGAAGTCCTTCAGCGACAACGCCCCGGTCGTCACCCGCGACCGCGACGAGGCGCCCGTCACCGGCTCGCTCGGTGAGCGCTTCGTGAAGTCGGCGGAGTACCGGGCCATGCGCTCGGCGCACCCGTCCGGCATCGGCCGCGAGACGCCGATCGACGTCAAGGCGCGCCACATCGGCGACAAGCGCTCCGCGCTGAAGGCCGACCCCGCGCCCCTCAACACCGCGGCGAACGGCGACATCACGTCGCCACCCGCCTCCCCGGTATCGAGGACACCACCTACCGCAAGCCGAACGATCTGCTCGACCTGATCACCGTCGGCACCACCGACTCGTCGTGGCTCGAGTACCGCCAGCTGGTGTCCATCACCAACAACGCGGCCATCGTCCCCGAGGCGACCGGCACGACCGGCACCACGATCGCGGCCGGCTACAAGCCCGTCTCGACCCTGGCGACCCAGACCGCCGACGCGAAGGCGCACACCTACGCGGACGGCGTCGAGGCCACGAACCAGGAGATGTCGGACGACGGCGCGCTCGCCTCGCTCATCGACGGCGTCCTCACGCAGAACCTCCGCGACGAGCTCGAGCGCGTGCTCCTGCTCGGCTCGGGCACCGGTGGGGAGCCCGCGGGCATCCTGAACACCACCGGGATCCTGCAGCAGTCGTTCAGCACGGACATCTTCACCACCCTCCGGAAGGCGAAGACCCTCCTCGCGGAGACGTCCCGCACCTTCCAGCCGACGGTGCTGCTCAACCCCGCGGACGAGGAGTACTTCGACCTGGCGAAGGACGGCGAGAACCGCTTCTACGGCGCCGGCCCCTGGTCCACCGCACCGGGCAACATCTGGGGGATGCCGCGCGCCACGTCGGCTCTCCTGCCCGCCGGCACCGCGCTCGTCGGCGACTTCCGCGGCGTGCAGCTCCTCATCCGTGAGGCGCTGTCGATCCTGGCGTTCAACCAGCACGCGGACTTCGCGCGCCGGAACCTCGTCTACATCCGCGCCGAGCTGCGCGCGCTGCAGATGTTCCGCCAGCCCGCGAAGATCGCGGCCGTCGACCTGACCGCGGGCGCCTGATGAGCAGCCCGATGGTCGTCATCGACGGCGTCCGCTACCGCCGGGAGGACGCGGAGCGACGCGGCCTGATCGAGGTCCCCGAGCCCGTGAAGGTCGACGCGATCGACCCCGCGAAGCTCGCGGCCTTCGAGGCGTGGGTGGCCGCCGGGTCGCCCGTCGTCCCGCCCCTCGACACCGACCGCCACTCGTCGACCGTCGTCGGCGGCGAGGCCGAGGTCGTCGAGCAGGGCGAGGTCACGCTCCCCACGGAGGACGGCCCCGTGCCGGCCGCCGCTGAGCCCGACGCCCCGGCGCCGCTCAGCACCGAGAGCGCAGCGCCGAAGCGCACGCGCGCCACGAAGTGACAGGAGGGGCGACGTGCCCGAAGCACCCAACCGACGCGCGCCGATCGTAGGAGCCACCACGCAGGTCAGCCCGACGCTGTTCCTCGAGGCCGCGAACGGCGCGATCCGCCGCGAGTGCGGCTGGCACGTCGCCCCCTCCGTCACGGAGACACTCACCCTCGACGGGAAGGGCGGAAGGCTGCTGCTCCTCCCGACGGGGCACGTCACCGCCGTCAGCTCCGTGGTCGTCGGCGGCGTGGACCTCACCGCCTCGGCCGACTGGTCGACGTCGGGGATGCTCGAGCTGCGCGCCGGAGCCTTCCCCCGCCGGTTCCGCGCCGTGCAGGTCACGCTCACCCACGGCTACGACCCCGAGGAAGTCCCCGAGGTCGTAGCCCTGATCGTGAAGCTCGCGCAACGCGCGAAGGACTCGACGACCATCGCTGCGCAGGCAACCGCCGGCTCGTCGGTGTCCTACGTCACCGCCGGTGGCGCCCCCCTCTCGATCCCGCTGCTGCAGGGCGAGAAGGACATCCTCACGCCGTACCGGCTCGGGCACGGCGCATGACGACCGCCCTCGAGCTCCTGACCGGCGCGGCCGCAGTGCCGGCGCCGATGACCTTCCCGTTCGGCCGCACCGTCTACCGCCTCCGCCCGAAGGCGGTGCGCGACGAGTACTCGGACACCGACATCGACGTCGACTGGTCCAACCCCGACGTGCTGCCGATCCCCGGCGCCTCCATCTCGCAGTCCTCGACGTCGGCGCTCGCCGGCGCGACGCGCGAGCAGGCGCTCGAGGCGAAGTCGCTCGTCTGCGACGGCGCCTTCGACGTCCAGAAGGGCGACCGCATCCGCGACGGCGACGAGGGCGGCCCCGTCTACACCATCGACGGGATCCCGCCCGCGGCCGACACCAACCCCTTCACCGGGTGGACGGCGCCGCGCGAGATACCGCTGACCCGCGCGGTCGGCTGACCGGAAGGGAACCCGCATGCCGAAGAACGGCGACGTCACGTTCAACCAGCAGTTCTTCAACGAAGTCCTCCGATCGGCGCCCGTGGAGAAGCTCACGGACGATGCGGCGCAGCGGGCCCTGGCCGCCGCGAAGGCCTCGGCGCCCGTCGACTCCGGCGCGTACCGCGACAAGCTCCGCCTCGTCCACCGCAACTCTCGCCGCCGGCGGGTCTCTCGAGTCCTCGGCACCGACGCCAAGACGATGCTGATCGAGTCGAAGACCGGCAACCTCGCCCGGGCGCTGAAGGCGGCCCGAGGGTGAGGGTCGAGCCGCCCGACCTCGAGCTGTGGCTGACCGGCTACGTCCGCGCCGCAGCGGCAGCTGACGAGCTCGACGTCGCAGTCGGGAACCGGGAGCCTCCGACCCTGCAGGTGCCGCTCGCGCGCCCGCTGATCGTCCTCCGCGACGACCCCGGCGCGCGGCTGTCCTCCGTGACCTTCGACCACTCGATCGGCTTCTCGGTCCTCGCCGGCTCCCGGCGGAACGAGAAGCCGGCGCGCGACCTCGCGCGGTGGCTGGCCGGCCTCCTGTTCGACGAGGAGATCGTCCTCGCCGAGGGCTGCCCCATCGCGTCCGTCGTGTGGGACGGCTGCACCAGCCCCTCGTCTGTCGTCGACCAGCTCGACGTCGCCCGCTTCTACGGGACCGCGCAGTACGTCGCCGCCGGCTCCTGGTAACGCCCACCCGTCACTAACCCACCCCCGGGCTCCGCAATCTGCGGCGCTTCATCTCGTGAAGGAGAGACCCCTATGTCCGCAGATCCCCAGGGCAACGACCCCGGCGCCGTCGGCGTCCCGATCACCGGCCTCGCCGCGTTCGCGATCCTCGAGACGGCGAACGTCATCTCGAAGGTCAACCTCGGCAAGTCGCCCCTCGTCCTCCCGCCGGCCTTCAAGAAGCTCGGCCTCTACAAGTCCGACGGCGGGCCGTCCGCCGCGCGCGACAACGAGGACCCGATCGAGTTCTTCCAGAAGGGCTACACGATCGCCGGAGAGGGCACCCGCTCCGTCGTCATCGGCCTCGCGGAGCAGAACGCCAACGTTCAGGCGCTCGTCGAGGGCAAGACCCCCGACGCGAACGGCGTGATCGAGGTCTCCTCGAGCCTGCCCGACAACCGCTTCATCCTCCTCGTCGTCACGAAGTACCGGAACGGCACGGAGAAGCGGCAGATCGGCGTCGCATCGGTGACCTCGGTCGAGCCCGACCAGCAGGAGCGCGGCTCCGTCGAGGGCGCGAACGTGACCTTCACCTGGCTCGAGGACGACCTGTTCAACGGCGCCCCGTACTGGCAGTGGGGGCCGGCCAAGCCGGGCGCCGTGGAGGCGCCCTCTGGCGCCTGACCCCGCCACCTGATCGACCGGCCGGGGCGCTGACGGGTCGCCCCGGCCGGTTTCACCACCCGTCATCCCGTCAAGCACCAAGAAGGAGAACCCGTCATGACCACCACCACCCGTCGGAAGCCGGCAGATAGCGCGGAGACGCCCGTTCAGGTCGAGGAGGAGTACGACTTCGACTCCTGGGATCAGGAGCGTGAGGACGCCGCCCTGCGCGCCCTGACCGACGTGCGCTACATCATCGTCGAGGACAAGTTCGTCGGCCGCTTCACCGACCGCCACGTCGTGAAGATCCCGCTCAAGCTCACGACGTCCACGATCGACGAGCTCGAGGCGAAGTTCTCGACCCCGCTCGACCAGTTCCGGCACCTGCTCTCCATGTTCTACGGCGAGGAGGAGGCCGCCGCGCTCGCGGACCGCAGCCTCATCGAGGTCGCGATCATGACCGAGAAGTTCTTCCGCGCGCTCAAGCGGGCGCAGGAGCTCGCCTTCCCGGAATCCTGAGCGTCGCCCGGCTGATCCGAGAGCACCGCACGACGGTCGCACGCACGCTGCGCGAGACCTTCGGCGTCGGGCTCTCGGACCTGGGCGGCGCTGTGACGTGGGGCGAGGCGAAGGCGCTGCTCGAGGACGCAGCCGGCGACCCCGGGACCGCGTTCGGCGCCGAGCTCGCCGGCTGGGCGTACCCGGCATCGACGCTGCAGCTCATCGGCGTAATCACCGCGGCGACGCATCCGAAGTCGACGCGCGCGCTCATGCCGTGGGTGCTCGAGCGCCCCGCCTCCGCTGCGCCGCCCGATGAGGTGGCGGCCGCGCAGGCCGAGCTCGAGGCGGGCGTCGTCTTCTCCTGACCTACCCGAAGGGGGTCCGCATGTCCTCCGAGGTCGGCTCAGGGCACATCTCGATCTTCCCCGTGATGACGGGGTTCAAGTCGCGTGTGCGGAAGGAGACGCAGGACGCCGCCACGTCGAGCGCTCGTGCGTTCACCGGCGGCTTCAAGGGCGCGGGGTCGACGACCGGCCGCCGGCTCGGCACCGACCTCAAGTCGGCGCTGGACCGGTCGGCCGGCGACCTCGGCGCGCAGTCGATGAAGGACCTGACGTCGCAGGCGGCGTCCGCTGCGAACGCGCTGTCGAAGGCTCGCCTGAAGCAGCAGGACGACGCCGGCAAGGTCCGCATCGCCGAGGCTCGACTGGCGGAAGCCGTCGAGAAGAGCGGCGCCGCATCCTCGCAGGCCGTCGCCGCGGAGGAGCGCCTCGCGGCTGCCCGCCGCGCGCACGCCTCCACCACCGACACCGTGACCGCCGCGTCCGGCCGTCTCAAGACCGCGCAGGACGCGGTGCGCCGCGCCACGCAGGACGCCGCAACCGGCAGCGAGAGCGCCGGCGGCAAGCTCCGCGGATTCGTGTCCGCTGCCGGCGGCGGCCTCTCCGGGCTGGCGCGCACGGCGTCCTCGGTCGGGTCCCGCATCGCCTCCGGGCTCGGCAACGGGTTCCGGGCCGCGCAGACCACCGCGGGGGTCGCGCTCGGCGCGATGGCCGCGAAGATCGGGTCCCTCGTCCCCGAGGCTCTGACCGCATCGGACGCGACCGACAAGTTCAAGAGCACCCTCAGCTTCGCGGACCTCGACTCGAGCCGCATCGCGGAGCTGACCGCCAGCACGCAGGCGTACGCCGACCGGACCGTCTACTCCCTCTCGGACATCCAGGCGGTCACGGCGCAGCTCGCCGCGAACGGCGTGAAGGACTACGACCGGCTCGCCGAGGCCGGCGGCAACCTGAATGCCGTCGCCGGCGGCAACGCCGAGACCTACAAGTCCGTCGGCATGGCCCTCACTCAGACCGCCGGTCAGGGCAAGCTCACGACGGAGAACTGGAACCAGCTCGCCGACGCCATCCCCGGCGCCTCGGGCAAGCTGCAGGAGGCGCTGCTCTCGGCCGGCGCGTACACGGGCAACTTCCGTGAGGCGATGGAGAAGGGCGAGATCTCCGCGGAGGAGTTCAACGCCGCGATCCTCGACCTCGGCATGACCGACGCCGCGAAGGAGGCCGCGACCTCGACGGCCACCTTCGAGGGCGCCTTCGGCAGCCTCAACGCGGCGATCGTCGGCGGGCTCGTCAAGACGATTGCACCGCTCAAGCCCTTCATCACCGGGGCGCTCACCGGCGCGGGCACCGCCGTCACGGGGTTCTTCACTCGGGTCGCGACCGGAGTCGAGGGCCTCGTCGCCCTCGTCAGCCGCGGCGACTTCACGAGCGCCTTCCGCACGGCGTTCGGCGTCCAGGAGGACTCGCCGGTCGTCGACTTCCTGCTGAGCGCGCGCGACGCCGTGATCGGGTTCACGTCCACGCTGCCGGACCTCTCGGCGCTCATGGGTCCCGTCGTCGCCATCCTCGGCGTCGGCGGCCTCGCGGGCATCCTGACCAGGATCACGCCGCTGATGACGCTGCTGCCCGGCCTGGGCGGCGCGCTCGGCGTGCTCGCCGGCCCGCTCGGCATCGTCGCGGCCGGCCTCGCCGGGTTCGCGCTGTCGGGCGGCGACGCCTCCGCGCTCGCGTCCGGCCTCACCGGCGTCATCTCGTCGGTGCTCGCCGCGATCCCCGGCCTCGTGCAGCAGGTCGCGACCTTCGTCCCGCAGATCGTCTCGGCGATCCTCGCGCAGGTCCCCGCGCTGCTCACCGCCGGCGTCTCCATCGTCACCGCGCTCGTGCAGGGACTGGTCACCGCGATCCCCGCCATCGCCCTCGGCGCCGTCACCCTCGTGACCGGTCTGCTGACCGCGATCGTCGCGAACCTGCCGCTCATCATCGCGGCCGCGATCCAGCTCGTGACCGCGCTGCTGCAGGGCATCGTCACGGCACTGCCCGTCCTGATCCAGGGCGCGCTCACGCTCGTCACGGGTCTACTCACCGGCATCCTCGCCGCGCTGCCGCTGATCATCGAGAGCGGCATCGGGCTCGTCTTCGCGCTCGTGCAGGGCATCATCTCCGCGCTCCCGACGATCCTCTCCTCGGCCCTGACCCTGGTGCTCGGGCTGCTGCTCGCGATCGTGCAGTCGCTGCCGATGATCATCGAGGCCGGCATCCAGCTGGTGCTGTCGCTCGTGACCGGCCTGATCGCGACCCTCCCGTCGCTGATCACCGCCGCGATCGAGCTGGTCCTGCAGCTGGTCGCCGGCCTGCTGACGATGCTGCCGCAGCTGATCGTCGCCGGCATCGAGCTCGTGCTCGCGCTGATCGTCGGCCTCGTCACCGCGATCCCGCAGATCATCAAGATGCTGCCGCAGATCGTCATGGCGATCTGGGACGGCCTCGCGAACGTCGACTGGGCGGACCTGGGCCTGCAGATCGTCCGCGGCCTCATCGACGGTCTCGTGGCCGCCGGCGGCGAGCTGTTCTCGGCAGTCACCGACCTCGCCTCGCAGGCGTTCGGCGGCTTCACGGACTTCTTCGACATCAACTCGCCGTCGCGCCTCATGCGCGGCGCCGGCCGGAACGTCGTCCGCGGAGCCGTCGAGGGCACGAAGGACGAGTCGGAGGCCTACGGCGACTCCCTCGTGCGCATGGCCCGCTCCGCTGCAGGACGCGCCGAGGGCGCGATGACCGTCGCCGCAGGCACCGTCGAGGTGTCCGCGTCGGCCGACGTCGCCGGTACCCCCGCCGGCGGGCGGACGGGTCGTCGCGACTTCCCCGAGGAGCTCCACATCCACGCACAGCCGGGCATGTCCGAGGCAGCCCTCGTCAAGGCGGCGATGGCCGAGCTCGACTTCCAGGCGAGAAGGAGCGACGGATGAGCGACATCATCACCTTCACGATCGGCGGAGTCGAGGTGCACGGCCGCCCCGACGGGCTGGCCCCGCCGGACGGGATCTATCTCGGGCCCGGCGGGGCCGACGCCTGGTGGGAGTCGGCGGAGATGGAGCGCGACGTCGTGAAGCGCCCGGGCGCCCCCGGGGCGTTCGACACTCCGGGGCAGCTCGGCGACAAGCTCCTCCCGTTCTCGGGCGTGATCATCACCCCGTCGGAGGAGGAGACCGAGGAGCTGTCCCGGAAGGTCCGCGGACTCATCGCGGACGGCTCGCTCACCACCGTCACAGACGGCACATGGATGATGCGCGGCCGGCTCTCCGGCCGCTCCCGCGCGGTTCCCCGGCGCGGCAACCGCCGCTTCGCGGACTGGATCGTCACCGTCTGGTGCCCCGATCCGCGGAAGTACGGCGAGACGAAGCACTTCACTGCCGGCGAGCGGGCGTCGCACCGCGGCAACTTCACCGCGCTCCCCGTCTACACCGTGAGCGGGAACGCGCCCGCCGGGTATCCGCTCTACGGTCCGGGCGGCCGCCGGTACGACGTCGTGCAGCCGCTCAAGCTCGGCACCCCGCACGTCATCGACATGCGCGACGGACTGCTGCGCATCGACGGCGCCGTGGTGCCCGGCGCGGCGACCCGCGCGGACACGTGGGGCATCCCCGCCGGCGCGCAGATCGTGCACAGCATCGGCCCGGGCCTGACCCTCGACGTCGCCCTGACCGACACCGACATCTGAGAGGACCCGCCCATGTGGACGCACACCCTCCACGCGCCCGGCACCGGCAACCTGATCGCCCCCGTCGAGCTGGCGAAGTCGTCGTCGAAGCGCCGCCTGAACGCGCCGTCGACCGGCACGCACTCCGTGATCGCCTCTGACGACTTCGAGTGGTCGGCGCTGCTCTGCTCCCCGTGGGAGGTCATCGTCGCGACGGCGTGGAACGGCGTCTGCCTGTACGCCGGCTACCTCGAGAACGTCACCGACTGGAACGAGAAGACCCGCGAGCTCACCTTCAGCACGCTCGACGTGCGCGGCGCCTACATGGTCCGCCCCGTCTTCCGCGCGAACGCCGAGGACTACCGCGCCGCCGACCTCACCATCACCGACCGCTCCTACAGCGGAGCCGTCCGCGCCGTCATCGAGCGCGTCCTCCACGGCAACACCGGCGGCTGGCAGCTTCCCATCATCACCCCGCCCGACGCCGGAGGCCCGGTCTCCGCCTTCTACCCGTACTGGGACCTCTGGACCGCGGAGAAGGCGCTCGCTGAGATGCAGGACCGCGACGACGGCCCGGACCTCGACTTCGCGCCCCGCTACCGCGCGGACGGCGGCCTCGAGTGGGTCGTCCGCGTCGGCACCCCGCGCCTCTCCGGGCCCGAGGTCGAGGTGAACCTCGGCAGCCAAGAGAACGGTCTCTCGACGGCGTCCTTCCGGATCAACGGGCAGATGCAGCGCACGGGAGAGATCGCGGTCGGCAACGGCTCCGAGGCGGACATGCTCGTCGCTTTCGCGAACAACCTCGACGGCCCGGCGATGCCGTTCCGCGACTCGATCGAGTCCGGCTACAAGAGCATCACCGACCCCGGCGTTCTCCTCGGCCACGCCTACTCCGACCTCCGCGCGTACCGCTACCCGACCGAGCAGTGGTCCTACGCGCTGCAGGCGAACACGCCCGGCGCTGACCTCGAGACGCTCACGCTCGGCTCGCACCTCGGCGTGTGGACCGTCGGCCACCCGAAGTACACCGACGGCTGGCGCGACACCTACCTCATCGGCTTCGACACCGACCTCACCGAGACCGTCTCGCTCGCCGTCCAGCCGTACTGGGAGCCCTGATGCGCATCGACAACCTCGACCAGTCGACCGTCGCCCGGCAGAACGCCCGCATCGCCGCCGTCGAGCGGCAGGCGCCGCTCGGGAACACGTCGATCACGACCGGCCGCCTGCGCGTCGTCGGCCTCGAGGCGTTCCTCCTGCAGGGCACCGGCCGCGTCACCGGCACGCTCTTCGTGGACGGGCAGGACGGACGGAAGGGCCGCGTCGATGTGACCGGCGATGTCCGCTCGTTCGGCGGCGGCCGTGTCATCGTGTCCGAGGCCGCCGGCTCCGACAGCTCCCTGCAGATCATCTACGTCCCCGCCGACGCCGACAGCGACGCACACGCGCAGATCGTCGGCTACGACATCCCGGTGCAGGTGCAATCAGGCGGCAGCGTGATGCGCGTCAGCGACGCTGCGGCGCAGCTGAGCGGGCCCGGCCCGGAGTACATCAAGGTCGGCGGCAACGAGGTGATCGTCTCGGGCTCCTCGACCGCCTTCGCTCGATTCGACGCGGACGTGTACGTCAAGGGCGGCGACGGCACCCTCGACCTCGATGCGGGCGGCGCGCAGATGACCGGCGGCAGCGGCTCCCTTGGCCTAGACGCGAACGGTGCGCAGGTCAAGGGCGGCGACGGAGCGGTCGTGTTGAACGGCAACGGCGCGCAGATGGCCGGCGCCGGCGACACGCTGGTCACCGCCGGCGGCAATGGCGTGATCCTCTCCGACGGCCCGGGCGCCCTCCTACGGGTGGAAAAGGGGCAGCTCTTCTTCCCGAACCTCCCGACCAGCTGATGCCCACGATCGGAGAGTTCTACGAAGAGCCGGATCACTGGGGAGACGCATACGGCGCGACCGAGAATCGGCCGAACGCGCACCGCGGGCAGGACATCAACGGATGGCCGACCGGCACGGGCATCCCGAACCTCTTCGCAGGGACGGTCGTCTTCTCCGCCTGGGGCGGCGGACTCGGCTGGCAGGTCGTCGTGCAGCGCGCCGACGGCCTCCGCATGGGGCACTCGCACCTCGACGCGAAGGGCCGCCCCGTCGGGACGTTCCTCGACGCCGGCGATGTCGTTGGTCCGATCGGCGATACCGGCTCGTTCAGCCGCGGCACGCACGACCACGTCACGGCCTCATGGAGCGGCGATCTGTCTCCGGCCTTCGCCGCGGTCGTCGACCCTCGCCCGTACATCCGCGAGGCGCTCGGCGGCGACCCCGGCGCAGGCGACCCCGGCGGCGGCGACCCCTACGACCCGGACCCCGACGACCCGGCGCTCCCCGGGAACCTGTTCGTCTTCCCCGACGACGGCCGGGTGATCCTCGTCAGCGCGGGCCGCGGGAACCTCGCGCGCGCAGCCGACGGGCACCTGTTCAGGGCCGAGCTGGGGCAGGGCAACGTCGTTCGCGAAGCGGACGGGCGCATCACATGGACGGGCTGAACAGGCCTTCACCATCACCGACATCAGGAGGCCTCGTGCTCGAGCTCACCGCCCGGCCCTCGCCGGGCAACATCAACACGCCCTTCGGCCGTCGCCCGAAGCCGACGCAGGCCTCGCCCGCGATCCACTACGGCCAGGACTACGGCTGGGGCAACGGCAAGGACCTCTTCGCGGCCGCCGACGGCATCGTCGTCGAGGGCAACGAGACGGGCCTCGCCGGCGCCTACGGCAACCGCACCCGCATCGACCACGGCGGCGGCTTCGAGACCTGGTACTGCCACCAGAGCGTGAAGCTCGTGCGCAAGGGCCAGCGCGTGAAGGCCGGTCAGAAGATCGGCGTCCAGGGCGCCACGGGCAACGTCACCGGCGTCCATCTCCACTTCGAGGTCCGCCTCCGCGGCGTGGCCGTCGACCCCGCCTTCTACTTCCGCATCCCGCACCCGGTCACCGTGCCGGCCCCACGACCCCAGGAGGACACCTTGAGCGCAGCAGAAGTCGCCCACATCGAGAACCACATCGACCAGAAGTTCGCCGACCTCGGCGCCTCGATCCAGAACCTCTTCGGAGTCGTGACCCGCGAGGGCCGCGGCCCCGGAGTCGCCCGCATCTACCAGAACGTCGAAACCGGCGAGGTCGCGATCGGCGTCTACGGCGAGTCCTGGACCGTGCTCCACACCGACAACGACCAGGCCACCGTCGATCTCCTCGCGGCCGACGGCTTCACGCAGGACTGGAAGGACCGCAAGGCCTACCCGGCGGTCCGCTACGAGTTCGCCCGCATGCTCTGCGGCTCAACCGACGACTACGACGCCCGCCAGATGGCCGAGCTCACCGCGCGCGTCCTCGAGATCAGCGCCGAGCGCTACGCGGAGATCGACGCCGAGGCCAAGGCCGACGACCAGCCGGCGCTCTCCGCGAAGTCGACCGAGTAGCTCATGGTGGCGACTGACCCGAGCACGAACGATCGACGCCTCCGGTGGGAGCGCACGATCTGGATCATCGACCAGGCGTCCTACGCGCTGATGGCGGTGTCCGGATTCGTGGCTCTCTTCGCGACGTCGACCTTCGTGCTCCGAGAGGTGACGTGGCCGGAAGCGATCATCGTCTGGGGTCTACTGCTCCTCGGCGGCGGCGCGGCCGGATTCGTCGGGCGGCTGGTGAAGGTCTGGGCGATCGAGATCCTGGGCAACGTCGCCGCGATGAGCGGCGGAGTGATCTACGTGGCGATCGTGCTGTCGGCCGTGACCGGGGGGTCCTCGCTCGTGCTGCTCGCGTTCGTGACCGCGGCGACCGTCGCGATCCTGCGCCGATACGCGGAGCTGCAGATCTTCACGAGCGAGCCAGGGCTGGACACCTTCTCGAAGAAGGTGCGCTCCCTCCTGCGCCGCCGGACGTCGTACACGGTTCGGCGCGAGCACTACTAGGGGGAACACGAATGCTCGACACGACTCTGCTCGTGGCGCTCGGCGGCGGGGCCGGCATCGCGCTCCTGCTGCGCGAGTTCATCTCCGTCGTCGCTGCGCTCCGCAACGGCGTCTCCGCCCGCGAGGGGAAGCGCCGCGCCGACATCGTGCAGCAGCGCGACGAGGCGCTCGTCCGGGCCGACAAGGCGGAGGAGCGCGTCGACGCGGAGGCTGCAGACCGACGCCGCTACGCCGAACACGCCTCCGCGGTCCGGCGCATCGCGATCGACCACGGCGTCCCCGAGGCGCTCTTCCCCCCGTTCCCCGCCCGAACCGCAACCGACTGACCCAGGAGGTCACCGTGTCCACCACCGAACCCACCACCGTCCCGACGCAGGTCGAGTACCCCTGGAAGGCCGCCGCGCGCACCGCCGTGCAGACCTTCCTCGCGCTCGCCGCCCTCCTCGCGATCGCCTGGCCGATCGTCTCCGAGTTCCTGCAGGCCTACGTGCCCGAGGCGTGGCTCGGCTACCTCGCCGCCGGCGTCGTCTTCGTCACCGGCCTCGCGGCCGTCATCACCCGACTGATGGCGCTCCCGCAGGTCGACGCGTTCCTCGCGCTGCTCCACTTCGGCGCGAAGCCCACGGGCGCCCACCGCGCCACCGACTGACCCCTCTCACCCCCGAGCACCACCCCAGCCCCCGCCACTCCCGGCGGGGGCTTTCGCATGCCCGGCGTGACCGCCGACCCCTGATTGGAGACCCGCCGTGGCCTACACCGAGCCCCTGCCCACGCCGCCGAACGGCAACACCAACTGGGGCGCCGTGGTCGAGTCCCACCGCGCCGCGATCCTCGAGCTGCAGCAGGGGGGCGTCGCGGAGCAGTCCGTCGGCTACCTCAACGCCGCGAACCCGAAGTGGGGCCTCAAGAAGTGGGACCCGGAGAACCCGGTCGAGAACGACATCGGCGCCCTGGCTGCCGCAGCGTCCGCGGCGAAGAAGGCCGTCGTCGTGCCGGCGCTCTACAAGCTGAAGAACACGACCACGACCGGCAACTTCGACGACCGGAACATGCACATCATCTCCGTCGGCGGTGGCGGCTTCATCGGCGAAGGCGGCACGATCCTCCGCCAGGTCATCGCACCGTCCGCGGGCGTCGTGGTCAGCGGCTTCGCCACGAAGTCGGTCGGCGCGACGAACCGGCACGGCGTCAACTTCTTCGACGTCCCGGCCGCCGACATTCCTAAGTTCCGCGCCGACATGGCCTGGCAGATCGTCGCGTCCGGAGCGAAGAAGTCCGAGACGAGTACCGCGACCGCCGGCTTCTTCTCGTGGAGCCTCCCCGGCTCCGTCGTGCACGACCTGCTCTCGAGCGGCGACACGCCCCTCGCATCAGGCAAGGCCGTCATGGCCGAGACGGTCCCGATCCTCGGCGTCTCCTACCTCATCAGCGGCGGGTCCTCGACGCTCGCCGAGAACGACATCGTGAAGGGCCAGACCTCCGGCGCCACGATGAAGCTCGAGGCGGCCGGCGCGGACCTCAACGGCTCGAAGAACATGCGGATCTCGACCCGCGGCGTCACCCCCGGCGCCGGTGGCTCGTTCTCGGTCGGCGAGAACCTCCTCCGCGGCACCACCATCGTCGGCAAGATCGCCGCCGCCGGCCAGGTCGTCTCGAAGGGCACGACCCTCTACGACTGGTCGAAGCTCACCGTCGAGGTCACCCTGCGCAAGCTCGGCGGCTCGCAGAACGCTACGCCCCGACGCCGGTGATCTTCCCGGTCGGCGACTACTTCTCGAACCTGATCAGCCGGACCGAGAACCTCACGTTCGACACGATCGGTGACCCGAACGGCGTCGACAAGGTCCGCGCCGCCGCGGTCGACATCCGCGGAGCCGTCTACGGGCACTACGTCGGCGACGTCTTCCGGAACGGGTACCGAAACGGGTACCGCATCGCGTCCGGTTACGGCGGCACGATCGCGAACTCGATCGCCGAGGCGCTGCCCAACGACGCGACCACCGAGGGCGGTTTCGGCTACCACGTCGAGGTCGAGGGCACGACGCAGAACTTCGCCGTCCTGGGCTGCGTCTCGTACAACGTCCGCCACGGCTTCACGACGAACCCCACCGGCAACAGCGCGTTCCTGTCGGCCGTCGGCGACACGCTGCGCCACGGGATCCAGCGGTTCGTGTACGTGATGCACCACCAGACCTTCAACACCTACGGTCCGGGCCTGGACACGCACCACGGCTGCGACAGCATCTTCTTCATCGATTGCACCGTCAACGGTGTCCTGACCCTGGGCGAGAAGGACGCGGGCGGATCGGCGGCGCAGACGCGCGGCTCGAACGTCTGGTTCGTGCACGTCACGACTCACGGAGGCCGCTACGGCTTCACCGACGCGACGGCCGGCTTCACGGTCCCGCAGGGAAACCCGAACCCGGACTCGACCGCGACGTGGCCGCTCACCCCGATCCACTCGGAGACGCGCTACCTGTTCTGCCGCGCGTTCGACTACGAGGAGGTTGGCTTCCGCCAGGGCCTCGCCGCGGAGTCCGTGCATCACTCGGTGCTCTACGTCGCCCCGCAGTGGGAGGCGAAGAAGGACGCCCGCTACAAGACCGTCGGCATGCGCCTCACCGGCGTCGACACGTGGGTCATCGACCCGATCATGGGCTACAACTCCCTGGCGATGGTCGACCTCGAGCCCGGCGGGTACTGGAAGGACGGCGACCCGGGCCCCAAGCCCACCAAGCCGATCCCGTACTCGATCGGATTCATCGGCGACGCCTTCGCCGACTACTCCCGCGCGCCGGCAGGGACCGACCTCCTCCGCGTCGCCGGCCACCCGACCGCCGGCATCACGACGCTCGTCCTCCCGGGCGATGTCGACGTCGTGCAGAAGGCATCCGCGTCGACGACTCCGGCCGCGTGGGTGAACCCCATCAGCGGCAAGACGGTCATCAAGGGCTCGGGGAAGATCCGGAACCTGACCGGAGCGACGGCGATCCCGCTGCTCAAGACGGACGCCGCCGGCTACGCAGGGGTCACCCGCAAGGCGATCCCGACCTCGAGCTGGGTGTAGCAGATGGCTGGATTCGGAACCCAGCCATTCGGTACGTCGCCCTTCGGAGTCGGAGACGGCCTGCCGGTCCCGCCGCCCCCGCCGCTCCCGGTCCCGGCCGCCGTCAAGGTCACCGCCGTCTCCGCCACGGATGCGCTCGTGACCTGGGCCGGGGACGCTCCGCTCGGTTTCCGGGTCTCCCTGAACGGAGAGCCGGCGGTCGCGGCGGAGGAGTCGCCGCTGCTGCTGCGCGAGCTCACCCCGGCGACCGAGTACGCGCTCGCGCTGGCGACCCTCGAGACCGACTCGTCGGAGAGCGCGCCGTCGGCGACGGTCACCTTCCGCACCCTCGCGGGAGAAGTCGGGCCGCCGGTCGACCCCGAGGACCCGGAGACCCCGACCGAGCCCGAGGAGCCCGGGAACCCCACCATTCCGGGGCTCCCGAACCTGCCGGACGACCCCGAGCAGCTGTGGGAGACGGCGATCGGCACGACGAAAATCCTGAACATCGGGTCCTCCGAGGGCATCGTCGTCGCCGACGACGCGATCAACACCCCCGACTACACGGTGTTCGACCTCTGGACCAACCAGCTCGCGCGGCGTCTCGGGAGCACGTCCGTCAACCAGCACAACGGCGGCCGCACCCGTGTCGACGTCGCGCTCGCGCTGCTCACCGCGGGCACCTCGGCGTTCCTGGCGGACGTCTACCGGCTCGTCATCCAGGCGGCCGGCGGCAACGACGTCGGCCACTTCTGGAACAGCGACGCCGGCAAGCGCGGATTCAAGAACGCGACGTCGCTGATCCTCGGCATCACCCGCTCGAAGTCGAAGGTGCTGCCCGGCGCCGCCGGCGAGACCGGCGTGTGGGGGCAGTCGGAGAACCAGTACTCCGGCTCGACCCGGAAGTCGACGACCCCCGGGTCGACGGAGACGCTGCGCTTCGATGGCACGGGCGCGACCCTGGCGATGCTCGGCTACACCGACTACGACGGCGGGAATCTCGCCGGGTCGGCGTACACGTGGGCGCTCGACGACGGCGAGCCCGTCGCGCGATCAACCGCAGCTCAGGGTCTCACCGGGACCGACAAGACGAAGAACTCGGTGCAGCCGATCCACTTCCGCGACCTCGCCCCGGGGCCGCACAAGGTGGTCATCACGCACACCGGCGCGCCGGGCGATCCGCTGATCGTGGACTCGCTGCACGTGTGGCAGGACGACGTGCGGGACATGCCCTTCACGCTGATGCTGCGCCCGCGAAGGCGACGACGATCGGGCTCCTGCTGTACCCGTCGCCGCAGCCGGACATGGGCGCGTTCGACGTCTTCCGGCAGCTGCAGGAGGACGTGTTCGACGAGTTCGGACGCGACGGCACCTTCGGCGGTATCCCCGGCTCGATCGTCGACCGCTGGTATCCGCCGAACGTCTACCACCTGCGGCTCGGAGACATGCTCCACCCCAGCGGGGAGGGCCACGACGCGATCTACGAGGCCGCGCTCGAGGGCCTGCTCCTCTGGACGCCGACCGCGTACCTCGCGTCGGAGCCGACCGAGCCCGATCCCGGGCCCGACCCGGACCCCGGGACGGATCCCGACCCTGGGCCCGGACCGGACCCGGATCCGGACCCCGACCCGGGCACCGATCCGGACCCCGGCACCGACCCGACTCCGGGACCGGACCCGACACCACCCCTGTACGTCTGGGAGGACCTCACTATGGCGCTCGTCTACGGAACCCTCACCGACCTCACCGACGAGCCGCTGAACGACCAGGCGGTCCGGCTGCGCTTCGTCCCCTCGGGGCCGGGCGTGGCCGGCGGGCGACTGCTCTCGAAGCGGCCGATCGAGGTCGACGTCGGCGCCGGCGGCGTGTTCGCCGTCGAGGTGTTCTCGACCATGACCATCAGCCCGGAGATGTGGTTCACGGTCGAGTTCTCCCGGCTCGTGGCGGGTGAGGCTCCGACCTACGAGCGGCTGCCGTTCAAGCTGCGCGTGCCCGACGGGGGCGGCCGCATCGGCGACCTCGTCGCCGCGCCCGCGCCGCCCGCGGTGATCGGCGCTGGCCTCGGCGAGCCCGACCGGGACTACCCGGCCTACATCGATCTGCTGACCGCAACGTACTACGAGAGGAAATAGACGTGACTGACACTCGAATGGTGGCCGTCGGGAAGATCGAAGTGATGGGGGACGTGTCCGGCGCTCTCTTGGTCGAGACGGACGGCACGAAGATGCAGGCGGCGGTCGACGCGAGAATCCAGCCGGTCGTCGTCAGCACGATCGTCGAGTCCCCGGAAGTCCTGGCCGAGGCAGGTGAGGCCGCCGCCGAGCTGATCATGTCGAACACCGAGATCGTCATGAAGAGCGACGTCGGCGCCCCCAGCTTCTCCTACCAGCTGCCGGAGAAGTACCGGGTCGGCTACTGGAACCGGGTTCGGCAGCTCATCGCCGGATGGACCGCCGATAACTACTTCGAGGTCCTCAAGGGCATCAGCATCGGCGGCCGGGCGAAGGTCCAGCCGTGGCACGCTGGGGCGTTCGCGATCCGCGGGAAGAACGGT
>NZ_MUKN01000027.1 GCF_001995175.1 Rathayibacter rhapontici
GCCCCTGCGGGGGCGCCCGCCAGACCCGAGCCGGTCGCCGCGACGAGACCACCCCCTCCGCCCGCGTGCCGCGAGGCCCCCACCAGCAGTAGCGGCGAACGACCTGGAAACGAGCGTGGGGTGGGATCAGCTCCGTCCGGTCGGTCCATCCGACGACGGCCCTCGCGCAGCGAGGCCGACCGGCGATTCGCGTGCCAGCGAATCGACGTGGCCGGACGCAAGACTCTCCGCGGAACCCGACCGCTTCGACCAACCGACCGCGCCACCCCGCGCGAGGAGCGGCGTGGAGGACAGAAGGGGCGGGCCCGATGGGCCCCGTCCGGACGATCGATCGGACGACGGCCCTCGCGCCGCGAGGCCGACCGGCGATTCGCGTGCCAGCGAATCGTCGTGGCCGAACGCAGGACGCTCTGCGGTACGCAACCGCTTCGACCAGCCGACCGCGCCACGCCGCGCGAGGAGCGGCGTGGACGACAAGAAGGGGTGGGCCCGACGGGCCCACCCCTTCTATCGCAGAGACTCAGACCCCTACGTGGTTGCGGAAGCGCGCGATCGCGGCGAACTCCTCGACCTGGAGGCTCGCGCCTCCGACGAGGGCGCCGTCGACGTCGGGCTCACGCATGAAGCCGGCGATGTTGCCCGACTTCACGGAGCCGCCGTAGAGGATCCGGGTCTTCGCCGCGGTCTCGGCCCCGAGGATCTCGGAGACGACGCCGCGCAGCGCCTTGCAGACCTGCTGGGCCTGCTCGGGGGTCGCGGCCTGTCCGGAGCCGATGGCCCAGACGGGCTCGTATGCGACGACCAGGTCGGCGTCTGCGGGGAGGCCGGTGAGGGCCTCCTTCAGCTGCGCGACCGGGACCGCGGACGGGCCGTGATTCTCGAGGTCCTCGGCGGTCTCCCCCACGCAGACGATCGGGGGAACGCCGTGCTTGACGGCCGCGGCCGTCTTCGCAGCGATGTCCGCGTCCGTCTCGCCGTGGAGCGTGCGGCGCTCCGAGTGGCCGACGATCACGTAGTCGCAGTCGAGCTGCTTGAGGAACTGCCCCGAGATCTCCCCGGTGTAGGCCCCGCTGTCGAACTTCGACAGGTCCTGCGCGCCGTACTTGAGCGGCAGCTTGTCGGAGTCGACGAGGATCTGCACCGGACGCAGGTCGGTGAACGGCGGGAACACCGCGACCTCGACGCCGTCGAAGTCGTGGTCCGCGTCCTTGAGGCTCCACGCGAGCTTCTGGACGAAGGCGATGGCCTGGAGGTGGTCCAGGTTCATCTTCCAGTTGCCGGCGATGAGCGGGGTGCGGGTGTCTACTGCCATCCGAGGACCTCCAGTCCGGGGAGGCGCTTGCCTTCGAGGAATTCGAGGCTCGCTCCGCCTCCCGTCGAGATGTGGCCGAACTGCTCGTCCTCGAACCCGAGGGCGCGCACTGCGGCTGCCGAATCGCCGCCGCCGACGACGCTGAGTCCGTCGACCTCGGTGAGGGCCTGGGCGACGGCCTTCGTGCCGGCCGCGAACGGCTCGATCTCGAAGACGCCCATGGGGCCGTTCCAGAACACGGTCTTCGAGGCCGCGACGATCTCGGCGAACCGCTTCGCGGTGTCCGGGCCGATGTCCAGGCCCAGACCGGAGGCGCCCCAGGGGGTGCCCTCGATCGCGTCGGCCGACGCCGTCTCGTACTCCGCGTCGGCGCCGAACTTCGAGGCGACGACCACGTCCGTGGGCAGCACGATCTCGACGCCCAGCTCCTTCGCCTTCGCGAGGTAGCCGAGGACGGTGTCGATCTGGTCGGCCTCCAGCAGGCTGGAGCCGACCTCGTGGCCCTGGGCCTTGAGGAAGGTGAACAGCATGCCTCCGCCGATGAGGATCGAGTCGACCCGCGGGAGGAGGTGGTCGATGACGCCGAGCTTGTCCGACACCTTGGAGCCGCCGAGGACGACCGTGTAGGGGCGCTCGGGCTTCTCGGTGAGCCGGTCGAGCACCTCGAGCTCGGCCGCGATGAGCGTGCCGGCAGCGCTCGGGAGCAGCTGCGCGAGCTCGTAGACGCTGGCCTGCTTGCGGTGCACGACACCGAATCCGTCCGAGACGAAGGCGTCGCCGAAGGCGGCCAGCTTCTCGGCGAAGGCGCGGCGCTCGGCCTCGTCCTTGCTCGTCTCCCCCGCGTGAAGCGGAGGTTCTCGAGCACGACGACCTCGCCGGCGGCGAGACCCTCGACGGCCGAGGCCGCGGAGTCGCCGACGGTGTCCTCGGCGAACGAGACGGGAGCGTCGAGGAGCTCGCCCAGTCGCTCCGCGACCGGCGCGAGGCTGTACTTCGGGTTCGGCTCCCCGTCGGGGCGCCCGAGGTGGCTCACGACCACGACTCGGGCGCCCTCGGAGACGAGCCGCTGGAGAGTGGGCACCGACGCGCGCACGCGGCCGTCGTCCGTGATCGTTCCGTCCTTCAGGGGGACGTTCAGATCGCAGCGGACGACGACGCGCTTGCCTGCGAGGGAGCCCAGTGAGTCCAGGGTGCGGAACGTCACTGCGTCAGGCCCTAGAGCTTGCCGGCGACGAACTCGGTGACGTCGACGAGGCGGTTGGAGTAGCCCCACTCGTTGTCGTACCAGGACGCGACCTTGACCTGGCTGCCGATGACCTTGGTGAGGCCGGCGTCGAAGATCGAGGAGTGCGGGTCGGTCACGATGTCGCTCGAGACGATCGGGTCCTCGGTGTACTTCAGGATGCCCTTGAGGTCGCCCTCGGAAGCGGCCTTGTAGGCGGCGTTGATCTCCTCGACCGTGGCGGGCTTCGAGAGCTCGACGGTGAGGTCGGTGATCGAGCCGGTCGGGACCGGGACGCGGAGGGCGTAGCCGTCGAGCTTGCCGACGAGCTCGGGGATGACCAGGCCGAGGGCCTTGGCGGCACCGGTCGAGGTCGGGATGATGTTGACGGCGGCGGCGCGGGCGCGGCGGAGGTCGCTGTGCGGGCCGTCCTGCAGGTTCTGGTCGGCGGTGTACGCGTGGACCGTGGTCATCAGGCCGCGCTCGATGCCGAAGTTGTCGAGCAGCACCTTGGCGAGCGGCGCGAGGCAGTTCGTGGTGCAGGAGGCGTTCGAGATGATGTCGTGGGTCGAGGGGTCGTAGGTGCCCTCGTTGACGCCCAGGACCAGGGTCGCGACGTCGCTGCCGGTGGCGGGGGCCGAGACGATGACCTTCTTGGCGCCGGCGGTGATGTGCTTGCGCGCGTCCTCGGACTTGGTGAAGCGGCCGGTCGACTCGATGACGACGTCGACTCCCAGCTCGCCCCACGGGAGGTTGGCGGGGTCGCGCTCCTCGAGCACGATGATGGGCTTGCCGTTCACGACGATCTTGTCGCCGTCGAGCTCCACGGTGGCGTCCAGACGGCCGGTGATGGAGTCGTACTTCAGGAGGTGCGCGAGCGCCTTGTTGTCGGTGAGGTCGTTGACCGCGACGATCTCGAGGTCGCTGCCCTTGGCGAGGGCCGCGCGGAAGAAGTTACGGCCGATACGGCCGAAGCCGTTGATGCCGATCTTTACGGACACAGATTTCTCCTGGTGAGGAAGGGCACCCGGACGGTGCAGTGGAGGGTTGGAACGCTGCGAGAAGGCGTCCCGGGCCGGGCCCGGGACGCCGACATCGCTACGACAGTAGCAGCAGGCCGGAAGTCTTCTCGCGGGCCTTCTCGAAGCGCGCGGACACGTCGGCCCAGTTCACGATGTTCCAGAAAGCCTTGACGTAATCGGCCTTCACGTTGACGTAGTCGAGGTAGAAGGCGTGCTCCCACATGTCCAGGAGCAGCACGGGCACGGTGGCCGCGGCGAGGTTCCCCTGGTGGTCGTAGAGCTGCTCGATGATGAGCTTCTCGCCGAGCGAGTCCCACGCCAGGATCGACCAGCCGGACCCCTGGATGCCGAGGGCCGAGGCGGTGAAGTGCGCACGGAACTTGTCGAACGAGCCGAAGGAGTCGTCGATCGCCGCGGCGAGCTCTCCGACGGGCTTGTCGCCTCCGTCGGGAGAGAGGTTGTTCCAGAAGACCGTGTGGTTCACGTGACCGGCGAGGTTGAACGCGAGGTCCTTCTGCAGCTTGTTCACGTTCGCGAGGTTGTCGCTGTCGCGAGCGTCCTGGAGCGCGGCGAGGGCGGTGTTGGCGCCCGTCACGTAGGTGGCGTGGTGCTTGTCGTGGTGGAGCTCCATGATCCGCCCACTGATGTTCGGCTCGAGGGCCGAGTAGTCGTAGGGCAGTTCGGCGAGCGTGTAGTCAGCCATTCGCAATCTCCTGTTCGTGATCGTCGATCTCGAGAGGTCGGCCGGCCTCGATCCGCCTCCTCACGGGGAGGAGAACGGGCGCCGGCGGCGACCTGAGCGACGTCCCCAGTCTAGTGAGGAGGGCCCTTCGCGCTCGGAGTCCCTCCGCCGTTCAACCAGGAGACACTCAGCGTTCGCGCACCCGCCTCAGACGGTCACAGGTCCTGGAGCTCCGGGGGGAGGTTCGCGTCGGTGCCCGGGATGTCGAGCTCGGAGGCGCGCTTGTCGGCCATCGCCAGGAGGCGTCGGATCCGGCCGGCGACGGCGTCCTTTGTCATCGGCGGGTCGGCGTGGTGCCCCAGCTCGTCCAGGCTCGCGTCGCGGTGCGACAGACGCAGTCGGCCCGCGTAGCGCAGGTGCTCGGGGATGTCGTCGCCGAGGATCTCCATCGCGCGCTCGACGCGGGCACACGCGGCGACGGCGGCCTGCGCCGAGCGGCGGAGGTTCGCGTCGTCGAAGTTGACGAGCCGGTTCGCCGTCGCCCGGACCTCGCGGCGCTGGCGCAGCTCCTCCCAGCTCGCGACCGTCGCGGTGGCTCCCATGAGGGTCAGCATCGCGCTGATGCTCTCGCCGTCGCGCACGACCACGCGGTGCACGCCGCGGACCTCGCGCGACTTCGCCTGGACGCCGAGGCGACCGGCCGCCCCGACGATCGCCATGGCGGCCTCGTTCCCGGGGCAGACGATCTCGAGCGCGGCGGAGCGGCCCGGATCGGTCAGCGTGCCCTGCGCGAGGAAGGCGCCGCGCCAGACGGCGGCGAGCTCCTCGCGGGAGCCCGTGGTCAGGCGGTTCGGCAGTCCGCGCACGGGGCGCCCGCGCTGGTCGAGCAGACCGGTCTGCCGGGCGAGGGTGTCGCCGCCCTCGACCACGCGCACCAGCCAGCTGGTCGTGCGGCGGGAGCCGCCTGCCGAGACGATGCTGCCCTCGCTGCGGACCCCGTAGAGCTCGGCGAGGTCGCGGCGGACGCGGGTCGCGAGCGGCGCGGAGTCGAGCTCCACCTCCACCGCCAGCCGGTTCGAGATGATGTGCAGTCCGCCGGAGAAGCGGAGGACGGTCGCCAGTTCAGCGGCGCGGACGGTGTTCTTGCGCGAGACGATCGCGACCAGTTCGCCCTTGACGTCTGCGGTGAGGGCCACGGAGTCTTCCTTACGTCGGGTGCGCGGCGGAGCGCGCGGGGATCATTCTCGGCCGAGGTCGCGGTGCGCCACGTTGACGGCGACTCCGGGGAGCTCGGCCAGCCGGGCCGCGACGCGGCCGGCGATGGCGACAGAGCGGTGCTTCCCGCCCGTGCATCCGACCGCGATGGTCGCGTGACGCTTGTTCTCGCGCTGGTAGCCGTCGAGGACCGGGCGGAGCGCGCGCGAGTAGGAGTCGATGAACTCCTCCGCGCCCTGCTGGGCCAGCACGTATTCTCTCACCTCTTCGTCCAGGCCCGTGTGCGGTCGGAGCTCGGGGATCCAGTAGGGGTTGGGGAGGAAGCGCGCGTCGGCGACCATGTCGGCGTCGGTCGGCAGTCCGTACTTGAAGCCGAAGCTCATCACCGTGACCTGCAGACCGGCCCGGCCCGCTTCGGCGAAGCGCTCGGTGATGGAGGTCGCCAGCTGGTGGATGTTGAGGTCGGAGGTGTCGATGACGATGTCGGCCGACTCCCGCAGCTGCGCCAGCCGCGTCCGCTCGGCCGAGATGCCGTCGAGCAGCGTGCCCCGGCCCTGCAGCGGGTGCGGACGGCGGACCTGCTCGAAGCGGCGGACGAGCGCCGCGTCCGTCGCCTCGAGGAACACGACCCGGAGGTCGACCCCCGCCCGCAGCTCCCGGACGATCTCGCCGAGGTCGGCGAAGAAGTCGCGGCCGCGGACGTCGACGACGGCGGCGATCTTGGGCAGGGTGTCGCCCGCGCGCTGGGCGAGGTCGACGAGCGGCCGGAGCATCTGCGGCGGCAGGTTGTCGACGACGTACCAGCCCAGGTCCTCCAGGGCGTTCGCGGCCGTGGACCGGCCTGCGCCGGACATCCCCGTGACGATCAGCACGTCCTGCTGCTCGCTCTCCGTGCTCATGCGGTCTCCGTGCTCGTGTGTGAGGTGTCGGGGGCCCGAAGGACGGGCACCCGGGTGTCCAGCCTAGGGTGTGCGCCCTGCGAGGCCGCCCCTCAGGGGTGGAGGTGGGCGTGGACCGCGGCCGCCAGGGTGGGGCCGATGCCCTTGACCTCGGCGATCTCGGCGTCGCTCGCGTCGCGCAGCCTCGCGACCGAGCCGAAGTGCTTCAGCAGGTCGCGGACGCGGGTGCCGCCGAGGCCGGGGACCTCGCTGAGCTGCGACGAGATGTCGCGCTTGCGGCGCTGCCGCTGGTGCGTGATCGCGAAGCGGTGCGCCTCGTCGCGGATCCTCTGGAAGAGGAAGAGCGCGTCGCTGTTGCGCGGGAGGATCACGGGGAAGTCGGAGTCGGGCAGCCAGATCTCCTCCAGCCGCTTCGCGATGCCGCACAGCGTGATGCCGGTGACCCCGGACTCGTCGAGCGCCCGCTGGGCGGCGGCGACCTGCGGCTGACCGCCGTCGACGATCAGCAGGTTCGGCGGGTAGGCGAACTTGCGCCGCTTCGCCTCGCCCGTCTCGGGATCGACGGCGGCCGGCTCGACGGGCTCCTTCAGATAGGCGAGGCGGCGGGTCAGCACCTGGTGCAGCGACTCCGTGTCGTCGGTGGAGTCGGCGATGGAGAAGCGGCGGTACTGGTCCTTCCGGGCCAGTCCGTCCTCGAACACGACCATCGACGCGACGATGTTGGTGCCGCTGAGGTGCGAGACGTCGTAGCACTCCATCCGCAGCGGCGCCTCCTCCATGCCGAGGGCGTCGCGGATGTCCTCGAGCGCCTGGGTGCGCGCGGTGAAGTCGGCGGAGCGCCGGGTCTTGTAGAGCATGAGCGAGTGACCGGCGTTCTGAGTCGCCGTCTCGAGCAGCGCTGCCTTGTCGCCGCGCTGGGCGGCGCGGAGCTTCACGTTCGCGCCGCGCAGTCCGCTCAACCACTCCTCGAGCGCCTCGTGATCCTCGGGGAGCTCGGGCACGACGACCTCGCGCGGAGGGATGTCCCCCGTCTCGTAGGCGGCCTGGAGCGCGGTGTCGACGAGTTCGGCGGTGCTCATGTCGAGCTCCTTGTCGACCACCCAGCCCCGTTCGCCGCGGATGCGGCGCCGCGGACGCGGAACTGCTGGACCGAGGCCGCGAGCTCGTCGTGGACGATCGCGTAGAGATCCACGTCGACGTTGTCCTTCAGCACGACGGCGCTCTTGGCGAGCACGGCGTCGAGGGCGGCGGCCTGGTCGCGCAGCTTCGCGGCGCGCTCGTACTGGAAGTCGGCCGCGGCCTCGCGCATCTCCTTCTCGAGCTCGCCGATCATCCGCCGGTCGTGGCTGCCCATGAAGGCGACGAAGCGGTCGACCATCGCGCGGTGCTCGGCGAAGGTGACCCGGTGCGAGCAGGGCCCGCCGCAGCGCCCGATCTGGGAGGCGAAGCAGGGCTTGCCGCTCTGCATCGCCCGCTTGTAGTTCGAGTCGTTGCAGGTCCTGATCGGGAACGCCTTGATCATCAGATCGATGGTCTCGTGGATCGCCCAGATCTTGGGGTAGGGCCCGAAGTAGCGGGCACCGCGGATCTTGGCGTTGCGCGTGACCATCACGCGGGGCGCCTCGTCCCCGAGGGTCACCGCCATGTAGGGGTAGGACTTGTCGTCGCGGAACTTGACGTTGAAGGGCGGATCGAACTCGTTGATCCAGGTGAACTCGAGCTGCAGCGCCTCGACGTCCGTGCCGACGACGGTCCACTCGACGCCGGAGGCCGAGGTGACCATCCGCCGGGTGCGCTCGTGGAGCGACGGGAGCGGGGCGAAGTAGTTGCTCAGCCGGGCGCGGAGGTTCTTCGCCTTGCCCACGTAGAGCACCCGGCCCCGGGCGTCCTTGAAGCGGTAGACGCCTGGGAGGGTCGGGATCTCGCCGGCCTTGGGCCGGTAGTCGACGGTCTGCGTCATGCCTCGGTGCGTCCGTCCACCCCGGTCACTCGAGGATCTCGGCGAGGAACGAGCCGGTGTGGCTCTCGGGGACCTTCGCGACCTTCTCGGGGGTGCCGATCGCGACGACCTGGCCGCCGCCCGCGCCGCCCTCGGGGCCCATGTCGATCAGCCAGTCGGCCGACTTGATGACGTCGAGGTTGTGCTCGATGGTGATGACGGTGTTGCCCTTGTCGACGAGGCCGTTCAGCACGAGCAGCAGCTTGCGGACGTCCTCGAAGTGCAGACCGGTGGTCGGCTCGTCGAGCACGTAGACGCTGCGGCCGTTCGACCGGCGCTGCAGCTCGGTCGCGAGCTTGACGCGCTGCGCCTCGCCGCCCGAGAGGGTGGTGGCGCTCTGCCCGAGCCGGACGTAGCCGAGGCCGACGTCGACGAGGGTCTTCAGGAAGCGGTGGATCGCCGTGATCGGCTCGAAGAACCCGGCCGCCTCGGCGATCGGCATGTCGAGCACCTCGGCGATGTTCTTGCCCTTGTAGTGCACGGTCAGGGTGTCGCGGTTGTACCGCGCTCCCCCGCACACCTCGCACGCCACGTAGACGTCGGGGAGGAAGTTCATCTCGATCTTGATGGTGCCGTCACCCGAGCACGCCTCGCAGCGCCCGCCCTTGACGTTGAAGCTGAACCGGCCGGGCAGGTAGCCGCGGGCCTTGGCCTCCGTCGTCTCGGCGAAGAGGTTGCGGATGCGGTCGAACACGCCGGTGTACGTCGCGGGGTTCGAGCGGGGGGTGCGGCCGATCGGGTTCTGGTCGACGTGCACGACCTTGTCGAGGTTCTCGAGCCCGGTGACGCGGGTGTGCTTGCCCGGGACCTTGCGGGCGCCGTTGAGCTGGTTGGCGAGCACCCGGTAGAGGATGTCGTTGACGAGGGTGCTCTTGCCCGAGCCGGAGACGCCGGTCACCGCGACGAACGCGCCGAGCGGGAACTCGACGTCGACCTTCTGCAGGTTGTTCGCCGACGCCCCGACCACCTTGATGACCCGCTTGCGGTCGATCTTCCGGCGCTTCTTCGGCACCTCGATCGACTTGCGCCCCGAGACGTAGTCGCCCGTGAGCGAGTGGGTGTTCTCGAGCAGCTCCTCGTAGGACCCGGAGTGCACGACCTTGCCGCCGTTCACGCCGGCGCCGGGGCCGATGTCGACGATCCAGTCGGCGGTGCGGATGGTGTCCTCGTCGTGCTCGACGACGATCAGGGTGTTGCCGAGGTCGCGGAGCTTGATCAGGGTGTCGATGAGCCGGCGGTTGTCGCGCTGGTGCAGGCCGATGCTCGGCTCGTCCAGGACGTAGAGCACGCCCGTCAGTCCGGAGCCGATCTGCGTCGCCAGACGGATGCGCTGGGCCTCGCCTCCCGAGAGCGATCCTGCGGCGCGCGAGAGGTTGAGGTAGTTCAGCCCGACCTCGATCAGGAAGTCGAGGCGCGCCGTGATCTCGCGCAGGACCTGCGCGGCGATGTGCGCCTCGCGATCGGTCAGCTCGAGCTTCCCCATGAACGCCTGGGCGTCGCCGAGGCTGAGGTCGGCGACATCGGCGATGCTCGCCCCGTGCACGAGGACGGCGAGGACCTCGGGCTTCAGACGCGAGCCCTTGCAGACGGGGCAGGCCACCTCGCGGAGGAACTCGGCCCAGCGCGAGCGCTGCACGTCGGTCTCGGCCTGGACGTACTGGCGCTCGATGTAGGGGACGACGCCCTCGAAGCCGGAGGTGTAGCTCATCTCGCGGCCGTAGCGGTTCTTCCACTTGACCTTGACCTCGAAGTTGTCGCCGTGGAGCACGGCCTGCTGCACCTCGGAGCTCAGGCGCTTCCACGGGGTGGACAGCGAGAAGCCGAGGTCGCGGGACAGGCCGTCGAGGAGCTTCTCGTAGTACTGGAAGAGGCCCTTGCCCTGGGTGGTCCACGGGATGATGACGCCCTCGGCGATGCTGAGATCGGGGTCGCCGAGCAGCAGCTCGTCGTCGACGGACATGCGCGTGCCGAGGCCGGAGCACTCGGGGCACGCCCCGAACGGCGCGTTGAAGGAGAAGGTGCGCGGCTCGATCTCGGTCAGCGAGATCGGGTGGTTGTTCGGGCAGGACAGCTTCTCGGAGTAGGTGGTCCAGGCGCCGTCGCCCTCGCCGTCGACGAAGTTGATCTGCACGATGCCGTCGGTGAGGCGGAGCGCCGTCTCGAGCGAGTCGGTGAGGCGGCCGAGGATGTCGGGCCCGGCGACGAGGCGGTCGACGACCACCGAGATGTCGTGCTTGAACTGCTTCTTGAGGGTCGGCGGCTCGCTGAGCTGGATCAGCTTGCCGTCGACCATCGCGCGGGAGTAGCCGCCCGCGGTCAGCTCCTTGAAGAGGTCGACGAACTCGCCCTTCTTCTGCGAGACGACGGGGCTGAGGATCTGGTAGCGCGTGCCGGCGTCGAGCTCCATGAGCTGATCGGCGATCTGCTGGACCGTCTGCGCCGAGATCCTCTCGCCGCAGACCGGGCAGTGCGGGACTCCGATGCGCGCCCAGAGCAGGCGCATGTAGTCGAAGATCTCGGTGATCGTGCCGACGGTCGACCGCGGATTGCGGTTGGTCGACTTCTGGTCGATCGAGACAGCGGGGCTGAGGCCCTCGATGAAGTCGACGTCGGGCCGGTCGACCTGCCCGAGGAACTGGCGGGCGTAGGCCGACAGCGATTCGACGTAGCGGCGCTGCCCCTCCGCGAAGATCGTGTCGAAGGCGAGCGAGGACTTGCCCGAGCCCGACAGGCCGGTGAACACGACCATGGAGTCGCGCGGGATCTCGAGATCGACGTCCTGCAGGTTGTGCACCCGGGCACCGCTCACCACCAGCTTCGAGACGGAGTCGTCGAGCTGGGAGACGAACCGGTGGGGGTGGTGGGAGTGCTCGGAGGGAGCGGGAGCAGGGTCTTTGACAGCGTTCGAGATCGACACCTCGAAAGTGTATGCGGAGCCACCGACATCGCCGGCGGGCGTTCGCTGGGCGCTGATCCTGCCCCTCCGAGCTTGCGGATCAGGTCAGGTGACCGGCCTTCTCCATCTGCCGGAGCTCGCGCTTGAGCTCCGACACCTCGTCGCGCAGACGCGCCGCGAGCTCGAACTTGAGCTCGCCCGCCGCCTGCAGCATCTGGCCGTTCAGGTCGCCGATGATCGCCTCGAGGTCGTTGCCTCCGTTGGCGGCGAGACCCTGACGGCGCAGGTTCGGAGTGGGGCTCTTCTTCTTCGCGTCGCGGCCGGCGAGCAGCTTCGCCGTGTCGGCGCCCTCCCGGGCGAGGACCTCGGTGATGTCGGCGATCTTCTTCCGCAGCGGGGTCGGGTCGATGCCGTGCTCGAGGTTGTAGGCCACCTGCTTCTCGCGGCGGCGATCGGTCTCGTCGATCGCGAGCCGCATCGAGTCGGTGACCTTGTCGGCGTACATGTGCACCTCGCCGGAGACGTTGCGGGCGGCGCGCCCGATCGTCTGGATGAGCGAGGTGGAGGAGCGGAGGAAGCCCTCCTTGTCGGCATCGAGGATCGCGACCAGCGACACCTCGGGGAGGTCGAGTCCCTCGCGGAGCAGGTTGATGCCGACGAGGACGTCGTAGACGCCGGCGCGGAGCTCGGACAGCAGCTCGACCCGGCGCAGGGTGTCGACGTCGGAGTGCAGGTAGCGCACCCGCACGCCCGCCTCGGTGAGGAAGTCGGTGAGCTCCTCGGCCATCCGCTTGGTCAGGGTCGTGACCAGGATGCGCTCGTCGCGCTCGGTGCGGCGCTTGATCTCCTCGAGGAGGTCGTCGATCTGGCCCTTGGTCGGCTTGACGACGATCTCGGGGTCGATGAGGCCCGTCGGGCGGATGATCTGCTCGACGATGCCGTCAGCGATGCCCATCTCGTAGCGCCCGGGGGTCGCCGAGAGGTAGACCGTCTGACCCACGCGGTCCTTGAACTCCTCCCACTTCAGCGGGCGGTTGTCCATCGCGGAGGGCAGACGGAAGCCGTGCTCGACGAGCGTGCGCTTGCGCGACGCGTCGCCCTCGTACATCGCCCCGATCTGCGGCACGGTGACGTGCGACTCGTCGATGACGACGAGGAAGTCGTCCGGGAAGTAGTCGAGCAGGCAGTGGGGGGCCTCGCCCGACTGGCGGCCGTCGATGTGGCGGGAGTAGTTCTCGATGCCGGAGCAGAAGCCGATCTGCTGCATCATCTCGAGGTCGAAGGTGGTGCGCATCCGCAGTCGCTGCGCTTCGAGCAGCTTGTTCTGCTTCTCGAGGTCGGACAGGCGCACCTCGAGCTCCTCCTGGATGGTGTCGATCGCCCGGTGCATGACGTCCTGGCTGGCGACGTAGTGCGAGCCGGGGAACACCGAGACGGAGTCGAGCTTGCGGACGATGTCGCCGGTGAGCGGGTGCAGCGTGTAGAGCGCCTCGATCTCGTCGCCGAACATCTCGATGCGGATCGCGAGCTCCTCGTACATGGGGATGATCTCGATCGTGTCGCCGCGGACGCGGAATGTGCCGCGCGCGAAGTCGACGTCGTTGCGCGCGTACTGCATCGACACGAACTTGCGGATCAGGCGGTCGCGGTCGACGCGCTGCCCCACCTGGAGCGCGACCATCGCCTCGAGGTACTGCTCGGGCTGGCCCAGGCCGTAGATGCAGGAGACCGTCGACACGACGATGACGTCGCGGCGGCTGAGCAGGGAGTTGGTCGTGGAGTGGCGCAGGCGCTCGACCTCGGCGTTGACCGAGCTGTCCTTCTCGATGAAGGTGTCGGTCTGGGGGACGTACGCCTCGGGCTGGTAGTAGTCGTAGTACGAGACGAAGTACTCGACGGCGTTGTTCGGGAAGAGCTCGCGGAACTCGTTCGCCAGCTGTGCGGCCAGCGTCTTGTTGTGCGCCAGGACGAGGGTGGGCCGCTGCACGGCCTCCACCAGCCAGGCGGTCGTCGCGGACTTGCCGGTGCCGGTGGCGCCGAGGAGGACCACATCGGTCTCGCCGGCGGTGATGCGGGCGCTCAGATCCGCGATCGCCCGGGGCTGGTCGCCGCTCGGCTTGTATTCGCTGACGACCTCGAACGGGTGCACGGCACGGGTTGGCTCCATGTGTCGAAGCGTAGCCGCGACCACCGACACGGGGCTCGGCGTGCGCTGGCGGCGAACGGCCCCGCGTCGACCCTTGCCACCCGCCGTTAGCGCGCTCGGATGAGCTCCGCCCACAGGTCGTCGGCCCGGGCGAGGGTCTGCTCGAGCGGACCGCTCGAGTCCAGCACGCGGTCGGCCAGAGCCAGCCGCTCCTCGTCGCTCGCCTGCGCGGTGACGCGGGAGCGCGCCTCGGTCTCGCTGAGGCCCCTGAGGTCGACGAGCCTGGCGATGCGGACGTCCTGCGGGGCGTGCACCACGACCACCTCGTCGAACTCGGCCGCGCCTCTCCCCTCGGCGAGCAGCGGGACGTCGTAGACGACGACCGCCCCGGGGTCCGACACCTCGGCCTCGGCGAAGAGCCGCTGCGACCGGGCCGTGACCGCGGGATGCGTGATGGCGTTCAGATCGGCGCGCGCCTCGGCGTCCGAGAAGATCAGTGCTCCGAGCGCAGCACGGTCGAGGGTGCCGTCCTCGCGGATCATCGACTCCCCGAAGCGCTCGGCGATCGCGGCGAGGGCGGGCTCGCCCGGCTCGACGACCTCACGGGCGAGACGGTCCGCGTCGACCACGACCGCTCCGTGCTCGGCGAGGCGGCGGGCGACGGTCGACTTCCCCGAGGCGATGCCTCCGGTGAGGGCTACGAGATGCACGCCGCCACCCTACCCAGCACCCCGGTGAACGCCGAACGCCGGCCCCCGAGGGGACCGGCCGTTCGTGGTGTGCACTCGATCAGTTGTTCGAGGACAGCTTCTCGCGCAGTGCGGCGAGCGACTCGTCGTCGGCGAGGGTGCCGCCGGTGGTCGACTCGTTGGTGAAGCCGCCGCCGACCGAGACGCCCTCGGAGACGGTGGCCGCCTCCTCCTGCGACTTGGCGACCTGGGCCTTGTGGGCCTCCCAGCGAGCCTGAGCAGCGGCGTACTCCTGCTCCCAGGCCTCGCGCTGGGACTCGAAGCCCTCGCGCCACTCGTTGGTCTCCGGGTCGAAGCCCTCGGGGTACTTGTAGTTCCCCTGGTCGTCGTACTCGGTGGCCATGCCGTAGAGCGCCGGGTCGAACTCGGTGCCCTCGGGGTCGACGTTCTCGTTCGCCTGCTTGAGCGAGAGCGAGATGCGACGGCGGTCGAGGTCGATGTCGATGACCTTGACGAACACCTCTTCACCGACGGACACGACCTGCTCGGCGAGCTCGACGTGCTTGCCCGACAGCTCGGAGATGTGGACGAGGCCCTCGATGCCGTCCGCGACGCGGACGAACGCACCGAACGGGACCAGCTTCGTGACCTTGCCCGGGGCGACCTGACCGATCGCGTGGGTGCGGGCGAAGACCTGCCACGGGTCCTCCTGGGTCGCCTTGAGCGAGAGCGACACGCGCTCGCGGTCGAGGTCGACCTCGAGGATCTCGACGGTGACCTCCTGGCCCACCTCGACGACCTCGGAGGCGTGCTCGATGTGCTTCCAGGAGAGCTCCGAGACGTGGACGAGACCGTCGACGCCGCCGAGGTCCACGAACGCACCGAAGTTGACGATCGAGGACACGACGCCCTTGCGGACCTGACCCTTGTGCAGGTTGTTCAGGAACGTGGTGCGGCTCTCGGACTGGGTCTGCTCGAGGAGCGCACGGCGCGACAGGACCACGTTGTTGCGGTTCTTGTCGAGCTCGAGGATCTTCGCCTCGATCTCCTGGCCGAGGTACGGCGTGAGGTCGCGGACGCGGCGCAGCTCGATGAGCGAGGCCGGGAGGAAGCCGCGGAGGCCGATGTCGACGATGAGGCCGCCCTTGACGACCTCGATGACCGAACCGGTGACGACACCGTCGGACTCCTTGATCTTCTCGACGTCGCCCCATGCGCGCTCGTACTGCGCACGCTTCTTCGAGAGGATCAGGCGACCCTCCTTGTCCTCCTTCTGCAGGACGAGGGCTTCGACGCTGTCGCCCACGTTGACGACCTCGGAGGGGTCGACGTCGTGCTTGATGGAGAGTTCGCGCGAGGGGATGACGCCCTCGGTCTTGTAGCCGACGTCGAGGAGGACCTCGTCGCGGTCGATCTTCACGACGGTGCCTTCGATGAGGTCTCCGTCGTTGAAGAACTTCAGAGTCTTTTCGACCGCGGCAAGAAAGTCTTCAGCAGACCCGATGTCGTTGATCGCGACCTGCTTGGCTGCCTTTTCGGTCGTTGCGGTTGTCATTAAGGGATGCTCCAGGATGGATGGGTATCGGGCGGAGGGCACCGGCGCGACTGGCGACGCGACCGAGTGGTGACCACCGCGGTGTGTGAGGGGATGTGCCGTCGATCGGCGGCGGCTCCGACGCCGCCGGGCCGTGACCCGGGGCTTCTTCGCTCGCCGTGGCACGGCGGCGCCACAAACGTGACGGTCAAGACTATCGAACCCGGGAGCGCAGTGGCAATCGCCCGCGGTTCCGCTCGGAGCGATCTCGGAGCGGGTCCGCGTCAGGAGGCGAGGCTCGCGCGCAGCGTGTCCAGGCCCACCCCGCCGAGGTCGAGGGCGCGGCGGTGGAAGGCGGCGAGCGAGAAGGACTCCCCCTCGCGGGCCGCGGCGTCGTCGCGCAGCTGCTCCCAGATCCGCTGGCCCACCTTGTAGGACGGCGCCTGCCCCGGCCAGCCGAGGTAGCGGTTGACCTCGAAGCGGATGAAGGCGTCGTCCATGTTCACGTTCCGTCTCATGAAGGCCAGGGCCGAGTCCGCGGTCCAGACCTCGTCCGTCCCCGGCATCCGCTTGCCCAGGTGCACGCCGATGTCGAGCACGACGCGCGCGGCGCGCATCCGCTGGCCGTCGAGCATGCCGAGTCGGTCGGCCGGGTCGTCGAGGTAGCCGAAGCCCTCCATGAGCCGCTCGGCGTAGAGGGCCCAGCCCTCGGCGTGGCCGGAGCTCCCGGCCAGCTGGCGTCGCCAGGTGTTCAGGCTCGCCCGGTTGTACACCGCCTGGCCCACCTGCAGGTGGTGCCCGGGGACGCCCTCGTGGTACACCGTGGTGAGCTCGCGCCAGGTCGCGAACTCGGTCACGCCGTCGGGGACCGACCACCACATCCGGCCCGGGCGGGCGAAGTCGTCGCTGGGACCGGTGTAGTAGATGCCGCCCTCGTGGGTGGGCGCGATCAGGCACTCGAGTGCGAGCAGCTCGTCCGGGATGTCGAACGCCGTGCCGGCCAGCTCGCGGACGGCGCGGTCGCTGGTCTCCTGCATCCAGCGCTGCAGAGCGTCGACGCCGTGCAGCGTGCGGGAGGGATCGGCCTCGAGATGGGCGATCGCCTCGGCCACCGAGGCCCCGGGGAGGATCTCGCGCGCGACGGACTCCTGCTCCGCCGTCATGCGGGCGAGCTCCTCGATCCCCCACTCGTAGGTCTCGTCCAGATCGATGACCGCGCCGAGGAAGCGGCGCGACTGCAGCGCGTAGTGCTCGCGGCCCACCGCGTCCTGCTCGGTCGCGGCGGGAGCGAGCTCCCCGCGGAGGAAGCGCTCGAGCTCACCGTAGGCGGCGGCCGCGCGCCTCGCGCCCTCCTCGAGCCGACCGGCGAGCGAGGCGGGCAGGGATCCCTCGGCGGGTGCGGCGTCGGCGGCGAGCTCGGCGAAGAAGCCGCGGGGCGCCGCGATCTTCGCGGCCTGCTCCGCGACGAGGCCGACCTGGCGTCGAGCGGGGACCACTCCCCTGCGGATGCCCTCGCGGAGGGTGTCGGCGTACCCGGAGAGCGCGGCGGGCAGGGCGTGGAGCCGCTCGGCGACGTCCTCCCAGTCGCCGACCGCGGCGGTCGGCATCAGGTCGAACACGTCGCGCAGCTCCTGCGCGGGCGACGCGATGACGTTGAGGTCGCGGAACGGGAGACCCGCCTCGTGCGCGTCGAGGCTCAGTCGGAGCTCGGCGCCGAGATCGGCGACGGTCACCCGGTCGACGTCGTCGACGGGCTCCGCGGCCTCGAGGTCGGCCAGGGCCGCAGCGGTCGCGGTGCGCGTGCGCTCGAGCCCGACCGGCGACAGGTCGGCGAGACCGCCGCCGGGCCGGCCGAGCCAGGTCCCGATCGTGGGATCGAGCTCGACGAGGGTGTCGACCCAGCGCTCGGCGACCTGGTCGACGGGGGTGGGCTCGCGAGGGGTGACGGTCATGCTCCGAGCCTAGCCACGACGACGGCGCGACCGACGGGACGGGTCAGTGCGCGGCCGCGTCCCAGTTCGCTCCGTGACCGACCTGGACCTCGAGGGGCACCGAGAGGTCGACGGCGTGCGCCATCCGCGCCCGCACGACGCTCTCGAGCGCCTCCTCCTCGCCGGGGGCGACGTCGAATATCAACTCGTCGTGCACCTGGAGGAGCATGCGCGAGCCCAGGCCCTGCTCGTCGATGTCGGACTGCACGCCGATCATCGCGATCTTCATGATGTCGGCGGCGGAGCCCTGGATCGGCGAGTTCAGCGCTGCACGCTCGGCGTTGTCGCGGAGCACCCGGTTGGCGCTCTGCAGATCCGGGAAGGGACGGCGTCGGCCGAAGATCGTCTCGGTGTAGCCCGTCTCGCGCGCCTGCTCGACGACGCTGCGCAGGTAGTCGCGCACCGCGCCGAAGCGGACGAAGTAGTCGGTCATCAGCTGCTTGGCCTCGGCGCTCGAGATCCGGAGCTGCTTCGACAGGCCGAAGGCGCTGAGTCCGTAGGCGAGCCCGTAGGACATGGCCTTCACCTTGTTGCGCATCGCCGAGGTGACATCGCCCGGCTCGACGCCGAAGATGCGCGAGCCGACGAAGCGGTGCAGGTCCTCGCCGCTGTGGAACGCCTCGATCAGCCCGGCGTCGCCCGACAGGTGCGCCATGATCCGCATCTCGATCTGCGAGTAGTCGGCGGTGAGCAGGGTGCTCGCCTCGTCGCTGTGCACGAAGGCGGTCCGGATGCGGCGGCCCACCTCGCTGCGGACGGGGATGTTCTGCAGGTTGGGGTCGTTCGAGGAGATGCGGCCGGTGGCCGTCCCCGTCTGGTCGTAGCTGGTGTGGATCCGCCGATCGGGCGTCACCGACTTCTCGAGCGTCTCGATGATCTGCTTGAGCTTGGTCGCATCGCGGTGCTCGAGCAGGAGTCCGAGGAAGGGGTGCGGGTGCGACTCCTGCAGATCGGCGAGAGCGGAGGCGTCGGTCGTGTACCCCGTCTTGGTCGCCCGGGTCTTCGGCATCGCGAGCTCCTCGAAGAGGACCTGCTGGAGCTGCTTCGGCGAGCCGAGGTTCATCTCGTGGCCGATCTCGGCGAACGCGCGGCTAGCGAGGTCGGCGGACGTGGTGGTCAGCTCGCCCCGGAGGCGCGCGAGCACCTCGGGGTCGATCGCCACGCCCGTGAGCTCGACCGTCGCGAGGACCTGCACGATGGGCAGCTCGATGTCGACGAGGACCGACAGCATGCCCTCGCCGAGCAGCTCGGTGAGGACGCCGACGAGGCGGAACGCGTACCACGCCTCGGTCGCCGGGCTCATCGGCTCGACCGTCGGCACGAGCTGGTTCGGATCGCCCTGCGCCATCGTCTCGTCGAGGTACTGCGAGACCTGCGCGGGGAGCGTCGCCGCGTGGCCGGTGGGCTGCAGGAGCCATGCCGCGATGCGGGTGTCGAAGGCGAGGCCGGCGACCGGGAGACCGGCGGTGCGCAGCGCCTTCACCTGCGGCTTCGCGTCGGCGAAGTACTTGGGAGCGTCGCTCGCCAGCCACTGCTCGAGGCCGGTGTAGTCGGGACGGTCGGCCGCCCACGGGACGAACGCCGACTCCTTCTCGACCGACAGGCCGATGCCCTCGAGGCCGTCCGGACCGACCTGCGCCTGGACGGCGACGGGGGTCGTGCCCTTCGCGGAGACGGTGTCGAGCCAGTGCGCGAGCTCCTCGTCGACCATCGTCCGCACCGCAGGCGCCGCGGTCGTGACGGTGTCGCCGGCGAGCGCGGCGGCCGCTCCCTCGACGCCCTCGTCGGCGGCGATCGTGAGGACGCGCTCCTGCAGGGTCTTGAACTCCAGGCGCGAGAAGATCTCGCGGACCGCATCGGGGTCGATGGGCTGCCGGGCGAGGTCGGTCGGGCCCAGCGGCAGCTCGACGTCGGTGACGAGCCGGTTGAGACGGCGGTTGCGGAGGGCGTTCTCCTTCTGCTCGCGCAGCTTCTCTCCGACGACGCCCTTGATCTCGTCGGCGTGGGCGATGATGTCGGCGACCGTGCCGTACTGGTTGACCCACTTGGCCGCGGTCTTCGGGCCCACCTTGTCGACTCCGGGCAGGTTGTCGCTCGTCTCGCCGACGAGGGCTGCGATCTCGGGGTACTGGTGGGGCTCCACGCCGTACTTCTCGAAGACCTTGTCGCGGTCGTAGCGCGTGAGCTGCGACACGCCCTGGGTCGAGGGGTAGAGGAGGGTGACGTCGGGGGTGACGAGCTGGATCGTGTCGCGATCGCCCGAGACGACGAGCACCCGGTAGCCGGCCTCCGCGCCCTGCTTCGCGAGCGTCGCGAGGATGTCGTCGGCCTCGAAGTCCTCCTTCGAGACGGTTCGGATGTTCATGGCGTGCAGCGCCTGCTCGAGCAGCGGCACCTGGCCCTTGAACTCCGGCGGCGTCTCTCCGCGCGTGCCCTTGTACTCGGGGTACTCGCGGGTGCGGAACGAGTACCGGGAGATGTCGAACGCGACTCCGAGGTGCGTCGGCTTCTCGTTCTTGAGCAGCAGGATCAGCATCGACAGGAAGCCGTGGATGGCGTTCGTGTGCTGGCCGTCTCGGGTCTGGAAACTGTCGACCGGGAGCGCGTAGAACGCCCGGAACGCCAGGGAATGGCCGTCGACGAGCAGGAGGGTAGGCTGTTCCGGATCTGACACACGGCAAGACTACACAGCGCCTCCGACACCGGATCGGACGGTTCCGAGCCGCCCGTCGAGCGCCTCGCCCGACGCGACGACGAGGAGATCCGTGACCGACTCAGCCCCCCTCGACACCCCCTGGGTCCGTCCTCCGGCACTCGATCTCGTGGCCGGCATCGGCCGCGGGATGGGCGAGCTCGCCGAGCGGATGGGGATCCTCTGGCACGAGCTCTCGCCGCAGCACTCGGTGGCCTCGATGCCGGTCGAGGGCAACCGCCAGCCGGTCGGGATCCTGCACGGCGGCGCTCACGTCGTCCTCGCGGAGTCGATGGGCTCGATCGCCGCGAACATCCACGCGGGCGAGGGCCGGATCGCGATGGGGATCGAGTTGAACGCGAGCCACAGCCGCTCCGTCCGCTCCGGCTTCGTCATCGCCACGTGCGACGCCATCCACCTCGGCGGAACGCTGGCGACCCACGAGATCGTGGTGCGCGACGAGGCCGGACGCCGCCTCTCGACGGTGCGGATCACCAACATCCTGAGGTGAGACGACGCCGGAGCGACCGGCGGAGGCGTCCACCGCAAGCCCCGATCGCGCCGAGGCGCGGAGCCTAGGCTCGCAGCGTGACCTTCCGCGATCTCCTCAAGAGCCTCCCGTCCATGCCCTCCGAGCTCCCGGCGTTCGACGCCGACGCGGCTCCCGAGGAGCCGCTCGAGCTGTTCGGGCGGTGGCTCGAGGAGGCCGCCGCCGCCGGCCAGCTCCTCCCCCACGGCGCGACCCTCTCGACGGCAGGCGCCGACGGCGCCGTCGGGGCGCGGGTGCTCGTGCTCCGGAACGCCGATGAGCAGGGCTGGGCGTTCTCGACCCACGCCACGAGCCCGAAGGGCCGCGCGATGGAGGAGAACCCCCACGCGGCGCTGACCTTCTTCTGGCCGGTCCAGGGTCGCCAGGTGCGCGTGGAGGGACGCGTCGAGCGGGGCTCCGCCACCGAGTCGGCGGAGGACTTCCGCCGCCGCTCCGAGGCCGGCCGGACCGCGCTGCTGGTCGGGCGGCAGAGCGAGCCGATGGCCGCCGCCGCCGACTTCGGCCTCGTCACGCTCCAGACGAGCGTGGCCGTGAGCTGCTCCCCCGCGACGCTCGACCGCGAGTGGGCCGTCTACCGGGTCGTCCCCGAGCGCATCGAGTTCTGGCAGGGGTCCAGCGCACCCGAGCAGGACCACGTCCGCCTCGAGTACCGCCCGGGAACGACGGAGGCGGGCGCTCCCCGTGGGAGCGCACCCGCCTCTGGCCGTGATCGGGGACGTCGCCCCGGCGGCTACTTCTTCGGGCTCAGCTGCTCGATGATCGCCTGGGCGACGTCGTGCATGGTGAGCCGGCGGTCCATGGACGCCTTCTGGATCCAGCGGAACGCCTCGGGCTCGGTGAGGCCCATCTTCTCGTTGAGCAGGCCCTTGGCCCGGTCGACGAGCTTGCGGGTCTCGAAGCGCTCGACCATGTCGGCGACCTCGGCCTCGAGGGTCAGGATCTGGGCGTAGCGCGAGAGGGCGATCTCGATCGCGGGCAGCAGGTCGTTCGGCGTGAACGGCTTGACCACGTAGGCCAGCGCGCCGGCCTCGCTCGCGCGCTCGACGAGCTCCTTCTGGCTGAACGCCGTGAGGAGGACGACCGGGGCGATGTGCGCCTTCGAGAGGCGCTCGGCGGCCGAGATGCCGTCGAGCTGGGGCATCTTCACGTCCATGATCACCAGGTCGGGCCGGAGCTCGGTGGCGAGGGCCACAGCGGTCTCGCCGTCGCCCGCCTCGCCCACGACCTCGAAGCCGTTGTCGCGGAGGATCTCCACGATGTCGAGGCGGATGAGCGATTCGTCTTCGGCGACGACGACCCGACGGGGTGCGGTCGGCGCGGTTTCCTGGTCTGTCACGCCGATGAGCCTACGGTATTCTCGACGGGCTCGTGATGAGCCGGTGTGGCGGAATGGCAGACGCGGGGCACTCAAAATGCTCTGTCCGAGAGGGCTTGTGGGTTCGAGTCCCACCACCGGTACCGATCCTCCGCGGGTGCGGCGCGAGCACACCGCCCCGACCGCACGGGTCCGCTAGCGTCGACGGATGAGCGGATGGACCTCGACCTGGCCCCTGTTCGACCTCGTGCTGCGCACGCCGCGGCTGGAGCTGCATCCGGTCCGCGACTCCGATCTGCCGGGCCTGGCGCAGGCCGCCGCCGCCGGGATCCACGAGCCGGGACGATCGCCGTTCCCGGCACCCTGGGCCGAGGCCCCGGCCGAGGAGCTGCCCGGACGGCTCGCCCGCTACCACTGGTCCCTGCGGGCCGCGACGACGAGCGAGTCGTGGCGCGTCGCGTTCGCGGTCCTCGAGGACGGCGTCGTGATCGGCTGCCAGGACCTGCTCGCCGACCGCTTCCGCGCGACCCGCTCCGTCTCCTCCGGATCCTGGCTCACCCGCTCGGCGCAGGGGCGCGGACTCGGCCGCGAGATGCGGGCCGCCGTGCTGATGCTGGCGTTCGACCACCTGGGCGCCGAGGTGGCCGAGAGCAGTGCTCTGGCCTGGAACGACCCGTCGATCCGCGTCTCCTCCGCGCTCGGCTACCGGCTTAACGGGACGAGCCGCACCGTCGGAGCGGACGGCGCGGGCGTCGAGGAGACCCGGTTCCGCGTCACTCCGGACACCTTCGCGCGACCGGCCTGGAGCCTCGGCGTCGACGGTGCGGACGACGCGCGCCACGTCCTGCTCGGCCCCGCAGCGGGCTAGAACCCCGCGAGGCTCCGCCGGAGGCCGCCGCCCGGATGCTCGCGGCGCAGGATCCCCCGGCGCCGCAGGATCGGCACCAGCTCGTCGAGCATCCGGTGCAGGGTGACGGGATGGAAGTCGCCCGAGAACGCGATGCCGTCGTTGTCGGCGTCCTCGCCCAGCTCCTCCACGAAGTCGGCGACCTCCTCCGCCGTGCCGACCAGCCCTCGCCGATCCGCGACGAGCCCGAGCCGCGCCTTCGCCGTGAGCAGCTCCCGCAGGGGGGCGTCGGGTCCCGCCGAGCCGTACAGCCCGGCGATGCTGCCGCGCGAGACGTGCCCGCCGAAGACGGAGCGGTCGATCGCCCGGTCGAGGTCGAGCGCGGTGAGATCGGTCTCGAGATCGCTGGACCAGGCCGCGGCGATCGCGAGGAGCGCGGCCTCGTCCGGGTGCGCAGACGCGGCGACGAGGCGCTCCGCCTCCTCCCGGCTCGACACGACGATCGGCTTCACGACGAAGAGGACGGTGAGATCGTCGGGGTCGCGGCCGTGCGACGCGGCCGCGGCACGCGCCTTCTCGCGGTAGGCCCGCACCGTCGCCACGTCGAGCGAGGCGAGGGCGAGCTGCACCTCGGACTGCGCTCCCGCGAAGTCGATGCCGCGCGGCGAGCCTCCGGGGGACACGACGACCGGCTCGCCCGTGTCGAAGGGCAGCGCGTTCAGCGGACCGTCGAAGGTGTAGTGCTCGCCGCGGTGGCGGACCGGGCGCAACCGGGTGCCGTCCGCGAACACGCCGGTCGCCGCGTCCTGGATCAGGGCGCCGTCGTCCCAGCTGCGCCAGAGCTCCCGGATCGAGTCGAGCCACTCGTGCGCCCTGTCGTAGGCGCCGTCGTGCGGCAGCGGCTCGAGTCCGAAGTGCCGGCTGCTGCCGACGTCGGTGACCACGTTGAGCCCGAGCCGGCCCTCGCCGAGGTGCTGCAGCGTCGCGAACTGGCGTGCCGCCTGGTACGGGCTCCAGGCCATCGGATTCACGGTGGGCGCGACGCCGAGGTGCCGCGTCGCCTCGAAGAGGTAGGGCGCGAGCAGGAGCGGGTCGTGCTTGGGCCCGCCGTAGGCGCGGCGGACGCGCAGATCGAGGGTGTCCGCGCTGCCGAGCGAGAGGGCGTCCTCGATGATCACGAGGTCGAAGCCCGCCTGCTCGAGCTCGCGGGCGCTCTGCCGGTACAGGTCGGGTCCGGTCCAGCGCCGGTCCCAGTCCCAGTCCGGCTGCCCCCACGCCTGCGGGCCGAAGCCGCGCGAGAGGAACCAGGCGAAGTGCTGCATCCTGCTCACGAGGCCGCCGCCAGCACGAGCGGGGAGGCGGAGGCGAGGAGCCCGGCCTCGAGATCGGCGAGGAGGTCCTCGACGTCCTCGATGCCGATGGAGAGGCGGAGCAGGCCGGGGCCGATCCCGGCGGCCGCGCGCTCCGCCTCCGTCCGGCCCGTGTGCGTCGTGCTCGCCGGGTGCAGGACCAGCGAGCGGACGTCGCCGAGGTGGGTCATGCGGGTGAACAGGGCGAGGGCGTCCGTGAAGCGGCGCGCCGCCTCCGCTCCCCCGCGCAGCGTGAACGAGAAGACCGACCCCTGCCCGCGCGGGAGGTAGCGCTGCGCGAGAGCGTGCGAGGGGCTCGAGACCAGCCCGCTGTAGTCCACGCTCTCGACCTCGGGACGGGCCTCGAGCCAGCGGGCGACGACGAGCGCGCTGCGCGACTGGTGGCGCACGCGGAGCGAGAGGGTCTCGAGCCCCTGCTCGAGCAGGAACGCCGTCAGCGGCGAGAGGGTCGGACCCATGCGGCCGGCGACCACGTCCCTGGCGTAGGCGAGGAAGGACCGCTCGGGGGCGGCCGGGCCCCCCGCGAGGTGGGGGAACGCGTCGGCCCGGGCGCTCCAGTCGAATCGGCCGGCGTCGATGATCGCACCCGCGATCACCGCGCCGTGCCCCGCGAGGAACTTGCTGGCGGAGTGGACGACGACGTCGGCGCCGTGCTCGATCGGGCGCAGGAGGTACGGCGTCGCGAACGTGTTGTCCACGACGAGGGGCACTCCGGCGCGGTGCGCGGCGTCGGCCACGAGCCGGAGGTCCACGACGTCGTTCCGCGGGTTGGGGATCGACTCGACGAGGACGACCCTGGTCCGCGGAGTGATCGCGTCCTCCCAGGCGAGCGGATCGTCGGCGTCCTCGACGAAGGTGGTCGTGATGCCCAGGCGCGCGAGGTTCTCGAGCAGGAGGTTCCTGGTGCCCTCGTACAGGCTCGCGGCGGCCACGACGTGGTCGCGGCGGAGGCGAGGGCGAGGAGGGCGACCGAGACCGCGGCCTGCCCGCTGCGACGAGGAGCGCCTCCGCGCCGCCCTCGAGAGCGGCGAGACGGCGCTCGACCGCGTCGGTCGTCGGGTTGCCGACGCGCGTGTAGGTGTAGCCGTCCGCCCCGGCGAACCGGTCGCGCGCCTCGTCGAACGAGTCGAAGCTGAAGCCGGCGGTGAGGTAGATCGGGGTCCGCCTGGCGTGCAGCGCGTCCTCGGCCGGACCCTCGTGCAGCTGGCGGGTCGAGAACCCCCAGTCGTGCGTCCGCTCGCTCATCCTGCTCCGCCTCCCGTCCCCGCCCCGCGGCGGTGCCCCACGATGGCACGAGGCGGAGTGCGGGGGCGCGGACGTTACCCGGAGTGACGGCCGCGGCAGGGGGCATCGACGCGGGCCCGGCGGCGGATCGCGTCCGGGCGCCGCGGCGCCGGCGCGGTCGAGGACCGCCGACCGGACCGGGTCACCAGAACATCGTGCCCGGCGCGCCCTTGAAGGGACCGACGACGCGGGACGTGATCCAGCCTCCGTAGAAGTCTCCCGGCTGAGGCTGCACCGTCTCCCCGTCGACCGTGCACGAGTCCATCCGCCCCGGGTACACGGCGACGGTGTCCTGCAGCTCCTCGAAGCCGGCCATCGGATCCGGGTACGTCCAGCCGGCGCTCTCGGCCGTCGCTCCACCGCCGCGCACGCTCACGTACGAGGCCGCCCCCTTGAACTCGCAGACGCTGCGTCCGGGAGCCGGCTCGAGTGCGCCGTCCGCGAAGGCGGAGCGGGGCAGGTAGTAGACGGGCGGATGGCTGGTCTCGAGGACGCGGAACGACGTGCGGGTCTCGGCGACGACGACTCCGCCGAGCCGCACGACGACGTGCTCGGAGCTCGGCTCGACCCGCGGCGGCCTCGGGTAGTCCCAGACAAATTCCTGGCCCTCGGCGGGCGGTACGCGCTTCATCCCTCCACGCTACGCGCCACCGCTGAGCGGTCCTCCGCCTCCCAGCCGATGCCCGGCGGCTCCGCGTCCCGCGACCGCGGATCACCGCCCCGGCGGCACGACGACCCCTCGGTCGCGTAACGTCGTCCTTGCGCCGGACCCCCCGAGACCGCGCGCAGAAGGATCCAGAGTGCCCACCGAATGCATCCACGGCCTCGACATCGCGCTCTGCGACGTCTGCTCCCCCGCCAAGGCTCCCGAGCCCGCGGCCGGGCGCACGCGCACCCCGGCGCGCGTTCCCGGGACCTCCCGCGCGGCCACCGCGCGAGCGGCGGCGCGAGGAACGGCCCGCGAGAAGCCCCTGCCCAAGGTCGACATCGCCGCTCAGCGCATCTACCACGTCACGCACATCGACAACCTCGCCGCGATCGTGGCCGCCGGAGCGATCCTGGCCGACGAGCAGCTCCCCGAGCGTCCCGCGATGGACGTCAGCGCCGCGACCACGCGCGAGCACCGCCGTGCCGTCCAGGTCCGCGACGGAGCGAGCGTCGCCGGCTTCGTCCCCTTCTTCCTCTCTCCCGACGCGGCCCTGTGGGCCGACCTGCGCGGAGAGCGGGTGCTCCCGCACTGGTCGCCCCGCGCCCACGACACCACGGCGTCGCAGTACGTCGTCCTCGTCGGCTCGCTGGCCTCTGCCCCGGTCCTGAGCGACGGCGACGCGTCGCACGTCCTGACCCGCTTCACCGAGGGCGACGCCCTCGTGCGCACCTTCGCGCGCCTGCTCGTCGACGAACCGGCGCTGCGCAGCGCCGAGGCGCTCGTGCCCGAGCGGTTCCCGCTCGAGGAGATCGCCGTCGTCGGCGTGCCGTCCGTGACGACCCGCAACAAGGTGAAGGCCCTCTTCGAGGGCAGTTCGGCCTCGCCGCGCGTCGCGGTCTACCCGCCGTGGTTCCACCCGGTCGCCGCCGAGGAGGAGTGAGCGCGGATCACGTCCCGCTCTGCAGATCGAGGCGCTCCGAGAGGTAGCGCTCGATCGGCATGAGGCCCTGCTCGCCGAGGCCCGGCGCCCAGCGGACCAGCACCTCCGCGCCCCGCAGGGCGAGCGGCTCCGGATCGGCAGCGAGCCCGTCGGCGTCCAGCGCGAGCCTCCGCCAGCCGTAGTTGACGATCTCGCCCTCGCGGAACGGCCCGTCGAACGCGGCGCGGCGGATCTCGCGACGCGCCTCCTGCGACTCCGACTGGTTGTTCGCGTGCAGCGGCGCCACCGCCCGGGTGACCGACCCGACGGCGAAGAGCGAGCCGGTCCTCTCCAGGAGCAGGACGCCGAGCCGCCAGGCCCTGGTGACCGGAGCCATGACCGGCGCGCGGCGGAAGCCGAGGATCGCCCGGGGCCGGCGCAGCTCGGCGAGGGCCTGATCGGCGACGCCTCTGCCCTCGAGCTCTGCGACGACCGAGGCGAGCGCCTCCGCGAGTCGCTCGGCGGCATGCGCTGCGTCGGTCGAGTGCGTCATGGGCCTCCTCCGGTCCGGTCCGGCCAGCCTAGAACGGGTGGCAGAGCGGATCCGAATCGGCGGGCGGCGCCGACGGGCACGGATACGATCGCCTGACGACACCGAGGGAGGACGAGCGATGCGCGTCATCATGATGGGGCCGCCCGGCGTGGGCAAGGGCACGCAGGCGGCGATCCTGGCCCGGGCACTGGGCGTTCCCGCGATCTCGACCGGCGAGCTCTTCCGCGCCCACGTGGCCGACGGCACCGACCTCGGACGGCGCCTGCGCACGATCGTCGAGGCGGGCCGCTACGTGCCCGACGAGATCACGAACGCGCTCGTCGCCGAGCGGCTCGACGAGCCGGACGCGCAGGACGGGTTCATCCTCGACGGGTATCCGCGGACCCTCGCGCAGGTCGCGGAGCTCGACCGGATGCTCGGGGAGCGCGACGTGGAGCTGGCACGGGCGGTGCTGCTCGCGGCGGAGACCGAGGTGGTCGTGGACCGCCTGCTCTCGCGGGCCGCGCAGCAGAAGAGGGCCGACGACGACGCCGAGGTGATCCGTCACCGGATCTCGGTGTACGAGCAGGAGACCGCTCCGCTCGAGGAGGTCTACGCCGAGGCGGGGATCCTCGTCCGCGTCGACGGCAGCGCCGAGCAGGACGAGGTCGCCCGGCAGGTGGCCGCGGCGTGCCGGCCGGAGTGACCGGGCACGCCGCGACGGCGGCTCAGATCGCCGAGGCGAGCACCTCGTCGAGCTTGGCCGAGGCCTCCTCGTCGGAGCCCTTGAGCGCGAGCGACAGCTCGGAGACCAGGATCTGACGCGCCTTCAGCAGCATGCGCTTCTCGCCGGCCGACACTCCGCCGGCCTGCTCGCGACGCCACAGGTCGCGGACGACCTCGCTGACGCGGTACACGCTGCCGCTCGCCATCTTCTCCTGGTTGGCCTTGAAGCGGCGGGACCAGTTGCTGGCCTCCTCCGCGACGTCGCTGCGCAGGACGTCGTAGACGGCCTGGACTCCGGCGTCGTCGATGATCTCGCGCACGCCGACGAGCTCGGCGTTCTCGACGGGCAGGGTGATCGTGAGCTCGCTGGTGTGCACGTTCATGGTCATGAACGTCTTCTCGACGCCCTTGACCGAGCGCTTCTCGAGCCCGGTGATCGTCACCGCTCCGTGGTGCGGGTAGACCAGGGTCTCGCCGACCTCGAATGTCATCATGTCGTGCCTTTCATCGTGGGGCCTGTGGTGGGAGGAACCGGGGATCCGAGCGGCGCATCGGCCAGCCACGGAGGCAGGAGGGCGACGAGCTGCTCGACGAGCTCCTCATCGGTGCCGTCGATCGAGCCGGCGAGCCAGGCGCCGACGACGGCGAGGACGCCGCCCGCGGCGAAGGTCGCGGTGAGCTCCGGATCGACGGAGTCGGGCACGCTGACGCGGGCCAGCACCTCGCGGTGGAGGCCCAGCACCGTGTCGAGCACGGCGTCGTCCGAGGCGACGCGCGCCGTCGCGCGGGCACGGAGCCGGGCGTGGAAGGCGTGCCGGTCGACGAGGCGCTCGACGAGGCGGGCGTAGCCGCGCCGCAGGGCGGTGGCCCCGGTGCGGTCCTCGGCGTCCCCCTCGGCGACCTCGGCGACGACGAGGTCCTCGCGCAGCAGAGCGGAGGCGACGGCCGCCGCGTCCTCGAAGTGCGCGTAGAACGAGCTGCGGCTGATGCCGGCCTCGCGGACGATGTCGCTGACGGCGATGCCCTCGGTCCGCTCCCCGCCGTCGTGCATCACGAGGCGCTCGACCGCATCGAACACGCGGCGACGCGTGCGGCGGGCCCGGGGATCGGCCGACGTGGGGCCGTGAGGTGCACCCGCTCCGTGCAGGGAGGCGACGCGAGCGGAAGTCATCGGACACAGTCTACCACTTCCCGGACAGGTGTTCGGGAGTGGTGGCCAAGTGGTCAGCCGCGGTGCGCGTCCTCGAGGCGGCCGAGACGCGTCCTCGCCGCGCGCTCGCTGGGCGAGAGACGGCCGAGGTGGAGCTCGAGGCCCCGCATCAGGAGCCGGTTCGCGGTGATCGCCGGCCACCAGGGACGGCGGAGGCCGAGCAGCCGCCGGACGTCCGGACGGAGGGAGGCGACCGCTCCGGCGAAGAGCAGCGGGTAGACGACGCCGGCCTCGCCGGGGAGGCGGATGCCGCGGAGGAACCCGACCGCCTCGCGGACCCGCTCGTCCGGCTTCAGCTCGGCGGCGAAGCCCGCGAGCTGCTGCCGCAGCTCCGCGACGTCCTCGGGCGGGTTCGGCACGCCGAGCAGGCGACCGGACTCGGCCCACTCGCGGACGTAGGCGTCGGGGCCGCCGGGGATCGGTCGGCCCCAGATCTCGTGGGTGCTGAGGAAGGCGTCGGTGAAGGCGTCGTGCACCCAGAGCAGCAGGCGCGGATCCTGAGCCGAATAGGGGCGCTGCGCGCCGGCCGCGTCCTCGTAGGTCCCCGTGATCCGCTCGTGCACGCCGGTCACCCAGCGAGCGGCCCCGGTGGCGGCGTCGCGATCGCCGAAGCTCGTCGTCAGCACCCAGCGGACGGTGTTGTCCAGGCGGCCCATCGGGTCCTCCCGGTAGGTGGAGTGGTCGTGGACCCCGGCCATGGCGCCCGCGTGCAGCGTCTGCATCAGGAGCGCCCTGACGCCGGCGATCATCGTCGGCATCGCGCCGTTGACCGCCCACACCGCGCTGCCTGGACCGAACAGCCCCGGACCCTCGCCCTGCTCGAGTGCGACGACCCAGTCGGGGCGGGGACGGGGGCGGCGGCGGCTCATCCGGCCAGTGTGCGCTCGCCCCCTGTGCCGCGGCTGTCTGTCACCCTTTCGGCCGAACGCACCTCGCTACTCGGCCAGTAGCTCGCGGCTACTCGGCCAGCAGCTCGCGCACGTCGTCGGCCGTCAGCGCCTGCGCGAACAGCTCGCCGTCGTCCAGGACGGCGGCGCCGAGCCGTGCCTTGCGCTCCTTCAGCCGCACGATCTTCTCCTCGATCGTGTCGAGGGCGACCAGCCGGTAGACGTTGACCCGGCGCTGCTGCCCGATGCGGTGCGCCCGGTCGACGGCCTGGGCCTCGGCCGCCGGGTTCCACCAGGGGTCCAGGATGAAGACGTGGTCCGCCTCCGTGAGGGTGAGGCCCGTCCCGCCCGCCTTCAGGCTGATGAGGAACACCGGCGCGTCGCCCGAGCGGAACGACTCGACGACTCCCGCCCGGTCGCGCGTCGACCCGTCGAGCTGCACGAACGGCACCCCGCGCGCCCGCAGCCGCTCCGCCGCCCGCTCGAGGTAGGACGTGAAGGTGCTGAACACGAGCGCGCGCCGGCCCTCGGCCAGCACGTCGTCGAGCTGCTCCACCAGAGCGTCGAGCTTGGCCGAGGGCACGTGCCGGTACGAGGAGTCGACCAGGGAGGCGTCCAGCGCCAGCATCCGCAGGAGGGTGAGCGAGCGGAAGACGGTGAACCGCTGCCGGTCGAGGTCCTCGACGAGTCCCAGCAGCTTGCGCCGCTCGCGCTGGAGGTAGCCGTCGTACAGCACGCGGTGGGCCGGCGCGAGCGTCACCTCGATCGTCTGCTCCTGCTTCTCGGGCAGATCGGGCGCGACCGCCTCCTTCGTCCGGCGCAGGAGGAACGGACGCACGCGTCGGCGCAGGCGCTCGAGCCGGCGGCGGGCCCCCTCCTCCTGCGAGACGGTCCTGCCCTCGGAGAGGTCGGGCGACGCGATGCCGAGCGGCGCCTCCGCGTGCTGGATCGGCCGGGTGTACTCCTCCTGGAACCGGCGCAGCGGCGGCAGGAGGCCGGGCGCCGTCAGAGCGAGGATCGCCCAGAGCTCGTCGAGCGAGTTCTCGAGCGGAGTGCCGGTCAGCGCGAGCACGATCGGCGCGCCGAGGGAGCGAGCCGCGCGGTGGGTCTGCGACGCGGGGTTCTTGACGAACTGGGCCTCGTCGAGGACCAGGGCGGACCAGGTCCGCCCCGCCCACTCCTCGGCGGCCAGGCGCAGGACGGCGTAGCTGGTCAGCACGAGATCGGCGTCGTCGGGGATGCCCGCGACTCCGGTCCGCGTGCTCGAGACCGTGTGCACCCGCAGCCCGGGGGCGAAGCGCGCCGCCTCGGACGCCCAGCCCGGCACCACCGAGGTCGGTGCGACCACGAGGAACGGCGCGCACCGCTCCCCCGATGCGTGCGCCTGCTCGACGGCCTCCAGCATCATCGCGAGCGCCTGCAGCGTCTTGCCGAGGCCCATGTCGTCGGCGAGGATCCCGCCGAGGCCGTGCCGCCGGCGGTGGGCGAGCCACGAGTACCCCTCCTGCTGATAGGGACGGAGCTCGGCGAGCAGGCCCGCCGGAGCGGCGACCTCGCCCGGCACCCCCGCGGCCAGCGCCTGCCGCAGGACCTGCCGCCACGCGTCCGAGGCGACGCTCTCGTCGGCGAGCTCCTCCAGTTCCTCCCACAGCGCCGTCTGGTGGCGGCCGAGCCGCGGCCCCGTCTCCCACTCGTCGAGCTGATCTGCGCGGTTTAGCAGCTCGCGCAGACGGTCGAGCCCGGGGTGGGCGAGCGAGAGGTAGGAGTGGTCGACGAGCCGGATGCGGTCGCCCCCGGCCGAGAGCGCGCGGAACAGCGGGAGGAACGGCACGCTCACGTCGCCGATCCGCACGACGACGGCGAGGTCGAACCAGTCCGCATCCGCGGTGTCGACGGCGGTCACCGTGAGGGTGAGGTCGCCGTTCAGGAGGCGGTAGTCGGGCGGGACGCCCTCGCGCTCCACCCGCACCCCGCCGACCTCCTCGAGACGCGGCAGGTGTTCGACGACGAACACCGCGGCGTCCGCTCCGCGCAGGAGCACCCCGGCGGCGAGGTCGGGGACGACCGGGGATCCGGCGTCGGCGAGCACGGTGGTCGCGCGCCGCAGGATCGCCGCCTCGACGAACCCCGTGCCCCCTCCTCCGTCGATCTCGCTCGATCGATCGGCGCTGCGCCGCCAGCGCCAGCCCACCCGCACCGCGCGGCGGGGCTCGAAGGACACCGTGCAGACCAGCCTCGGCGGCTCCGGCTCGTCGATCTCGACGCCCGGTCCGCTCGGCCGGACGGCGACCCGCCCGCGCAGGCCGGGGAGGTGGTCGCGGAGGAACTCGGCGACGTCCTCCTCGGGCACGCTCGTCTCCTCCGGGTGCCGGAGCAGCCGCAGCTCCTCCTCCTCCAGCGCAGCGGCGGCGGGCGCGAGGAGCAGCGCGGCCGGATCCCCGCCCTCGACGACGTAGACGCCGTGGCGCGCGACAGGGCGCACCTCGTCGAGCGGCCGGTCCTCCTCGCCGAGCCGGAGGACCGGCCGCAGCTCGAGCGCTCCGGACCGGTCGGTCGCGAGGAGCGCGACGTGCGCCGCGGAGCCGAGGCGGACGGCGCGGCGGTCCGGCGCGAGGAGGGGGATCCCGAGGGCGGGGGCCTGCTCGAGCAGGCGCCAGAGCAGCGGGCTCTCGTAGTCGTCGAGGTGGATCCAGTCGGGGTCCTGCCCCAGGTGCACGGTCCGAGTCGCGCGGTGCAGCGCGGCGAACTCCGCGAACCAGCGCTGATGCGCGGGATCGAGCGAGAGGCGGTGGGTCTGGAAGTTCAGCGACTTCCAGGTGAGCGTCGAGCGGTTCCACGCCCCGCCGCGCCCCGGGACCACGGGCCGGGTGGCGAGCCGGTGGTCGTCGCGGGCGGCGGGGTCGTAGTCCTTCGGTCCGACGCGCTCGCTCGTCGGCGCCCGCCACGGATCGTCGGCACGTCGCACGAGGCGGCGCAGCTCGAACTGCAGGCCGATCGGGGTGAGCGGGCCGGCGACCGCGTCCGGCCGCTCCTCCGAGCCGCTGAGCTCGCCGAGACGGGCGCGCCAAGCGGACGGGAGCGGTTCGGAGGGCATCTCTCCATGCTCCCACGGCCCTCCGACACGCTCGCCGGTCCCCCGCGGGGCGGCTGCGGCGAGGAGAATCGGCGCATGACCACGAGCGACTCCCCCACCCCCGTCCGCCTCGAGATCGGGAGCGACGAGCTCCGCGTCTCCGTCACCACGGCCGGAGCCGAGCTCACCTCGCTGCGCGACGCCGCGGGGCTCGAGTACCTCTGGCAGGCGGGCCCCGAGTGGCGGAGGCACGCCCCCGTCCTGTTCCCGATCATCGGCCGCCTGCCCGACGACACCCTCCACCACGACGGAGTCGCCTACCCGATGGGACAGCACGGCTTCGCCCGCGACCGGGCGTTCGAGCTCGCGGGCGCCTCGGGCGACGAGGCCGTGCTCCGGCTCCGCAGCGACGCCGCGACCCGCGAGGTCTTCCCGTTCGACTGGACCCTCCTCGTCGCCTACTCCGTCACCGGATCGACGCTGCGCATCACGCAGACCGTCGAGAACCGCGGAACCGGGCCGCTGGGCGCGTCGGTGGGCAACCACCCGGCGTTCGCGCTGCCGCTCCCCGGCGGCGGCGGCGAGCACCGCATCCGCTTCGCCGAGGAGGAGCCCGAGGGCTTCCGTCGCGCGCCGGGCAACCTGCTCGCCGAGCCGCGCTTCCCCTCGCCGCTCGTGGACGGCGCCCTCGTCGTCGACGACGCCTGGTTCGAGCAGGACGCGGTGATCTTCGACACGCCGAGGCGACGCGTGATGACCCTCGAGGCCGACGGTGCCCGATCGATCACCGTCGATGCGGGCGACTTCGACGTCGTCGGGATCTGGAAGCCGGTCGGCGCGCCGTTCGTCTGCATCGAGCCCTGGCGCAGCATCCCCACTCCGGCGGGCTGGAACGGCGACATCGTCGACAAGCCCGGGCAGTTCGTGCTGGCTCCGGGCGAGCAGAAGACGTTCTCCTACAGCATCGCGCTCAGCTGAAGGTCCTCGCGCTGCAGTTGCGCGTCGAGGAGCTCGAAGCGGCGGATGATCAGCCCCTCGCGGGTGGCCCAGGGGCAGATCACGAGCTTCTCGACACCGAGCGCGTCCATGGCGGCCTCCGCGACGAGGGCGCCGGCGAGCAGCTGCGGCGCGCGGAGCGCGGAGACGCCGGGCAGGGCGGAGCGGTCGGCCGCGCTGATCGCCGCCAGCCGCGAGCTCCAGAGCCGCAGGTCGACGAGGTGCAGCTCGCGGCGCACCAGGGGGCCCGCTGCGCTCGGAGCGGCGCCGGTGATGCGCGCGAGCGAGCGGAACGTCTTCGACGTCCCGGCCACCAGATCGGGGCGCCCGAGCGCGAGGAACGCCCGAGCGGGGTCGGCGAGCAGATCACGGGCGTGCCGGCGCGCGGCCTTGACGCTCACGGCCGACGGAGGGTCGCCCTGCAGCAGGTCGCGCGTCACCCGTCCCGCGCCCAGCGGCACCGAGACGGCCAGTTCGGGCACCTCGTCGACGCCCATCGACAGCTCGAACGAGCCGCCGCCGATGTCGAGGTCCAGGATCGAGCCGGCGCCCCAGCCGAACCAGCGTCGGACGGCCAGGAAGGTGGCCGACGCCTCCGCCTCTCCGCCGAGCTCCTGGAGGTGCACTCCGGTCTCCTCGCGGACGCGGGCGAGGACCTCCGCTCCGTTGCCCGCTTCGCGGATCGCCGAGGTCGCGAAGGCCAGGACGTCCTCGGCCCGGTGCTCACGGGCGACGTCGCGCGCCTCCGCGACGAACGAGATCAGCTCGTGCTGACCCTCCTCGGTGATGTCTCCCGCGGCGTCGAGGTACGCGACCAGTGCGAGGCTGCGCTTGTGCGAGCGGTACGGGACGGGGCGGGCTCCGGGATGAGCGTCGACGAGGAGCAGGTGGACCGTGTTGGAGCCGATGTCGAGCACGCCGAGTCGCATGCGCCCACGCTAGCGCGGCACCGCCCGCGCTCCGGACACGCGGCCACGCCCCGGACACCCGCCTGACGCGCCGGAGGGCCACGGCTGCCGCCGCCGCTCTGCGACCGTTCGGCGACCACGGAGTCGTCCGCAACCGAGGTCAGGAGCGTCAACGGGGCCTGTTTCGGCACCGAGAGCCGTTCCCGTCCTCGGTTCCGAACGCCGCGCAGCCGGACGCGAGCGAGCAGCGCAGGCCGCGACCTCGAGCCCGTAGCGGATCGTGTGCCGGCACGGCGATCAACAACCCGCACGGTCGCGACAACGAAGGCCCGCGCACGGGAGGACGTGGGTCTCGATACGGCGCTGCGCGCCTACTCGACCAGCAGAGGGGCGGCGACCTGAGCTCCTGCTCCCGCAGTGCCGCGGACGACCACCCTCACCCCTCGCAGGGTCACCGGCGATCCGCGTGCCAGCGGATCGTCGTACCCGGAACGCGACCCGCTCCTCCCACCGCGACCCTCTGCGGAAGCCGACCGCGCGACGATCGACGAGGAACGAGGAGAACGTCGAAGGGCCCGGTCGCACAGCGACCGGGCCCTTCAGGAACTCAGTGGTCCCAGTTCTCCACCGGCTCGACCGAGCTGGAGGAGCCGACGACGTGCACGCGCATGTCGTTGGTGGTGCCGGCGCGTCCGGGGGGCGAGCCGGAGACGACGACGACCGTCTCGCCGGGCTTGGCGAGGCCCTTGTTCAGCAGCACGGCGTCGACCTGCGCGAACATCGCGTCGGTGTGGTTCACACGCGGGGTGACGAAGGACTGCACGCCCCAGTTGAGCGCCATGCGACGACGGACCGCGGGCTCCGGCGTGAAGCCGATGATCGGGATGCCGTGGCGCAGGCGAGTCATGCGGCGCACGGAGTCGCCCGACTCCGTGAACACGCAGAGGAACTTCGCCTCGACGAACTCGGCGACCTCGGCGGCGGCGAGGGTGACCGAGCCGCCCTGGGTGCGCGGCTTGCTGCCGAGCGGGGGGATGCGCTCGAGACCGTGCTCCTCGGTCGACTCGACGATGCGCGCCATGGTCTGGACGGTGACGACCGGCCATGCTCCGACGCTGGTCTCGCCCGAGAGCATGACCGCGTCGGCGCCGTCGAGGATCGCGTTCGCGACGTCGGACGCCTCGGCGCGGGTGGGGCGGGGGCTCTCGATCATCGACTCGAGCATCTGCGTCGCGACGATGACGGGCTTCGCCCAGCGGCGGGCGAGCTCGACGGCGTGCTTCTGCACGATCGGCACGGCCTCGAGGGGCAGCTCGACGCCCAGGTCGCCGCGGGCGACCATGATGCCGTCGAAGACGTCGATGATCTCCTGCAGGTTGTCGACCGCCTGCGGCTTCTCGATCTTGGCGATGACGGGGGCCTTGCGACCCTCCTCCGCCATGATCTCGTGCACGCGGGTGATGTCGCTCGCGTTGCGCACGAAGGACAGCGCGATGATGTCGGCGCCCAGGCGGATCGCCCAGCGCAGGTCGTCCTCGTCCTTCTGCGACAGCGCGGGGACGTTGACGGCGACACCGGGCAGGTTGATGCCCTTGTTGTTCGAGACGTTGCCGGGGACGACGACCTCGGTGACGACGCGCGGGCCCTCGACGGCCGTGACGCGGACCGCGACCTTGCCGTCGTCGATCAGGAGCATGTCGCCCGGGTTCACGTCGTCGGGCAGGCCCTTGAACGTGGTGCCCGAGAGCTCCTTGGTGCCCACGACGTCCTCGGTCGTGATGGTGAAGACGTCGCCCTCGGCGAGGGCGTACGGGCCGCCCTCGAACTTGCCGAGGCGGATCTTCGGACCCTGGAGGTCGACCAGGATCGCGACCGCGCGGCCGGCGTCGTCGGCCGCCTTGCGGACGATGCGGTAGATGCCCTCGTGGACGTCGTAGCTGCCGTGGCTGAGGTTCATGCGGGCCACGTCCACGCCGGCGTCGATGATCGCACGAATGGTCTCGTACGACGACGTTGCCGGGCCGAGGGTGGCGACGATTTTCGCTCGTCTCATTGAGGGGGTGCTCCGTTGTTCTGCGCCCGGAGGCGCGTCGTTAGCGGGGAGGGTGAGCAGGGATTGCCAGCGCGAGACTATCGCCTCGGCGGGACTAGAGGGTGAAGCCGCGGTCGTTCGGACCGACGGGCGCGGGGAGCTGCGTGGTGCCCTCGAGGTAGCGGTCGACCTCGGCCGCGACGGAGCGGCCCTCGGCGATCGCCCACACGATGAGGGACTGGCCGCGGCCCGCGTCTCCGGCGACGAACACTCCGGGGGCGGTCGTCTCGAAGTTGGCGCCGCGGTCGACGTTGCCGCGGTCCGTGAACGGGACCGAGAGCTGGCCGGCGAGGCGGTCCGACTCCGGGCCGGTGAAGCCCAGGGCCAGCAGGACCAGGTCGGCCGGGATCTCGCGCTCGGTGCCGCTCTTGGGGACGCGGCGTCCGTCGAGGTACTCGGTCTCGGCCACGCGCACGGCGCGGACCTCGCCGACCTCGTTCGAGAGGAATTCGACGGTGGAGGCGAGGAACATCCGCTCGCCGCCCTCCTCGTGCGCGCTCGAGACCTCGAACACGGTCGGGTCCATCGGCCAGGGCTGGCTGTCCGGGCGCTCCGACGGCGGCTGCTTGCCGATCGCGAGGTTCGTGACCGAGGCCGCCTTCTGGCGATGCGCCGTGCCGATGCAGTCGGCTCCGGTGTCGCCGCCGCCGAGGACCACGACGTGCTTGCCCTCCGCGCTGATCTGCTCGAAGACGGTGTCGCCCGCGAGCACGCGGTTCGACTGCACGAGGTACTCCATGGCGAAGTGCACGCCCGAGAGGTCGCGGCCCGGGATCGGGAGATCGCGCGGGACGAGGGCGCCGGTCGCGACCACGACGGCGTCGTAGCGCGCGCGGAGGTCGTCCCAGGTGATGTCCTGACCGATGTCCACGCCCGCGCGGAAGCGGGTGCCCTCGGCCTTCATCTGGTTCAGACGCAGCTCGAGGTGCTTCTTCTCCATCTTGAAGTCCGGGATGCCGTAGCGCAGGAGTCCGCCGATGCGGTCGTCGCGCTCGTACACCGCGACGGTGTGACCCGCCCGGGTCAGCTGCTGAGCGGCGGCGAGGCCGGCGGGGCCGGAGCCGACGACCGCGACGGTCTTGCCCGTGAGGCGCTCGGGCGGGTGCGGCTGCACCCAGTCGTTGCCGAAGGCCTGATCGATGATCGAGACCTCGATCTGCTTGATCGTGACCGCGGGCTGGTTGATGCCGAGCACGCAGGACGACTCGCACGGGGCCGGGCAGAGCCGGCCCGTGAACTCCGGGAAGTTGTTCGTCGCGTGCAGGCGCTCGATGGCCTGGCGGCCCTCGCCGCGCCACATCAGGTCGTTCCACTCGGGGATCAGGTTCCCGAGCGGGCAGCCCTTGTGGCAGAACGGGATGCCGCAGTCCATGCAACGTCCGGCCTGGCGTCGCAGCACGGCGGAGTCGCCCTGCTCGTACACCTCTTTCCAGTCCATCAGCCGCACGGACACGGGGCGCCGCTTGGGCAGCTCCCGGTCCTGCACCTTCAGGAACCCCTTGGGATCAGCCACCGGTCACCTCCAGAATCCGTCCCCAGACGACGTCGCCGTCGGGGTCGAGCCCCTCTTCGACAGCGGATGCGCGCGTCGCGAGCACCGCGGCGAAGTCGCGGGGCAGTACCTTGACGAAACGCGAGACGGTTCCGTCGAAATCGTCGAGCATGCCCTGGGCCAGGGTGGACTCGGTCTCGGCGACGTGTCGCTCGAGCAGGTCGCGGAGCATCTCGACGTCGGCGCTGTCGAGCGCCGAGAGCGTGAGCTCCCCGGAGGCGAGCGCGTCGCGGTTGACGAGCTCGCGCTTCAGGCCGTGCACGTAGGCCGTGCCGCCCGACATGCCGGCGCCGAGGTTGCGCCCGGTGTCGCCGAGGATCACGGCCAGCCCGCCGGTCATGTACTCGAGAGCGTGGTCGCCCACTCCCTCGACGACCGCGGTCGCTCCGGAGTTGCGGACCAGGAAGCGCTCGCCGACCATGCCGCGGATGAACATCGTGCCCTGGGTCGCCCCGTAGCCGATGACGTTGCCCGCGATCACGTTGGTCGACGCGTCGAAGGTGCTGCGGCGGTCGGGCCGCACCACGATCTGACCGCCCGAGAGCCCCTTGCCGACGTAGTCGTTCGAGTCGCCCTCGAGACGCAGGGTGATGCCCGCGGGGAGGAAGGCGCCGAGCGACTGCCCGGCCGAGCCGCGCAGCGACACGACGATGGAGTCGGCCGGCAGCCCGTTCTCGCCGAAGCGGACGGTGACCTCGTGTCCGAGCATCGTGCCGACGGCGCGCTCGGTGTTCTTGATCTCGCGCTCGATCGCGACGGTGCCGCGGTGGTCGAGGACGTTCGCGGCGAGGCGGATGAGCTCGTTGTCGAAGTGGTGCTCCAGCTCGTGCTCCTGCGCGCGGCCGTGGCGGCGCGGCTCCTCGGCCGTGAAGACGGGCCCGACCAGGATCGGCGTGAGGTCGAGACCGCTCGCCTTCCAGTGCTCGATCGCCTGGTTGACGTCGAGCAGCTCGCGGTGGCCGACGATCTCGTCGATGCTGCGGTAGCCGAGCTGCGAGAGGTACTCGCGCACCTCCTGGGCGATGAACTCGAAGAAGTTGACCACGAACTCGGGCTTGCCGGAGAAGCGCTTGCGCAGCTCCGGGTTCTGCGTGGCGACGCCGACGGGGCAGGTGTCGAGGTGGCAGACGCGCATCATGATGCAGCCCTCGACGATGAGCGGAGCGGTGGCGAAGCCGAACTCCTCCGCTCCCAGCAGCGCGCCGATCACGACGTCGCGCCCGGTCTTCATCTGGCCGTCGACCTGCACCACGACGCGGTCGCGCATGCCGTTGAGCATGAGCGTCTGCTGGGTCTCGGCCAGGCCGAGCTCCCACGGGGTGCCCGCGTGCTTGAGCGAGTTGACCGGGCTCGCACCCGTTCCGCCGTCGTGGCCCGAGACGAGGATGACGTCGGCCAGGGCCTTCGCCGTTCCCGCCGCGACCGCGCCGATGCCGGACTGGCTGACCAGCTTGGCGTGGATGCGGGCCGAGGGGTTCGCGCGCTTGAGGTCGAAGATCAGCTGCTTGAGGTCCTCGATCGAGTAGATGTCGTGGTGCGGCGGCGGCGAGATGAGGCCGACGCCCGCGGTCGCGTGACGGGTGCGCGCGATCCAGGGGTACACCTTCGTCGGCGGCAGCTGACCGCCCTCGCCGGGCTTGGCGCCCTGGGCGAGCTTGATCTGGATGTCGTCGGCGTGGGTGAGGTACATGCTCGTGACGCCGAAGCGCCCGGAGGCGACCTGCTTGATCGCGGAGCGGCGCTCGGGGTCGAGCAGTCGCTCCGTGTCCTCGCCGCCCTCGCCGGTGTTCGACTTGGCGCCGAGGCGGTTCATCGCGATGGCGAGCGTCTCGTGCGCCTCGGGCGAGATGGAGCCGTAGCTCATCGCCCCCGTCGAGAAGCGCTTGACGATCGACTCGACCGGCTCGACCTCGTCGATCGGCACGGGCGTCCGCCCCTCGGTGTCGAGGGTGAACATGCCGCGCAGGGTCATGAGCGAGCTCGCCTGGTCGTCGACCATCTTCGTGTACTCGCGGAACACGTCGTAGCGGCGGTTGCGCGTGGAGTGCTGCAGCCGGAAGACGGTGTCGGGGTTGAAGAGGTGCGGGGCGCCGTCGCGGCGCCACTGGTACTCGCCGCCGACCGCGAGGCGCTCGTGGGCGACGACCGCGCCGTCCTCCGGGTACGCGGCGCGGTGGCGCGCGGCGTTCTCCTCGGCGACGACGTCGATCCCGATGCCGCCGAGCTTCGAGACGGTGCCGGTGAAGTACTGGTCGACGAAGGCCTGGCTGAGGCCGACCGCCTCGAAGGTCTGCGCTCCCGCGTAGCTCGACACGGTCGAGATGCCCATCTTGGACATGATCTTGAGGACGCCCTTGCCGAGCGCCTTGATGACGTTCTTGACGGCCTTCTCGGGCGAGATGTCCGAGAGCATGCCGCTGCGGACGAGCTGCTCGCAGGTCTCCATCGCGAGGTACGGGTTGACCGCCGACGCGCCGTAGCCGATCAGGGTCGCGACGTGGTGCACCTCGCGGACGTCGCCGGCCTCGACGACCAGCCCGACGCGCATCCGGTTCTCGGTGCGGATCAGGTGGTGGTGCACGGCGGCGAGCATCAGGAGCGACGGGATCGGAGCGAGGTCCTTCGTGGAGTCGCGGTCCGAGAGCACGAGGAACTGCGCCCCGGCCGCGATCGCCTCGTCGGCCTCGCTGCACATCTCGTCGATGCGGTCCTGCATGGCGCGCGGACCGGCGTCGACGCGGTAGAGACCGCGGATCGTCGTCGTGATGTGGCTGAGCGGACGCGGGGCGATGTGCTGGATCTTGGCCAGCTCGTCGTTGTCGATCACCGGGAAGTCGAGGACGACCTGGCGGGCGTGCTCGGCTCCGGCCGACAGCAGGTTGCGCTCCGGGCCGAGCCCGAGGCGCAGCGACGTGACGACCTCCTCGCGGATGGAGTCGAGCGGCGGGTTGGTGACCTGCGCGAACGCCTGGGTGAAGTAGTCGAAGAGCAGGCGGGGGCGCTTGGACAGCACGGCGACGGGCGTGTCGGAGCCCATCGCTCCGAGCGGCTCGGCTCCGGCCTTCGCCATCGGCAGCAGGAGGAGGCGGACCTCCTCCTCGGTGTAGCCGAACGTGCGCTGACGGCGGTTGACGGACGCCGGCGTGTGCACGATGTGCTCGCGCTCGGGCAGGTCCTTGAGGTTGATGCGGCCCTTGTCGAGCCACTCCTCGAACGGACCGGACTCGGCGAGCTGCCCCTTGATCTCCTCGTCCTCGACGATGCGGCCCTGCTCCGTGTCGACCAGGAACATGCGACCGGGCTGGAGGCGCCCCTTGCGGACGACCTTGGCGGGGTCGATGTCGAGCACGCCGATCTCGCTCGCGAGCACGACGAGGCCGTCGTCGGTGACGACGTACCGGCCCGGACGCAGCCCGTTGCGGTCGAGGGTGGCGCCGACGAGCTCGCCGTCGGTGAAGACGATCGCGGCGGGGCCGTCCCACGGCTCCATGAGCATCGAGTGGTACTCGTAGAACGCACGGCGCTTCTGGTCGATCGCGGCGGCCTGGTTCTCCCACGCCTCCGGCACCATCATCATGATCGCGTGCGGCAGCGAGCGGCCGGCGAGGTTCAGCAGCTCGACGGTCTCGTCGAACGAGGCGGAGTCGCTGCGCCCGGGCGAGACGATCGGGAACAGCGGCGACAGGTCGCCCAGCTCCTTGCTCTTCAGCTGCGACTGGCGCGCCCGCATCCAGTTGCGGTTGCCCTGCACGGTGTTGATCTCGCCGTTGTGGGCGATCATGCGGAACGGCTGAGCGAGCGGCCAGGACGGGAACGTGTTCGTCGAGTACCGCGAGTGCACGAGCGCGAGCTTCGAGGTGAAGCGCTCGTCCTGCAGGTCGGGGTAGAACGGCTCGAGCTGGAGGGTCGTGACCATGCCCTTGTAGACGAGCGTCCGGCTCGACAGCGACATGAAGTACACCTCGAGCTCGCGCTCGACGCGCTTGCGCAGGCGGAAGGTCAGCCGGTCCAGGCGCACAGAGGAGAACGGCGTGCCGGTCTCGTCGGTGAGGTCGCTCCGGACGTACAGCTGCTCGATCGCGGGCATCGCGGCGCGGGCGAGCGTGCCGATCTCGTCGGGCTGCACCGGGACGGAGCGCCAGCCGACGACCGTCAGGTTCTCCTCGCGCGCGATGTCGGCGATGGTCGACTTCACCCGCTCGCGCTCGAAGACGTCGACCGGGAGGAACGCGTTGCCGACGGCGTACTGCCCGAGCGGGGGCAGCTCGAACGTCGCGACCGCGCGGAGGAAGTCGTCCGGGATCTGGGTGATGATGCCCGCGCCGTCGCCGGTGCCCGCATCGGAGCCGACCGCGCCGCGGTGCTCGAGGTTGCGCAGGGCGTCGAGGGCGGCGTCGATGATGTCGTGCCCGGCGGTGCCGCGCATGGTGGCGACCATCGCGAGACCGCAGGCGTCCTTCTCGGCCGCAGGGTCGTACATGCCCTGAGCGGGCGGAGTGCCGAGGAACGGCACGACGGGGACGCGGGGCGAGGGCTGGGCGGGTGCCATGTCAGGAACCGTCCTCACGAGAGTTGTGGCGGATGGGGACGTCGCTGGCCCGCAGGGTGGTGATGGTGGGTCGGCTCCCCGATCGGGAGGGCCGTGTCGTGGGGGTCACGCGCCGTGGGCGTGACCGCACGGACGACACGCGGCAGCGCTTGTGGCTGAGCCGTGGAGTGCGATCGTGCGGTTGTCGGGCACCGGACGGGCGGCCGCGGAGTCCCGCGGTCGCCGTCAGGTGCGGGAGACCGTCCTCGTGTCGGCGTCGTCGCCGGAGGAAGTGCTGGTGGGTGCGTTCGAGTCGGACTCGACGTCCTCGAATTCTACCCCAGCCGCTTCGGGCTTCCACTCCTTGCCGGGCCGGTACGGGGACGGCTCGTCGCCGGTGTGCTCGCGACCCTGGACGATCACGATCGCCAGGCCGATGACGACGGCGATCAGGGCGGCCCACACGTTGGTGCGGAGCCCCAGGAGCACCTCGCTCGGGTCGATGCGGATCGACTCGAACCAGATGCGGCCGATGCCGTACCAGACGAGGTAGACGCCGAAGACGTCGCCCCACTGGAGCCGGAAACGGCGCTCGGCGACCAGGATGACGCCGATGCCGACGACGTTCCAGAGGATCTCGTAGAGGAAGGTGGGGTGGAAGAGGGTGTCGGCGGGGAGTCCGACGGGGAAGGCCGGGTTCGAGGCCGGGACCTCGAGCCCCCAGGGCAGCGTCGTCGGAAGCCCGTAGAGCTCGACGTTGAACCAGTTGCCGAGGCGGCCGAGGGCCTGCGCGGCGAGCATGCCGGGCGCGAGGGCGTCGGCGAAGGTCCAGAAGCGGATCCCGGTCCAGCGGCAGCCGATCCAGGCGCCGACCGCGCCTCCGATCAGGCCGCCGAAGATGGCGTTGCCGCCCTCCCAGATGTAGAGGGTGCGCAGCGGATCGGCGCCCTCGAAGAAGTAGTCCCCGGGGTGGGTGAGCACGTGGTAGACGCGCGCTCCGACGATGCCCAGCGGGACCGCCCAGATGATGATGTCGAGCACCACCCACGGCTCGGCGCCGCGGCGCTTCAGGCGCGCGTTCGTCATGATCGTCGCGACGACGATGCCGGCGAGGATGCACAGCGCGTAGGTGTGGATCGAGAAGGTCCGCTCGAAGAGCGTGAAGTCGTACTGACTCCACGCCTCGGGCGGGCTCGGGATGCTCAGCGGTACGGACACCGGTACGTCGACCTTTCGAACGGAGGGGCTCCCCGGGCACGGCGACGCCGCGCCCCGACGGGCATCCCGATTGTAGTGGGAGGCGTCAGGCGCGCGGACGCGTGCCGGCTGCCAGGCGCGTGCGGTCTCGGCCACCGCGTCGACTCCTCCGGAGGCGAGGGCGCGCACGAGCGCCGACCCGACGATCGCCCCGTCGGCGTAGGCGAGGATCTCGGCGACCTGCTCCCCCGTCGAGATGCCCAGGCCCACGCAGGCGCTGTCGGAGCCCGCGGCGCGCAGGCGGTCGACGAGCGTGCGCGCGGCCGTGTCGACGTCGGTGCGCGCGCCGGTGATGCCCATGGTGGACACCGCGTAGACGAAGCCCCGGCTCGAGGAGACCGCCTGGCGCAGGCGCTCGTCGGTCGAGGACGGTGCAGCGAGGAAGACCCGGTCGAGACCGAGGCGCTCCGAGACGGCGATCCACTCGGCGCCCTCGTCGGGGATGAGGTCGGGCGTGATGAGGCCCGAGCCGCCGGCCTCGGCGAGGTCGGTCGCGAAGCGCTCGACCCCGTACTGCAGCACGGGGTTGTAGTAGGTCATCACGAGCACGGGCACGTCGACCCGGGAGCGGATCTCGCGCACCGCCTCGAAGCCGTGGCGCAGCTTGAAGCCGCCGGCGATCGCGGTCTGGGTCGCCTCCTGGATCACGGGGCCGTCCATCACCGGGTCGGAGTAGGGCAGGCCCAGCTCGATCGCGTCGACGCCGTTCTCGGCCATGGCGACCGCGGCGTCGATGCTCGTCGCGAGGTCGGGGAAGCCGACCGGGAGGTAGCCGATCAGCGCGCCCGCCGCCTCGGTGTTGCGGCGGCGGACGGTCTCGGCGACGCTCGGTCCCGCTCCGCTCACGACTGCACCGCTCCCTGGTCCATCAGGCCGAAGTAGTGCGCGGCCGTCGTCATGTCCTTGTCGCCGCGGCCCGAGAGGTTGACGAGGATCGTCGCCTCGGGGCCGAGCTCGCGGCCCAGCTCGAGCGTGCCGGCCAGGGCGTGCGCGGACTCGATCGCGGGGATGATGCCCTCGGTGCGGCTGAGGAGCTTGAGCGCGTCCATCGCGGCGCCGTCGGTGACCGCGCGGTAGTCGGCGCGGCCGATGCTCGCGAGCCAGGCGTGCTCGGGGCCCACGCCCGGGTAGTCGAGTCCGGCCGAGATCGAGTGCGACTCGACCGTCTGCCCGTCCTCGTCCTGGAGGAGGAAGCTGCGCGCGCCGTGCAGGACGCCGGGGCGGCCCTTGCTGATGGTCGCCGCGTGGCGCGGGGTGTCGATCCCGTCGCCGCCGGCCTCGAAGCCGACGAGGCGGACCTCGGGGTCGTCGAGGAAGGCGTGGAAGATGCCCATGGCGTTGGAGCCGCCTCCCACGCAGGCCGTGACGGCCGTGGGCAGGGAGCCGGTCAGCTCGAGGACCTGCTCGCGCGCCTCCTCGCCGATGATCTTCTGGAAGTCGCGCACGAGCGCGGGGAAGGGGTGCGGGCCTGCGACGGTGCCGAAGATGTAGTTCGTCGTCTCGACGTTCGTCACCCAGTCGCGCATGGCGTCGTTGATCGCGTCCTTGAGCGTGCGCGAGCCGGTCTTCACCGAGACGACCTCGGCGCCCAGGAGGCGCATCCGCGCCACGTTCAGCGCCTGGCGCTCGGTGTCGACCTCGCCCATGTAGACGACGCAGTCGAGGCCGAACAGGGCCGCCGCGGTCGCGGTGGCGACGCCGTGCTGGCCCGCACCGGTCTCGGCGATGACGCGCGTCTTGCCGATGCGCTTGGTGAGCAGCGCCTGGCCGAGCACGTTGTTGATCTTGTGCGAGCCGGTGTGGTTCAGGTCCTCGCGCTTGAGGATGATGCGCGCACCGCCCGCGTGCGCGGCGAAGCGCGGCACCTCGGTGATGATCGACGGGCGCCCCGTGTAGCTGCGGTGCAGCTCCGTGAGCTCCGCGTGGAACTCCGGGTCGACCTTGGTGCGCTCGTACTCGGCGCTCAGCTCGTCGAGCGCCTCCACGAGGGATTCGGGGACGTAGCGACCGCCGAAGTCGCCGAAGTAGGGGCCGAGTTCGTCTCGGAGGGCCATGGCAGTACCGCCAGTCGGTGTCAGTGCGCCAGGAAGCTGGCGAGGGTGGAAACGGGGTCGCCGCCGGTGACGAGGGCCTCCCCGACGAGGACGACGTCGGCGCCGGAGCGCCTGTAGTGGGCCACGTCGTCGGCGGAGAGGACCGCCGATTCGGCGACCTTCACCGCGTCGGCGGGGAAGCGCTCGGAGAGGCGGCCGAAGAGGTCGCGGTCGAGCTGGAAGGTGGACAGGTCTCGGGCGTTCACGCCGATGAGCCGGGCGCCGAGGTCCGAAGCCCGCTCCAGCTCGTCGGCCGAGTGGGTCTCGACCAGCGGGGTCATTCCGAGGTCGAGGATCAGGGCGTGGAGCTCGCTCAGGACGCTCTGCTCGAGCGCCGCGACGATGAGGAGCACGAGATCGGCTCCCGCTGCGCGGGCCTCGAGCACCTGGTAGGGCTCGGCGATGAAGTCCTTGCGCAGGACGGGGATCGACACCTGCGCGCGGACCGACTCGAGATCGGCGAGCGACCCCTTGAAGCGGCGCTCCTCGGTGAGGACGCTGATCGCGCTCGCTCCGCCCTGCTCGTACTGCGACGCCAGCGCTGCGGGGTCGGGGATCTCGGCGAGGGCGCCGCGGGACGGGCTGGACCGCTTCACCTCGGCGATGATCCGGACCCGCTCGGCCGGAGCCAGCGCCGCCAGCGCGTCGATCGCGGGAGCGCGCAGGGCTGCGCGCCGCTCGACCTCGGCGAGGGGGACGGTCTCGCGGCGCGTCGCCGCGTCGGCCAGGGCGCCGGCGGTCAGATCGGTCAGCACCTAGGCGCGCGCTTCGGGTTGGCCTTGGAGCCGTTCACTCCGTAGCCGGCCCTGGCCATGCCCATGCCCACGAGGAGGCCGACGACCACGAGACCGGCGGAGAGCCACACGACGAGCGGGACGTCGAACCAGAAGGCGATCGTGCCGATGGTGAACCCGACCAGCATGATGACGACGGCCGTCCATGCGGCCGGCGAGTGGCCGTGGCTGTCTTCGTCGTGCTCGGTGCTCATGGTTCTCCTCCTGGACGGGCATCGGGACCACAGCAGTCTAGCGGCTCGCGCCCGAGGCCTCCCGCGCCGCGGAGGCGGGTCGCGGGCTCCCGGTCAGCGCCGGGACGTGGGGTCGTCGCCGCGGGACAGCTCGTCCCACGAGACGACCGGGTCGATCGCGCCGTCGTCCGTCTCGACGCTCGAGGCGCCGTGCCCGTAGCCGTCGGCGGGCTCGAAGCGCGACACGCGCTTCTTCTTCCGCGCGTCCGGCCAGCGGCGCACCGTCGCGAGCACCAGGACGCCCAGCAGGGCGGTCAGCACTCCGGCGACGACCGAGAGGACGGGCCAGGCGGTCGAGCTCGAGGACTCGACCAGGGCGGCCACCGACCTCTCACCGGCGATCCCCGTCGCCTCCGTCACGACGGCCGAGCCGGCGCGCACCGGGTCGCCGAGCGCCGTCGCGGACGCCAGCACGACGGAGCCGCCGAGCAGCACCTGCAGGAGGCCGAGCACGACGCGGAAGGCGGGACCGGCGATCGCGAGCGCGGCCGCCAGCGCGAGGCCCGCGAGCGCGAGGGCCGAGAGCGCGGGAGCGGCGACGGTCCCCGTGACGTCCAGTGCTCCGGAGTCGTCCGCGAGAACCAGCGCGGCCCACGACTGCGTCGAGGCGGTGAGCTCGATCGCCGCGAGCAGGACGACCCCGAGGATCGCCGAGTACTTGAGCCTGCGCCCGCTCACCGGGTCACGCCTCCGCGGAGGCGACCGGGTCGAGCGGGTCCACGTCGAAGCAGGAGTGCTCGCCGGTGTGGCAGGCGGCGCCGATCTGCTCGACCTGGACCAGCAGCGTGTCGGCGTCGCAGTCGAGCGCGGCTCCGCGGACGTACTGGGCGTGCCCGGACGTGTCGCCCTTGCGCCAGTACTCCTGCCGGGAGCGCGACCAGAACGTGACGCGGCCCTCGGTCAGGGTGCGGCGCAGGGCCTCCCTGTCCATCCACCCCATCATCAGCACCTCGCGGGTGTCGTGCTGCTGGATGATCGCGGGCAGCAGTCCGGCGGCGTCGAAGGAGGCGCGGTCGAGGACGGCGTCGAGCTCGGTGGTGGTCATCGTCGGATCTCCAGCCCTGCGCCGTCGAGGGCGCGCTTCACATCGCCGATGGTCATCTCGCGGTTGTGGAACACCGAGGCCGCCAGCACCGCGTCGGCGCCCGCCTCGATCGCCGGGGCGAAGTGCTCGACGGCGCCGGCGCCTCCGGAGGCGATGACCGGGACCGAACTGACCTCGCGCATCGCGGCGACGAGCTCGAGGTCGAACCCCTGCTTGGTGCCGTCGGCGTCGATCGAGTTGACGAGCAGCTCGCCCGCTCCGCGCTCGACGGCCTCGGCCGCCCAGGCGAGCGCGTCGACCGTGGTCTCGCGGCGACCGCCGTGGGTCGTGACGACGAAGCCGGACGGCGTGGCGCCGCTCCGCTTGACGTCGAGCGAGAGGACGAGCACCTGCGCGCCGAACACGTCGGCGATCTCGCCGACCAGCGCCGGGCGGGCGAGGGCGGCGGAGTTGACGCCCACCTTGTCGGCGCCGTGCGCGAGGAGTCGCGAGACGTCGTCGACGGCGCGCACGCCGCCGCCGACCGTCAGCGGGATGAAGACCTGCTCGGCCGTCGCGCGGACCACGTCGTAGGTGGTGGAGCGGTCGTCGACCGTCGCGGTCACGTCGAGGAAGGTCAGCTCGTCGGCGCCCTGCTCGAAGTACAGCCGGGCGAGCTCGACCGGGTCGCCGGCATCGCGGAGGTTCTGGAAGTTGACGCCCTTGACGACGCGCCCGGCGGCGACGTCGAGGCAGGGGATGACGCGGACGGCGAGACTCACGGCTGCCCCCGTCCTAGAGGCGCGCGGCGTGGATCGACGTGACCAGGATCGCGCGGGCGCCGAGGTCGTAGAGGCGGTCCATGACCTGGTTCATGTCGGCGCGGGGGACCATGACGCGGACGGCGACCCACTCGGCGTCGTGCAGGGGCGACACCGTCGGCGACTCGAATCCGGGAGCGATCGCGGTGGCCTGCTCGAGGAGCGCGACGGGGCAGTCGTAGTCGAGCAGCACGTACTCGCGGGCGACCAGGACGCCCTGAAGCCGGCGCAGCAGGACGGGGATGCCCTCGGGCTCCCCCGCGGCCGAGACGAGGACCGCCGTGGAGTCGAGGATGATCGGGCCGAAGATCTCGAGGCCCGCCTTGCGGAGCGTGGTGCCGGTCTCGACGACGTCGGCGATCACATCGGCCACTCCGAGCTGGATCGCCGACTCGACGGCTCCGTCGAGGCGGATGAGGGACACCTCGACGCCGTGCTCGCGGAGGAAGCCGCCGACGAGACCGGGGTAGCTCGTGGCGACGCGCAGTCCGTCGATCTCGGAGAGCTCGGTGTAGCGGCCTGCCGGGCCGGCGAAGCGGAAGGTCGAGTTCGCGAAGCCCAGGCTCGCGATCTCACGCGCTTCGGAGCCGGAGTCGATGAGCAGGTCGCGGCCCGTCACTCCGACGTCGAGGGCGCCGGAGCCGACGTAGGTGGCGATGTCGCGCGGACGGAGGTAGAAGAACTCGACGCCGTTGCGCTCGTCGACGACGTGCAGCTCCTTCGGGTCGCGGCGGCCGACGTAGCCGGCCTCGGCCAGCATCTGACCGGCGGTCTCGGAGAGCGAGCCCTTGTTGGGCACGGCGACGCGCAGGAGCGCGGGCGGGGTGGTGGTCACGGCAGGACGTCCTCTGGAGCTCGAGGGTGATTCGGTGAGCGGCGGTCTCGTCGGCGACGCTGCGGTCGCGGACGCGCCTCGATGTGCGTGGGAGCGCACGGCGACGGAGCGTCGGCGCACTCCGGCGATCGGAGGGAGGCTCACAGATGTCGGTAGACGTCGGCCGTCGTCAGGCCCTTCGCCAGCATCAGCACCTGGAGGTGGTAGAGCAGCTGCGAGATCTCCTCCGCGGTGCGCTCGTCGCCCTCGTACTCGGCGGCCATCCAGACCTCGGCGGCCTCCTCGACGATCTTCTTGCCGATGAAGTGCACACCGGCGTCGAGCTCGCGGACCGTGCCCGAGCCCTCGGGTCGCGCGGCGGCCTTCTCGCCCAGCTCAGCGAAGAGGTCGTCGAAAGTTTTCACCGGGGAAGTCTATACGCGCGACGCCCCGGGGCAGGATCAGTGGCGGTGCAGGATCGAGGACGCGGTGTCGCGGAGGGCGGCGATCGCCTTCTCGGGGTCGTCGGCGCCGAAGACGGCCGAGCCGGCGACGAAGGTGTCGGCGCCCGCCTCGGCGGCGATCTCGATGGTGCCCGGCGCGATCCCCCCGTCGACCTGCAGCCAGACGTCGAGCCCGGAGTCGCGCACGGAGCGGCGGAGCGCGTGCAGCTTGGGCATCGTCTCCTCCATGAAGGACTGGCCGCCGAAGCCGGGCTCGACCGTCATCACGAGCACCTGGTCGAACTCGGGCAGCAGCTCGAAGTACTCCTCGACGGCCGTCCCGGGCTTGAGCGCGATCCCCGCGCGCGCGCCGATGTCGCGGAGTCGTCGCGCCAGGGCCACGGCGTCGCGCGCCGCCTCGGCGTGGAAGGTGACGGAGTACGCGCCCGTCTCGGCGTACCCGGGCGCCCAGCGGTCCGGGTCGTCGATCATCAGGTGCACGTCGAGCGGCCGCGGCGAGACCTCCTGGAGGCGCTGCACCATGGGGAGCCCGAACGTGAGGTTCGGGACGAAGTGGTTGTCCATCACGTCGACGTGCACGAGGTCGGCCGAGGCGATCCGCTGCAGCTCGGCCTCGAAGTTCACGAAGTCGGCGGAGAGGATGCTGGGGTTGATCCGTGCAGGCATGCCGCCAGCCTAGGAGATGGCCCCGGACGGCTCCGCACGGCGCAGCAGCTGGATGAACATCGCATCGGTGCCGTGCCGGTGCGGCCAGAGCTGCACGTGGCGCGCTCCCTCCGGCAGGTCGAGCTCGTCGACCGTGACGCCCCGGAGGACCTCGGCTGTGTCCATCAGCTCGAGCCCGTCGCCGTAGCGCTCCTGGGCGAGCGCCAGGACCCGCCGCGTCTCGCCGAGGTGCGGCGAGCAGGTGACGTAGGCGAGCACGCCGCCCGGGGCGAGGGCCTGGAGCGCCGAGTCGAGGAGCTCCCCCTGGAGGGACGCGAGCGGCTCGACGTCGGCCGCGGTCTTGCGCCAGCGCGCCTCCGGTCGTCGGCGCAGGGCGCCGAGGCCCGTGCAGGGGGCGTCGAGGAGGATCCGGTCGAACGCGCCGGGCTGCTCGGCGCCGAGATCGCGTCCGTCGCCCGTGCGCACCTCGACGGTCGGGTCGACAGCCGCGAGGGCCTGGCGGACCAGGCCGGCCCG
>NZ_MUKN01000028.1 GCF_001995175.1 Rathayibacter rhapontici
CCCGCGCTCCCGCTCCCGTCCCGGCTCCCCGCGTCACGCCCCTCCGGCCCGCGCCGCGCACCCGCGTGGGCGGGCTCGTCGCCCTGTCCTTCGTCGCCGCCATCGTCGCCGCGACGTCGCTGCCCGCGACCTCCCTCCTCACCGCCGAGGACGTGCAGGCGCAGAACCTGACCGGTGTGCTCGCGCCGGGCCTGGACCTCCGCGAGGGCTCCCAGTCGTTCGTCACGGGCGCCGTCGGCGCCGAGACCGTCGCGCGCGACGCTTCGGGGTGCAGGAGCGCAAGACGCAGACCGACGTCTCGGCCATCGTCCGCACCTCCGACGCCGGCTTCACCAACGACCAGAACGCCTCGATCCAGTGGCCCTTCGCCGTGGGAGTGCCGGTGGGGGACCGCTTCGGCTACCGCAACTGCGCGGGCTGCTCCGTCAACCACGGCGGCACCGACTTCAACCCCGGCAACGGCTCGCCGATCCAGGCGATCGCCGACGGGGTCGTGCGCACCGTGATCGACGGCGAGGGCTCGCTGGGCGTGCACGTGATCGTCGACCACGAGATCGACGGCGAGCTGGTCTCCAGCGTCTACGCGCACATGCAGCACGGCACCGCCGCGGTGAAGGAGGGCGACCCGGTGAAGGTCGGCCAGCTCCTCGGACTCGTCGGCAGCACGGGCATGTCGACCGGCCCGCACCTGCACTTCGAGATCCGCATCGACGGAGTCACGAAGGTCGACTCGTACCTCTGGCTGAAGGCCAACGCCGGACGCTGACCGCCGGAGACGGACGGGCCCTGGCCGTCGCGAGGTGCGTGCGATCTGCAGGGGTTCGTACGATCTGCAGGTTCTCGCGGCGTGAGAGCGCGCCCGCCCGCGGAGGCTCCTCCGCTCGACCGCGGAAGCCCTGCACATCGCACCGACGCCTGCAGAGCGTGCAGGCGCCGGACGCACCCCGAGCGTCAGCTCGTGCGCAGCCAGACCGTCGTGTCGCCCGGCAGCGCCGGCTCGTGCAGCTCCTCGGAGGAGAGCACGACCGTCCCGACCGGCAGCTCCACGGGCTCGGAGCCGGTGTTCGCGACGACCGTGACGCCTCCGTTCCGGAACGCCACGACCTCCTCCGGGTAGCCGTCGAGCCATTCGATCGACCCCTCGCCCAGCCGTGACGCGCGGCGCTCGGCGAGGAGCGCACGGTAGAGCTCGAGGGTCGACCCCGCGACCCCGCGCTGCGCGTCGCGGGCGAAGGGGGCCCAGTCGCCGGGCTGCGGGAGCCAGGAGTCGCCGGTGGCGCTGAAGCCGTAGGCGGGAGCCCCGGCCTCCCAGGGCAGGGGGACGCGGCAGCCGTCGCGGCCGTAGCGCTCGCCCTTCGTGCGGAACCAGGTCGGATCCTGCCGGGACTCGTCCGGCAGGTCGATGGCCTCCGGCAGTCCCAGCTCCTCGCCCTGGTACACGTAGGCCGAGCCGGGCAGCGCGAGCATCAGCGCCGTGGCGGCGCGGGCGCGGCGCAGACCCAGCACCGGATCGGGGAGCCCGGCGGACTTCGGGCCGATGCCGTAGCCCTGCGGGTTGTCCGCGGTCAGCGCGAGGCGGCTCGCGTGGCGCACCACGTCGTGGTTCGAGAGCACCCAGGTCGACGGGGCGTCCACCGCGGCGAAGGCCGCGAGCGAGGAGTCGATGATGTCGCGCAGGGCGGGACCGGCCCACGGCGTCTCGAGGTAGGCGAAGTTGAACGCCTGGTGCATCTCGTCGGGGCGGACCCAGCGGGCGAGCTTCGGCAGCGGCTGCACCCACGCCTCGGCGCAGAGCACGCGATCGGCCGGGTACTCGGCGAGCAGCGCGTGCCAGTCGCGGTAGATCTCGTGCACGCCGTCCTGGGCCCAGTAGGGGGCCGTCTCGGGATCGGGGTCGTCGGCCGGCGCCACTCCGCCCATCGAGCCGCTGTCGGCCGGGGGCGTGTAGTCGGGCAGGCCTGCGGCCTTGATCATGCCGTGCGCCACGTCGACCCGGAAGCCGTCGACTCCGCGGTCGAGCCAGAAGCGCAGCACCTCGCGGAAGCGCTCGCGCACCCACTCGTTCGTCCAGTCGAAGTCGGGCTGCGAGGTGTCGAAGAGGTGCAGGTACCACTGCCCGGCCGTGCCGTCGGGCTCGGTGATCCGCGTCCACGCCGGGCCGCCGAAGACGGACTCCCAGTTGTTCGGCGGCAGTTCGCCGGTCTCCCCGCGGCCGTCGCGGAACAGGTAGCGCCCGCGCTCGGCGCTGCCCGCGGGCGCCGCCAGCGCCTCCTGGAACCAGCGGTGCGCGCTGGACGAGTGGTTGGGCACGAGGTCGACGATGATGCGGATGCCCAGCGCGTGCGCGCGGACCAGCATCGCGTCGAAGTCGGCGAGGGTGCCGAAGAGCGGATCGACGTCGCAGTAGTCGGCCACGTCGTAGCCCGCATCGTTCTGCGGGGAGGTCATGAAGGGCGAGAGCCAGATCGCGTCGACGCCCAGCTCGGCCAGGCTGTCGAGGCGGCCGGTGATGCCGGGGAGGTCGCCGATGCCGTCGCCGTCCGCGTCCGCGAAGGACCTCGGGTAGATCTGGTAGATGACGGCGGAGCGCCACCACTCCGAGCCCGGAGTGCTCGGCGAGTCGGCGGGGAACACGACCGGCTCGTTCGCGGGCGCGCCGGAAACAGGGGATTCGAGGGGCATGCGGCCAGGATAGAGCACCCCTCCCGGGCAGGTGGTGCACGACGTCGTAGGGTCGACGGGTGACCGACGAGACTCCCGACGAGGCCCGATCCCGACGCCGCCGCGCACTGCTCTGGGTGGTGCCGCTGCTGGTGCTCCTGCTCGGGGGCCTGCTCGCCGCGACGCTCGCGATCGGCGGTTTCGCGGCGCGCTCGATGACGGGCGAGGAGGGCGCGGGGGTGTCCGGAGCCGTCCTGCTGCGCTGAGCGGCCCGCGCTCGCTGCGGGACCCTTCCCGCGTCCCCTCGCACGGTCACGGGTTCGCGACTCGGCGCTGGGCGAGGCTTGCAGTTGTTCGACGGCCCGTTGCGCGTCCACTGCGCTGTCCCGCGTCCGCGACTCGGCGCTGATCGGGCCCTGCGGGTGCTCCCGACCCCGTTGCGGGTCCGCTCTTGCGGATGCCTGCTCGCGAGTCGACTCCACGTGGGCCCGCCGCCCGACCGGACCCCGTTCCGGATCCACTCGCGCAGCGCGGGAGGGCCGGCCTACGCCGTGGCCGCCGGGCCGTCCTCGTCCTCGGGCTGCGGCGCGCGCGAGGTCCGCGCGGCCTCCTCGGAGGTGTGGCCCGACTCCGGTCCGGTGGTCGTGCGCGCCTGCTCGTCGGCCCGGGACACGGCCTCGGCGAGCTCGTCGGCGACGAGGTGACCGGTCGAGACGGCCTCGGCGCGGTACGCCGCCCGGCCGACCATGTGCGCCGAGACCGGCACGGTCAGCAGCTGGAAGCCGATGACCAGGATCACGGTGCCGGCGGCGGCGAAGCCGGGGTTCCGGATCGCGACGGCCAGCATCACGCAGATCAGGCCGAGCACCTGCGGCTTGGTCCCCGCGTGCATCCGGGACAGCAGATCGCCGAACCGCAGGAGGCCGATCGCCGCGATCAGCGAGAGCAGGCCGCCGACGATCAGGAGCACGGCGGTGAGGACGTCGAGCACGAGGTCCATGTCAGTCCTCCTCGCGGTTGGCCATGAACTTGGCGACGCTGATCGAGCCGAAGACGGCGAAGAGGGCGAGGCCCAGGGCGACGGGCAGCGTGGTGGCGTGCTGGTTGACGGCCATCTCGGCGCCGATCCCGCAGATGATCGTGGCGACCAGCACGTCGGCCGCGACCACGCGGTCGAGCACCGAGGGGCCGATCAGGATGCGCACCATCGCCAGCAGGCAGGCGGCGCCGAAGACGGGGACGAGGATCCAGACGAGCCAGTCGATCATCGCAGCACCCCCGCTCCCTCGTCGAGCGGCCGGTCGACGCGCGCGACGTCCTCTTTCGAGCCGATCGCCCGGACGATGCGGGCCTCGGTGAGCAGCACTGTGCGGCGCACCTCCTCGATCCGATGGCCCTCGTCGTGCGTGACGCCCAGCACGTGCAGGTAGAGCACGTTCTGCTGCGGGTCGACGTCGATGACGAGCGAGCCGGGCACGAGCGAGACGGCCTCGGTCGTCCACACGAGCATGCCCTCGGAGCGGCTGCGCAGGTGGACGGCGACGATCGCGTTGTGGACGGGGACGGGGAGCGTGAGGATTTGCCACGACACGCGCACCGACGCGATCGCGATGTCGAGGGCGAGCCGGAGGAGGAAGAGCAGCACGAACCACGGGTTGATGCGGTTCGAGAACTCGACCGGCGGGAGGTAGAACACCCGGGTGATCAAAAGCGCGATCAGGAAGCCCGACGCGATCGAGAGCACCGAGACGTCGTCCCAGAGCAGCACCCAGATGCCGACGAGGGTGACGAACATCGCGACGCGGTTCCACACGTCGACGCGGCGGCGGGGGCTCATCGGGGTCCCTCCTCTCCGAAGGACGAGTCGCGGTACACGGTGGCGATGTAGGTCGACGGATCGGCGATCTCGGCCGCGGCGTGCTCGCTGGCGTCGTAGAGCGGTCCGGCGCCGACGGTCAGCCCGATGCTCACGAGCACCATGCCGGCGGTCGCGAGCACCATCATCGGCGGCGAGTGCCGGGTGCGGACCGTTCCCGTGTCGTGGGGATCCTCCTGCAGCTGGTCGATCAGCGGCGACTCGTAGCCGGGCACCTCCTCCTGGCGGCGCCAGAACGCCATGTTCCAGACGCGGGCGACCGCGTAGAGGGTGAGCAGCGAGGTGACGGCGCCCGCGGCGATGACCGCCCACACCAGCCACGAGGGCTGCTCGGTCGCCGACTCCGTGCCGGCGACGAAGAGGCCGACCTTGCCGAGGAAGCCGGTGAACGGGGGGATGCCGCCCAGGTTCATCGCGGGGATGAAGTAGAGCAGCGCCAGCAGCGGCGAGGCCTTCAGCAGACCGCCCAGCCGCAGGATCGACGTCGTCCCGCCCACGCGCTCGATGAGCCCCGTCGCGAGGAACAGCGTCGTCTGCACGGTGATGTGGTGGATGACGTAGAAGATGGTCGCGGCGTAGCCCGCCTGCGACCCGATCGCGATGCCGAACACCATGTAGCCGATGTGCGAGACCAGCGTGAACGAGAGCATGCGCTTGATGTCGGCCTGGGCGACCGCGCCGAGGATCCCGACGACGAGCGTCAGCAGGGAGACCACGAGCAGGACCGCGCTCAGGTCCCTCCGGGGAACAGCAGCGTCTCGGTGCGGATCAGCGCGTAGACGCCGACCTTGGTGAGCAGGCCCGCGAACACCGCGGTGACCGGCGCGGGGGCCGTGGGGTAGGAGTCGGGCAGCCAGAACGACAGCGGGAACACGGCCGCCTTGATACCGAAGCCCAGCAGCAGCACCACGTGCAGCACGAGCTGGACGTCGGCGGCAGCTCGGCGATGCGGATGGAGAGCTGCGCCATGTTGACGGTGCCGGTCGCTCCGTAGAGCAGGCCGATGGCCGAGAGGAAGAACACACTCGAGACCAGGCTGACGACCACGTAGGTCGTGCCCGCCCGGATGCGCGGCGCGGTGCCGCCCAGCGTGATCAGCACGTAGCTCGCGGCCAGCAGGATCTCGAAGCCCACGTAGAGGTTGAAGAGGTCGCCGGCGACGAAGGCGTTGAGGATGCCCGCCGAGAGGATCAGGTAGGTCGGGTGGAAGATCGTGACCGGTGTCTCGCGGTTGCCGTCGACCAGGCCCTGGCCGACCGAGAACAGCAGGACGCCGAGCAGGGTGATCGAGGTGATCACGAGCATCAGCGCGGCGAGCGGATCGACGACCAGCACGATGCCCCACGGCGGCTCCCAGCCGCCCACGTAGACGGCGCTGCCTCCGTCGTCGCCCGTCAGCACGAGCACGAGCAGCACGGAGGAGATCACGAGGACCGCCGACAGCGTCACGATGTTGACGAGGATCTGGGCGCGGCGGTGCCGGCCGAGGACCAGCGCGACCGCGGCTCCCAGCAGCGGGAGGGTGACGACGAGGGGGATCAGGACGTTCATCGGTCCTCCTTCCTGTCGTCGCTCATCGAGCTCTCCCCGTGCCGGGCGGCCGTGCCCTCGTCGCTCGCCTCGAGCAGATCGTCGAGCGCCTTGTCGTCGGCGGTGGTCTGCGCCGAGATCCCCGCCGCGTCGGCGCGCACGGAGGCGTCGGTCTCGTCGTCCTCGACCTGGTCGGCGTTGGCGAGGCGCCAGCGCCGGTAGATCATCGCGAGCAGGAACGCGGTGATGCCGAAGGTGATCACGATCGCGGTGAGGATCAGCGCCTGGGGGAGCGGATCGGCCATGCCCTCGGCGGTCTCCTCGTAGCCGCGGCCCTCGACCACGAACGGCGCGAAGCCCGAGCGGCCCGCCATCAGCAGGATCAGGATGTTGGTCGCATTGCCGATCAGGACGAAGCCGATCAGGATCCGGGTGAGGCTGCGCTCGAGCATCTGGTAGACGCCGGCGGCGTACATCACGGCCATCACGACCACGAGGACGAGGGTGGTGCTCATGCGTCGTCCCCCCGTCCCGGGCCGCCGACGACCGTGGAGCCGGTGGGGAGCTTCGTCTCGAGGCCGTCGACCGTGCCGGCGCCGGGGCCGGGGGTGCTGTCGGTCGAATGGGTGACCCCGTCGCCGGACGGCGAGCCCTCCTCGGCCTCCTCGCCGTGGCGGTCGACCTCGCCGCCGAGGCTGCGGAGGATGTCGAGGGCGAGGCCGATCACGATGAGGTAGACCCCGATGTCGAAGAGGGTGGAGGTGCCCAGGTGCAGCTCGCCGAGCACCGGGAGGTACAGGTCGAGCCAGCTCGCCTCGAGCACCTGGAGGCCGAAGAAGAGGGAGGACACGGCGGTGCCGACGGCGAAGAGGAGCCCGAGGCCGAGCACCTTGCCGGCGTCGATCGGAGCGGCCTCGCCGAGCTCGAAGCGACCGCCCGCGAGGTACCGGGCGACCAGGGCGAGACCGGCGAGCAGTCCGCCCGCGAAGCCTCCGCCCGGGGTGTTGTGGCCCGTGAAGAGCAGGTAGACCGAGACGATCATCGCGGGGTGGAAGAGGAGGCGCACGAGAACCTCGAGCACGATCGAGCGGTTCTCGGGGCGGAGCGTGCGACCGGCGACGAGCCACGAGCCGCGGTCGCCCTCTCCGGCGGCCTGCTCGGACTCGGCGGCGGGAGCGGTGAGGTAGCTGGCGCGCTCCCGGCGGTCGCCGGCGCCCGGCTGCTCGAGGCGCGGCGCCCCTCCGGCCCGGCTGGAGAGGAAGATCAGGCTCGCGACGCCGGTGGCGACGACGACGAGCACCGAGATCTCGCCCATCGTGTCCCACGCGCGGATGTCGACGAGCAGGACGTTGACGATGTTGCGGCCCTTGCCCTCCTCGTAGGCGAGGCGGGGCAGATCCACCGAGATCGGAGTCGCGGTGCGCGCCCCGAGGGCGATGGTCGCGACGACCGCCATGACGGCTCCGACCGAGATGCCGATGACGGCGCGCAGGCGCTTGCGCATCGGCTGGTGCTTCGCGGCGATCCGGGTGGGGAGGCGGCGCAGCACGAGGACGAAGACGACCAGCGTCACCGTCTCGATGAGCGCCTGGGTCAGGGCGAGGTCGGGGGCGCCCTGGAGCGCGAAGAGCGCGACCATGCCGTAGCCCGTCGCTCCCGCGAGCAGCACGGCCGCGACGCGGTTGCGGGCGAGCGCGCAGAGGATCGCGGCGAGGATCATGATCGCCGCGACGGCGAGCTGACCCGGGGTGTCCCAGAGGACGAGCTCGTCGGGCCAGGTGCGGTTGAACGCCGCGGCACCGCCCGCTCCGAGGACGAAGACGGCGAAGATCACCGTGAGGTAGCGGGGGAGCGACCCGCGCTGGACGAACTCGGTCACCGTGCTGGCGACGCGGTCGAGCCAGCGCACCGTGGCCCAGTAGCCCTCGGCCGAGTCGATGCGGTTCGGCACCTTCGACTGCAGCCGCGCGACCGCGACGCGCTTGGCGAACAGCAGCAGGCCGATCGCGATCACGAGGGCGCTCAGCGCGAGCGCCGGCTCGAAGCCGTGCCAGAGCGCCAGGTGGTAGCCGCCGTGGTCCGACTCCTCGGCCGCCGCGACGAGCTCCGCGTCGCCGTCGGGAGCGCCGAACGGCAGGGTGTCGGCGTACACGGTGACGAGCGGGTCGAGGAGGTTCGCGCCGATCCCGAAGACGACGCTCGCGGCGGCGAGCAGCACGGGAGGAGCGGTGAAGGTCCACGGCTCGGCGTGCAGGTGCGTGTCCTCGAGGCCCTTCTTGCGGCCGAAGGCGCCCCAGAAGAAGCGCGCCGAGTAGGCGACGGTGAGGATCGAGCCCAGGACGAGGCCGATCAGCGCCACCCACCCCCAGGTCGAGCCCTGCTCGATCGCCGAGATCAGGCTCGTGAAGACGGCCTCCTTGGCGACGAAGCCGAGCAGCGGAGGGACCCCCGCCATCGAGAGGACGCCCAGCAGCGCGGCCGCCGCGAGGACGGGGGCCCGCCGGCCCAGTCCGCTGAGCTTGCGCAGGTCGCGGGTGCCCGCCCGGTGGTCGACGATGCCGACGACGAGGAAGAGCAGCGCCTTGAAGAGGGCGTGCCCGATCAGCAGGGTGAGCCCGGCCAGGGCGGCGTCGCGCGACCCGAAGCCGACCGCGACGGTCAGGAAGCCGAGCTGGCTGACCGTGCCGTAGGCGAGCACGAGCTTGAGGTCGTACTGGCGGAGCGATCGCCAACCGCCGACGAGCATGGTCCAGACGCCGACGCTCACGACGACGGGCAGCCAGACGGAGTCGTCGGCGAAGCCGGGCGCGAGTCGGGCGACGAGGTAGATGCCGGCCTTCACCATCGCCGCGGCGTGCAGGTAGGCGCTGACCGGGGTGGGCGCGGCCATCGCGGCCGGCAGCCAGAAGTGGAACGGGACGAGCGCCGACTTCGAGAAGGCGCCCATCAGCACGAGCACCAGGGCGGTCGAGACGATCGGACCGGACGGCGCCGCCGCGACGATGCCCACGAGGCTCGTGGTGCCCGACTCCACGATGAGGATCACGACGCCCACCAGCATCGCGAGACCGCCGAGGGTCGTCACGAGCAGGGCCTGCAGTCCGGCTCCCCGGCTCTCCTTGCGACCGCTGTAGTGGCCGATCAAGAGGTAGGAGAGGACGCTCGTGGCCTCCCAGAAGACGAAGAGGATGATCACGTCGTCGGCGGTGACGAGGCCGTACATCACTCCGGCGAACGCGAAGAGGAGGGCGGCGAAGCGGCCCAGCGACGGCTCGTCGCGAGAGAAGTAGGACGCGCAGTACACGAGGACGAGCGCGCCGACTCCGCTGACCACGAGCGCCAGCACGATCGAGAGCGCGTCGAGGCGGAACGACAGGGCGATGTCGAGCGCGGGGATCCACGGCACGGTCTCGCGGACCTCGCCCCCGTCGAGGATCGTCGGCAGGGCGGTGGCCGTGGCGACGAAGGTGCCGGCGGGCACGAGCGCCAGTCCGTAGAAGGCCTTGGGCCCGATCCGGTCGACGATCCAGGGCGTCACGACGGCCAGGGCGAACGAGATCACGAGGATGAGGAGCATCACATGTTCCTCTCGAGGAGTACCCAGCACAGTCGTCCTCCCAGGGTATCGGAGCGGTCCGCCGGAGAACCTGGGTGCGTCGAGGCTTGACGGGGCGCGGGGCCGCGGACAAGCGCTCGGGGCTCCTGTGGAGGGGCGCCGCGGGGCCGTAGCGTGGAGCCCATGGCCCGCTCCCTCCTCCCCGACCAGCTCTGCCGCATCCGAGTCCACGACATCGCCTCGGGCACGTCGACCACCGTCTTCGAGTCGCGCACCCTGCTCGTCGAGGCGCCGAACTGGTCGCCCGACGGATCCTCCCTCGTCGTGAACGGCGACGGGCTGCTGTTCCGGCTGCCGCTCGAGGGCCCGGACGCGGGGACGCTGCAGCCGATCCCGCTCGAGGGCGTGCCGGAGGAGCTCAACAACGACCACGTGCTCGCACCCGGCGGCGGGCTCGCCTACGTGTCGGCGCGCGACGGCCACCTGTACGCGGTGGCGCTCGACGGCTCGGCGCCGGCGCAGCGGGTGACGGAGGAGGTCGACGGGCGGCGGTTCAAGCACTACCTCCACGGGGTCTCGCCCGACGGCGCCCTGCTCGCCCTGATCGGCGGCGGCGAGGACGCCTCCGGCCGCTGGGTCACGAACGTCTTCACGATGCCCGCGGAGGGCGGTCCGCTCACCGCGCTGACCGCCGACGAGCACCCCGACGACGGAGTCGACTTCGACGGGACCGGCGAGGTCCTGTACTTCAACTCCGAGCGCGGCGGGGGCGGCCGCGCTCAGCTGTTCCGGATGCGGCTCGACGGCTCCGGGCTCGAGCGCGTGGTCGTCTCCGACACCGTCGACTGGTTCCCGCATGTCTCCCCGGACGGCGCGCACCTGCTCTCGCTCGCGTATCCGGACGGCACGGCCGGCCACCCCGAGAACCTGCCGGTCGAGCTGCGCCTGCTCGATCTCGCGGGCCGTCCCGCAGGGTCCGTCGAGCCCGGCCGGGTCGTGGAGCGGCTCTTCGGCGGGCAGGGCACGATCAACGTGGCGGGCTGGGCTCCCGACTCGTCCCGCTTCGCCTACGCCGACTACCCGCTGCCCGAGCACCTCTGAGCGCGGGCGGCCTCCCGCGGCTCGGCGCCTGAGTGCTTGCTCCACATGCGCAGGAGGGGGAGTGAGCGCCGCGGAGCGAGCGGGTTGAATCGGATCATGACGATCGACAGCGCCCCCACCGCCCACGACTCCTCCACCCGCGCACCGCTCGGCGACTCCGGCATCGAGGTCTTCCCGCTCTCGCTCGGCGGCAACGTCTTCGGCTGGACCGCGGGACGCCAGACCTCCTTCGACGTCCTCGACGGCTACGTGGCCGCGGGCGGGAACTTCATCGACACCGCCGACTCGTACTCGGCCTGGGTTCCCGGCAACAGGGGCGGCGAGTCCGAGACGATCATCGGGGAGTGGCTGAGCCGCCGCGCGGACCGCGACGACGTGGTCGTCGCGACGAAGGTCAGCCGCCACCCCGAGTTCCAGGGACTCGCGCCCGACACCGTCCGCGCCGCCGCCCGCGCCTCGCTCGAGCGCCTGCGCACCGACCGCATCGACCTCTACTACGCCCACTTCGACGACGACGCGGTCGCGATGGAGGACATCGCCCGCGTCTTCTCGGAGCTCGTCGACCAGGGCCTGGTGCGCGCGATCGGCGTCTCGAACTTCAGCGCCGAGCGCATCGCGGAGTGGCTGCGCGTCGCCGCGGCGGAGGGACTGCACGCGCCGGTCGCCCTCCAGCCGCACTACAACCTCGTCGAGCGCGGCATCGAGGCGGACCTGCTGCCGCTCGCCCGCGAGCACGGCCTGGCCGTCGTGCCCTACTACGCCCTCGCCTCCGGGTTCCTGACCGGCAAGTACCGCGACGGCACGACGTCCGACTCGCCCCGCGCCTCCGGAGCCGCGCAGTACCTCGACGACCGCGGCCGCCGCGTGCTCGGGGCGCTGGACGCCGTGGCACAGGGGCACGGAGTCGAGGTCGCGACGGTCGCGCTGGCCTGGCTCCGCTCGCAGCCGGGCGTCGTCGCGCCGATCGCCAGTGCGCGCGTGATGGAGCAGCTCCCCGCGCTGGTCGCCTCCGCGACCCTCGTCCTCGGCGAGGCCGAGCTCGCCTCCCTCGACGCGGCGAGCCGCTCCTAGCGCGTCGGGTCCCGAGACGCGCCTGCGGCGCTGCTCGACCAGCAGGTCTCCCTCGCTGATCGAGCGGTCCGCGCACCGGGCGTCTCGGGACCCCGGCGGGCCCTGGGGCGGGCACCCCACCCGCGGTCACCGCCCCTCCGGCGAGGTGCTATTGTCTAACGGTGCCAAATCGCGGGCACGCCCCGAGAGGGGCAGGCCCACCAGGGCCGGAGCCCGCAGGTGCGCCCCCTTAGCTCATTGGTAGAGCACTTCCTTGGTAAGGAAGAGGTAGTGGGTCCGATTCCCACAGGGGGCTCCGTTCCCCGCAGGCCGAGCCTGCGAAGAACGCGCGGCGGGGTAGCTCAGGTGGTTAGAGCACACGGCTCATAATCGTGGTGTCGCGGGTTCAAGTCCCGCTCCCGCTACGTTCCGGAAGAACCCCGGCTCCTCGCGAGCCGGGGTTCTTCCGCATTCCGGGGTCGCCCGGCCGGGCTCAGACCGCGCAGCCCGCGAAGAGCACGTCGTCCGAGGCGACGAGGTCCTCCAGTCGCAGCAGCCGGTCCAGGTCGTGGCCGGCCGCCAGGGCGTTCGCGCGCTCGCCGTCCGTCTGCGGCGCGAGCCGCCCCTCCATCACGCCGCCCAGGGCGCGCACCGCGCAGGCCGCGACGACGCCCTCGGGCGTGCCTCCGACGCCGAGCACCAGGTCGACCGCGCCGTCGGGATCGGCCGCCTCGATCGCGACCGAGACGTCCCCCTCGCCGCGCAGCGACAGCGCGACTCCGACGCCGCGCAGCTCGGCGATCAGGGCGACGTGCCGCGGCTTGTCGAGCACCACGACCACGAGCTCCTCCACCGGCTTGCGGAGCGCCGCGGCGAGCGCCCGCGCGTTGTCGCCGGGGGAGCGGTCGAGCGAGACGACGCCCGCCCCGGCGGCCGAGCAGACGAGCTTGTCCATGTAGAAGACGTCGCGCGGATCGAAGAGGGTGCCGCGCGGGGCGAGCGCGATCACGCACACCGATCCGGGCAGTCCCTCCGCGGTCAGGCGGGTGCCGTCGAGCGGATCGACCGCCACGTCGCACGAGGGGGAGGGCGCGCGGCCGAGGCGCTCGCCGTTCGCGAGCATCGGCGCCTCGTCCTTCTCGCCCTCGCCGATCACGACGACCCCGTCGAACGGAGCGTCCGCGAGCACCGCGCGCATCGCGGCGACCGCGGCCTCGTCGGCCGCGATCTTGTCGCCCCATCCGTGCCAGGCGCGGGCCGCCTCCGCCGCCGCCCGGACGCTGTCCGCGATCGCGTACCGCAGCTCCAGCGGGTAGGCGTCCGACGCGATCAGCCGCACGTCGCTCACGCGCGGGCCGGCTGCGCCGTGGCGGTGCGCACCAGGCGCTCGAGCGTGCGCAGCCCGTCCGAGGACAGCACCGACTCCAGGTGGCCCTGCACCGACGCGACGTGCTCGCCGCGCAGCGCGTCGACCACTCCGCTGACCGGATCGCCCGACACCTCGAGATCGAGCAGCGGTGTGCGCTCGAGCCCCGATCCCGCCACCGACGAGAAGGTGTTGTAGAAGCCGATCGCCGCCTCCTCGCCGAACACGTCGACGGCCAGCCGCACGCCCTGGCGCGGCGCGGGCAGCGGCTCGACGGGAAGGCCCGCGAGCAGCGAGAGCATCTGGTGACTGAGGCACACGGCGAGCATCGGGCGCTGGGAGTCGAGCCGCCGCGTCATCAGCTCGCGCAGGCGCGCGATGCGCGGCTCTGAGTCGTCGCGCGGGTCGCCCGGGCCCGGCCCGAACACGACGAGGTCGTCCGAGAGCACGTCCTCGACGCTCGACCAGCGCTCGACCCGGGCGTCCATGCCGAGGTGGCGCAGCTGGTGCGCGAGCATCGTCGTGAACTGGTCCTCGTTGTCGACGATCAGCGCGGTGTGCCCGTCGAGGCCCGCGATGTGCTCGGGCGCTGCGGGCGGAGCCAGAACGACGCGAGCCGCTCGTTGCGCGCCTCGAGCGCCTCGGCGACTCCGGGCTGCGCGTTCAGGTCGACGGCGGGCGGGATCTCGCGACCCGGCAGGAGCCCCAGCGCCGACAGCACGCCCGAGGCCTTGGCGCGCGTCTCGGCGACCTCCCCCTCCGGAGTCGAGTGGCGCACGAGAGTCGCGCCCGCGGGCACGGTGAGCCGCCCGTCGGGCTGGAGGTAGGCGGTGCGGATCAGGATCGGGGCGTCGACGGTGTAGCCGTGCTCCTCGGGCTCGAAGAGGGCGAGGACGCCGGAGTAGTAGCCGCGCGGCTCCTTCTCGTACTCGGCGATCACGGCGCAGGCGTTCTCCATCGGGGAGCCGGTGACGGTCGGCGCGAACATCGTCAGCCGCAGCACCTCGCGGACGTCGAGATCGGTGTGCCCCTCGAGGAGGTACTCGGTGTGGCTGAGGCGCGACATCTGCTTGAGGAAGGGGCCCAGGATGCGTCCGCCGTTCGGGCAGACCGCGCTCATCATCTTCATCTCCTCGTCCACGACCATGAAGAGCTCCTCGCTCTCCTTCACATCGGCGAGGAACGCGAGCACCTCCTCTCCCGTGGGCCCGGCGGCCGGGTGGCGGAAGGTGCCGCTGATGGGGTTCATCATCGCGACGCCGTCGCGGACCGACACGTGGCGCTCGGGAGTCGCTCCGACCGCGGTCACGGTCGGCGCGCCGTCGACGCCCGGGGTGTGGATCGCGAAGGTCCAGTAGGCGCCGGACTCGTCGGTCAGCAGCCGGCGGAACCAGGCCAGCACCGCCTCGACCGGAGCGGCCTCGGTCTGCGCGACGAAGGCGCGCGCGATGACGAAGTTGGCGCCCTCCCCGCGTCCGATCTCGTCGTCGATGACGTGCCGCACGATATCGGCGTACTCCTCGTCGGGCACGTCGAAGCCGCGCTCCTGGACCGGGATCTCGCGGTCGGGCAGCAGCCGGAGGACCTCGTCCAGGGGCACGCTCTCGCGCTCGCGCACGATCAGGTTGCGCAGCGGCGCTCCGTCGTCCTTCGCGGCGAACCCGCGCTCGCGCACCTGGCGGTAGGGCACGAGGGTGAGGACGTCCTCGCCGTTCAGCGGGATGTCGGCGAGCCCCTCGACGTCGACGACGTCGCCGGTGAAGACGTCCACCTCGGACCGGCCCTGCCGGAGCACGACGGCGAACGGCAGCGATCCGTCGGAGGAGAGGATGCGGGAGAGGAGCGAGGTCATCGTGGTCCTTGGTTCGGGGTGTCCCTCACCCGGGCCCTGACATGCAGAACGACCGCCCGGGCGAGGCGGTCGTGTGCGAGGGTTCGCGCGTCGGTCCGCCTAGGAGGCGGGCCACCAGGGGCTTCGGGTCGACGTGCGCACGGGGGGAGTCTAGGGGACGCCCGGGCGGGCGGCCAAGCGGATCAGGGGGTCCCGGACGCGGCGACGCGCTCGGTCGGCTCGCCGAGGAGGGTCCGCAGCAGGAGGGTCGCGCCCGCGGTCGCCGCGGGCGTCGCGATCACCGCGCCGCCCGGGACGAGGAACGCGAGGTAGACCGCGATCCCGAAGCCCAGCGACACGGCCCGGCGCTCGCCGAGGAGGCGTCGCCGTTCGCCGAGGGCCAGGCCGCGGGCGTCGCCGGCGAAGCCCGTCAGCTCGAGGGCGAGCGCGCGCCCGCCGACGAGGGCGCCGGCGACCAGGCCGATCAGCTGCCCGACGATCGGGATCACGCCCAGCAGCACGAGCACGATCCCGATGCCCACCGAGGTGGCGATGAGCACGGCGGAGTCGCGGAGCGAGCGGGCCAGCCCCGCCCAGAACCCGGTCTCGCGCTCGTCGGGGACTCCGCCGAGCTCGTCCTCGACCCCGCGCCAGATCCGCTCGTAGAACGGATCGCCCACCAGCAGGGTGACCGCCGCGAACACCACGACCCCGAGGGCGACGAGGGCGCCGACCGCCGCGATCGAGATCGCCAGTCGCGCGTTGGACGCCCACGTGTCGCTCCAGCCGTCGGCGAACGGCGTCAGGGCGGTGACGACGTCGCCCACGCGGGTCACGACGAGCACGAGCAGCCCCACGAAGACGAGGCCGACGAGGAGGGGAGGGATCGCCCCGAGCAGCATCGCCCGGGGCGAGCGCACCCAGGTGCCGAAGCCTCGGAGGAAGAGGCGGGCGCCGAGGGCGAGTTCGCGCAGGACCGTCATGCTCCGATCCTGGCAGCCCGGTGCGACCGCCGTCAGACCCGCTCGAACGGAGCGAGCAGGCCCGTCACGGCCTTCGGGCGCGGAGCGGCGAACTCGTCCCGGCGCGAGGTGGTGACGCCCATCGCCACGAGACCCTCGACGAGGCGGACGGCCGCCGCGACTCCGTCGATCACCGGCACCCCCAGCTCCCGCGAGAGCTCCCGGCAGAAGTCGGCCATGCCGGCGCAGCCCAGGACGATCACGTCCGAGCCGTCGGCCGCCAGCGCTGCAGCGCACTCCTCCAGGACCGCGCGGCGGGCGCCGAGCCCGGGTCGTCGAGCTCGAGCACCGGGATGTCGCAGGCGTGCACGCCGGCGCACGCCTCTCCGAAGCCCGCTCGTCGCGCGATGTCCCAGGCGCGGCCGCTGGTCCGGGACAGCGTGGTCACCACGCTGAAGCGGCGGCCCACCAGGGTCGCCAGGTGCATCGCGGCCTCGGCGATGCCGACCACCGGGCCGCGCGCGATCTCGCGGGCGGCGTCCACTCCGGGATCCCCGAAGCACGCGACCACGTAGCCGTCGCTGCCCGCCGCGTCCCCCCGGACGATCTCGTGCAGCAGCCCGGGCACCGCCAGCGCCTCGTCGTAGTGACTCTCGATCGAGGCGGGCCCCATCGGAGGCGTCACCGCCGTGATCTCGGTGCCGACCGACGCGACGGAGCGGGCGGCCCGGCCGATCGCCTCCGTCATCCGCTCGCTGGTGTTCGGGTTGACGACGGTGATGCGCATGGAGTTCCTCGGGGACGGGGCGGGTGAGGGGAGGGCGGCCGCGCGGAGCGAGCGGCCGCCCGGGCGGGTCAGGCGGCGCTGCCGTCGCTGACGTTCTCGAGGTCCTCCTCGAGGCGGCCGATCCGCGGTGCGCGGCGCTCGAGCAGGGCCATGGCGACGAAGCCGAGTCCGCAGCCCAGGAACCAGCTGTAGTCGCCGAGCCAGGTGAAGGAGGGGCCGCCCGCCTCCGCGATCCAGCGGGGCACCAGCACCGAGGCGACCGACGGCACTCCGCCTATGACGGTGGCCCACACCGCGTTGGGGTTGAACCCCTTCGAGAACCAGTACCGTCCCGTCTCGCTCATCGTGTAGAGGTCGTCGACCCAGACGCGCTGGCGGCTGATCAGGTAGTAGCCGGCGATGAGCACGCCGAACAGCGGGCCGATGAGGGCGCCCAGGATCCCGAGCGTGTAGTGGATGGCGGTGTCGTTCGAGTACCAGTTCCACGGGGTCAGCAGCACCGAGCCGACGGCGGCGATCATGCCGCCCATCCGCCAGCTGATCTTCTTCGGGTTGACGTTCGAGAAGTCGAACGCGGGGGAGATGAAGTTGGCGACGATGTTGATGCCGATGGTCGCGATGACGAAGGTCAGCCCGCCGAGCAGCACTGCGAACCAGGTGTCGATCCGCTCGACCGTCTCGATCGGGTCGGTGATGAGCTCGCCGAAGACCGGCACGGTCGCGGACGCGGTGATGACGGTGAGGAGGGAGAAGAAGAGGAAGTTGACCGGCAGGCCGAGCAGATTCCCCTTCTTCACCGCGCCGTAGCTGCGGGCGTAGCGCGAGAAGTCGCCGAAGTTGAGCATCGGCCCCGAGAAGTAGGAGACGACGAGTGCGACGGCCGAGATCATCACCGGCAGCGATGCGGCGAAGTCGAGGACCTCGCCCGAGCCGAGGTTCAGCGAGATGTTCTCCCACCCGGCCTGCGAGACGAGGTAGATCGCGAGGATCAGCATCACGACGTAGACCGCGGGGCCCGCCCAGTCGATGAAGCGGCGGATCGACTCCATGCCCCGCCAGAACAGCGCGGCCTGAGCGACCCAGAGGATCGCGTACGAGAGGTAGCCCAGCGCGGAGAGCCCGAGGAAGGACGCCTCCGGAGTGTTCCAGGCGGCGAGGTCGGGGAAGAACTTGAGGAACACGATGTTCAGCGACTGCGCCGCCAGGTAGGTCTGGACGCCGTACCAGGCGATGGCGATGAGACCGCGGATGATCGCGGGGATGTTCGCACCGCGGATCCCGAAGATCGCCCGGTTGATGACGGGGTAGGGCACGCCGGTGATCTGGCTCGGCTTGGCGACGAGGTTGCAGAAGATCTGCACGATGACGATGCCGACGACCAGCGCGACGAGCACCTGCCAGCCGGCGAGTCCGAGCGCGAAGAGGGATCCGGCGGTGACGTAGCCGCCGACGCTGTGCACGTCCGACATCCAGAACGCGAAGATGTTGTAGCTCGACCAGCGCTGCTTCACCAGCGGAGCGAGGTCCTCGTTCGCGAGGCGGTCGTCGTAGCCGGGCTTGATCAGGGCGGCGCCGGCCGGGAGCTCGGGGGCAGCGGGTGGGACGGTGGGCAGGTCGGTGCGGGGTGCTGTGGCGCGGTCGGTCATGGAGGATCCACCTCTCGGGCGGCCGGGCGCGGGCCCGGCTCGGATCGGATGTGTCAGGGTGGTCGTGGTGGCGGACCGAGGCGGTCGGCCGTCCCCGCGGAGTGCGTGAGGCGCTGTTCGTGGAGTCCGGTGCCGTGAAGCAGTGGCTTCACAGCATGTGAACCTATTGCTTGACACACTCCGGCTCGTTTCGGGTCCGTTACGGGTGTGTGACGATCGCCGAAGGAGGGCCGCCCGATGCTCACCGACGACTCCGCTCCCGGTGCCGGCGCCCCCGAGGCCTCGGTCGAGGTCGCCGCGGGGGCTCTCGCCGCGGGCATGGACCGCGAGCGCCTCGGTGCGCGCCTGCGCGAGCTCCGGCTCGCCTCCGGCATGTCCCTGCGCGCCCTCGCCCGGGAGCTCGGCATCTCGGCGAGCGCGGTCTCGCAGATCGAGCGCGGCTCGATGCAGCCCTCGGTCGGCCGCCTGATCGCCGTGGTCGGCGCGCTCGGAGTGCCGCTGTCGGCGGTGTTCGACGAGCCGGCGCCCCCGTCGGTCGCGACGGCGGTCGTGCGGGCGGGCGAGGTCGCTCCGGTGACCCTCGACGGCGGAGTGCTCTTCCGTCGGCTCGCGCCCCGTCCGGTCGAGGCGGTCGACTTCTTCGAGTCGACCTATCCGCCGGGGTCGACCTCGACCGCGCACCGCCAGTTCCTGCGGCACGACGGCTTCGAGGTGGGCACGGTGACGCTCGGCGAGCTCACGGTGGAGTTCGAGGACGAGACCGTCGTGCTCGCGGCCGGCGATGCGATCACGTTCCCGTGCGAGCGCCCGCACCGCATGGTCAACCGCGGGGCGTCGACCGCCGTCGCGACCTGGCTGATCGTGCACCGCTGACCCGCTCGGCGACGCCCGACGGCACGACGGCGCGGAACCATCTCGGTATGGGAGAGTGGCGGCACTCCTCCACAGTGGGGGAGGGGGCGGTGACTGTCCACACCCCCGCGCGGGACTCCGTCGAGGGCTCTCCTCGATGTCGGTGCCGACTGGTGTGCTGTGCGCCTCGAGCGATTGGTGCGGAACATGGACGGACGACAGGACAGCGGGCGCGACGACGGATGCCCGGCGTGGTGCACCGGCGAGCACGACGAGGTGGGCGGGCGGGCGCGGCGGCTGCACCGCTCCGAGGCGTGCAGCGCGCCGGTCGTGCGCTGGCCGCCCGGGGCGCCCGCCGACGAGCCGGAGGGGCTCGTCGTGCACGTCTCGCTCTGCCGCCCGGGCGACCGGGGCGAGGAGCGGCTGCGGATGGAGTCGGACGCGCTCGGCGTGCTCGATCTGGATCTCAGCGGAGCGGCCCGCCTCGCCCGGGCGATCGAGCGGGCGCTCCTGCTACGAGGAGTCGCGGGATGAGACGCGGGGCGGATTCGGCGGGAGCAGGTCCGCCAGCTCGACGTCGAGCGCCTCGCAGAGCGCGAAGAGCGTCTTCAGCTGCGGGTTGGCGGGCGAGCCGGGCTTCGACTCCCCCTTCTCGAACTTCTGGTACGTGTAGCCGGCGAGCCCGGCGGCGTGGGCGATGCGCTCCTGGCTCTCGTTCTTGGCGATGCGGGCGCGGTGGAGGTTGGTGCCGAGCTCGCGGGCGTACTCGGCCCAGTCGCGCTCGGGGAGGGGTGTCGACATGCTGGCCAGCTTCGGAGAAGAACGCGGAGCGGTCACCCATACCCGCATGGGAAATTCCGGATGGTCATACGCGCATGCCACCCGGGCGAGGGCGGGCTGCCGCCTCGGAAGGGGCACCGCGTACACTGTCCGGGTGCCCGTGAACTCCGAACTGACCGGTCGCGCCTTCGCGCCCACCGCCGTCTACCAGGTGGGTCGAGAGAAGGTCCGCGAATTCGCGCGCGCCGTGCTCGCCACCTCCCCGCTCCACCACGACCCCGAGGCCGCGCGCCGTGCGGGCTACGCCGACGTGATCGCCCCGCCGACCTTCGCCGTCGTGCTGCAGGAGCTCACGGTCTCGCAGGTGCTGGCCGAGCCCGACTCCGGGATCGACTTCAGCCGCGTCGTCCACGGCGACCAGCGCTTCGTGCACTCGCGCCCGATCGTCGCCGGCGACGAGCTCGTCGCCGTGCTGAGCGTCTCGAGCGTGAAGCAGCTCGGCCCGCACTCCATGGTCACGATGGAGTCCGCCGTCACCGACAGCGACGGCGCGCACGTCGTCACCGCCGTGTCCACCCTCGTCGTCAGGGGAGACGAATGAGCACCGAGTCCACCACCGCTCCCACCGGGGAGGCGCCCGCGCCGCTCCCCGTCCTGGCCGAGCTCCAGCAGGGCCAGGTCCTCGCCGAGCGCCGTCTGCACTTCGAGCGCGACACCCTCGTGCGCTACGCGGGTGCGTCGGGCGACTTCAACCCCATCCACTACCGCGACGACGTCGCGCCGAGGTCGGGCTCCCCGGTGTCCTCGCGCACGGGATGCTCACCATGGGCACCGCGGTCCAGGTCGTCGTCGACTGGGTCGGCGATCCCGGCCGCATCCTCGACTACCAGGTCCGCTTCACCCGTCCCGTCGTCGTCGACCCCCGCTCGGGCGCCGACGTCGACGTGATCGCCAAGGTCGGCGCGATCGATGCCGAGGCGGGCTGGGTGCGGGTCGATCTCGCGGTCTCGGTCGCCGGCCAGGCCGTGCTGGGCAAGGCCCAGGCGCGCGTCCGGCTCGTCTGACCCGGTGCCGATGACGACCCCGTCCCTCTCCACGCTGACCACCCTGCGCGTCGGCGGCGCGCCCGAGCGCTACTTCGAGCCCGCCACCGCGGCCGAGCTGGTCTCGGTGCTGCAGGAGCTGTGGGCCGACGACGAGCCGTGGCTGCTGCTGGGCGGAGGGTCGAACCTCCTCGTCGGCGACGACGGAGTCGAGGGCGCGGTCGTCCGCGTCCGCACCACGGGCGTCGAGCGGCTCGACTCCGACCGGCCCGGGTCCGTGCACCTGCGCGTGCAGGCGGGCGAGTCGTGGGACGGGCTGGTCGCGACCACCGTGCGGAACGGCTGGACCGGCCTCGAGGCCCTCAGCGGGATCCCCGGGACCGTCGGGGCCTCGCCCGTGCAGAACATCGGCGCCTACGGCCAGGAGCTCAGCGACACCCTCGTCGCCGTCGACTTCCTCGACGAGGGCGCCCGCGAGCCCGTGCGCCTCACCGCGGCCGAGCTCGAGCTCGGCTACCGCACGTCGGTCCTCAAGCAGGGCCGCCGCGGCGCGGTCCTCGCCGTCGAGTTCGCCCTCGAGGAGACGGAGGGGGTCGGCGCCCCGATCGCGTACGCGCAGCTCGCCTCGGCGCTCGGCGTCGAGCTGGGGGAGCGGGTCCCCGTCGACCGGGTGCGCGAGACGGTGCTCCGTCTGCGCGCCTCGAAGGGCATGGTGCTCGACGCCGGCGACCCCGACACCGCCAGCGCGGGGTCCTTCTTCACGAACCCGATCGTCACCACCGCGGCCGCCGCCGGGCTGCCGCCGACCGCGCCCCGCTGGCCGGTCGAGCCGGCCGAGGAGGCCGACGTCGTCACTCCGCTCGACGCCGTCGCCGCGGGCGCGCCGATCGGACTGCCTGCGCCCTCGGCGCCCGACGCCCTCGTCAAGCTCAGCGCCGCGTGGCTGATCGAGCACTCCGGAGTCTCGCGCGGGTTCGCTCTGCCCGGCTCGCGTGCGGCCGTGTCGAGCAAGCACACCCTCGCGCTGACCAACCGCGGCGGCGCCCGCGCCGAGGAGGTCGCGGAGCTCGCGCGCTACGTGCAGGGCCGGGTGCTCGCCGAGTTCGGCGTGCTGCTGCACCCCGAGCCCGTGGTCGTCGGCACCACGGTCTGACGCGCGCGGGCGGGCTCCGTCCGGCACGGGTGGATGCCGACGCGCGGCCTGCGGCCGCTGCTCCGATCAGGCGTCGCGGCGGATCCAGCGGAACGTCAGCCGGCTCGCGATGAGTCCGAGGACGAGCCAGACGCCGAGCACGATCGCCACGCCGCCGAGATCCCAGGCCCCGTCGACCTCGAGCTGCTCGAAGTCCGCGGGGAGGAACACGGCGCGCATGCCCTGCGCGATCCACTTCAGCGGGAACACGCTCGCGATGTTCTGCAGCCAGTCGGGCAGCGTGGTGAACGACAGGTACGAGCCCGAGATGAACTGCAGCACCAGCAGCGGCGGCACGATCACCGCGGTCGCGCTCTTGCCGGACCGGGGGAGCGCCGAGACCGCGATGCCGAGGATCGCGGAGGTCGCGACTCCGGCGAGGTAGATCCACGAGAAGGTCGCCCAGCGGCCCCCGTCGGTCGCAGCTCGACCGAGAACGCCGTGGCGGCGACGACCAGCAGCAGCGCCGTCTGCGCGACGCTGGTGACCAGCACCTGGCCGAACTTGCCGAGGAAGTAGCTCAGCACCGGCAGCGGGGCTCCGGCGAGGCGCTTGAGCGTGCCGTCGCTGCGCTCCACCGCGATGTCGACGCCGAGGTTCTGCACCCCCGAGAGCAGGATCCCCGCGGCCACGAGTCCGGGGACGTAGTACTCGGCCATGGTGATGCCCGGATCCTGCGGGTCGGCCTGCATGATCGCGTTCTCGCCGAACGCCACCGAGAAGATCGTGAGCAGCAGCACCGGGAAGAGGAAGGTGAAGAACACCTGGTCGGGCGCCCGGAAGTAGGAGCGGACCTCGTAGCGGGCGCGGGCGGCGCCGAGCCGCAGGGTGCGCCCCGGGCCGGTGCGCAGCCGGGTGCGCGGACGGGCCTGGGTGATCGTGCTCATGCCGGCTCTCCGATCATGTCGAGGGCGACTCCGCCGTCGCTCGCCCGGTCGTCCCGGATGAGGTCGAGGTAGATGTCCTCGAGGCTGGGCCGCCGGACCTCGAGCGCCGGCGGTTCGCCGAGGCGCGCGCACAGCTCGGCGACGAAGCGCGTCGGCTCGCTCGTGCGGACCCGGTGGAGCACCCCCGCCTCCTCCCACTGCACGATGGGCACCCGCGCCTCGTCGCCGCCGATCTCGCCGACCGGGCCGATGGCCAGGAGCCGGCCGCCGGCGATGACGGCCGCGCGGTCGCCCAGGCGGGCGGCCTCGTCGAGGTAGTGGGTGGTGAGGAGGATGGTGGTCCCCTCGCTCTTCAGAAGCGCGACGAGCTCCCAGAACGAGTGCCGCGCCTCCGGGTCGAACCCGGTGGTCGGCTCGTCGAGGAACACCAGCTCGGGGCGGCCGATGATGCCGAGGGCGACGTCGACCCGGCGGCGCTGACCGCCCGAGAGCTTGCCGATGCGCGAGCGCGCCTTCGCGGTGAGGCCGACGGCCTCGATGGTCTCGTCGACGTCGCGCGGACGCGGGTAGAGCCCGGCGAAGTGCGCGATCTGCTCGCGGACCGTCGCGTTGCCCGACTCGCCGCTGGACTGCAGCACGATGCCCAGGCGGGACTTCCAGGCGAGGTCGCCGTGGCGCGGGTCGACTCCGAGCACCGAGGCCTCGCCGCCGGAGCGGTCGCGGTAGCCCTCGAGGATCTCGATCGTCGTCGACTTGCCGGCGCCGTTGGGTCCGAGCAGGGCGAACGTCTCCCCGCGGTGGATGTCGAACGAGATGCCGGTCAGTGCCGGCGCGCCACCGTAGTCCTTCCGCAGATCTCGGACTCGGACTGCTGCGTCGGGGCTCATCGCACCAGCGTGCCCTGTCGCGGCCCCCATTGACAGCTCTGCACCCTTTTCACCACCCCTCTTGCGATTTCCCCCCTCTTCCCCCACGACCGCCCCCGCCCGCGGCGAGGAGCCGCCCCGTTCAGGTGGCGTCGCGATCGAGGTCCGTACCAGCTGCGAGCAGTCCCCGCACTGGTGCCGGCACAGCCGCGCCCCACCTCCTCCAACATCCGGAGAAGCAGCCACCGGCTCGCCGGCACGGCCGAGCGTCACCGGGGATCCGCGTGTCAGCGGATCGCCGTAGGCGGACGCGCCCCGCTCTGCGAGACGCGACCGTCTTCACGAGCCGACTGCGGCCGATCGACGACGACGAAGGAGGAGGAGAGAGGCTTACGAGAACAGCTTCTGCAGGCGCTGCACGCCTTCGAGCAGCGCGTCGTCGCCGAGCGCGTAGGAGAGGCGCAGGTATCCGCTCGGGCCGAAGGCCTCTCCGGGGACGGTGGCGACCTCGGCCTTCTCGAGGATCAGGTCGGCCAGCTCGAGGGAGGTGGTCGGCGTGACGCCGTCCCACTCGCGGTTCAGCAGGCCCCGCACGTCGGGGTAGACGTAGAACGCGCCGCCCGGGTGGGGCAGTCGATGCCGTCGATCGCGTTCAGCTCGGCCACGATGGTGCGGCGGCGGCGGTCGAACGCGAGGCGCATCTCCTCGGCCGGCTCCTGCGGACCCGTCAGGGCGGCGATCGCGGCGCGCTGCGAGATGTTGGAGACGTTGCTCGAGAGGTGCGACTGCAGGTTCGAGGCGCCCGAGATCGCGTCGGCGGGGCCGACCATCCATCCCACGCGCCAGCCGGTCATCGCGTAGGTCTTCGCGACGCCGTTGACGAGGATCGTGCGGTCGCGCAGCTCCGGCACGGCCTCGACGATGGAGGTGGCGCGCTCGAGCGGTCCGGCGTCGTCCTGGCCGTCGACGGCGTAGACGAGGTTCTGGTAGATCTCGTCGGCGATGACCCAGAGGCCGTGCTCCTGCGCCCACTCGCCGATGGCGCGGGTCTGCTCGGCCGAGTAGACCGCTCCGGTGGGGTTGGACGGCGAGACGAACAGCAGGACCTTGGTGCGCTCGGTGCGCGCCTCCTCGAGCTGCTCGACCGTGACGAGGTAGCCCTGGTCGGCTCCGGCGAAGACGTCGACCTGCACGCCCCCGGCGAGCTTGATCGCCTCGGGGTAGGTGGTCCAGTAGGGGGTCGGCACGAGGACCTCGTCGCCGTCGTCGAGGAGGGTCTGGAACGCCTGGTAGACGGCCTGCTTGCCGCCGTTGGTGACGACGACCTGCGACGCCTCCACCGCCCATCCGGAGTCGCGCGCCGTCTTCTCGGCGATCGCGGCGCGGAGGTCGGGCAGACCCGCCGCCGGGGTGTAGCGGTAGTTCTTCGGATCGAGCACGGCGGCCGACGCGGCCTCGACGATGTGCTCGGGAGTGAGGAAGTCCGGCTCGCCCGCCGCGTACGAGATGACGGGCCGGCCCTGCGCCTGGAGGGCCTTGGCCTTCGCGTCGACCTTGAGGGTCGCGGACTCGGCGATGGCGGAGATTCGGGCGGAGACGCGCGTGGGAGCAGACACGAGCGCCAGCGTATCCTCTGCGCGCGCGAGGCCGCATCCGCTCCCCGGGGCCCGGCTGGACACTCCTGGCGGGTCCACGTACACTCTTCCGAGGTAGTCGAACTCTGCCACTCTTCACCGCGCCCGACAGGGCTGCGACGGGTGCTGCGGGGTTCGGTTCCTCCTCGGATGCCCGCAACGGCATCCATAGGGCGGTGGCTCAATTGGTAGAGCAGCGGTCTCCAAAACCGCAGGTTGCAGGTTCGAGCCCTGTCCGCCCTGCACATCGATGCCCGTCGCACGCGGTCCCCGCGATGCAGCGGACATCGGTCCAGGGTCGCCCGATGGGCGGCCGGCCACACCGGAGGTTCCGGTGCGGGAAAGGTGCGTGCAGGTGGCCGGGAAAGCAGTCGACGAGCCGAGCGAGGACGTCGTCGCGATCGCGAATCAGCAGCGTGCGGCGCGGCGCAATCCGTTCGCGCGGATCGCCCTCTTCATCCGGCAGGTCATCGCCGAGCTGAAGAAGGTCGTGACGCCGACCAGGAAAGAACTCGGCAACTACGTCGTGGTGGTCCTGATCTTCGTCGTCATCATGATGGCGCTGGTCTCGTTCCTCGACTGGGTGTTCGCGTTGGCCGTCACGTACGTCTTCGGCACACCAGGCGCCTGACCCGGTGGCATCCGGATCCGCCTCTGCGGAGGATGCCGGCCACAGCGGGACGCGCCCTCGGGGCGCCGACCGCATCGATCGAGAGAGAGTTGTGACGAGTGTCTGACAGAAACCGCGACGACGTCGACTGGTCGACGGCTGCCGAGCAGTCGTCGGAGGTCGAGGAGACGCAGGAGGGCGGCACCCTCACGCAGGCGGAGGACTCCGTCGAGCCCGCCGAGGAGGGCGCCCTGAGCGTCATCGACGAGAACGAGTCCGAGGAGGACCTCGCGTCCGACCTCGAGGCCGCGCTCGACGCCATCGGGTCGGTCGACGACCCCGACGCCGACCGCGCCGTCGACGAGGCCGCGCACATCGACACCGTCGAGGAGGCCGAAGCGGCCCTCGAGGCCGTCGAGGACGAGGCCGAGGTCGCCGCCGAGGACGCGGAGGCCGCGGGCGAGGACCTCGCCGACATCGACCCCTACGAGGCGTTCCGCACGGAGCTCCGCGGCAAGCCCGGCAAGTGGTACGTCATCCACTCCTACGCCGGCTTCGAGAAGCGCGTGAAGTCGAACATCGAGAACCGCAAGGTCTCGCTCGAGGCCGAGGACTACATCTTCGAGGTCCAGGTCCCGATGGAGGACGTGGTCGAGATCAAGAACGGCCAGCGCAAGATGGTCACCCGCGTGCGCATCCCCGGCTACGTGCTGGTGCGCATGGACCTCAACGAGGACTCGTGGTCGGTCGTCCGCCACACCCCGGGCGTGACCGGCTTCGTGGGCAACGCCCACAACCCGACTCCGCTGCGCTTCGAGGAGGCCTTCACGATGCTGAAGAGCCTCGTCGAGATCAAGGACGTCGCCCCCTCGAAGGCGCCCGGCGCGAAGGGCCAGAAGCAGGCCCAGCGCGTGCTGCCCGCCGAGGTCGACTTCGAGATCGGCGAGACGATCACCATCAAGGAGGGCTCGTTCGCCGGGCTCCCCGGCTCCATCAGCGAGATCAAGCCCGAGAGCGGCAAGCTCACGGTGCTCGTGTCGCTGTTCGAGCGCGAGACCCCCGTCGAGCTGTCGTTCGACCAGGTCACCAAGCTCTGACGTCCCGACGTCGCGTCGACGCCCTCTCCGCTCCGGCGGAGGGGGCGTTCGCCGTTCCGGGGGTGCTCGTCGGCGCGGGTGCCGGTGCGATCTGCAGGGGATCCCGACGAAGAAGCGCTTTCCTCCGCCTCGCAGGCGAGGCCGGGCGCGCTTCCCCTGCAGATGGTGCGGGTGCCTGCAGAGGGTGCAGATGCCTGCAGATGGTGCGGATGCCTACAGATGGTGCGCGGCGGGCGGATCCGCCCTGTCGGGAGTGGCCGGAGCCGTGTAAGCTCGTACGGGTTTTCGTGTCGGCGCCCGTCCGCGTGCGCACCGACCGACCCTCCTCCACCGCGATCCGACCCCGTCGGGTGCGCGGGAGAGCGGCCGGGAACCCCCGACCACTCGAACCCTGAGAAAAGGAATCAGAATGGCCCCCAAGAAGAAGGTCACCGGCCTGATCAAGCTCCAGATCAAGGCCGGCGCGGCGAACCCCGCGCCCCCGATCGGTCCGGCGCTCGGTCAGCACGGCGTCAACATCATGGAGTTCTGCAAGGCGTACAACGCGCAGACCGAGTCGCAGCGCGGCAACGTCATCCCCGTCGAGATCACCGTCTACGAGGACCGCTCGTTCACCTTCATCCTGAAGACCCCGCCCGCCGCGGAGCTCATCAAGAAGGCCGCCGGCGTCGCCAAGGGCTCCTCGACCCCTCACACCGTGAAGGTCGCGAAGCTCACCCAGGCGCAGGTCCGCGAGATCGCCGAGGCGAAGCAGGTCGACCTGAACGCCAACGACATCGACGCCGCCGCGAAGATCATCGCCGGCACCGCGCGCAGCATGGGAATCACCGTAGAGGGCTGATCCCGTTCCAGCGCTTGCACGGGGTGATTCCCGTGCTGCGCGGACGGCGGCAGCCCGACGGTCCAGTGGACCGTCGTCCTCGGGAGACTGCGAGAAGTGACAGCGACCCTCAATGGGTCGCACGACACCTCCTCCTCGCCCCGGGAGCAGCCACACCGCTCTGCGACTCGTCACGTCGCGTCACTCAAGAACTCAACACCCCGTGGGAGAGCCCGCCAGGCTCTAGAACCACATTCTCGTTTCAAGGAGAAACAACATGGCACAGAAGTCGAAGGCCTACCGGGCCGCCGCGGCCAAGCTCGAAGAGGGCAAGTACTACACCGCCGAGGAGGCTGTCGCGCTCGCTCGCGAGACCGGCTCCGCGAAGTTCAACAGCACCGTCGAGGTCGCGCTGAAGCTGGGCGTCGACCCGCGCAAGGCGGACCAGATGGTCCGCGGCACGGTCATCCTGCCGCACGGCACGGGCAAGACCGCCCGCGTCATCGTGTTCGCGACGGGTCCGGCCGCTGAGGCCGCGATCGCCGCGGGCGCCGACGAGGTCGGCGGCGCCGAGCTCATCGAGAAGGTCGCCGGCGGATACGTCGCGTTCGACTCCGCCGTCTCGACGCCGGAGCTCATGGGCCAGGTCGGCCGTCTCGGAAAGGTGCTCGGTCCCCGCGGCCTCATGCCCAACCCGAAGACCGGAACCGTGACCCCGGACGTGGCCAAGGCCGTGAACGAGATCAAGGGCGGAAAGATCGAGTTCCGCGTCGACAAGCACGCCAACGTGCACCTCGTCGTCGGCAAGGCCGCGTTCACCGAGGAGCAGCTCCAGGAGAACTTCAAGACGGCTCTCGACGAGATCAACCGCCTCAAGCCCTCCTCCTCGAAGGGCCGCTACATCCAGAAGGCCGCCGTCTCGACGACCTTCGGCCCCGGCATCCCGCTGGACGTCAACGTCCTCGCGTAAGTCGGAGTCGCTGCTCCGGCAGCACCGACAGGAGGGGGTCCGCTTCGGCGGGCCCCCTCCTTCGTCTTTCCCCCTGCTGCGCGGGCAGACTGGACGTCATGCTTCCGGACTCCCTCCGATCCGTCGTCCGCCCCGCCGTCGCCTCCGACGCCCCCGCTCTGGCCGAGGTCGCGGCGATCACCTTCCCGCTGGCCTGCCCGCCGCACACTAGCGAGGAGGCGAAGGCCGCGTTCATCCGCACGGTGCTGTCGGAGGAGCGCTTCGCGGGCTACCTCGCGGACCCGGCCCGGTCGCTGTTCGTCGCGGAGGACGCCTCCGGGGCGGTGGTCGGCTACACGATGCTCGTGCGGGGCGAGCCGGGCGACGCCGACGCGGCCGCCGCGGTGCGCCTCCGGCCGACCGTCGAGCTCAGCAAGTGCTACGTCCTGCCCGGCAGTCACGGCAGCGGGGTCGCTCGGCGCTGATGGCGGCGTCGCTCGAGGACGCCCGGGGGAGCGGGGCCTCGGGGGTGTGGCTCGGGGTGAACCGGCTCAACGAGCGGGCGCAGCGGTTCTACGCGCGGCACGGCTTCGCGGTGGTGGGCGAGAAGCGCTTCCTCGTCGGCGACCGCTACGAGGACGACTTCGTGCTGGAGCGCCCGCTGCCCTGATCCGGCGGGTCAGCCCTCGCAGACGGTGAGGACGATCTTGCCGCGGGTGTGGCCGGTCTCGAGCTGCTCGTGGGCCTCGCCCGCCTTCTCGAGCGGGAAGACGCCGTCGATGAAGACGCGCACGTCGCCCGACTCGAGCAGGCGCGAGACGACGGCCAGCGTCGCTCCGTCGGGCGCGACCTTGAACGTCGAGGCGCGCACTCCCGCGGCGGCCGCCTCCTCGAAGAAGCCGGGCCAGCTGCCGGTCGGCGCGTTCACGATCAGGCCGCCGGGCCGCAGCACGCGCAGCGAGCGCGACCCCGTGTCGTCGTGCACGTTGCCGACGAGGTCGATCACGACGTCGACGTCGGCGAGCACCTCGTCGAAGCGCTCGGAGGTGTGGTCGACGACCTGGGTGGCGCCCAGCTCGCGCAGCCACTGCTGGTTGCGGGTGGACCCGGTGGCGATGACGGAGGCGCCGAAGTAGGCGGCGAACTGCACCGCGAAGTGGCCGACTCCGCCGGATCCGGCGTGGATGAGGATCCGCTGGCCCTCGTGCGCCTTGGCCAGCTCGACCACCATGCCCCACGCGGTCAGAGCGGCGAGCGGGACGCCGGCCGCCTCGACGTGCGACAGCGTCGAGGGCTTCCGCGAGACGGAGACGCTGGGCACGCTGACGTACTGGGCGTAGGAGCCGGAGTAGCGGGGCACCATCACGAAGCCGTAGACCTCGTCGCCGGGGCGCAGCGGGTGCGCGGGGTACGGGCTCGAGACGACCACGCCCGAGAAGTCGTGGCCGAGGACCGCGGGGTAGGAGGAGATCTGCGAGGCGACTCCGCGACCGGCGCGCGTCTTCACATCGAGTGGATTCACTCCGGCCGCGACCACCTTGACGGTGAACTCGGCGTTGATGGCCGTGGGGGTCGGCACGGTCGCGAGGTGCAGCACCGAGGCGTCGCCCGGTGCGTCGATGACCGCCGCCGTCATGGTGTCGGGCAGGACCACCTCCTCCGGGATCTCGCCGATCGTGAGGCCGTGTCCGAGCGCACTGCTGTGCATCATCGCCCTTCCTGTGTCTCGGCCCCGGTGGTGGTTCCAGAGGTGGGCGACGCTCTGGCGTGCGTCCCCCGACCCCGTCTCCGAGCGCCTCGCTCAGTCAATCGAGGTAATGAGTCCGCGCTGTTACGGCGGTGTCACCCGCCCGAGAAGATTGGCTCTCGGTCCCCCGTGCGGGAGGTGAGGCGGGCTCGGAGGCGCCGTCTGGCACGATGGGGGGATGCAGCGTGGACGAGTCGAGGGCCCCCTGCTGATCGCCGGTTCCGTGCTCGTCCTGGCCGGTCTGGCGCTGCTGCTCGGGGCGCGCCTCAGCCTCACCCGCTGGGTCTACGTCAGCGAGATGGGCGCTCCCGACATGCCGACCGCGGGGGTCGTGCAGGCCGCTCTGCTCCTGGTCGCCGCGGGAGGCACGGCCGTCGCGATCGCGCCCGCGCGGTGCGCACGCGGTTGCTCCCCGCTCTGCGCCCGCGCTGGCCCTCCTGCTGGCGTCGGCGTGCTTCGCCCTCGCCTCGCAGGTGACCTGCACGGCCGGCTGCCCGCTGCCGGTCGGGGCGAGCTTCAGCTGGCAGGACCTGATCCACACGAGCGCCGCCGTGCTCGGCTTCGCCTCGGCGTGCGTCGCGATGCTGCAGCTCGCCACGGCGCGGGAGCGGCCGGCCGTCGCCCGCCTCTCGCTGATCGCCGGGATCGCGGTCGCGGTGGTCGCCGGCGCGGGCGCGATCCTGTCGCTCCTGCGGGTCTGGATGCGCCTGGGCGGCACGCTCGAATTCGTCGCCACCGCGATCGCCCTGCTCTGGCTGGCGGTCGTGGGCGCGGTGCTCGCGCGCGAAGAGCTCAGCTCTGCGCGAGCCAGTCGCGGACGTGGCCGCGCAGCAGCTCCGTCTGGCGCTGCTGCCCGTCGTCCCGCGGCGGGACCCGTTCGAGCGACGCCTCCGGAAGGGCTCGCGCCCACTGCTCCGCGACAGCGACCGGGTGCACCGGATCGCGCTCGGCGGCGATCACGAGCGTCCGCGCGATGACCTGCGAGAGCTCGGTCGAGTCGCGGTAGGCCGCGTTCCGCGGGATCTCGGCGAGGCGGACGGCGCGCTCCTCGGCCTTCGGCGCGCGGAACTGCTGCGCGAGCGCCTCGGCGCCGGCGGGCGACTCCTCCTGGGCGCGGTGGAAGAGCCCGGAGGAGCGGAACACCCGCTCGCCGCGCTTGGCCCCGTGATCGTGCAGCAGCTGGGCGAGGACGGGGAACACCGCGAGGTTCTCGGGCAGCGGCTCGGAGGTGAACGCCGGGCGGACGAAGACGGCGCGGTCGATCGGCAGGAACCGCCGGGCGGCCAGGCGCAGGGCGATCGCCGCGCCCATCGAGATGCCGAGCACCGTGAGCGGCTTGTGCGCGGCTCCGGCCCGGACGACGTGCTCGGTGACCTCGTCGGCGAGGGAGTCGAGCGAGAAGTCGGCGCTCGCGCCCAGGAGGTCGGAGGCGCCGTGCGCGCGGACGTCGGGCGCGATCACCTCGCTGCCCGCGGGCAGCGCGGGCCGCAGCAGCCCCAGCGGCTGGGAGCGGTCGCCGCCCAGACCGTGCAGGAGGAGGACGGTCACCGCGCGCCCGAGCGGGTTCTCTCGTGCAGTTCGGCCATCAGCATGCCCGCGAGGCGGACGAGGACGTGGATCTCGTCCTCGTCGCGGTCGACCCAGCGGAACTCGGGCTCGGCGTCGATCGGGACGAAGTCGCGGTGCTGCTCCCAGACGACCAGCGTGCGCTCGGCACCCAGCACGTACTGCTGCCAGAAGACCTGCCGCAGGTAGTGGCGCGGGATGCTGCGCCAGGGCTTCGTCGTGGTCTTGATCTCGCAGAGCTCGAGCCGGCCGTCCTCGCGCAGGCCGATGCCGTCGGGAGTGGCGAGGTGGCGCCGCTCCTGGCTCGCGTGGAAGAGGGTGCTGCTGGGCTCGATCTCGTGCTCGCGGAGCACCCAGGCGGCGATCTCGGGCTCGCGGGCTCGGCCGTGATCGGTGAAGGCGTTGCCGCCGAAGCCGCTGCCGTAGAGCTTGTCGAGCGCGACGCGGTCGATCGCGGCGGTCGAGGAGAGCCGGGCCACGTCGGTCGCCGTGATGCCGCGGGAGCGGGCGCGCAGCCAGGCGACGCGATCGCCGGAGTGGGCGACGACCCGCTTCAGGTGCGGCGGCTCGGCCTCCCGGAAGACGGGCTGCGTCTCCCAGGGGAACGTGAGCTGCAGATCGGGCACCGATACATTCTGCGCCCGTTCGAGGGCCGCGCCGAATCGGCACGCGGGGCTCCGGCGTTCGCCGAGCGCGAGATCCCGCAGGATCCGGGGGAGCGTCAGGAGGCGGCGAGGAAGGAGTCGACGACCGCGGGGGAGAGGAGGTGCCGGCGCACCATCAGGGCGGCCCCGCGGACGCCGCCACCGCGGTCGCCGGAGGCCTGCACGATGTCGAGCGAGCGGGTGGCCAGCGGGAGGGAGCGGCGGTAGACGACCTCCCGGACGCCCGCGAGGACCTCGTGGCTCGCCTCCGCGACGCTGCCGCCGATCACGATGACGGAGGGGTTCAGGAGGTTCACGCAGGTGGCGAGCACCTCGCCGATGTCGCGGCCCGCGGCCCGGGTCAGCTCGACGGCGGTCGGGTCGCCCGCGTTCAGCAGCCGCACGACGTCGGAGGTGCTGCCCACGTCGCCGCCGAGGCGGCGGGCGATCGCGGAGCCGCTCGCGATCGCCTCGAGGTCGGCGTCGCCGTGATCGCCCGGCACCTGCACGTGCCCGAGGTCGCCGGCCGCGCCGAGGGCGCCGCGCTGCAGCGCACCTCCGCTGACGATGCCGGCGCCGATGCCGGTGGAGACCTTCACGTAGAGGAGGTCGTCGACGCCCGCGTAGTGGTCGGCGTGCTCGCCGAGGGCCAGGAGGTTCACGTCGTTGTCGACGAGCACGGGCACGGCGAGGGTGCGCGCGACGAAGGCGGGGATGTCGAAGCGGTCCCAGCCGGGCATGATCGGCGGCTTCACCGGCCGCCCCGTGGCGTGCTCGACCGGTCCGGGGACTCCGACGCCGACGCCGGCGAGCGGACCGGCGGCGGGGGCCTCGGCGACCAGGGCGGCGGCGGTGTCGAGCGCGTGGCCCAGGACGGCGTGCGGACCGTCGGCGATCGCGATCGCTTCGCGCCTCTCGGCCAGGACGACTCCGTCGAGGTCGGTCAGGGCGATCGTGGCGTGCGCGGCGCCGAGGTCGATCGCGAGCAGGCTGCGGGCGCTCGGATCGAAGGCGATGCGGGCGGCGGGGCGGCCGCCCGAGGAGGGGCGTCGTCGCGCCGGACGACGAGGCCGGTGGCGGCCAGCAGGTCGAGCTGGGCCGAGACCGCCGCGCGGGGGAGCCCGGTCTCGGCGACCACGTCGGCGCGGGTGCGGGCGTCGCCGTCGGAGAGGAGGAGCAGCAGTTCGCCCGGGGCGCTCGTGGCGGAGCGGCGGCGGGACGGCATGGCCGAAGTCAACCACAGCGCCGGGTCTTCTGCTGGGGACACGACCGACTTCTCCCGCCGAGTCGCGAAGTTCTGCTTGTTGGGACGCAAAAGCCCGCGTAGGGTTCGGAGCACCCACGTTCGACGTCGATCAGGAGCACCCCCGGTGGCCACATCCACAGACCTCTCCGTCCAGCTGTACTCGGTCCGCGAGCCTCTCGCCGCCGACCTGCCCGCCACCCTCGACCGGCTCGCCGGCATCGGATTCACGAAGGTCGAGCTCTTCTCGTTCGTCGACCTCGCCGAGGGCTACCGCTCGGCGCTGCCCGCGAGCGGCCTGACCGCCCCGAGCGCGCACGCGCGCCTCCTCGGCCCGCAGGACGGCACCTCCGTCGACGAGATCCTCGACATCGCCGCCTCGCTCGGCGTGCAGACCGTGATCGATCCGCACGTGGACCCGACGCGCTGGACCAGCGCCGACGACGTGGCGACGATCGCCGACGAGCTCAACGCGCTCGTCGACTCCGCCGCCTCGCGCGGGATCACCCTCGGCTACCACAACCACGCGTTCGAGTTCGAGAACCGCGTCGACGGCCGCAGCGCCTTCGAGCACCTCGCGGGCCTGCTCGACGAGCGGATCGTGCTCGAGCTCGACACCTACTGGGCCGCGGTCGGCGGTGACGACCCCGCCGAGGTGCTCGGCCGCCTCGGCGAGAAGGTCCGCTTCCTGCACATCAAGGACGGCCCCGTCTCGAGCGACACCCAGGAGCAGCTGCCCGCCGGGGACGGCGCGATGGACATCCCGTCGATCCTCGCCGCCGCGCCGCAGGCGCTCCCCGTGCTCGAGTTCGACGCCTACGCGGGCGACATCTTCGAGGGCCTGACCACCGGCTTCCGCTACGTCTCGGAGCTCTCCGCATGAGCGGCTCGGGACGCGTCGGCGTCGGCGTCATCGGCGCCGGGAACATCAGCACCCAGTACCTCACCAACCTCACGGTCTTCCCCGACCTCGAGGTGCTCTTCGTGGCCGACATCGACCTCGAGCGCGCGAAGGCGCAGGCCGAGGCGTTCGGCGTGCCCGGATCGGGCCCCGTCGAGGAGCTCCTCGCGCACCCCGGCATCGAGATCGTCGTCAACCTGACGATCCCGGCCGCGCACGTCGAGGTCGCCCGCCGCGCCCTCGAGGCCGGCAAGCACGTCTGGACCGAGAAGCCCTTCTCGCTCGACCGCGAGAGCGGCGTCGAGCTGCTCGCCCTGGCGAAGGAGAAGGGGCTGCGCGTCGCGACGGCGCCCGACACCTTCCTCGGTGCCGGCCTGCAGACCGCGCAGCGCGTGATCGAGAGCGGCGCCATCGGCACGCCCCTCTCGGCCATCACCCTCTTCCAGGGCCCCGGCCCCGAGGGCTGGCACCCGAACCCCGAGTTCTTCTTCGCGCCCGGCGGCGGCCCGCTGCTGGACATGGGGCCGTACTACATCACGACCCTCGTGCAGAACCTCGGCCCGGTCGAGAGCGTCACCGCGGTGTCTTCGCAGGCCCGCGCCACGCGCGTCGTCGGCTCCGGCCCCCGCGAGGGGACGGAGTTCCCGGTCACGATCCCCACGCACATCGGCGGACTGCTGCGCTTCGAGTCCGGCGCCTCGGCGCAGGGCGTCTGGAGCTTCGAGTCGAGCATGCAGCGCATGGGCTTCGTCGAGATCAACGGCTCCGAGGGCACGCTCGTGCTGCCCGACCCCAACATGCACGACGGCGAGGTCACCCTGTACCGCCGGGGCGAGACGGAGCCGGAGGTCGTCCCGGCCACCGGATCGACGTTCTCGCGCGGCACCGGGGTGCTCGAGCTCGCCCGGGCGATCCGGGCCGATCGGCCCGAGGCGGCGTCGGGCGATCTCGCGTACCACGTGACCGATGTGATGCTGTCGCTCCTCGAGGCGGCCGAGACGGGCGAGAAGGTGCTCGTCGAGAGCACGGTCGCGCCGCGTCCCGCGGTCCCCGAGGACTGGGATCCGAGCGAAGCGACCCTGGTCTGATGGGCGGAGCCCTGCGCGTCGGCGTGCTCGGCGGCGGGTTCATGGCCGCCGTGCACAGCCGGGCGGCCCGCAGCGCGGGCGCGGTCCTGGCCGGCGTCGCCTCCTCCAGCCCGGAGAAGGGCGAGAGGGCGGCGAGCGAGCTCGGCTTCGAGCGCGCCTACGCCGACGCGCGGGCGCTGGTCGAGGACGACGGCATCGACGTGATCCACGTCTGCACGCCCAACGCGTCGCACGCCGAGCTCGCCCTCGCGGCGATCGACGCGGGCAAGCACGTGGTGTGCGAGAAGCCGCTGGCGGGGGCAGTGGCCCAGGCGGAGGCGCTCGCGAGCGCCGCTGCTGCCGCGGGGATCGTCGCCACCGTGCCGTTCGCCTACCGGTTCCACCCGATGGTGCGCGAGGCGCGCGCCCGGGTCGCCGCGGGCGAGACCGGCCGGCTGGTGACGGTGCGCGGCAGCTACCTGCAGGACTGGCTGCTGGGCGCCTCCGACGACAACTGGCGCGTGGACCCGGCGGCCGGCGGGCGCTCGCGCGCCTTCGGCGACATCGGCTCGCACCTGGTCGACCTGCTCGAGTTCGTGACGGGCGAGCGGATCGAGGCGCTCGCGGCGATCACGAGCACGATCCACGCCGAGCGGGGCGGCCGTGCGGTCGAGACCGAGGACGTGGCCGGGGCGATCGTCCGCCTGGCCGGGGGTGCCGTCGGCACCCTCCTCGTCTCGCAGGTCACGGCAGGTCACCGCAACGAGCTCGTGCTCGAGGTGTCGGGGCTCGAGGAGTCGCTGCGCTTCGAGCAGGAGCTGCCCGAGACGCTCTGGGTGGGGCGCCGCGACAGCGCGGTGCTCGTGCCGCGCGACGGCGCGATCCTCGCTCCCGACGCGGCCCGCCTCTCGATCGTGCCCAGCGGGCATCCGATGGGCTATCAGGACGCGTTCACCGCGTTCGCCCGCGACACGTACGCCGCGATCGCCGGAGCCGAGGTCGAGGGTCTGCCGACCTTCGACGACGGACTCCGCGCCGCCCGCATCACCGAGGCCGTGCTCGACGCGGCCGACTCCGGCGCCTGGGTCACCGTGCCCGCCGCGCTCTGACCCCCCTGTCGAAGGAGACAGCGCCATGAGCGAGAAGTCCTACGCCGCCACGCACCCGGTGACCCTGTTCACCGGCCAGTGGGCCGACCTCCCGTTCGAGGAGGTGGCCCGGCTCGCCTCCGAGTGGGGCTACGACGGCCTCGAGATCGCGGCGTCGGGCGATCACCTCGACCTCAAGCGCGCCGACGAGGACGACTCGTACGCCGCGTCGCGGCTCGAGATCCTCGACCGGTACGGACTCGAGGTCTTCGCGATCTCGAACCACCTCACCGGGCAGGCCGTCTGCGACGACCCGATCGACTTCCGCCACAAGGCGCTCGTGCGCGATTACACCTGGGGCGACGGCGACGCCGAGGGCGTCCGGCAGCGGGCGGCGGAGGACATGAAGCGCTCGGCCCGCGTCGCGCGCAAGCTCGGCGTCGACGTGGTCGTCGGCTTCACGGGGTCGAAGATCTGGCCCTACGTCGCGCAGTTCCCGCCGGTGCCGGCGTCGGTCATCGAGGAGGGCTACCAGGACTTCGCGACCCGCTGGAACCCGATCCTCGACGAGTTCGACGCGCAGGGCGTGGTCTACGCGCACGAGGTGCACCCGTCCGAGATCGCCTACGACTACTGGTCGAGCGTGCGGACGCTCGAGGCGATCGACCACCGGAAGGCCTTCGGCTTCAACTGGGACCCGTCGCACATGATGTGGCAGAACATCGACCCGGTCGGCTTCCTCTGGGACTTCAAGGACCGGATCCACCACGTGGACTGCAAGGACACGCGGATGCGCCCGCAGAACGGCCGGGCCGGCGTGCTCGGCTCCCATCTGCCCTGGGGCGACCCGCGGCGCGGCTGGGACTTCGTGTCGACCGGCCACGGCGACGTGCCGTGGGAGGACTCGTTCCGCGCGCTCGAGGCGATCGGCTACTCCGGCCCGATCTCGATCGAGTGGGAGGACGCGGGGATGGACCGACTGCACGGGGCGGCGGAGGCCGTGGGGTTCATCCGCTCGCTGCTCTGGAGGACGCCGACGGCGTCGTTCGACGCGGCGTTCTCGAACCAGTAGGGGGCACTGCCGCGCGAGATGCCACTCCGGGACGCGAGCGCGATCGCACTGTGTCGGTCAGGCCGAAGGCGTGCTCGTGGCGCGGGAGTGGGAGGCGGACGACGTCCCAGAGCTGCCGATGCGCTTCGTGATCTGCTCTCCGCCGAAGCCGCGGTGGTGCGCTACTGGACTCCCGCTGCCGGCGGTCGGCTGGATGTGAGCGCGCCGGACACGAGAGCCTGCACCAGCCGATCGGCGTCGTAGTCGGAGTCGTTCGCGGCTCCGATGCAGAGGTTCCCGACACCCTTCAAGAGGCTGTACCCGTTCAGGGCCGATTCTCCCGACGGAGAACCTCGATCTGCACGGGCCGCGTCGAGGAGAGCGCCGCAGACGGGCACGAGGCGGTCCACGAAGTACGCGTGCAGGACATCCGATCCGCTGCTGTCACCGTGGACCGCCCCGGCGAGACCGTGCTTCGTCACCAGGAAGTCCACGAACAGTGCCACCCACTGCCGCAGAGCCGCCTCCGGGGATGCGCTCTCCGCGAGGAGCCGCGGCCCGGCCTCTGCGCACGCCTCGACCTGGTGTCGGTAGACCGCGACGACCAGCTCGGGCCGGGTCGGGAAGTGGCGGTAGACGGTGCCCATCCCGACACCGGCTCTCGCCGCGATCTCACGGACGGGTGCGTCGACACCGGACTCCACGAACACCGCTGCGGCCGCATCCAACAGGGCCTGCCGGCTCCGACGGGGACGACCGACCGACCGCACAGCCGTCTGGTCGTCGCTCCGTGTCTCGGTCATCGATTCCTCCGCGGTCGTCGAACGGCTCGCTTGCATTTCGGAACGGTGCTCCGTAACGTTGCGGAGCAGCGCTCCGATAATCAGTATCGCAGAGCGGCTACCCCGGAAGGAACTCCCATGCCCTCACCACTCCTCTCCGCGCTGGACGACATCATCGGCGTCGGCAGCCCGGTCGTGTCCGTCGCGCCTGTCGCACTGCTCGCCCCGGATCGCCCTGTGCCGCTGGACGTGCGCGTGTCGGCACCTGCGACCGGCACGGATCTTCCCCTCGTCGTGTTCTCCCACGGCAACGGGTGGAACCTCGACGGCTACGCTCCCCTCACCGCCTTCTGGGCCTCGCGGGGCTTCGTCGTCATCCAGCCCACGCACCTGGACTCGCGCCGGAACGGATTCGGGTTCGACCACCCCGTCTTCCCCACCATCTGGACCGAGCGGATCGCCGACCTGACCCGCATCCTCGATCAGCTCGACACCGTCGAAGCCGCCGTCCCGGGCCTCGCCGGCCGCGTCGACCGGAGCCGCATCGCCGCCACCGGACACTCCTGGGGTGGTCAGACGGCCCAGTCGCTCCTCGGCGCACGGATCCTCGATGAGGACGGTCAGGTCGGTGAGGACATGTCCGACAGCCGCATCACCGCGGGCGTCCTCCTCGCCGCCACCGGTCTCGGGGGTGACGACCTCCACCCGTTCGCACAGGCGAACTTCCCGTTCATGCGCCCCTCGTTCCGCGAGCTCACCACCCCGACGCTCGTGATCGCCGGCGACCACGACCAGTCGACGATGTCCAGCCGTGGACCCGACTGGTTCACCGACGCCTACACCCACAGCCCCGGCGCCACCGACCTCCTCACCTTCTCCGGCGCCGAGCACGCCCTCGGCGGGATCGTCGGGTACGACGTCGCCGAGACCACCGACGAGAACCCGGAACGGGTCGCCGTCATCCAGCGGATGAGCACCGCTTACCTCCGCACCGCTCTGAACGTCGACGCGACCAGCTGGCCCACTGCCCGCCGCGCGTTCCGCACCAGCACCGACCCGATCGGCCGCGCCGACAGCAAGTGACACCCCCGCCCCTCGCCGTCGCGGACACCACTGGAGGTGCTTCGGCGGGGCCCGGAAGAACCGCTCGACCCCCGCCTCGGCGGCGTGGACCTCGGTCGGGTCTCGGCGCCGCCGTCGTCGACCGACGTCGCCAGGGACTTGCTCGGAGCCGACGCACACGGGCAGTCGATGTTCCCGGCGTCGGCCGCGCACCGTGCGGCCGACCTTCGGACAGCTGCTCGCAGGAGACGGAGGAGGAGTCGACGCCGACCGGTTCGACAGAGGGGGAGGGCTACTCGGCGCCTTGGCGGCGCGCTCGGACTTCAGGCGGGCCTGCTCGCGGCGCACCTCGGCGTAGCGGTTCTGCTCGACGCGGAGCCACTCGGGCACCTCGTCGAGGAGGGCCTGGATCTCGTCGGTCGTGAGGGCGTCGGTGATGCCGCCGCGGGCGAGCCCCGAGATCGAGACGTTCAGCCGCGAGGCGATGACGGGGCGGGGGTGCGGCCCGTTCTCGCGCAGCTCCACGAGCCACGCCGGCGGGTTCGCGACGAGCTCGTCGTACTGCTCGCGCGTGATCGCCGACTCCTGGAACTCCTCCGGGGTCGCGGGCAGGAAGATCTGGAGCTTCTTCGCCGCGGTCGCAGCCTTCATCGTCTGTGTCGCCTTGGCCATGCGGCAACCCTACCGTCGCGCGCACAGCGCCTACCCTGGACGGATGAGCGACGAGCCGGACACCCCGCAGCAGGACGCCGACGCCGTCGGGACCCAGCGCCTGGACGAGGCTGCGATCGAGGGGCCGGACGGGGACGCGTCCGGTGCGCAGGAGCCGCCTGCGGACGAGCCGGATGCGGACGAGGTGGAGGCCGTCGAGGCGGACGAGCCCGTGGGCCCGGTCTTCTCCGTCGCCCTCGCGCCGGGCGTCACCCCGACGAAGTGGACGCGCATCTGGGGAGACCGCCGCGCGGACCTGCCGCTGCGCGTGCTGGCGCTCGCCGAGGACGAGACGGCGCGCGCGCTGCTCGACGGCCGCGCGCAGGTGGCGTTCGTCCGGGGCGACGTCGACGCCTCCCTCCTCAGCGCCATCCACCTCTACGACGAGCAGCCGGTCGTGGTGCTCGGCCGCGAGCACGCCTTCGCCGACGCGGAGTCGGTCGACGTCGCCGACCTCGCCGACGAGCACCTGCTGCAGGAGCCGTCGGCGGTGCCGGAGTGGGCGGCCGTCGCGGTGGAGGTCGCCGACGGCTCGCGGCGCGCGCTGCCGAGGATGTCCGGGCTCGACGACGCCGTCGAGCAGGTAGCCGCGGGCGTGGGCGTGCTGATCGTGCCGCAGGCCGTCGCCCGCGTGCACAGCCGCAAGGACGTGCGGGCGGTGCCGGTCTCGGGAGTCGCGCCGACCGCGGTGCGCCTGGCGTGGGTCACGGAGGAGAAGACGGACGACGTCGAGGACTTCATCGGCGTGGTCCGCGGCCGCAGCTCGAACACCACGCGCGGCACGGCCGCGACCCCCAAGGTCGAGTCGCGTGCGAAGGCGGCCAAGGCCAAGGCCCGCGAGGCGCGCGAGAAGGCCGAGAAGGCGGGCGGCGGCAAGAAGAAGCCCGCGCGTCCCGGTCCGGCGAAGGCCGTCGTGCGGCGCACGCGGAAGCCCCGTGGCCGCTGACTGGAGCCTGCGGCCGGCGACCGTCGACGACGCCGAGTGGATCGCGGAGCTCCGCGCCGTCGTGATGCGCCCCGACCTCGAGCGGCTCGACCGCTACGACGAGCACCGCGTGCGGCACCGGTTCCTCGACGGCTTCGTGCCCGAGCGCACGCGGGTGATCGTGATCGACGGCGTCGACGTCGGCTGCATCGCCTCGCGCGTCGAGGACGACGCGGTCTGGATCGAGCACTTCTACCTCGCGACGTCCGCGCAGGGCCGGGGCACCGGATCCGCCGTGCTGCGGCACGTGATGGCCGAGGAGGCCCGGGCGGGACTGCCGTTCCGGATCGACGTGCTGAAGCTCAGCCCCGCCCGCCGGCTCTACGAGCGCCACGGCTTCCGCTGGGAGCGCGCGGAGGAGTGGGACGACATCCTGGCGACGCCGGTGGGGGCCTGACCCTACGCTGGGACGATGCGCCACGCATCGTCATCCTCCCGCAGGAGACCTGGACCACCGCCCGCCGCAAGTGGCAGTCGGCGGAGGGGCTCGGCTTCGATCACGCCTGGACCTACGACCACCTCTCGTGGCGGTCGCTCGCCGACCAGGTGTGGCACGCGACGATCCCCACGCTCACCGCGGCGGCGCTCGTCACCGAGACGATCCGGCTCGGCACCTTCGTCGCGTCGCCGAACTTCCGGCATCCGGTGCCGTTCGCGAAGGACGTCGCGACGGTCGACGACATCGCCGGCGGGCGCTTCGTGCTGGGCATCGGCTCGGGAGGGACGGGCTTCGACGCGTCGGTGCTCGGGCAGCCCGCCTACTCGGCCCGCCAGCGGCACGAGCGCTACGTCGAGTTCGTGTCGGCGCTGGACGTGCTGCTGCGGCACGAGGAGCCGGGCTCGGGCGGGATCGACGTCGACGGCGACTGGTTCACGGCACGAGGGGCCCGGATGGTCGGCGAGCCTGCGCAGCGTCCGCGCGTGCCGTTCGTGCTCGCGGCCAACGGTCCGAAGGGCCTCGCGCTCGTCGCGGAGCGCGGGCAGGGCTGGGTGACCACCGGGCCCGAGGGCACGACGAGCGACGAGTGGTGGTCGGCGGTGGCCGCGCTGAGCGGACGGCTCGACGACGCGCTCGATGCCGCGGGGCGCGATCCTCGCTCGATCGAGCGGCACCTGTCGCTCGACTCCGGGCCGCACTACTCGCTCTCGAGTGTGAGCCTCTTCGAGGACATGGCCGGGCGGGCGGGGGAGCTGGGATTCACGGACGTGATCTCGCACTGGCCGCGGGCCGACGGGCTGTACGCGGGCGACGACGAGGTGCTGTACGAGGTGGCCGCGCGGTTCTGAGGGGGCGTGCGCCGTCGGCGCTCCTGGTGAGGTGGGTCTCGATACGCCCCTGCGGGGCTACTCGACCATCAAGGAATGCTCCGGACCTCTTCTTGCTGATCGAGTAGCGCGCGTATCGAGATCCGCGATGTCTCGGAGAGGGGCAGCAGGGGGGCGTCAGAGGAGGGATCGCACGAGGCGGCCGACGACGGGCAGCTCGGTGAAGCCCTCGGAGGCGAGGAAGTGGCGGCCGCCGGGGACCACGTCGACCGGGGCGCCGAGCGCCGACGCCAGGGCGTCCGTCGCGGACGCAGGGACGAACGGGTCGTCGTCGGAGCGGACGAGGTGCACGGCGCCGAGGTGCGGGGCCGCCTCGGCGATCACGGCAGCCGGATCCTCTCCGAGGAATCCGTCGAGCGCCGGGAGGGCGGGCAGGTGCTCGGCGAAGCCCGACACCAGCACGGCGCCGTCGACGCGGGTGCCGGTGGCGGCGATGGCGCGCAGCGCGGTCACGCAGCCGAGGCTGTGCGCGACCACGACCAGGCGGCCCGGCCCCCGGGCGGCTCCCAGGGCCTCCGCGACGCTCGAGCGCCAGGCGGCCGCATCCGGAGCCATCGCGTCGGGCAGGACGACGCGCGTCACCGTCGCGCCGAGCGCCTCGGCCTCGCGCTCGAGCCACGGGAACCAGTGGGCCCGGACCGAGGCGCGGTAGCCGTGGACGATGAGCAGGCGCGAGGACATGCGGGGGACAACGGCGCGGCGGCCGCGGGGATTCCCCGTCACGCCTCCGGGATGAAGAAGGCCTCGATCGCGCGGGCGAGCGCGACGAGGTCGTCGACGTGCGCGAGCTCGCGGGCGGAGTGCATCGAGAGCAGCGGCACGCCCACGTCGAGGGTCGAGATGCCGAGCCGGGTCGCGGTGAGGGGGCCGATGGTCGAGCCGCAGGGGACGGAGTTGTTCGAGACGAACTCCTGGTACTCGACTCCGGCCTGCGCGCAGACGCCCGCCCAGAGCGCGGCGCCCCGCGCATCCGTCGCGTAGCGCTGCGAGGCGTTGATCTTGAGCAGCGGACCGGAGCCCGCGACGGGGCGGTTCACGGGGTCGTGCTTGTCGGCGCGGTTCGGGTGCACGGAGTGGCCCGCGTCGGCCGACAGGCACCAGGACGCCGCGATCGCCCGGGCGCGCTCGTCGACGCCGGCGCCGAGGGCGGCTCCGATGCGGGTCAGCACGTCCTCGAGGAACGGGCCGCTGGCTCCGGAGCGGCTCGCGGACCCGAGCTCCTCGTGGTCGAAGGCGGCGAGCACGCTGATGTGCCGCGGCTCCACGGGGGCGGCGCTCGCCGCGAGCAGGGCGACGAGACCGGCGTGGACCGAGCTCAGGTCGTCCATCCGGCCGGCCGCGAAGAGCGCGTCGTCGAGGCCGAAGCGGCGAGGCGGCTGGGTGTCGCAGGTCACGAGGTCGTAGCCGGCGATGTCGGACGCGTCGGCGAGCCCCGCCTCCGCGGCGAGCAGGTCGAGCAGGTCGACCTCGGAGGCGTCGCCGAGGCCGAACACCGGCACGGTGTGCTTCTGCCGGTCGAGGGTGAGGCCGTCGTTCTGCTCGCGGTCGAGGTGGATCGCGAGCTGCGGGATCCGGAGGAACGGCCCCGTGCGGACCAGAAGCTCCCTCCCGTCGCGGGTCACGACGCGACCGGCCAGCTCGAGCTCGCGGTCGAGCCAGGAGTTGAGCAGCGGTCCGCCGTAGACCTCGACGCCGGCCTGCAGCCAGCCCTCGGAGCCGATCGTGGGGTTCGGCTTGAGCGTGAACCCGGGGGAGTCGGTGTGCGCGCCGAGGATGCGGAACGGCGTCACGGCGTCGGCGGTGGCAGGGAGGTGCCACGCGATGATCGCGCCGTCGCGGACCACGTGGTACCGGCCGGGCGCGGTGGGCCACGCTTCGGTCTCGTCGAGAGCGACGGACCCGGCATCGGCGAGGCGGCGCGCGGTCTCGGCGGCGGCGTGGAAGGAGGAGGGGGAGGCCGTCAGGAAGTCGGCGAAATCGGCGATGCGGGCGTCACGATCGGTCATCCCTCCAGTGAACCACCCGCGCGGCGGCGGTCGGTCTCACCGCACGACGACGCGGACGACGGCGACGGAGCGCTCCGCTCCGGCGTTCACGTAGGAGTAGGGCCGGTCCGTCGAGAAGGCGACGTGCTGCCCGGCGGTCAGCGTCAGGTCCTCCTCCCCGTCGCGGGCGAGGAGGAGGGTGCCGTCGGTGACGAGCAGCATCTCGTGCCAGCCGTCGGGGTCGGGCTGCGCGTCGTAGCGCTCGCCCGGTCCGAGCGTCCAGGTCCAGAGCTGCGACTCCTCGCGGGAGGGGACCGAGGCGAGCAGGACCGCGACGCTCGCCGGATCCGCGCCGCGCCAGGCCACCTCGCCGATCGACGTCGGGGAGCCGCCGGGTGCCGAGACGAGCGCGGTGAAGCTGGTGCCGAGCGCCTCGGCGAGGCGGTCGACACCGGTCAAGCTGATGTTGGCCTCCCCGGCCTCGACGTTGACGATCGTGCGCCGGCTGATGCCCGAGCGCTCCGCGAGCGCGGCCTGGCTGAGCCCCGCGAGCAGCCGGGCCCTCCGGAGGTTACCGCCGACGTGGGCGAGGACCGAGGACGGTTGCATGCGCACTATTCTGCACCCTAAAGTGTGCAGAATGCTGCACTTCCCGCTCCTCCGCTCCCTCCGGTTCTCGAAGCCCGAGTGGGCGCTCATCGGCATCACCGCGGTCTGGGGCGGGACCTTCCTCGCCGTGCACGTGGCGATGGAGCACAGCGGTCCGCTGTTCTTCGTCGGGCTCCGCTTCGTCGTCGCGGGCCTGATCAGCGCCCTCGTCTTCCGTCGGACGCTGCGCGGGATGCGGCGGATCGACCTCGGTGCGGGCGCGGCGATCGGGGCGATGATCGCGCTCGGCTACGGGCTCCAGACCTCCGGCCTCCAGACGATCCCGAGCAGCACCTCCGCGTTCCTCACCGCCCTGTACGTGCCCCTGGTGCCGCTGCTGCAGTGGGTCGTGTTCCGCCGGCGACCGCGGGTCCTGACCCTGGTCGGGGTCGCGCTGGCCTTCGTCGGGCTCCTCTTCGTCGCCGGGCCGCAGCCGGGAGTCGCGCTGGGGGCGGGCGAGATCGCGACGCTCGTCAGCACCGTCCCGATCGCCGCCGAGATCATCCTGATCAGCGTCTTCGCCGGCCGCGTCGACCTCGGGCGCGTGACCGTGGTGCAGCTGCTCGTCGCGGGCGGCTCGCGTTCGCGGCCATGCCCGTCGCGGGGGAGGCGATCCCCGCGTTCTCCTGGGTGTGGCTCGTCGCCGCCCTCGCCCTGGGGGCGAGCAGCTGCCTCATCCAGCTCACGATGAACTGGGCTCAGCGCTCCGTCTCGCCCAGCCGCGCGACGATCATCTACGCCGCGGAGCCGGTCTGGGGAGGGGTCGTCGGCCGCCTCGCCGGCGAGCGGCTGCCCGGTCTCGCGCTGGTCGGCGCCGCGCTGATCGTGGCGGGGACGATCGTGAGCGAGCTGCGGCCGCGCGCCTCGCGCGATCCGGGAGCGGAGCGCGCGGGCGGCGACTCCGTCGAGAACGCGGCGACGGACCGGGCCCCCGCCTGACGGCGCCGCGTCTGCGGAGGGCGACGAGGCGACAGGGCCGGGGTCAGCTCGACTTCAGCGCCTCGCGGAGCGTCACCCGCGAGCCCATCCGCAGCAGCGAGTTCGTGTAGATCGTGCTCGCCACGGCCATCACGGCGGTCGTCGCGACGATGAGGAGCGCGAGCGAGACGAGCGGCTCCCACCAGTCGGCCTCGCCGAAGAACAGGCGCACCGGCATCGCCACGGGAGCGCTGAACGGCACGTACGACAGGATCGTCATGACGAGCGCGTTGTCGCCGAAGAGCACGACGCCGAAGTACGGGACCATCACGAGCATCATCGCCGGGGTCATCACCGAGCCCGTGTCCTCCTGCCGCGAGACCAGGGCGGCACCGGCGGCGAAGACGCTCGCGACCAGGACGAATCCGAAGACGAAGAAGACGACGAACCAGATCAGCGGAGCCGACAGCAGATCGAGCAGCTCGGTCTGGCCGGTGATCGCCAGCCCGAGGGCGGACGCGGCGGCGATGGCGGCCGCGGTGCCGACTCCGATCACCGAGTTGCCGAGGATCTTGCCGGCGAGCAGCGCTCGAGCGGGCACCGCGGCGAGCAGGATCTCGACTATCCGCGACTGCTTCTCCTGGACCGTGTTCTGCATGATCGTCGCTCCCGAGCCGAGGACGGCGAGCATGAAGACCAGGCCGAAGGCGAGCCCGATGAGCGTGCGCAGACCGGAAGGCGTCTCGGAGGGGTCGAGGAGGGCGACCTCGGGGCTGACGGACAGGGCCGAGACCAGGTCCTCGGGCGCCTCGTCGAGGGCGACGATCGAGAAGCCGAGGGCGGAGTCGTCGGGGAGGAGAGCGGCATCGACCGTTCCGTCGCGGACCAGGTCCTCCGCGTCGGCCTGCGTGGCGACCTCGGTGATCTCGAGGGTGTCCGCGCCGGTGACGGCGGAGGGCACGGATCCGACGACCGCGACCGGAGTCGCCTCGGCGGTGCGGTTCCCCAGCACGCTGTAGAGGACGATGCCGCCGATCACCAGGACGAGGGTGATCACGGTCGAGACGAGGAACGCCTTCGAGCGCACCTGCGAGAGGATCTCGCGCTCGGCGACGAGGAGCGTCGCGCCCCAGGTGCCGAGCCGCGCGTCGCGGGGGGCGTCCGAGCGAGGGGTGCCGCCGGTCGCGGGGGTGCTGGTGCTGGTGCTGGTGCTGGTGCTGGTGCTCATCAGGCTGCTGCTCTCTCATCGGCACCCGAGGGTGCGCTGACCACGATGTCCCGGAAGATCTCTCCGAGGGTCGGCCTCACCGGCCGGAAGGACGACACGGTGCCCCGCTCGACCGCGGCGCGCAGGACGGCGTCGGCGGCGGCCGCATCGGCGTGGAAGAGGGCCGACGTCCCGGCGAGCTCGGCCACCTCCACGCCGGGCAGGCCGCGGATCCAGCCCACGTCGCCGCTCATCTCGAGCGACCAGCGGTCGCCGGAGTGCTGATCGCGCAGGGCCTCGCGCTCGCCGGCCGCCTGCACCCTGCCGCCCGCGATGATGACCAGGTCGTCGCAGAGCCGCTCGACCACGTCGAGCTGGTGGGAGGAGAACAGCACCGGCACTCCGCGTGCCGCGTGCTCGGCGATCACGGCCACGACCTCGTCGACGGCCAGCGGATCGAGCCCCGAGAACGGCTCGTCCATGATCAGCACGTCCGGGTCGTGCACGAGCGCCGCGGCGACCTGCACGCGCTGCTGGTTGCCCAGCGACAGCGCCTCGAGCTTGTCCCGACGGCGCTCGATGAGTCCGAGCCGCTCGAGCAGGTCGTCGCCGCGCTGCACGGCGGTCGCTTTGTCGATGCCGTGCAGCCGCGCGAGGTAGGCCAGCTGCTCGCCGATCTCCATCTTCGGGTAGAGGCCGCGCTCCTCCGGCATGTAGCCGAAGCCGTGCAGAGCCGCCTGGCCCACGGGCGCGCCGTCGAGGGTCACGGTGCCGGAGTCGGGGCGGAGGACCCCGAGGATCATCCGCATGGTCGTGGTCTTGCCGGCGCCGTTGCCTCCGACGAAGCCGGTGAGGCGCCCTCGGCCCACGTCGAAGCTGACGTCGTCGACGACGCGGCGCTCGCCGAAACTGCGACTGATGTTCTGCACGCTGAGCATGCGACCTCCCCGGATCCGTTGACACCTCCACGCTAGAAGCGGGCCGCGGGGAGCGCTTCCGGCCCGGGGGTGAACCCGTCTCTCCGCCTCGGGACGGAGGGAGGGCTCAGCCGACGAGGCCGGACCGGTAGGCGTAGACGACCGCCTGCACCCGGTCGCGCAGGTCGAGCTTCATCAGCACGTTCGACACGTGCGTCTTCACGGTGGCGCGGCCGACTCCGAGCAGGTCGGCGATCTCGTCGTTCGAGAGCCCCTGCGCCATCAGCCGCAGCACCTCGACCTCGCGCGGGGTCAGCTGCTCGGGCTCGGGCCTGCTCGGCGCGGACGTCCGCCCCCGGGCGGCCACCGCGCGCTCGATCACCGCGCGGGTCAGCTCGGGCGCGAGCAGCGCCTCCCCGGCCGCGATCGCCCGCACCCCGTAGACCAGGTGCTCCGGAGGCGAGTTCTTCAGCAGGAACCCGCTCGCTCCGGCGTCGAGCGCCTCGAGCAGGTAGTCCTCGCGGTCGAAGGTGGTCAGCATGAGCACGCGCACCGGCGTCCCCGGATCGGCGAGCAGCCGCCGGGTCGCCTCGATCCCGCCGATGCCCGGCATCTCGACGTCCATGCACACGACGTCGGGGCGGGTCCTCGCGACGAGCTCCAGGGCCTCCTCGCCGCTGGAGGCCTCGCCGACGACGTCGATGCCGGGCTGCACCGAGAGGATCGTGCTGATGCCCTGACGCATGAGGGCGTGGTCGTCGACGAGGACGACTCGGACATCGCTCATGCCGCCACCCCCAGGGGGACGGCGACGCGGACGACCCAGCCGGAGCCGGCGCGCGGCCCCGCCTCGAGCACGCCGTCCAGCGTGGCCGCGCGCTCGCGCATGCCGACGAGGCCCAGGCCTCCGTTGCGCTGGCGGGGGCCCGGGCGGCCGAGTCCGTCGTCGGCGACCTCGAGCTCGACGGCGTCCTCGCCGTAGCGCACGTGCACCCGCGCCCTCGTGCCGGGCCCGGCGTGCTTGAGCACGTTCGTCAGCGACTCCTGGGCGATGCGGTAGAGGTTCAGCCCGACCAGCGGCGGCACGTCGAACGGCTCGCCGACCTGCTCGAGCGTCACCCGCAGCCCGGCAGCCTCGGCGTCGGCGATCAGCGCGGGGAGGGAGTCGAGGCCGAGCGACGCGGTGACCGGGTCGAGTACGGACTCCTCGTCGCGGAGCGTGCCGAGCAGCTGGTACAGCTCGCCGACCGCCGCGCGCGACGTGCCCTCGAGGGCCTCGAGCTGCCCGCGGGCCCGGTCGGGGTCGGAGTCGAGCAGGGTCCGCGCCGCCGCCGCCTGGACCCCCATGAGCGAGACGTGGTGGGCCACCGCGTCGTGCAGCTCCCGGGCGATGCGGAGCCGTTCGATCGTGATGGCCTGCCGCGCGACCTTCGCCTGCTCGTCCTCGAGCTGCCGGGTGCGGAGGTCGGTCAGGGCCCGCTGGCGCGCCGAGGCCCAGGCGTGGTTCCCGAACCACCAGGCCCCGGCGAAGTAGAGGATGTTGATCAGGATCTGCTGGAGGAGGTACGCGGCGACGGGCGTGAGCGCGCCGATGCCCGCGCCCTCGAACTCGAGGTCCTGCGTGCTCGCGCGGAAGAACGTCACGAGCAGCCACACGGCCATGACGATCACCAGCACGCCGCGCGTCCAGTCGGCCCGCGCCCGCCTCGGCTCCCAGGCCCCGACGGTGTACATCGCCATGAAGAGGGCGATGTTGCTGATGGTCAGCTCGGGCACGCGCAGCTCGCCGACCAGCAGGAACGCCAGCGAGGTGACGGCGAGGACGGGCACCGGGGCACTGCGGCGGAAGGCGAGCGGCAGGATCACGAGGGCGAGGAGGCCGATGCTCAGCGCCGGCTCGGCGCCGTCCGGGTACATCCCGATCGCGCGGCCGAGGACCAGCGAGAGGATCGAGGCGCCGAACAGGGCGGCGGCGGTCGCGGCGTCGGGCCGGCGCTGATCGGCCGTCACCGACGGCCTCCGCCACTGGCGCGAATCGGGATCGGCTGTCATCTCGCGGTCAATCTACCGGGACACTGCCGTGGCTGCCGGGACGGGAGGGAGGGCGACGATCAGCGCGACTCCGGCCCTGTGCCGATCGGCGCTCCGGCGGAGGAGGGCTCTCTGGGAGGAGGCTCGGAGAACGGGAATCCGTACCCCCCGACAAGGGCGAGCGTGTACCTTCCGCGTTCCCGTGGCGCGGCTGCACTCCTACTGTGAGGCGACCGCGGGCATCGGCTCCCGGCAGCAGCCGCCAGGAGTAGCAGCGCATGCGTCGTCAGTCCTTCCTCTCGTCCCTCGTCGCCGGGGCGGTCCTCGTCGCCGGCATCGGGCTGAGCGTCGTGGTCGCGCCGACCGCGTCGGCCGCTCCGGTCTTCACCACGGCGTGCTTCACGTCACCGAAGGTCGAGAGGGCTCTCGACTACACGGTGCCCGCCGGGGTGACCACGGTGCGCGCGATCCTGAGCGGTCAGAACGGCAGCGGCTCCGCTCCGTACTCGGTCAGCGGCATCGGTTTCGTGGGGGACGGGTCGAAGGGCGGGAGCGGCTCGACGCTCGTCGTGGACGTGGCCGTCACTCCGGGACAGGTCCTGCAGATCGGGCGCCTGAAGGGAGCCCCTGCGGGGGCGGCCGGATGGTCGGCCACCGACTGGCAGGGCCGCGGCGCGTCGGCGGCGACGCGCAGTACCTCTCGACCATCGGGTCCGACGGCTGCCAGCACGGTCTCGCCGTCGCGGGCGCCGGCGGCGGCGGCGGCGGATCG
>NZ_MUKN01000029.1 GCF_001995175.1 Rathayibacter rhapontici
CCCGTATCGGCACCGCGGAACGGAACGCACCCCGCTCTGCAGAACGCGACCACCCGCCCGAGCCGACAGCGCGGGGCCGCGCAGGGACCGGCCCCGCATCGGCACCGCCGAACGGGCGATCCGCGTGCCAGCGGATCGCCCTAGGCGGACGCGACCCGCTCTGCAGAACGCGACCATCCACGAGAGCCGACCGCGCGGGGCCGGGCAGGGACCGGCCCCGTCATGGACACAGCCTCTCGAACCACGCCAGGGCGCTCTGGTCGGTGAGGTTGGCGACCTGGTCGACGACGACGCGGCGGCGGGCGTCGTCGGAGTCGTTCGCGCGCCAGTCCTCGGCGAAGCCGGGCTCGAGGACGCCCTCGCCGCGCTCGAGGAGGGTGTCGGCGAGGCGGGTGAGGACCTCGCGCTGCTGGGCGTAGATGGGCTGGCGGGTGTTCCGCGACATGACGAAGGTCGCGACGATGCCCTTGAGGACCGCGATCTCGGCCTGCTGCTCGCGCGGCACCACGACGTGGCCGCCGAAGCGGACGAGGTCGGGGTGGGAGTACGCCTCGCGGGTCGCCTCGGTGGCGGCCGCGGCGAACCGCCCGATGAGCTGGCTGGTCAGGTTCTTCAGGCGCGCCTGATCGCGGCGGGAGCCGTCCCACGAGTCGAGCCAGACGTCGAGCGAGTCGAGGCGGTCGAAGGCGGACACGAGCTCGGCGTGCTCGATCTCGTCGCCGACCCAGGCGTGCATCGAGGCGACGAGGTCGTCGTGGTCGCTGCGGGAGCCGAGCGCCTCGACGTCGATGTAGCCCGAGACGACGGCGTCCTCGAAGTCGTGCACCGAGTAGGCGATGTCGTCCGAGAGGTCCATCACCTCGGCCTCGATGCAGCGCACGCCCTCGGGGGCGCCCTCGCGCATCCAGGCGAACGCGGGGGCGTCGTCGGCGTAGAACCCGAACTTCGCCCGACCGGAGGGGTCCGCGACGGAGCGCGTGTCGGGCCACGGGTACTTGCAGCTGGCGTCGAGGCTCGCGCGGGTGAGGTTCAGACCGTAGGGGCGGTCGTCGTCGCCGAACACCTTCGGCTCGAGGCGGGTGAGCAGGCGGAAGGTCTGCGCGTTTCCCTCGAAGCCGCCGATGCCGTCGGCCCAGGCGTTGAGCGCGCGCTCGCCGTTGTGGCCGAAGGGCGGATGGCCGATGTCGTGCGCGAGGCAGGCGGTGTCGACGACGTCGGGGTCGAGGTCGAGGCTCGTCGCGAGCTCGCGGCCTATCTGCGCCACCTCGAGCGAGTGAGTCAGGCGGTTGCGGGCGAAGTCGACCCCGGCCGTGGGGCTGAGCACCTGCGTCTTGGCCGCGAGGCGGCGCAGGGCGCTGGAGTGGAACAGCCGAGCGCGGTCGCGCGCGAAATCGGACCGGCGGGTGGAGTGCTCCTCCGGCAGGAACCGCTCGACATCGACGAGCGAGTACCCCCAGAGCGCGCGGTCATCCACCGCTGTGGTGGACTTCGGCGGCCGACACGTCGGCCCGCTGGCCGGCGTCGAGCTCGCGGGACTCGAGCCAGCGATCGGGCAGCGACGGGACCTTCGGCGAGCCGGCGCGACCGCGCTGGCCCTCGGCCGCCTCGCCGGGGTAGGGCACCTCGGGATCGAGCTGCGCGAGCAGCTCGTCGAGCTCGGCGAGGGTCTCGGCCGACGCCATGCGCGCACGCAGCTCCCCGCCGACGGGGTAGCCCTTGAAGTACCAGGCGACGTGCTTGCGGATGTCGCGGCAGCCGCGCTCCTCGCTCTCGAAGAACTCGCAGATGAGCTCGGCGTGCCGGCGGAACGCGACGGCCACCTGGCCCAGCGTCGGGCGGAACCGCTGGTCCGAGCCGGCGAAGGCCGCGGCGAGGTCGCCGAACAGCCATGGGCGGCCGAGGCAGCCGCGGCCGACCACGACGCCGTCGCAGCCGGTCTCGGCCATCATCCGCAGCGCGTCCTCGGCCGACCAGATGTCGCCGTTGCCGAGCACGGGCACGCTCGTGATCGCCTCTTTCAGCGTCGCGATGGCCGACCAGTCGGCGTGGCCGCTGTAGAACTCGGACGCGGTGCGGGCGTGGAGGGCGATGGAGGCGACTCCCGCCGCCTCGGCCGCACGGGCCGCCTCGAGGTAGGTGAGGTGATCGGCGTCGATGCCCTTGCGCATCTTGACGGTCAGCGGCACGTCGCCCGCGGCCTTCACCGCACCCTCGACGATCTGCCGGAACAGGGGCAGCTTCCACGGCAGCGCCGCTCCCCCGCCCTTCCTGGTCACCTTGGCGACCGGGCAGCCGAAGTTGAGGTCGATGTGGTCGGCGCGGTCCTCCGCGACGAGCATGGTGACCGCCTCGGCGACCGTCTTCGGGTCGACTCCGTAGAGCTGGATGGAGCGCACGGACTCGCTGGGATGGTGGCGGATGAGGCGCATCGACTCCGGCGTGCGCTCGACGAGCGCGCGGGAGGTGATCATCTCGCTCACGTAGAGCCCCGCGCCGAACTCGCGGCAGAGGCGGCGGAACGCGGTGTTGGTGATCCCCGCCATGGGAGCGAGGACGACCGGCGCGTCGAGTTGGAGGGGGCCGATGCGCAGCGCCGGCGCGGGTCGCGCGGGCGGTGGGGCCAGAAGAGTGGAGGACATCGGTATCGATTCTCCCAGATCCTGTGTTGGGGAAGGCGAGACGAGCAGAGGAGGCGGATCGATGAGCACGATCGATGCTGGGGAGGACGGGGCGACGCGCTTCGAGGCGGACGCCCGGGCGCGCGGACTGGACGTGGAGGTCGTCGAGAGGCCCGAGGCCGGGAGCCTCGACGAGGCCGCGGGACTGCTCGGAATCGAGCCGGGCACGATCGTCAAGTCGCTCGTCGTGAAGCGCCACGACGGCGGGCTGCTCTTCGCGCTGATCCCCGGCGGACGGCAGATCTCGTGGCCGAAGCTGCGCGCGGTGGTCGGAGTGAACAAGCTGAGGATGCCCGAGGAGTCGGTGGCGTTCGAGGCCACCGGGTACCGTCGCGGAACCATCACGCCGATCGGCTCCACGACCGCCTGGCCCGTCGTCGCCGACGAGCGCATCCGTGGCCGGCGCATCGCCATGGGCGCCGGGACTCCGGGTCGCAGCGCCTTCGTCGACGCCGACGCGCTGATCGACGCCTACGGCGCCGAGGTGGCCGACATCAGCGTCGAGGAGCCTCCGCGCTGACCGCAGCGGGATCGGGCGCCACGGCCGGCACGGCGCAGACCCCGTCCTCGCAGACGGGCACGCCGGCGGCTCCGAGCATCTCGAAGCTCACGACGCGCTCACCCGCTGCTCGAGGACGTGCTCGAGCACCTCGGTGAACGCCTGCGGCTCCTGTGCGCCCGAGACGCCGAAGCGGCCGTCGAGGACGAAGAACGGAACGCCGTTGATCCCGTACTCGCGGGCCTGAGCGATGTCGGCCTGCACGTCGGGCAGGTGGCGCTGCTCCGCGAGGACCTGCGCCGTCTCGGCCTCGTCGAGGCCGACCTCGGCGGCGAGCGACGCGAGGACCGCCGGATCCGCGAGATCGCGGCCCTCGACGAAGTACGCGCTCAGGAGCCGCTCCTTCAGCTCGAGCTGCAGGCCCTGCGCCTTCGCGTGGTGCAGCGCCTGGTGCGCGGTGACGGTCTTGACGTGCCGCACCGTCTCGAAGCGGTAGTCGAGCCCGACGCTCGCCGCGATGGCGGTCACGGTGTCGAGCATCTGCTGCGCCTGCGCCTCGGGGATCCCCTTGTGCTCGGCCAGGAACGCCGCTTCGCCCCCGCGGTAGTCCTCGGGGGTGTCCGGCGACAGCTCGAAGCTGCGGTACTCGATCGCCACGGCGGGCGCCTCCGGGTGGGCGAGGCGGAAGGCCTCGAGCCCGCGCTCGAACCTGCGCTTGCCGATGTAGCACCAGGGGCACGCGATGTCCGACCAGACGTCGACGGTGATGGGGGGCTGGGAGTCGCTCACTCCGAGGACAACCGAGCAGGGCCGCCGCTATTCCCGCAGCAGCCGGACCAGCTCGTCCACGTCGGACTCGTCGTTCCAGACGTGGAACGCGACCCGCAGCCGCCCGCCGCGTCCCGACACCTTGATGCCCGCCTCGAGCAGGCGCGCCAGGTCCGCGCCGTCCTCGTCCGGCCACGAGACGATCGCCCGGTGCTGCGGGTCGCGATCGAGCCGCTCGCACAGCAGGTCTCCGAGACCGGAGGCGTGCCGCCAGACCTCGTCGACGTCGAGCGAGCCGAGCAGGGCGAGCGACGCCTCCGCTCCCACGAACGCCTGCCAGGCGGGCGAGACGTCGAACCGGCGGGCGTTCTCGGCGAGGTGCATCGCCGGCCCGTAGCAGGACGACCAGACGTCCTCCCCCGAGTACCAGCCGGCCTGCAGCGGCACGAGCTCGGCGGCGTACTCCGGCGAGACCGTGAGGAACGCGACTCCGCGGGGCGAGCAGAGCCACTTGTACGCGTGGGTGAGCGTGGCGTCGAAGCGGGAGGCGTCGACGGGCAGCACTCCCGCCGCCTGGGTCAGGTCGCACGCGGTCCGCGCCCCGCACCGGGAGGCCGCCTCGATGACCGCGTCGAGGTCGGCGACCGCTCCGCTCCTGGACTGCACGGCCGAGAAGACGACCAGGTCGTCGGCGGGCTCGACCGAGTCGGCCAGCGCCTCCAGCGGCACCGAGCGCACGGTGATGCCGCGGTGGGCCTGGGCGAGGAACGGGAAGACGATGGAGGAGAAGTCGCCGTCGACGCAGAGCACCCGCGCGCCGTCCGGCAGCGAGCCCGCGAGGACTGAGGCCATCGCCGAGGTCTGCGAGCCGATCGCGACGCGCTCGACGGGGACGCCGACCATCCCCGCGAAGGAGGCCCGGGCGCGCTCGGCGACGTCGCCGTAGCCGGCGGCCGTGTTCTCGCCCGCGGCCCAGCGGTCGAGGTCGAGGCGCAGCGCCTCGACGCTCTCGCGCGGAGGCAGGCCGAGCGTGCAGGCGTTGTGATAGCCGCGCGCGCCGGCGAACCGCTCGCGCAGGGCGGTCACGGACGGGCCTGGAGTACTCACCCTTCGAGGATCCCCCTCCCCCGCCGGATCGCCAAGAGCGCTCCCACGCCGGGCGCGTCGGTCCTCAGCGGGCCGCGAGGGCGTGCGCCTGCTCGATCACCGCGACGACGGCGAGGGCCTCGCGCACGTCGACGGGCGCCGGGGCGCCCTCCTGCAGGGTGCGGGCGACGCCCTCGTAGAAGGACGCGTAGCGGCCGCGCTCGCTGGGCACGGGGCGGCGTCCGGAGTCGTCCGTCAGCACTCCCCACGCCTCGCGCGGGACCTCGCCGAAGCCGGCGTCGTCCACCCGCGCTCCCCCGTGCCGCAGGGCGTTCTCCTGCGGATCGAGCCCGTCGACGGAGAAGGCGGCTCCGGTGCCGAGGACGCGGAACCGCGGCCCGGTCGCCCGGGCGACGCGGCTCATGGCCAGGTGCGAGCGGACCCCGCTGCGGTGCAGGAGCGACACGAAGGCGTCGTCCTCGCTCGCCCCGCCCGCGTGCATCACTCGCGTCTCGGCGGCGGTGACGGTCGCGGGTCCGAAGAGCACGAGCGCCTGGTCGACGAGGTGGCTGCCGAGGTCGAAGAGGATCCCGCCGCCCTGCTCCGGGCCGATCGCGCTCTGCCAGCGCCCGGTCTTCGGCGCGCTCCAGCGCTCGAACGTCGACTCGAAGCGCACGACCTCGCCGAGGGCGCCCTCGTCGAGCAGTCGCCGCACCGTCAGGAAGTCCGCGTCCCAGCGCCGGTTCTGGAACACGAGGACGGGCGCGCCGCCCGCCTCGGACGCCGCGACGATCGCCTCGGCATCGGCGATGCTCGGTGCGAACGGCTTGTCGACCACGACCGCGACGCCCGCCTCGAGCACGGCGACCGCCTGCTCGCGATGCACCGACGGCGGAGACGCGAGCACCACGAGGTCCGGGCGCTCGGCGAGGGCGGCGGCGGTGTCGGCGACGATCCGCGCTCCGGGATGAGCGGCGGCGGCGCTCGCGGCCCGCACCGCGTTCGACGTCGCCACCGCGACGATCTCGAACGACGGATCGGCGGCCAGGAACGGACCGTGGAACACGCTGCCCGCCAGCCCGTAGCCGACGACGGCGACACGGATCACGTCGCGGCCCCCGGCACGTCGACGGCACCGCCGAAGCGGCGGGAGCGACCGGAGTAGTGCTCGATCGCCTCCCACAGGTCGGTCCGCGAGAAGTCGGGCCACAGCCGGTCGAGGAACACCATCTCGGCGTACGCGCTCTGCCAGAGCAGGAAGTTGCTGGTGCGCTGCTCTCCCGAGGAGCGCAGGAAGAGGTCGACGTCGGGCATCTCGGGCACGTAGAGCGCCTTCGCGATCGTCTTCTCGGTGATGCCGGACGGCTTGAGCCTGCCCGCCGCGACCTCGCCCGCGAGCCGCTGCACGGCGTCCGCGATCTCGGTGCGGCCGCCGTAGTTGACGCACATCGTGAGCGTCAGGACGTCGTTGCCCGCGGTCAGCTTCTCGGCGAACTGCAGCTCGTTGATCACCGAGGCCCAGAGCCGGGGCTTCCGCCCCGCCCAGCGGATGCGCACGCCCCACTCGTTGAGCTGGTCGCGACGGCGGTGCAGCACGTCGCGGTTGAACCCCATCAGGAAGCGCACCTCCTCGGGCGAGCGCTTCCAGTTCTCGGTCGAGAACGCGTAGACGCTGAGGTGCTTCACCCCGATCTGGATCGCTCCCGCCACGACGTCGAGCAGCGCCGCCTCACCGCGCTTGTGCCCCTCGATGCGGGTGAGCCCGCGCCCGTTGGCCCAGCGGCCGTTGCCGTCCATGACGATCGCGACGTGACCGGGGACGGCCTTCCGCGGCACGTCCGGCGGGTACAGCCCGGTCCAGTCGAGCTCGCGGTAGGGCTCGGCGTCCTTGTGGGTGAAGGGCTTCATCGGGTGACGTGCTCCAGGGATCTCAGTCCTCGTTCGAGGTGGAACTGCGTGTAGGCGGCGACGACTCCGCTCGCGCGCGACCGGGTCGAGGGCTCGGTGGACTCGGCGTGCGCCCAGTCGCCGGAGAGCAGAGCGCCGAGCAGCACGACGACCTCCGGAGCGACGCGCGGGGCTCCGGGAGGCGTGCAGTCCTCGCAGACCACGCCGCCCAGCTGCACGACCACGGCGCCGTGCGGTCCGGGGGCGCCGCACCTGGCGCAGTCCTCGAAGCTCGGCGCCCAGCCCGCGATCGACAGCGCGCGCAGGAGATAGGAGTCGAGGGTCAGCACCGGCTCGTGCTCGCGTCGCGAGAGCGAGCGCAGCGCGCCCACGAGCAGCAGGTACTGCTGGAGGGACGCGTCGGAGTCGGTCAGCCGGTCTGCTGTCTCGACCATGGCGTTGGCGGCGGTGTAGCAGTCGTAGTCGGCGGCGATCAGGGCGCCGTAGGCGCCGATCGACTCGGCCTGCGTGACGATGTCGAGGCTGCGGCCCTCGTACAGCTGCAGATCGGCGACCATGAACGGCTCGAGCCGCGAGCCGAACTTGGATCCGGTCTTGCGGACGCCCTTGGCGACGGCGCGGATCTTGCCGTGCCCGCGAGAGAGCAGGGTCACGATGCGATCCGCCTCGCCCAGTTTGTGCGTGCGGAGCACCACGGCTTCGTCACGGTAGGTGGGCATGAGCTCGATTATCCTCCCCGCCACCGACAACCTCCTGGCCGTCGGGCCGGTCGATCGACGCGAGCGTGGAACGATGGGCCGGTGGCCGACACCCTCTTCGTGATCCCCGCCTGGGCCGACCTCCTCGCGATCGCCATCGGCTGCCTCCAGGGCGCGATGTTCGCGGGCGAGTTCCGCGACCGCCGGATCGACCTGCTCGGCGTGACGATCATCGGCACGGCGACCGGGCTGGGCGGCGGCGTGCTGCGCGATCTGCTGCTGCAGACCCCTCTCGTGGCCCTGCACACCAACGCCTACCTGATCGTCGCGGTCGCCGCCTCGCTGGTCGGGATGCTGCTCCAGCACGTGCTGAACCGCGTCGACGGCACGATCACCGCGCTCGACGCCCTGACGCTCGGGCTCTTCGGCGCGATCGGCACGACGAAGGCGCTGGCGCTCGGCGTGCCGGAGGTGCCGGCCGTCTTCGTCGGCACGGTGTCGGCGGTCGGCGGGTCGGTCATCCGCGACGTGCTGCTCAACCGGCCGATCGCGCTGATGCACGTGGGCTCGCTCTACGCGATCGCCGCGACCGCCGGTACGGCCGTGCTCGTGGCGGGCCTGCGCTTCGGGATGCTCATCGACTTCGCCGCGCCGCTCGCCGTGGGCGTCACCACGCTGATCCGCCTGCTGGCCGTGCGCTACGGCTGGAGCCTGCCCGAGCAGCGCGCCCTGAACCGGGTCCCCCGCCTCCACTGGCGCCGCCGCGCCTAGACGGGCCGTGAACCGAGGGAACCCCGACCCGTCGAGGGAACCCGCTGATGCAGGCTCCCTCGACAGGCCGGGGTTCCCTCGGCCGGACGGATCAGACCGAGGTGGCGGCCAGCTCGAGGGCGGGCGCCTCTTCGCGCAGGGCGCGGTTCACGGCCGAGACGATCGCCTTGAGCGAGGCGGTCGAGATGTCGGCGTCGACCCCCACGCCCCAGAGGGTGCGGCCGTTGACCGAGCATTCGACGTAGGAGGCGGCCAGCGCGTCGCCGCCGGCGCTGAGAGCGTGCTCGACGTAGTCCAGCACCCGCACCTCGACGCCGTGCTGCGCCAGCACGGACTCGAAGGCGTTGACCGGGCCGTTGCCGGAGGCGTTCGCCTCGATGATCTCGTCGCCGACGCGCAGCACCGCGTTGAGGGCGATCGTGCCGCCCATGTCGCTCGAGGTGCTCGTGCGGGTCAGCTCGAAGCGCCCCCACTTCTCGTCGGCGCGGTGCGCGGGAGCGGGCAGGTACTCGTCCTGGAAGATCGTCCAGATCTGCTCGCTCGTGACCTCGCCGCCCTCGGCGTCGGTCTTGGCCTGCACGACACCCGAGAACTCGATCTGGAGGCGGCGCGGCAGGTCCAGCGCGTGGTCGGTCTTCAGCAGGTACGCGACTCCGCCCTTGCCCGACTGCGAGTTCACGCGGATGACCGCCTCGTAGGAGCGCCCGAGGTCCTTCGGGTCGACCGGCAGGTACGGCACGGCCCACGTGAGCTCGTCGACGCCGCGGCCGGTGCGCTCGGCCTCGGCCTCCATGGCCTCGAAGCCCTTCTTGATGGCGTCCTGGTGCGAGCCGCTGAACGCGGTGAAGACCAGGTCGCCCGCCCAGGGGCTGCGCTCCGGCACGGCCAGCTGGTTGCAGTACTCGGCGGTGCGCTTGATGCCGTCCATGTCGCCGAAGTCGATCTGGGGGTCGATGCCCTGGGTGAACAGGTTGACGCCCAGCGCGACGAGGTCGACGTTGCCGGTGCGCTCGCCGTTGCCGAAGAGGCAGCCCTCGATCCGGTCTGCGCCGGCCAGGTAGCCCAGCTCGGCGGCGGCGACGGCCGTGCCGCGGTCGTTGTGGGGGTGCAGCGACAGGATGATGTTCTCGCGCTGAGCCAGGTTCCGGCTCATCCACTCGATCGAGTCGGCGTAGACGTTGGGCGTCGCCATCTCGACGGTGGCGGGCAGGTTCAGGATGACCTTGCGGTCGGGGGTGGGCTCGAAGACCTCGACGACGCGGTCGCAGATGTCGCGCGCGAACTCGAGCTCGGTGCCGGTGTAGCTCTCGGGCGAGTACTCGTAGTAGACGGTCGTCCCGGGCACGCTCGCCTCCATCTCGCGGCACTTGCGCGCGCCGGCGAGGGCGATGTCGATGATCCCCTGGCGGTCCTTGCGGAACACGACCTCGCGCTGCAGGACGCTGGTCGAGTTGTAGAGGTGCACGATGGCCTGGCGGGCTCCGCGGATCGACTCGTAGGTGCGCTCGATGAGGTGATCGCGGGCCTGGGTCAGCACCTGGATGGTGACGTCCTCGGGGATCGCGCCCTCCTCGATGAGGCTGCGCACGAAGTCGAAGTCGGTCTGGCTGGCGCTGGGGAAGCCGACCTCGATCTCCTTGTAGCCCATCGAGACGAGCAGGTCGAACATGATCCGCTTGCGCTCGGGGCTCATCGGGTCGATCAGCGCCTGGTTGCCGTCGCGGAGGTCCACCGCACACCAGCGCGGGGCCGCGGTGATCCGCTTGGTCGGCCACGTGCGGTCGGGCAGATCGACGGTGATCTGCTCGTGGTAGGGCCGGTACTTGCGGATCGGCATGGACGAGGGCTTCTGCGTGTTCTTCATGGGGTCTCCTGGCGCGGATGCGCGCCCGTGTCGGTCTCGCGGGGATCCGGTGTCGGATGCGACCTCGCGAAGGGAACTGCGATCAGGCGTCGACGGACTCCGCGACGAGGGAGGCCTGGGGGTTAGGACTCGTCGCGGCAGCTAAGAAGGAGCAGACCGAAGCGCACGCGGCCAGGCTAGCACTGCGCGGCGCCGGGGTCACCCGCAGGCGCTCAGGCGACGAGGCCGTTCTCGTAGGCGTAGACGACGAGCTGCACGCGGTCGCGGAGCCCCAGCTTGCCGAGGGTCCGGCTGATGTGGGTCTTGACGGTCGCCTCGCTGAGGAACTCCGCCGTCGCGATCTCGGTGTTGCTCAGGCCCCTCGCGGCGTGGTGGAAGATCTCGCGCTCGCGATCGGTCAGCGTCGAGAAGGCCGCGGGCGTCTCGCGTCCGCTGCCCGGCGCTCCGAAGTGCTCGAACAGCTCGCGGGTCGCGGAGGCGGCGACGACGGCCGTCCCGGCGTGGACCGTCCGCACCGAGGCGAGGAGGAAGCCCGGCTCGGTGTCCTTGAGGAGGAAGCCGCTCGCCCCGGCGCGGATGGCCCGGGCCGCCGCTTCGTCGAGGTCGAAGGTCGTGAGGACGAGGATGCGCGGCGGCTCCGTCCCCGTCTCGGCGGCCCGTGCGAGGATCCGCCGGGTGGACTCGATGCCGTCGACGCCGGGCATCCGGATGTCCATCAGCACCACGTCCGGTGCGACGCGGCCCACCAGCTCGGCGCCCTCGGCGCCGTCCGACGCCTCGCCCACCACCTCGAGGTCGGGCTGGGAGCTCAGGAGCATGCGGATGCCGGCGCGGAAGAGCGCCTGGTCGTCGACGAGGACGATGCGGATGGGGTCGGTCATGACGGGGTGCCTCCGGAGGCGAGCGACGGGTCGAGCGGGACGGGTGCGGTGCGCGGCGGGACGACGGGAGCGGGCAGTCGGGCGTCGACGACGAAGTCGTCGCCCACCGGCCCGGCCTGCAGGGCTCCGCCCGCGAGGACCGCGCGCTCGCGCATCCCGATGAGGCCGTGGCCCTCCCCCGGGGTCGCGAGCGCGTCCTCGCAGCGGGCGTTGCGGACGGTGAGCACGACGTCGGCGCCGTCGCGACGCAGGGCGACGTCGAGCGGAGCGCCGGGGCGGCCGTGGCGGAGCGCGTTCGTGGTCGCCTCCTGGGTGATCCGGTACAACGCGAGCCCGGTGGCGCGCGGCACGGACTCGAGGTCGAGCCCGAGCTCCGAGCGCACCGGCGCACCGGTGCCGCTCACGCTCTCGAGCAGCGCGGGAAGGTCGCGCGCCTCGGGCTGGGGGCCGTCCGCCTGGCTGTGCCGGAGCTGCGCGAGGAGCTGGCGGACGTCGCCGAGCGCGTCGCGCGCCACTCCCGAGATGGTCAGCAGGGCCGCGTCGGTCTGCTCGGGGCTGGCGGCGCCGAGGTAGCGGGCGCCGTCGGCCTGGGCGATGACGACGGCGAGCGAGTGGGCGACGACGTCGTGCATGTCGCGGGCGATCCGGTTGCGCTCCTCGACGGTGTCGAGCTCGCGCTGCGCCCGCGCCCGCTCGCGCTCCGCCTCGTCGCGGAGCGCCTGCCCTTCGCGGGCGCGTCGCGCGGCGCGCGAGAGCAGTCCGACCGTCCACGAGAGTCCGAGCGTCGCGAGGAGCCCGCCGAACGACGCCACGAGGGAGATCAGATCCCTGGGTGATCCCTGAGCCAGCCCGAAGGCGACCGAGAGGTACGCCACCGCGACCATCGAGCCGGCGACGGCAGAGACCGCCCCTGCCGTACGCACCCGCTTCGACGCGGCCGCTCCTGCACCGAAGAGCACGACCAGGATCGCCAGATCGGAGGGAGCGGGCTCCAGCCGGACACTCATCTGCAGAACAGCGCCGACCCACGCGATGCCGAGGGCGAGTCCGGGCGCGCGGCGATGCAGCACGAGCGCGACGGCCAGCACTCCTGCCACGAACGGGTGCAGCGAATCGACGTCCACCGAGTACGGCACGACCGAGATCGCGAGCAGCACGAGGGCCTGCGCGCCGGCCGATCCGACCGCGAAGGCGTCCTGCGGTCCGGCGAGGCGCACCAGGAGCCGCTCGATGCGATCCTCCGGCCCGACCGGCGATCGGAGCCCCCAGCGGAAGGACAGCACCGCGACCGCCGCCAGGACCGCCGCGGCGAGAACCGCCACCGCGACGAGGACGAGGAAGTCGATGCTCTGCGACGGCTCGGGGCCGTCGAGGGACGGGCGGAGCGACGCCGCCGCGACGATCCCGCCGAGCCCGGAGAGCAGCAGGGCTCCGACCAGGGTCAGCGACCGGGTCCACGGGCCGAGGCGCCGCGCGGTCGACCAGAGCACGACCGCGCCGACGACCACGCCGTCGAGCGGCAGGCCCGCCACCGGGACTGCTCCACCGAGGAGGAGGCCCGCGGCGGTCAGGGTGGGCGCGAGCGCGGGCAGGAAGCCGGCCAGCGCGAGCGCGAGGCCGAGGAGCAGGCCGGCGGACGGATGCGCGGTCGACACGCCGCTCGCGAGCGCCAGCAGGTGCGCGGCCGCGAGCAGCGCCCCCGCGATCGGGAGCGTCGCCGGACGGTCCAGGAGCACGCGCATGCCTCTCACGCTAGACGTCGGGCGCGGCGGCGTCGTCGTCCCGGCGGCTGATCGGCGTGCGCCGACGGGATCAGAAGCCGAGTCGGCCGAGCAGCTTCGGGTCGCGCTGCCACTCCTTGGCGACCTTCACCCGGATCGAGAGGAACACCCGGCGACCGAGGAGCCGCTCGATCTGCTCCCGCGAGACGGCGCCGACCTCGCGGAGGCGCTGACCGCCCTTGCCGATGATGATGCCCTTCTGGCTGTCGCGCTCGACGAAGACGTTGGCGTAGATGTCGATGAAGGAGCCGTCCTCGCGCTCGACCATGTCGTCGAGGGTCACGGCCAGGGAGTGCGGCAGCTCGTCCGAGACGCCCTCGAGAGCGGCCTCGCGGATGAACTCCGCGATGCGCGAGCCGAGGTCCTCGTCGGTCACGGCCTCCTCGGGGTACAGCGCGGGCGACACCGGCATCAGGCGGAGGAGCTCCACGGCGAGCACGTCGAGCTGCTCGTCGGTCACTGCAGAGATCGGCACGATCGTGTCCCACTCGCGCAGCTCCGAGACGGCCAGCAGCTGCTTCGCGACCGACTTCTTCGACGAGAGGTCGACCTTCGAGACGATCGCGACCTTCCGGGCGCGCGGGAAGGCGTCGAGCTGCTCGTTGATGAAGCGGTCACCGGGGCCGATCGGCTCATCGGCCGGGAAGAGCATCCCGATCACGTCGACGTCGCCGAGCGTGGAGGTCACGAGGGAGTTGAGCCGCTCGCCGAGCAGGGTGCGCGGGCGGTGGATGCCCGGGGTGTCGACGACGATCAGCTGGCCGCCGGGCCGGTGCACGATGCCGCGGATCGCCCGGCGGGTCGTCTGGGGCTTGGAGCTCGTGATGGCGATCTTCTCGCCCACGAGGGCGTTCGTCAGGGTCGACTTGCCGACGTTGGGGCGGCCGACGAACGACACGAATCCCGCGCGGAAGGGCGTCGTGGGCGGGCTGGTGTCGGTCATCGTGCGTCCTCGTTCTGTCTGTCCTCGGCGGGGGTGCCCGCTGCCCGGGCCTGCGCGGCGCGGGCCAGGGCGGCCCGTCCGTCCCGCGCGCGGGTGTCGCGCGACCGGGGGTCCCGGCTCCGAGTATCCCCGGTCGGAGCGCCCTCGGCGGCGTCCTCGCCGTCGCCGCCCACGATCGGCACGGGTCCGGTGCCCGACTCGTTCGCAGGATCGTGATCGGGATCGCGCCGAACGAGGACAGTCGAGATCGTGCCCCGGCGGGCATCGGCCTGCTCCGCCTCGAGGATCACGCCTCCGACGCGGGCGCTGGCTCCGCGATCGGGCAGGCGTCCGTAGGCCTTGGTGAGCAGTCCGCCGACGGAGTCGACGTCGTCGTCCTCGAGGTCGATCTCGAACAGCTCGCCGAGCTCGTCGACCGGGAGGCGCGCCGAGACGCGGTAGACGCCCGGCTCGATCTCCTCGAACAGGTCGACCTCGCGGTCGTACTCGTCCGAGATGTCGCCGACCAGCTCCTCGATGAGGTCCTCGAGCGTGACGAGGCCGGCGATGCCGCCGTACTCGTCGACGACCATCGCGAGGTGGTTCGACTCGAGCTGCATCTGGCGCAGCAGCTCGTCGGCCTTCTTCGACTCGGGCACGAACAGCGCCGGCCGGGCGAGGTCCGCGACGACGTCGTCGTCGTCGGGGCGCTCGTAGGTGTGGCGCGCGACGTCGCGCAGGTAGAGGACGCCCAGCACGTCGTCGACGCCCTCGCCGATGACGGGGAGCCTCGAGATCCCGCGGCTGAGCAGGAGCCCCATGCCGGCTCCGATCGACGCGGTCGCCTCGATCGTCACCATGTCGGTCCGCGGGACCATCACCTCGCGGACGAGGGTGTCGTTGAACTCGAAGATCGAGTGGATGAGCTCGCGGTCGTCCTGCTCGAGCACGGACTGCTCGGTGGCCTCGTCGACCATGCTGAGCAGCTGCTCCTCGGACGAGAAGCCCGCCGAGCGGCCGGTGCCGGGGGTGACGCGGTTGCCCAGGGCGACCAGTCCGTGGGCCACGGGGCCCAGCGCGACCCGCAGGACGTGCACCAGCGACGCGCTCGAGCCCAGGACCGCCCGGGCGTGCGCCCGGCCGACGCTGCGCGGGCTCGAGCCCACCAGGACGAACGACACGGCGGCCATGATGAGGATCGCCAGCAGCAGAGCGAGCCAGAGCTGGTCGACGACCACGACGAGCACCGTGGTGACGAACACCGCGGCGGTCGTCTCTGCGGCGATCCGCGAGAAGTTGACGACGTTGACGTGGGCGCTCATGTCGCCCGCGATCGCCTTCAGCGCGCGGGAGCTGCGCGAGTGGCTCGCCATCTCGAGCACGTCGCTGCGCGAGAGGACGCCCAGGGCGGCGTCGGTGGCGGCGAACCAGCCGCCGACGGCGACGAGCGCCAGAGCGGCGATGAGGAGCTGGAGGGTCAGCACGGCGAGGCCTAGCGGCGTCGCTCGCTGATGTGGAAGCCCACGAGGATGTCGCGCTGGATGCCGAACATCTCGCGCTCCTCCTCCGCTTCCGCGTGGTCGAAGCCGAGCAGGTGCAGGAGCCCGTGCGCGGTCAGCAGCAGCAGCTCGTCGAGGACCGAGTGGCCCGCGGCCTCGGCCTGGGTCTGCGCGACCTGCGGGCAGAGCACGATGTCGCCGAGCAGGCCCGCGGGGGTCTGCTCGTCCTCGGTGCCGGGACGCAGCTCGTCCATCGGGAAGCTGAGCACGTCGGTCGGGCCCGGCTCGTCCATCCACTGCACGTGCAGCTGCTCCATCGCGCCCTCGTCGACCAGGACGATCGCGAGCTCGGCGTCGGGGTGCACGTGCAGCGAGTCGAGCGCGTAGCCGGCGAGGCGCAGCAGCGCCGCCTCGTCGACGGGGACGCTCGACTCGTTGTTGATCTCGATGCTCACGGGGGCGGTGTTCCTCTTCGTCGGTGTGGGTCGGGCGCGCGGGTCAGCCGCGCGGGCGCTTGGGCTGCGCGTCGCCGGCGGAGCGCGGAGAGCCCGCACGCCGCTCCGCGCGGTTGGCGAACTCGCGGGCCTGCTCGCGCTCGAAGTGCTGGGCCTGCTTCTGCTGGTCGTACTCGGTGTAGGCGTCCACGATGCGGCCGACGAGGCTGTGGCGCACCACGTCCTCGCTGGTCAGCCTCGAGAAGTGGATGTCGTCGATCCCGTCGAGCACGCGCGTGACGAGGCGCAGGCCGCTGGCGCCGGTGGGCAGGTCGACCTGCGTGATGTCACCGGTGATGACCATCCGCGAGCCGAAGCCCAGCCGGGTGAGGAACATCTTCATCTGCTCGGGCGTGGTGTTCTGGGCCTCGTCGAGCACGACGAACGAGTTGTTGAGCGTGCGCCCGCGCATGTAGGCGAGCGGAGCGACCTCGATCGTGCCGGCCGCCAGGAGCTTGGGCACGATCTCCGGATCCATCATCTCGTTGAGCGCGTCGTAGAGCGGCCGCAGGTACGGATCGATCTTGTCCGTGAGCGAGCCGGGCAGGTACCCGAGCCGCTCCCCCGCCTCGACCGCCGGGCGGGTCAGGATGATCCGCTCGACCTCCTTGCGCTGCAGGGCCTGGACGGCCTTCGCCATCGCGAGGTAGGTCTTGCCCGTTCCGGCGGGGCCGATGCCGAACACGATGGTGTTCTGGTCGACGGCGTCGACGTACTCGCGCTGCCCGAGGGTCTTCGGGCGGATGCTCTTGCCGCGCGCCGTCAGGATCGCCTGCCCGAAGGCCTCGGCCGGGCTGACCGGCCCGCCGCTCTCGAGGATGCGAGCGGACTCGCGGACCCCGTCGGGGTCGAGGTCGTGGCCGCCTGCGGTCATGGTCACCAGTTCTTCCACCAGGCGCGCCGCAGCGGAGACGGGTGCGCGCTCGCCCTCGAGCGTCACCTCGTTGCCGCGCACGTGCACCTGGACATCGGGGAATCGCGATTCGACCGCTCGGATGAGGCGGTCCTGAGGTCCGAGGAGGCGCACCATGGCGACTCCGTCGACGGCGACGACGCGCCGCGTCGGGCCGGGTGCCGTCGAGCCGGTCGCGGGCGACTCGGCGGTGGTCGGGGGAACGGGCTCGTCGCCCGCGTGGTCAACCGGTGGCAAGGGAGCCTTCCGTCAGGTGTCCGCCCAGGACGTGGGCGTGGACGTGGAACACGGTCTGGCCGGCCGCTTCGCCCGAGTTGAAGACGAGGCGGAACTGCCCGCCGCAGTGGGCGTCGGCCAGGGTCTGCGCGACCTGCACGACTCTGCGAGGAGGGCCGGGTCGGCGGCGCCGAGCTCGGCGACGGTCGCGTACTCCTGGGTCTTGGGGAAGACCAGGAGGTGGACCGGCGCTTTCGGCGCGATGTCGGTGATGGCGAGAACCCGCTCGTTCTCGAACACCACGTCGGCGGGGATCTCGCCCCGGACGATGCGCGTGAAGACGGTGGGTTCGCTCATGCCTCCATCTTAAACGGCGCAGGGGCCCGAACGGGGCCCCGTTCGCCGAGGGCGCGCGCTCCGGCTACCAGCGGCCCAGTCGCGCCGAGAGCACGGCGATGGCCGCGGGACCGGCGGTGGAGGTGCGCAGCACGGTGTCGCCGAGCGCGACCGCCTCGGCACCCGCCTCCGCGAGCAGCCGCAGCTCCTCCGGAGCGACGCCGCCCTCGGGCCCCACGACGAGCACGAGATCACGGCCGTCGGGCTCGATCGCCGACAGCCGGACCTCGGCGGTGGGCTCCAGCACGAGGACGCGGTCCGTCGCCGCCCGGTCGGCGAGCGCGCGCGTCGAGGCGACCGGAGACACCTCGGGCACCCGGGCCCGGAGCGACTGCTTGCTCGCCTCGCGGACGATGCTGCGCCAGCGCTCCCGGCCCTTCTCCTCCTTGGGGCCGCTCCACCGCGAGATCGAGCGGGCGGCCTGCCACGGCACCACCTCGTCGACGCCCAGCTCGGTCGCGGCCTGCACGGCGAGCTCGTCGCGATCGCCCTTCGCGAGCGCCTGCACGAGCACGAGCCTCGGCGACGGCGGCGCGGACTCGAGCACCGACTCGACGACGAGCACCACCCGCGACGGCTCCGAGCTCTCGACGACCGCGGTCGCGACGCGGCCCCGCCCGTCGCCGACGCGGACCGTCTCGCCGACGCGGATCCGGCTCACGGTCGCCGCGTGGCGCGCCTCGGCGCCGGTCAGGGACAGCCGGCCGCCGACGACGACGTCGCCGGAGTCGAGCGACTCGTCGATGTAGTGGTGGGCCACCGCCGCGCTCCGATCAGCCGAGGAAGCGGTCGCGGAGCTTCGAGAAGAGGCCCTGCTGGAAGTGGGTCAGTGCGGGCTTCTGCGGCTTGTAGTGCTTCGCGAACTCCTGCACGAGCTCGCGCTCGCGGTGCCCGAGCTTGGTCGGAGTGACGACCTGGATGCCCACGCGGAGATCGCCGCGCCCGTTGCCGCGCAGCTTCGTCACTCCGCGACCCTTGATCGTGACGATCTCGGTGCTCTGCGTGCCGGGCTTGATCTCGATCTCGATGTCGCCGTCGAGCGCCGCGAGCGTGGTCGTGGAGCCGAGGATCGCATCCGTCATCTGCACCTCCAGGGTGGCGAGCAGGTCGTCGCCGTTGCGGCTGAAGACGTCGTGGTGCTTGACCTTGATCTCGAGGTACAGATCGCCGTTGGGGCCACCGGCCGGGCCGACCTCGCCGCTGCCCGGCATCTGCAGGCGGAGGCCCGTGTCGACGCCCGCGGGGACGTCGACGGGGATCGTGCGGCGCGCGCGGACGCGGCCCTGTCCCTGGCAGGTCGAGCACGGGGTGGCGATGACGGTGCCGTAGCCGCGGCACGTGCCGCACGGGCTGGCCGTCATCACGTTGCCCAGCAGCGAGCGGACGGTGCGCTGGATCTGGCCGGAGCCGTGGCAGATGTCGCAAGTGACCGGCGAGGTTCCGGGCTGGCAGCACGAGCCCTGGCAGGTCTCGCAGAGCACCGCCGTGTCGACCTCGAGGTCGCGGTGGGTGCCGAAGATGACCTCGTCGAGCGAGACCTCGACGCGCAGCAGCGCGTCCTGGCCGCGCTCACGACGCGAGCGGGGCCCGCGGGACGAGCCCTGCGCGCCCTGGCCGAAGAACGTCTCGAAGATGTCGCCGAACCCGCCGAAGCCCTGGCCCCCGCCCGGGAACCCCTCCTGGGGCCCGCGGTCGTACTGCTGGCGCTGCTGGGCGTCGCTCAGGACGTCGTAGGCGTGCGTGACGAGCTTGAAGCGCTCGGAGGCGTCGGCGCTCGGGTTGACGTCGGGGTGCAGCTCGCGGGCGAGTCGGCGGTACGCCTTCTTGATCTCGTCGGCGGAGGCGTCGCGGGCGACGCCCAGCACTTCGTAGTGATCGGCCACAGGTGGCTTCGTCCTTCGTTCGTGGGTCGGTGCACCGGGCACGGCGGACCTGATGGGAGCCGGGGCGACCGGCGAGTCGGGAAGAGCGGGCTAGTCCTCGCCGAGGAGGCGGGAGAGGTAGCGGGCCACGGCGCGCACCGCGGCGATGTTGCCGGAGTAGTCCATCCTGATCGGTCCGAGGACCCCCAGGCGCGAGACCTGGCCGCCGGCGGTGTTGTAGCCGCTGGTGAGGACGGACGTCTCCTGCAGGCCGAACGGCGCGTTCTCGCGGCCGATGCGGACCGAGATGCCCCGGGGATCCGGGACCATCTCGGCGAACAGGCGCAGCAGCTCCACCTGCTCCTCGATCGCCTCGAGCACCGGGTAGATGCTGCCCGAGAAGTCCTCCTCGGTGCGGACGAGGTTGGCGGCGCCCGCCATCACCAGGCGGTCCTGGCGGTTGGCGCCGACCTGCTCGAGCAGGGTCTGCAGGATCGGGGACAGGACCGCGCGCCGCTCAGGCGTGAAGCGCTCGGCCGCGGACTGCAGCGTCTCGGCCGCGGCCTGCAGCCCCAGGCCCAGGACGGCCGTGTTCAGCTTGGCGCGGATCTCGCCGAGGAACTCGTCGTCGATGTCGGCGGGCGTCTCGAGGACGCGCTGATCGACCCGACCGGTGTCGGTGATGAGCACCGACAGCAGACGGCGCGGCGCGAGGGCGACGAGCTCCACGTGGCGGATGCGCGCGGCTCCGAACGAGGGGTACTGCACGAGGGCGACGCTGTTGGTGAGCTGCGAGAGCAGCCGCACCGTCTTCACGAGGACCTCGTCGAGGTCGGGGCTCTGGCCGAGGAAGGTCTCGATCGCCTGGCGCTGGGCGGCGGTGAGGGGACGCAGATCGGTCAGCTGGTCGACGAAGAGGCGGTAGCCCTTGTCGGTCGGCACCCGCCCCGAGGAGGTGTGCGGAGCCGCGATGAGCTCCTCCTCCTCGAGCTGGGCCATCTCGTTGCGGATGGTCGCCGCCGAGACCCCGAAGGCGTGCCGCTCGACGATCGACTTCGAGCCCACGGGCTCGCGGTGGGCCACGTAGTCCTGCACGATCACGCGCAGGACCTGGAGACCGCGCTCCGTCACCATACGACCGACCTCCCGCCGGGCTCCGCGTGCCTCACGGCACGGACCACCGCGGCGCCGTCGCGCCGCTCGGAGCTTGGCACTCCGCAACTCCGAGTGCCAATCATACCCGCGAGCAGCGCTGCGGAGGGGGAGGACCGGGATCCGCGCGGTGTCGGGACACCGCGCCGCACGACGTGCCACGATGGACGCCGTGCGCACGGGGGTCGCCCGGCGCGACCACGTCGGAGACAGGAGCCCACATGTCCACCACGCCGCCCCCTCCCCCGCCGCCCGCGTACAGCACTCCGGCGCCGCCGCTGAACCCCGCCGACGAGAAGACCTGGGCGATCGTCACCCACGTCCTCGGCATCTTCTTCAGCTTCATCCCGTCGCTGATCGTGTACCTGGTCTTCAAGGGCCGCGGCCCGTTCCTGGAGGCGCACGCGAAGACCGCGCTGAACTTCCACCTCACGACGCTGATCGCCTACGTGGCGGGCACGATCCTGTCGTTCGTGCTGGTCGGCTTCATCGTGTTCCTCGTGGTGCCGATCCTCGTCATCGTCTTCGGGATCATCGCCTCGGTGCGCGCGAGCGCCGGCGAGTACTACACGTACCCGCTGAGCATCCCGTTCTTCAAGTAGAGGGAGTCGCGGGTCTCGAGACGCCCGCTGCGCGGGCTGCTCGACCAGCAGGGGACGAGGTCACCGCCGGGTGACGCCATCCCTGCCGATCGAGCAGCCGCCACGGGCGGCATTCCTCTCCTCCTGGTCGAGCAGCCGCCGCAGGCGCCCTGTCGAGACCCGCGTCCTCCGGGAGGGTCGGTCCCGAGACGCCCGCTGCGCGGGCTGCTCGACCAGCGTGGGCCGGTCAGCCGTCGGTGAGGCGCCGGACCACCGCGTCGGCCAGCAGGCGTCCGCGGAGCGTCAGCACCACGCGGCCCTGCAGCGCCGCGCGACCCTCGATCAGCCCGTCGGCGATGAGCCCCGCGACCTCGCGGCGGCGCTCCGGATCGATCGCGTCGATCGGCAGCCCGTCCGACAGGCGCGAGCGCAGCAGCACGTCCTCGACGCCGCGCGTCGCCTCGTCGAGAGTCTCCCGGCCGGCCGCCGGAGAGGATCCCGCGCGCAGCCGATCCGCATAGGCCGCCGGGTGCTTCACGTTCCACCAGCGCACGCCGCCCACGTGGCTGTGGGCGCCCGGACCGACGCCCCACCAGTCGTGCCCGAGCCAGTAGGACAGGTTGTGCCGCGACCGGTGCGCGTCGTCGATCGCCCAGTTGCTCACCTCGTACCAGGAGTACCCCGCGCTCGCGAGTCGCGCATCCGCCAGCTCGTACATGTCGGCGGTGAGGTCGTCGTCGGGGGTCGCGACCTCGCCGCGGCGGATCTGACGGGCGAGCTTCGTCCCGTCCTCGACGATCAGCGCGTACGCCGAGAGGTGGTCGGGGCGGTTCGCCAGGGCGGAGTCGAGCGAGCGCTCCCAGTCGGCGAGCGACTCCCCCGGCGTGCCGTAGATGAGGTCGAGGCTGACCTGCAGGCCCGCCTCGCGCGCCCACTCGACCACCAGCGGGACGCGCTCGGGGTCGTGGGTGCGCTCGAGGGTCGCGAGCACGTGCGGCACGGCCGACTGCATCCCGAAGCTGACCCGCGTGAATCCCGCGTCGGCGAGCGTGCGCAGGTAGGCGGCGTCGACGGAGTCGGGGTTCGCCTCGGTCGTGATCTCGGCGCCCTCGGCGATGCCGAATCGGGTGCGCAGGCCGTCGAGCATGCGCACGAGGTCCTCGGCGGGGAGGAGCGTGGGAGTTCCTCCGCCGAAGAAGACCGTGGCGGCGGGCCGCTCGGGCAGCCCGGCTCGCCGGAGCACCTCGGCGCCGAGCGTCATCTCGGCGACGGCCTGCTCGGCGTAGTCGGACTGCTTCGCTCCGCGCAGCTCGGTCGCGGTGTAGGTGTTGAAGTCGCAGTAGCCGCAGCGCACCCGGCAGAACGGGACGTGGACGTACAGGCCGAGGTCGCGCTGCTCCGCACCCGTGGCGACGGAGGCGGGCAGGAGCCCGTCGAGCGGAGCGGGATCGGCGAGAGGGAGGGCGCTGCCCACGTCAGCTGACGCGCGCCGGCAGCAGGGCGCGCAGGTACTTCTTGACCTGCCTCTTCTGCACCGCGCGCAGCACGGGCGTGCCGAGCCGGTAGAGGCGGGTGGAGGGACGCGAGAAGACGCGGATGACGAGCCAGACGGAGTCGTCGGCCCGCTTCTCGACCACGAACGACTCCTCGCCGCTCTCGGGGTGCCCCTCGAGCGTGCCGTAGGCGAAGCCGACCTGGTCGGGCTCGTCGACGACGTAGACGACGCGGACGGGGGCGTCGAAGGTCCGGCCCAGGAGGTCGATCTTGAGCACGGCGGTGACGCCGGCGGTGATGTACGGGGTCCCGTCCGGGCCGAACCGCTCCTCGGTGGGACGGCTCGTGAGGTCGATGGGGGTGCCGGCCGAGTCGAAGTTGACGCCGGTGTACTGCACACCGCTGCCGCTCGTGATGTCCTCGACGCGGATGCCGCTGCCGCGCTGCACGCCCCACGTCATCAGCGAGGCGGTCGTGATGGCGAAGCGCTCGTCACCCGAGCCCAGGCGCGCCTCGAAGCGCTCGGCGGTGAAGCCGTCCGGCGGGTACTCGAGGAGATCGGGGGCGAGGGTGCCGCCGACGGCCGCGTAGGTGACCTGCGGCTGCCCCTCGAAGCTGGAGCGCCGGACGCTCACCTCGCGGCCTCCGTCGCCGGTGCGGCCCCGCCGAGAGGCGAGGTCTTCGAGTCCGTCAGCATCGCCGATCCCGTCCCGCGGGCATGTCCGTCCATTCGACCCAGCGTATCCGACAGTGTGCCGGGTCGGCCCGGTGCACGGGAAGAGCCCGGGCCCTCCTGCCGTCGGCAGGGAGGACCCGGGCTCCGGGGAGACGGCTCAGGCGCAGGGCGTGAGCTGCTCGACGGCCTCGGACAGGGTGCCCTCACCGCCGAGCAGGACGACGCGCGTCGTTCCCGCGTTCTTCAGGTCGGTCAGGACGGCGCGCGGCACGCAGTCCGGGCGGACGGCGAACAGGGGCGCGTTGGCGTAGCCCGCCGCAGCCGCTCCCGCGAGGGCGTCGGGGAACTTCTCACCGGTCGCGAAGAACGCGGTCGGAGCGTTCTTGAACGCGGCGCGGTTGAGCTGCTCCGACGTGTCGTAGCGGTCCGTCCCGCCGATGCGGGTCTTCGCGGGTCCGACCAGCGAGTTCTCGATGCCGGTGCTGACCGAGAGCGGGCTGCCCGCGATGGTCAGGTCCGCCACGCGCAGGCCGGAGACGATCCGCTGCGTGGTCGCGTCGGCCGTCGGCAGTCCGCCGTTGACGAGGATCACCGGGGCGTCGGACGAGCCGGCCGCCGCGCTGGCGCTCAGGGCGTCGGGGAACTTCTCCCCCGTGGCGAGCCACGCGTCGGACGAACCGCTCGACCCGAAGACGCGCTGGATGAGCTGCCTGGACGTGTCGTAGCGGTCGACGCCGCCGACGCGCACGGTCTTGCCGGCCGGCGCGTAGGCGGAGAGCTGGCCGAGGAGGCGGTCGCTGACGCTGAGCGCGGAGCCGACCACGACGATGTTCTTCGGCGCGAGGCGCGTCAGCTCATCCGTGACGACCTTGCTCACCGAGTCGGCGTCGACGAGCAGGAGCGGTCCGCCCTGCTTCGCCGCCGCCGGGCCGGCGCTGAGGGCGTCGGGGAAGTTCGAGCCGGTGGCGATGTAGACGACCGGGACGTTGGGCTTGAAGATCGACTTGGAGACCTCGACGGCCGTTCCCTGGCGGTCGGTGCCGGCGAGGCGGGTGACGGTCGGGCCCGCGGCGGGCGGCGGGGTCACCGGGGTGCCGTCGACGGTGAGGGGTGCCTTCACTCGCACGACGGAGCCTGCCGGCTGCTCGTCGCCCTTGCTCACACCCGTGATGACGACGGAGGGGCCGGCGTCGGGCGTGGTGCCGCCCTGACCCGCGTAGCGGTCGTAGAAGGACTGCGGGGGCGTGACCGTGATCGCCGAGGCGTCGCTGTCCACCGTGAACGGCGCGGTGATGTCGGGGTTGGCCCCGATGCCCACCTTCGCGCCGACACCCTGCAGGTCGAAGAACCCGGCGACTCCGGACTCGAGCACGAGCGCGTCACCCGTGGCGACGGTCGACAGGCGTCCTCCGCCGGCCCAGAAGATGCCGCCGTTGATCTTCGAGGCGGGGGCGGAGGTCGACAGGTCGATGACGCCGTCGGCTCCCGTGCCCGGTGCCGCGACGCTCACGAAGGTGTCGATGTCGAGGATGAAGCCGGTGTTCGTGGCGGCTCCCTGCGGAGTGACGGCGTCCGTGGCGGGGCTGACCGCGTCGACGAGGGAGATCTTGGCCCCGGGCAGGTCGAAGGAGCCGAGCGGCTGATCCAGGGCCAGAGTGATCGAGTTCGTCGTCGCATCCAGTGTGGATTCGCCCGAGAGGAGGATGCCGTCGCCGTCCTGGATCTCCCATCCGATGGTCTCGTAGGCGGGGTGCGACCACTCGGTGAACGCCGCGGGCTTCGATGCCGACGGCAGGACGATCTCCAGTTCCGTCACGTCCCCTGCCACGGCCTCCACCTGCGCAGTCGAGTACTTGTACGTGTCCGACCACACGTACGGCGCGGGCGACACCGGCACCGTCCGGTTGATCGCGGCCGCCGGTCCTGCCGCGGCGAGCGTGCTCGCCGCCACAGCCGCGACTCCGGCGAGGGCTACTGCCGCTCGCACTGTGTTCCTGTTCGAGACTTTCGCGCGCGTGAGCTGCACGGTCCCCACCCTCCGTTGAATTGGTGAAGGGCCGATCGTCGACGCTCGAGCCCCCCGTGCAGATGACCTGCAGCCGCGTCTGGCGTCTGAAAGCTATCGGGGTATCCGGTGCCGCCGCAACGTCCCCCGTCCGGGGACGTCACACGGCCGCAGCGGGAGCGCTACTTCTTGTCCTTGGTCTCGACGTCGCCCGAGAGCGCGGCGATGAACGCCTCCTGAGGCACCTCGACGCGGCCCACCATCTTCATGCGCTTCTTGCCCTCCTTCTGCTTCTCGAGGAGCTTGCGCTTGCGGGTGATGTCACCGCCGTAGCACTTGGCCAGGACGTCCTTGCGCATCGCGCTGATCGACTCGCGCGCGATGATCCGGGCGCCGATCGCGGCCTGGATGGGGACCTCGAACTGCTGACGCGGGATGAGCTTCCGCAGCCGGCCCGTCATGAGGACGCCGTACGCGTAGGCCTTCTCGCGGTGCACGATCGCGCTGAACGCGTCGACCTGCTCGCCCTGGAGCAGGATGTCGACCTTGACGAGGTCGGCCTCCTGGTCGCCGGCCGGCTCGTAGTCGAGCGAGGCGTAGCCGGCGGTCTTGGACTTGAGATTGTCGAAGAAGTCGAAGACGATCTCGCCGAGCGGCATGTGGTACCGGATCTCGACCCGGTCCTCGCCGAGGTACTCCATCCCGATCAGGGTGCCGCGCCGGCTCTGGCACAGCTCCATGATCGTGCCCACGTAGTCCTTCGGCGCGAGGATCGCGGCCTTGACGATCGGCTCGGTGACCGACGCGATCTTGCCGCCGGGGAACTCGCTCGGGTTCGTCACGGTGACGGTCTTCTTGTCCTCCGTGGTCACCTCGTAGATGACGGAGGGCGCGGTGGTGATGAGGTCGAGGCCGAACTCGCGGTCGAGGCGCTCGGTCACGATCTCGAGGTGCAGCAGGCCGAGGAAGCCGCAGCGGAAGCCGAAGCCGAGCGCGACGGAGGTCTCGGGCTCGTAGACGAGCGCCGCATCCGACAGCTTGAGCTTGTCGAGTGCCTCGCGGAGGTCCGGGTAGTCGCTGCCGTCGATCGGGTAGAGGCCCGAGAAGACCATGGGGAGGGGCTCGGTGTAGCCGGGCAGCGCCTGGGTGGCGGGCTTGGCCGCGGTCGTGACCGTGTCGCCGACCTTCGACTGGCGGACGTCCTTCACTCCGGTGATCAGGTAGCCGACCTCGCCGACCGCGAGGCCCTTCGTGGCGACCGGCTCGGGACTGGAGACGCCGATCTCGAGGATCTCGTGCGTCGCCCGGGTCGACATCATCTGGATCTTCTCGCGCGGCGAGAGCTTGCCGTCGATCATCCGGACATAGGTGACGACTCCGCGGTAGGCGTCGTAGACCGAGTCGAAGATCATGGCGCGCGCGGGGGCGTCGGCGTCGCCGACGGGCGGCGGGATGAGCTGGGTGACGCGGTCGAGGAGGGCCTCGACTCCCATGCCGGTCTTGCCCGAGACGCGCAGCACGTCGTCGGGGTCGCCGCCGATGAGGCTGGCGAGCTCCTTCGCGTACTTGTCCGGGTCGGCGGCGGGGAGGTCGATCTTGTTCAGGACCGGGATGATCGTGAGGTCGTTCTCGAGCGCGAGGTAGAGGTTCGCGAGGGTCTGCGCCTCGATGCCCTGAGCGGCGTCGACCAGGAGGATCGCCCCCTCGCAGGCGGCCAGCGAGCGGCTCACCTCGTACGAGAAGTCGACGTGGCCGGGGGTGTCGATCATGTTGAGGGCGAAGGTCCGGCCCTCGTGCTCCCACGGCATGCGCACGGCCTGCGACTTGATGGTGATGCCGCGCTCGCGCTCGATGTCCATCCGATCGAGGTACTGCGCCCGCATCGCGCGGTCCTCGACCACGCCCGTGATGCCGAGCATGCGATCGGCGAGGGTGGACTTGCCGTGATCGATGTGGGCGATGATGCAGAAGTTGCGGATGGACGCCGGATCGGTCGCGGCGGGCTCGAGCCCGAGGTGTGCACGTGGAGACATCGTGGGGCCATTGTCCCACGGCCGGGGTGCGGCGGCGGGCGGGGCTCCCGCGGGCCGGCCGAGCGGGGTGCTCGGCGGTCTACAGGTCGAGGCCGTAGGTGCGCGTCGGCTCGACGCCCGGCGGGTTCTCGCGCTCGGCCAGGCGCACGAAGCCCATGCTCTCGTAGAGGGCGTGCGCGGCGACCATGTCGGTCCCGCTGTTCATCACGACGCGCTCGAGGCCGCGCTCGCTCGCGAGCATCACCACGAACTCGGTGAGCAGGCGCCCGAGCCCCCGGCCGCGCGCCTCCGGGGCGACCGCGAGCAGACGCCAGTCGAGCTCGCCGGGGCGTCCCAGCGAGGAGAGGTTCGATCCGGGAGCCGCCGTGGTGACGGTCGCGAGGATGCGGCCGTCGCGGTCCTCGGCGACCCAGACCTCGCCCACGCGGTCGTGCCGGGCGACGTCCGCGACGTCGGCCGCGTACTCCTCCCCCAGCTCGTAGTCGTGGGCGTACGCGGCGAGGCGGAGCCGCGACACCTCGGCGTGCTCGTCCTCGCGCACGCGCCGGACGAGGATCCCCTCCGCGCTCACGGGCGGACCGGAGCCGGCAGCGTGCGCAGGCCGTGCTCGATGTCCGCGGGATCCGCCGCGAGGCAGATCCGGATCCAGCCCTCGCCCGTGCGGCCGAAGGCGCTGCCCGGAGCGACGGCGACGAGCGTCTCGAAGAGGAACGCCTCGACCCACGACGCGACGTCGCCGCCGGTCGCGTGCGACATGTCGATCCACAGGTAGAAGGCGCCCTCGGGCTCGCGGAAGCGGATCCCGCGCTCGTCGAGGATCGCCGTGGCGAGCCGGAGGTTCGCGAGGTAGTGCGCCGACGCCTCCGCCACCGCCTCCTGCGGACCGGTCAGGGCGGCGAGGGCCGCGCGCTGGTCGGGAGAGGAGACGCAACTGATCGCCGCCTCCTGCACGGTGACCATCGTCGAGGTCATCCCGGGCGGGGTGACGAGGTAGCCGACGCGCACGCCGGTCATCGCGTACGACTTCGAGAACGAGAAGACGCTGAAGACGCGGTCGTCGTCGTGGCCCAGCTCCTGGGCGATGCTCGCGAGGCTCGTGTGCGGGCGCCCGTAGGTGAAGTACTCGTAGACCTCGTCGCTGATGATCCACAGGTCGTGCCGGCGGGCGAAGTCCAGGAGGCGCTCGAGCAGCGGGCGCGGGAGCACGACGCCGAGCGGATTCGACGGGCTGTTCACGATGATCACGCGCGTGCGATCGGTGACGATGCGCTCGAGCTCGTCGAGATCGGGGAGGAAGCCGTTCTCGGGACGGAGCGTGTACGGCACCGGGACGGCCTCGATCATCCGCGCGTTCATGGTGAACGTGGTGTAGCCCGGATCCGGGACGAGGACCTCGTCGCCGGCGCGCAGCGTCAGCGTCATCGCCTGGTAGAGCGCCTGCGTGCCGCCGACGGTGAGCCAGACCTGCTCGACGTCCGCCCGGATGCCGTTGTCGCGGGCGAGCTTCTCGACGATCGCGCGCCGCAGCTCGGGGATGCCGCCGTTCGGGCCGTAATCCGTGTCGTCGGCCGCCCACGCGGCACGAGCGGCCTCGATGATGTGCGGCGCGGTCGGCACGTCGGGCTCGCCGACGCAGAGGAACGTGACTCCCTCGAGGCGCAGGGCGATCTCGAAGAGGCGGCGGATGCCGGACGGCGGCACCGCGGGGATGTGATCGGCGAGACGGGGCATCGCTGATCACCGTACCGCCCGAGCGCTCCCCCGCCCGGCGGGGCGCGGTTGAAGCGGGAGGACGGGTGCGCTAAAGTTCCTTGTTGGCTTGCGCTCCACCACCGGGTACGTGTGTGGAGTGATCAGAAGCCGGCGACCTCCAGTCGCACCGGGACGGCCCGCGCCGCCCGGAAGGGGCACTCCGACGAGTAGCCGGCTGCACACACGCACATTCGAGAAAAGGTAATCCACGTGGCAAACATCAAGTCGCAGATCAAGCGCAACCTCACCAACAAGAAGGCGAACGAGCGCAACAAGGCCGTCAAGAGCCAGCTCAAGACCGCCGTCCGCTCGGTGCACACCGCCATCGCCTCCGGCGACGCCGCTCAGGCCGCGACCGCCCTCGCGTTCGCCGCCAAGAAGCTCGACAAGGCCGCCAGCAAGGGCGTCATCCACAAGAACCAGGCCGCGAACCGCAAGTCCGCCATCGCGAAGCAGGTCGCGGCGCTGTAACGCTGCGCTTCGCTGCAACGACGAAGGGTCCGGCCGATGGCCGGGCCCTTCGTCGTTTCCGCTTCGCGGTCGACGAGCTCCTCGTTCCTCGTCGCTCGTCGCGCGGTCGGCTTCCCGGGGTGGTTGCGGGGGGAGGAGCGTCCTGCGTTCCGCGTACCTCGATCCGCTGGCACGCGGATCGAGGGTGACGCTGCGGGACGTCGGGCTGGTCGAGGAGGGCTCCCGCTGCGCGGGTCGGGTGTACCTGCGGGGGCGTGGGGTGGTGCGGACGTCCGGAGGGGTGCGCTCGATGGACGACGCGGCCGCCCTTCGGCTGGTCGAGTAGCGCCGAAGGCGGGTATCGAGACCCTACGAGTCTGCAGGACGGGGATCTCGATACGTCCGCTGCGCGGACTACTCGATCAGCAGAAGAGGGGGACGGAGCAGCGCCTCGTCGTGCCTCCGCCGCCGGACCCGGTGGTCGAGTAGCTCCGCAGGGGCGTACCGAGACCCCGAGACCCCGAGACCCGCGTCAGGGGTGCAGGCCGCGGGCGGAGATGACGGAGACCATGCGCTCGAGAGCGTAGACGGGGTCGCGGCCGCCGCCCTTGACGTTCGCGTCGGCGTCGGCGACGGTCTCGATGGCGGTGCCGAGGCCGTCGCCGGTCCAGCCCTGCAGGTCGCGACGGGCGCGGTCGACCTGCCAGGGAGCGAGGCCGAGGCGCGAGGCGATCTGACCGGAGCCCTCGCGGGAGCCGGCCACCTTCGCCATGGTGCGGAGCTTGCTCGCGAAGGCGGCGACGATCGGCACGGGATCCGCTCCGGACGCCAGCGCGTGGCGCAGGCCCAGCAGCGCCTCTCCGTGCCGCCCCGCGATCGCCGCGTCGGCGACGGTGAACGCGGTCGTCTCGACACGGCCGCCGTAGTACTTGGCGACGGTCGCCTCGGTGATCTCGCCCGAGGCGTCCGAGATCAGCTGCTGGCACGCGGAGGCGAGCTCGTCGAGGTCGTCCGAGAACGCCGACACCAGGGCGCGGACGGCGCCGGTCGTCGCGGTGCGGCCGGCGGTGCGGAACTCGGCGACGGCGAAGTCGACTTTGTCGCTCTCGCGCTTGAGCTCGGCGCAGACGATCTCGATGCCGCCGCCCGCTCCCGAGCGGATCGCGTCGAGGAGCTTCTTGCCGCGGTTGCCGCCGCCGTGCCGCAGCACCACGGTCGCTCCGTCGGCGGGCGACGACAGGTACTCCACGGCCTCGATCAGGAAGGCGTCAGAGCACTTCTCGACGTTCGAGACGCGCAGCAGCCGAGGCTCGTCGAACAGCGAGGGGCTTGCGAGCGTCAGCAGCTCACCGGGCGCGTAGCCGGCGGCGTCGATGTCGCTGACCTCGAGGCTCGGATCCTCGGCGCGGAGGAAGTCGCGGAGGAAGCGCAGCGCGCGATCGGCGAGGAACTGCTCGGGGCCGGTGATCAGGACGACGGGCGCGGGCCTGGTCTCGTTCCAGGCGAGCTGCGGGATCGCCGCCTTCGAGGGCGCCGCCTTCGCGCGCGCGGGGGCTCTGCCTGCCATGCCGTCGTCCTTCCGTCGCCCACCCGATCGAGCGCCCTCCACCCTACGGTCTGCCCGTGCCCGCCCGAGGCGGACGGGACGGCCGTCGGACCGCTCGCCCACGCCGAGATCCCGTCGCTGCGCGAGGCCAGGACGACCGTACCCTCGACATCCGACCTCAGCGCCTCGACCCCGCGCTCGGCCAGGAGGGACAGCAGCGAGGGCGCCGGATGCCCGTAGTCGTTGTCGGCGCCGACCGAGACCAGGCCGGCACCGGCGTCGAGGGCGTCGTAGAGGGCGGGCGCCTGATCCGCCGACCCGTGGTGCGCGACCTTGACCACGTCGACGGGTCCGATCGGCAGCCGCGCGAGGCGCCCCTGCTCCTCCGCACCCAGGTCGCCCAGCAGCGCGATCGAGAGGGGCCCGCCGACGGAGTCGGGGCCGATGTCGACGCGCAGGGTCACGCTGGCCGCATTCCCCCGGAGCGAGCTGCCCCGCTCGGGCCAGAGGACCCGCCAGCGGAGCGACCCCAGGGCGCCCTCCTCGCCCCGCTCCGTTTCGCGCACCTCCGCACCCGCGTCGCGGAGGACGCTCCGATCGCGCTCGTCGCCCTCCTCGGCGGAGGGACCGACGAGCGCGGAGTCGACCCGGTACGCCGCGGCCTCGAGCCCGCCGACGTGGTCGAGGTCGTAGTGCGTCAGCACGAGCAGGGCGATCCGATCGACGCCGAGCAGGGCGAGGCACGCGTCGAGGCGCTCCGGGAGCGGCCCCGTGTCGACCAGCAGCACTCCCCCGTCGCCGCGGAGGAGGATCGCGTCGCCCTGGCCGACGTCGCACATCGCGACCCGCCAGTCCTCGGGGACGGACCCGGAGCGCAGCAGCGGCGTGGCGACTCCGGCCGCCGCCGTCCCCGCGAGCAGCGCGGCGAGCACGGCGGCGATCGCGCGGCGCAGCACGGCGAGGCGACGCGAGCGCGTCAGCAGCAGCAGCGCGAGGACGGTCAGCACGGTGAGCGCGAGCACCCCGACCAGCCCGGGCCACCAGGCGAGACGGGGCATCGGCCAGCTCGACACCGCGCGCGCGATCGACGCGATCCACCAGGTCGGCACCGCGGCGAAGCGGATGGCCGCATCGGCTCCCCACGGCCACCAGGGCGCGAGCAGGCACCCGATCAGTCCGAGCCCCGTCGCCAGAGGAGCCGCCGGCTCGGCGAGCAGGTTCGCCAGGACGCCGTAGACGGGGACGGAGGGGTCCACGAGGAGCACGACGGGCTGGCAGGCGAGCTGGGCGGCCGTCGGCACGGCGAGCACGAGCGCGAGGGGTCGGGGCAGCACCTCGCCGAGTCGGCGGGCGATCGGCTCCGCGAGCAGGAGCAGGCCGGCCGTGGCCAGCACGGAGAGCACGAAGCCGAGCTTCCCGGCGATGGCCGGATCGGCGACCACGAGCAGGACGACGCTCGCGAGCAGCGCCGGCACCGCGGCTCCCGAGCGTCTCACCAGACGGGCCAGCAGCACGACGGTCGCCATCGTCGCCGCCCGGACGACGCTCGGCTCGGGAGTGACGAGGACGACGAAGGCGCCGAGGGCGAGGAGGGCGGCGAGGGTCCGGACGAGCCGGTTCACGCCGAGGAGCGACGCCAGCAGCCATCCGGCGACGACCACGACCGCGCAGTTCGCTCCGGAGACCGCGGTCAAGTGGGTGAGCGAGGCCGTCCTCATGTCCTCCTCGAGGTCGGCGGTGAGCGCGGTCGTGTCGCCGGTCGCCAGGCCGGGCAGCAGGCCCGCCACGTCCCCGCCGAGGACGGCCGTGCGCTCGAGGAAGCTCGAGCGCAGCACCTCCGCGACAGCGGCGACCCCCGTCGGAGCATGCCGCTCGAGGATCGCGGACGCCGTGACGAGCGTGCGCTCCCCTACCGGGTCCCGGGGCCCGCCGTCGGCCCGCGCCTCCAGCAAGAGCTCGGAGCCGACGGGGACGCGCCCTCCGGGATCCGCGAGGAAGACCCGCACCGGCGCGGCGATCTCCTCGGCGTCGATCGAGAGCGCGACGGCGTCGAACCAGACGCCGCCCGTCGCGAGCGGGCGCGCCGCGGTCTCGACCCGGACCTCGAGTGCGATCCGGGTGCGCCGCTCGGCGGCCTCGACGAGCGGCTCCGGATGCGCCCCCGGCGCCGAGAGGACGACCGCGGTCATCGCGAGAGCCGCTCCCGCCGTCGAGACCGCGAGGACGGCGAGGAACGTCCGCCGAGCGGGGAGGAGGACGAGGAGCACGAGGAGGAGGGCGACGCTCGTCCAGGCCGCCAGGAGCATCCCCGGACCGCCCTCCAGCACGATCTGGACCGGCAGCAGCCCGCAGAGCGCGGCCGCCGACCAGGTGAGGACCGCCACCGGGAGCAGCCGCAGATCCGCCGCCCTCACGGCGCCACCCGGTCGCGGAAGCCCTCGAGCGTCTTCTCGCCGATCCCCGGGACCTCGAGCAGCTGGTCGACGGAGGCGAAGGGACCGTTCGCCTCACGGTAGGAGATGATCTTCGCCGCCGTCGCCGGCCCCACCTCGGGCAGCTCCTCGAGCTGAGCGGCCGTCGCCGTGCTGAGGCTGATCGGACCGGAGTCGGGCACGGCACCGGGGAGCGCTCCCGGCGCAGGGGCCGCACCGACCGCGGGGACGATCAGCTGCTCCCCGTCGACGATCCGCCGCGCGAGGTTCACCGCGTCGCTCTCCGCCGCCTCGGTCAGCCCTCCGGCCGCCGCGAGCGCGTCCGCGACGCGTGCTCCCTCCTTCATCAGGTAGAGCCCGGGCGCGACGACCTCGCCCGCGACGTGCACGTAGAGAGTCGGCGGGCCGGCGGTGGCGGCCGCGGAGGGCGGCGCGGTCCCGGGAGACGCCACCGGAAGCAGCCGGGTGCGCCCGCTCGCCTGCGCCCCGGCCAGGAGCACGGCGATCACGGCCGCCGCGAGGACGAGCACGACGGCGGCGCCCATCCCCATCCGCCAGCGCGCCCGGGGACGCCGCGGGCGCAGCAGGAGGGCGAGGTCGTCGGTCCCGTCGCTCGTCTGCATCCGAGAACGGTAGGAGGGCGCAGACCGGCCCGACCGCTCGACCGCCGGGATCCGTGGACGACGAAGGGGCTCCTCCGCTGTGGAGGAGCCCCTTCGAGAGGACGGGCTAGACGGCCTTCGTCACCAGGTTCACCAGGCGCGGCGCCCGCACGATCGCCTTGACGACCTCGCGGCTCTGCAGAGCCCGGGCGACGCCGGCCGTGGCCCGCGCCTTCTCCTCGAGCTCGTCGGACGAGATCTTGGGCGACACCTCGAGGCGGTCGCGGACCTTGCCGTCGACCTGGAGGATCGCGGTGACCTTCTCCTCGACGAGCAGCGTCGGGTCGGCCTTGCGCCAGACGACGTGCGCGACGGGGCCCTGGTAGCCCAGGCGGCTCCACATGTCCTCGGCCGTGTAGGGCGCGAAGAGGTTGAGCGCCATCGCGATGACCTCGGCGGCCTCGCGCACCGCTGCGTCGCCGCCGCCGGCACCCGAGTCGATCGTCTTGCGGGTCGCGTTGACGAGCTCCATCAAGCGCGCCACGACGACGTTGAACTTGAACGCCTCGATGAGCGAGGGCGACTCGGAGAGGAAGCGGTGGGTCTGGCGGCGGAGCGCTGCGTCGCCGTTCTTCCACTCGATGTCGGGCTTCGAGGTGACGTCCTTCGCGAGGCGCCAGGCACGTGCGAGGAACTTCGCGCTGCCCGACGGCGAGACGTCGGCCCAGTCGATGTCGTCCTCGGGCGGGCCGGCGAACGCCATGGTCAAGCGCACGGCGTCCACGCCGTACTCGTCGAGCTGCTCCGACAGGCGCACGATGTTGCCCTTGGACTTCGACATCGCGGCGCCGTCCATCTGCACCATGCCCTGGTTGAGCAGCGCCGTGAACGGCTCGGTGAAGGACACGTAGCCGAGGTCGAAGAGCACCTTGGTGATGAACCGCGCGTACAGCAGGTGCAGGATCGCGTGCGTCACGCCTCCGACGTACTGGTCGACGGGTGCCCACTTCTCGGCGAGCTTCGGATCGAAGGCCTGCGTGTCGTCGTTCGGCGACAGGAAGCGGAGGAAGTACCAGGAGGAGTCGACGAACGTGTCCATCGTGTCCGGGTCGCGGCGCGCGGGGCTGCCGTCGACCGGGTTCGGCACGTTCACCCAGCCCTCCGCCGCGCCCAGCGGGGACGAGCCCTTGGGCTGCAGGTCGAGTCCCTCGGTCGGCGGCAGCACCACCGGCAGCTGGTCCTCGGGCACGGGGATCAGCTCGCCGTTCTCGCCGTGGATGATCGGGATGGGCGTGCCCCAGTAGCGCTGGCGCGAGATCAGCCAGTCGCGGAGGCGGTAGTTCTTCGCCGAGCGGCCGCGGCCGCGCTCCTCGAGCAGCTTGATCACGCGCTCGATGGCGGTGCGCTTGGAGAGTCCGTCGAGCGGACCCGAGTTCATCAGGCGGCCGTCGCCGGTCAGGGCCTCGCCGGTGATCGCGGGGTCGGCCGAGTAGCGCGCCTCGAGAGCGGCGAGCTCCTCCGGGTCCTCGGGGATCACGGGGATCGCGCCGGTGACGGGAGCGGAGGTGTCGACGACGACGCGGACCGGCAGGTCGAAGGCGCGGGCGAAGTCGAGGTCGCGCTGGTCGTGCGCGGGCACGGCCATGACCGCGCCGTGGCCGTAGTCGGACAGCACGTAGTCGGCGGCCCAGATCGGCAGGCGCTCGCCGTTCACCGGGTTGATCGCGTAGCGGCCGAGGAACACGCCGGTCTTGGGGCGGTCGGCGGTGAGGCGCTCGATCTCGCTCGACTTCTGCACCTTCTCGAAGTACGAGCGGAACGCGTCGCGCAGCTCCGGCTCGGATCCCTCGACCAGCTCGGTGGCGAGATCGGAGTCGGGGGCGACGACCATGAACGTCGCGCCGTAGAGGGTGTCGGGGCGCGTCGTGAACACGGTGACGCGCTCGTCACGGCCCTCGATCTCGAACTCGACGTCGGCGCCGATGGAGCGGCCGATCCAGTTGCGCTGCATCGCGATGACCTTCGACGGCCACGAGCCCTCGAGCTGGTTGAGGTCGTCGAGCAGGCGGTCGGCGTAGTCGGTGATCTTGAAGTACCACTGGGTGAGCTTCTTCTTCACCACGACGGCGCCCGAGCGCTCGGACGTGCCGTCGGCGAGGACCTGCTCGTTCGCGAGGACGGTCTGGTCCACCGGGTCCCAGTTGACCCAGCTGTCCTTGCGGTAGGCCAGGCCCTTCTCGTACATCTTCAGGAACAGCCACTGGTTCCACTTGTAGTAGTCCGGGTCGGACGTGTGGATGACGCGGTCCCAGTCGAAGGAGGCGGCGTAGCGCTTCATCGAGCGCTTCTGCTGCTCGATGTTGTCGTAGGTCCAGGTGCGGGGGTTCAGTCCGCGCTTGATCGCCGCGTTCTCGGCGGGCAGGCCGAAGCTGTCCCAGCCGATCGGGTGGAGCACGTTGAAGCCCTGCTGGCGCCAGTAGCGCGCGATGACGTCGCCGAGCGCGTACGCCTCGGCGTGGCCCATGTGCAGGTCGCCGGAGGGGTACGGGAACATGTCGAGCACGTACTTGCGGGGGCGCTTGTCGTCGGGGAGGTCCGTCGAGAACGGACGGGTCTCCTCCCAGATCGGGAGCCATTTCTCTTGCAGCGCGCGGAAGTCGTAGCGGTCCTCGTCGTTCGCGCCGGTCTGCTGGGAGGTCTCGTCTGCCACAGGTGTGTCCTACTTCATCAGGGTGGGATCGGACGCGCAGCGCCCGTCGGGGGCGGCGTCCGACGAACAACCCTACTGGCCCTCAGCGGCCGGGCGACGAATCCTCCGCGACCTCGCGGGGCACTCCGAGCACGGCGAGCAGGGCCCGCGCCTTGAGCAGCGTCTCCTCGACCTCCTCCTCGGGCACGGAGAGGGCGGTGATGCCGCCGCCGGTGCCGAGGCGCGCGCGCTCGGGCTCGATCACGAGGCTCCGGATGGTCATGGCGAGGTCGATCGAGCCGTCCGAGCCGAGGCGGCCGAAGGCTCCGGAGTAGACGCCGCGCGGTCCCCCCTCCCACTCCCGGAGGAGCTCCACGGCCCGCCGCTTCGGGGCGCCCGTCATCGAGCCGGCCGGGAACGTCGCGGCGATCAGGGCGGCGACGCCGATCCCCTCCGCGGGCAGCGCCGACACCTCGCTGACGAGCTGGTGCACGTGCGGGTAGGTCTCGACCTCCAGCAGCCGGTCGACGCGGACGGAGCCGGGCCGGGCGATCCGGGCGAGATCGTTGCGGACGAGATCGACGATCATGACGTTCTCAGCGCGCTCCTTGACGCTCGCCAGCAGCTCGGCGCGCAGGGCCTCGTCCTGGGCGGCGTCGCGGCCACGGGGCCGGGTGCCCTTGATCGGATGCGTCGCCGCCCGGCCGCCCGCCTCGCGCGTCAGGAAGCGCTCGGGCGACGCGCTCACGAGCGCCCGGCCCCCGAAGCGGATCAGCCCGCCGTGATGACTCGGGCTCGAGCGGCGCAGACGCCGGTAGCACTCGACCGGATCGAACCGGCCCTCCACGACGACCTCGTTGGTGAGGCAGACTGGTACGCGTCGCCCGCGCGGATCGCGGCCTGGCAGCGGGCGATGAGAGCGGAGTAGGCGGCCCGGTCGTGCCGGCGCCGCACCGAGGACACGCGCTCGGCGGGAGCGGGATCGCGCAGGGGCTCGTCGGCGAGCGCCGCCAGCGCCGCGACCAGGCGGTCCGCCTCCGCTCGTCGCTCGACCGTCGCCACGACGCGCAGCGTGCGGGCGGCGTGGTCGAATTCCAGAACGGGGTCGCCGCGGAGCAGGACCAGCGCGGGCGGATCGGCCTCGGCCGCTCCGACGGCGGGCAGGGACACGAAGGGCGCGCCCGCCTCGTAGGAGAGGTGGCCGTAGCGCCCGAGCGCGCGGTCGCGACCGGTCGACTCCGCCTCCACTCGGAGGAGTGCCGCCGACACGTCGTGGCCGGCCTCGACGACGATCGCGTCCGAGGGGCGGCAGGACCCGAGGTAGGAGCGACCGGCGACCGCGTCGGGGCCCGAGTCGAGCCAGAAGGCCGCGTCCGCGTCGCGGTAGAGGGCGAGGAACGCCCGCTCGGGGTCGACCCACGGCAGGACGACCTCGTGCAGGCCATCGGAGAGCAGGGCGCCGACCACTGGGCTAGCGTAGGCCGTCGTGGACGGCGAGCAGGTGCGGGACTGGGACGGGCGGGAGCTCGCCTCCCCGCGCGAGCCCGGCACGGCGGCGCTGCTGGCGGCCGACTCGTGGCTCGTCGCCGACGGCCGGGTGCGCGGTCTCGAGCTGCACCGCGAGCGCTTCCTCGAGGCCGTCCTCGCGGCAGGCGGACCGGACGACGCCGGCGCGTTCTTCGACGCTTCCGTCGCCGCGCTCCCCCGCACCGGCGATCAGTTCCCCCGCGTCGAGCTCGACTCCGCCGGACTGCACCTTCGCCTGCGACCGGCTCCGCCGCGCACCCGCTCGGTCGTGCTCTGGACGAGTCCCGTGGATCCGCGGCGCGTGCCGGAGTGGAAGGGACCCGACATCGCCCGGCTCGCGCTGCTCCGGCAGCGCGCGATCGCGAACGGAGCCGACGAGGCCGTGATCCTCGACGCCGACGGCGCGATCCTCGACGGCGCGACCAGCGCGGTGCTGTGGTGGCTCGGCGACACCCTCGTCGTCCCTCCGCCCACGAGCCCCCGGGTGCGCAGCGTCACCGCCCGCACCGTCTCGGTGCTCGCGGGCGCCCTCGGCGTCGACGTGCTCGAGGCGCCGACCGAGCCGGAGTCGCTCGACGGCCGCGAGGTCTGGGTCGTCAACGCACTGCACGGCGCGCGCCTGGCGACCTCCTGGGTCGGCGGACCGGCGCTCGCCGCGGAGCCGGGCCTCTCGACGCCTGGCGCCGGCGACTCGACGCGCTCCGGCGTCCGCTGCCCTGAGGCCCGTCTCCGCGGGTGTCCCCGAGGCCGCCCGGATCGACGCAGAATGGACGGATGAGCGAGCCCGGTGACTTCCTCCGCCAGGTGCTCGCCTACGAGGGCGACGTCTGGCGGGCGCAGGACGTGCGCGAGCGACTCGGTCACGGCCTCGACGCGACCGGAGCGTCCGTGGGCGCCGTCCGCGGCAGCGTCCGCGACGCGCTGAACAAGTTCCGCGGCCTGACGCATGACGACGTCACCGCGCTCTCCTCGGAGCTCTGGGACCCGCCCGTCTTCGAGCACCGCCTCGCGGCAGTCGTCCTGCTCCAGACGCGGGTCGCGCTCCTGCGGGCGTCGGACCTCACCCGGCTCGAGGGCTTCGTCCGCGACGGACGCGTGCCCGACCTCGTCGATCCGCTGGCGACCGACGTCGTGCGCCCGCTGCGCGCCGCCCTCGACGACCGTGCGCGACGGCGGATGGACGCGGTGCTCGACCGGTGGGCGGACGAGGGCGGCATGCTCGCCCGGGCCGCGGCGCGCGTCAGGAGCTGACGACGGTCCCGTCGGACACGGCGACGCGCCGGTCGAACACCAGCGACGGATCCACGCGGTGCGCGATCAGGACGACCGTGCGGCCCTGGGCCGCCGCGAGCAGATCGGCGAGCAGCGCGTCCGCGACGGGAGCGTCGACCGACGCGGTGGGCTCGTCGAGCACCAGCACGGCGAAGTCGGCCAGCAGAGCCCGCGCGAGAGCGAGGCGCTGCGCCTGCCCGCCCGACACGAGGGAGCCGCGCTCCCCCACGCGAGCGTCGAGCCCCCCGCGGGACGCGGTCCAGGCGCCGAGTCCGACGCGGTCCAGAACGGACGAGAGCTCCTCGTCGTCGGCGGTGGGCCGCGCGAACAGGAGGTTCTGCCGGATCGTGTCGTCGAACAGGTAGGGCTGCTGCTCGACGAGGCCGACCAGTCGGCGGACGCGGGCCTGCGGGAGCGTCCTCGCCTCGACTCCGCCGACGAGGTACGAGCCGGAGTAGTCGAGGAAGCGCACGAGGGCGTGGGCGAGCGTGGTCTTGCCTGAACCGCTGGCCCCGGTCACGAGGATCCGCTCGCCCGCTCGCAACTCGAGCGACACGTGCGCGAGCGCCGGGGCCGGGCAGCCGGGCCAGGACACCGAGAGACCGCTGAGCACCAGGTCCGACCCGGAAGGGTCGGGAGCGAGCGGATCGACGTCGTCGTCGGTCGCGAGGGCGGGCGACGCGGCCTCGCGGTCGAGGTCCGCGAGACGCTGGGCGCTCGAGAGCGCGGTGCGCGCCGACTGCACCGCGAGCGGGGCGGCGGCCGCCACCTCGAAGACGGCCAGCGGCACCAGGGCGAGGACGCCCAGCGCCGGCCCGCCGAGGGCGTCCACCGAGGGGATGCCGAGGGCCAGCGACGCCCACACCGCACCGCCGGAGCAGAGTGCGAGCACCGCGGCGGCGAGGCCCGCCGACGCGGCCCGACGGCGGGCGGCTCGGGTGAGCGCCTCCTCCGCCTCCGCCACATCGGCCACCGCCTGATCGGCCGCGTCGAAGGCGATCAGCACGTCGAGACGGGTGACGAGGAGGTTGAGGCGCTCGGCCAGCTCTCCGCGCAGCGGCGCGCGCTCGCGGTCGGCGCGCGCCGACACGAGACCCGAGCCGACGGCTCCCGCTCCGAACGCCAGCAGCAGGAGACCGAGGAGCACGGCGCCGGCGGCCGGGAGCAGGAGCCAGACGCCCACCACCGCGAGCGTCGATACGACGAGCGCCACGACGAGAGGCTGCACGATGCGCAGCGGCACGTCCTGCTGCGCGTCGACGTCCGAGACGACACGCGAGACGAGATCGCCGCGGCGCACGCGGCCGAGACCGTCGGGCGCGACCGGCACGAGCCGCTCGTAGACGCCCGCCCGCAGCTCCGCGAGTGCGCGGAACGCCGCATCGTGGCCGCTGAGGCGCTCGAGGTAGCGGAAGAACGCGCGCGCGAGCGCGAAGGCGCGTACCCCGACGACCGCCATCGAGAGGAAGAGGATCGGCGGCTGCTCCGCCGCGCGGACGATCAGCCAGGCCGAGCAGGCGAGCAGGGCGACGACCGAGGCCGAGGAGAGCAAGCCGAAGGAGAGCCCGGGCAGGAAGCGGCGCGCCGGCGGCATCGCCGCGCGGAGGACGTCGGCGCGCTTCACCGGAGCACCGCCTCGGCGCTCGAGAGCGCGAGCACGGCGTCGGCCGCGGCGATCGTGGCGGGGCGGTGCGTGGCGACGATCACGGTCGCGCCCTCGTCGGCCAGCATGCGGAGCCCCGCGAGCAGCCTCCGCTCCGAGGCGTCGTCGAGCGCCGCCGTCGGCTCGTCGAGCAGGAGCAGCGCGCCGTCGCGCTCCAGCAGCCGGTGGATCGCGCGGGCCACGGCCACGCGCGCGCTCTGCCCACCCGAGAGCCCGGTGCCCTCTGCGTCGACGCGGCGCGACGGGTCGACGTCCACGGCCGCCAGCCGGAGCGCGCGGTCGAGGCGGGCGGGATCGATCGATCGGGCGCCGAGAGTCGTGTTCGAAGCGACCGTGCCCGGCAGCAGGTCGGCGCGCTGCCCCGCCCAGGCGACCCGGTCGCGCAGGGCGGCGGGCGCGACAAGCTCCCCGCCGAGCAGCACCGTCCCCTCGGCGGGGACGAACCCCGCGAGGACGGCGAGGAGGGTGGACTTGCCCGATCCGCTGGCGCCGGTCAGAGCGGTGATCGTGCCGACGGTGAACGTCGCGTCCACCGGGGCGAGCACGCGGCCCGAGCCGTCGTCGACCGAGACGCCGCGCAACTCCAGATCACCGCGCGCCGCCCCGCCCTCGGGCGCCGCCGGCAGGAGTGCCGCCCGCTCGATCACCGCGAACGCCTCGTCGGCCGCCTGCACGCCGTCCGCCGCCGCGTGGAACTCGGCGCCGACCTGCCGGACCGGCAGGAACACGTCCGGGGCCAGCACCAGCACGAAGAGGCCGACCGCCAGTCCCAGCGATCCGTCGACCAGCCGAAGGCCGATCGAGACGGCGACGAGGGCGACCGACAGCGACCCGGCCAGCTCGAGCACGAATCCGCTCACGAAGGTGACCCGCAGCACCTTCATGGTGTGCACGCGGTAGTCCTCGGTCAGAGAGCGGATGCGCGCCGCCTGGCGCTCGGCCCGGCCGAAGATCTTGAGCGTGGCCAGCCCGCCGACCGTGTCGACGAAGCCCGACGCGAGCGCCTGGAGCCGGTCCCACTGGCGCTTCTGCACCGCCTGCGTCGCCCAGCCGATCAGGATCATGAAGACCGGGATGAGCGGCAGCGTGACGATCAGGAACAGCGCGCTGAGCGGATCCGCGAGCAGTACCACCCCGACCAGGATCGGAGTCGTGACCGCCGTGGCGATCAGCTGCGGCAGGTAGCGGGCGAAGTAGCCGTCCAGCGCGTCGAGCCCGCCTCCGAGCAGCGCGACGACGCCCCCGGAGCCGCCGGCCGGCCGCCCCGACGGACCGAGCGCCACGAGGGCCCCGAGCACCGCCGCGCGCAGCTGCGCCTTCGCCCCCACTCCGCCGCGCACCGCGTTCACCTCGGTCGCCCATGCCAGGGCCGCCCGCGCGGCGACCACGGCGAGCAGCGCGCCGAGCAGCGGAGTGAGCTCCCGGGCCGAACGCCCGTCGACCGCTCCCGACACGAGCTGCGCGACCAGCCACGCGAACGCGATCGCGCCGAGCGTGCGGGCGAGCGCGAGGGCACCACCGAGCACGAGGAACAGGCGCGCGGCGCGGGCGTAGCGGAGCAGCCGCGGATCGAGGGGCTTCACGGACGAGGGGCGGTCACGTCAGTGCGCGTCCACCGGGATCTGCGTCCGGGTGATGCGCTTGCGGAAGATCCAGTAGGTCCAGGCCTGGTAGCCGACGATGAGCGGCACGAACACCAGGGCGGTCCAACTCATGACCGTCAGCGTATACGGGGTGCTCGAGGCGTTCTCGATGGTGAGGCTGTTCGCGACGTCGTTCGACGCGGGCATGACCGCCGGGAACAGCGTGGTGAAGAGCGCGAGCACCGCGAGGGCGATGGTGCCGGCGAGCAGCGCGAAGGCGCGTCCCTCCCGCCCCCGGATGTTCGCGAGCCAGGCCAGGATCAGCGCGCCGGCGGCGGCGAGCGAGAGCAGCCACGAGGGGCCGTTCCCCGACTGCAGGTTCGTCCAGGCGAGGAACACCGCCGCGACCACGATGGTCAGCAGCCCCGCCTTCGTCGCCAGCCGTCGTGCCCGCTCGCGGATCGCGCCGTCCGTCTTGAGCGAGACGAAGACCACTCCGTGGGTGAAGAACAGCAGGAGGGTCGTCGATCCGCCCAGCAGCGCGTACGGGTTCAGCAGGTCGAAGACGGTGCCGGTGTAGTTGTGGTCGGCATCCAGCGGCACGCCCTGCACGATGTTCGCGAAGGCGACGCCCCAGAGGAACGCGGGCAGCGCCGAGCCGACCACGATCATCCGGTCGAACCGCGACTTCCACTGCGCCTCCGGGCGCTGGTGGCGGTACTCGAACGAGACTCCGCGCGCGATCAGCGCGAGCAGGATCAGCAGCAGCGGCAGGTAGAACCCGCTGAACAGCGTCGCGTACCACTCCGGGAACGCCGCGAACATGGCGGCGCCCGCGACGATGACCCAGGTCTCGTTGAGGTCCCACACGGGCCCGATCGTGTTGATCAGGACGCGGCGGTCGGTGTCGTCGCGCCCGAGGAACGGGAGCGACATGCCGACGCCGAAGTCGAAGCCGTCGAGGACGAAGTAGCCGATGAAGAACGCGGCGACGATCCAGAACCAGAGAGTGGGGAGATCCACGGGTGCCTCCTAGTAGACGGTGCCGACGAGCTGCGGGCGACCGCTCTCCTCGTCGACCTCGGGAGCGTCGTCCGGGCCGGCCTGCGCCGCCCGCGTGATGAGCCGGAACTCCACGACCGCGAGCGTGCCGTAGATGGCGGTGAAGGAGAGGAGCGAGATCAGCACCTCGACGCCGCTGACGCCGGGAGAAACGCCGTCGGCGGTCTTCAGCAGGCCGAAGACCAGCCACGGCTGGCGGCCCATCTCGGTGAAGACCCAGCCCACGATCATCGCGAACAGGGGCAGCGGAGCGGCCCAGATCGCGATCCTCCACATCCACTGCTTCGGCTCGCGGCCCTTGCGGGTGAACCAGAGGCCGGCGGCGGCGACGCCGATCGCGAAGACGCCGAGCGCCATCATCCAGCGGAACGACCAGTAGGTGACCCAGATGATCGGCGTGTAGTCGCCGGGGCCGTAGACCTGCTCGTACTGAGCCTGCAGGTCGTTGATGCCCTCGACGGTGCCGGTGAAGGTGTGGGTCGAGAGGAACGAGAGCAGATACGGGATGCGGATCGAGAACAGCTCGCTCGAGCCGTCGGGCGTGCCCCAGGTGAAGACCGAGAACGAGGCGTCCACGCCGGTCGAGGTGCGGTAGAGCGCCTCGGCGGCGGCCATCTTCATCGGCTGCGTGTCGACCATGGCGAGGCCGAGCTGGTCGCCGGTCACCAGGGTCAGCGCACCGCTGACGAGCATCATCCAGGCGCCGAACCTCAGGGCCGGGCGCATGGTCTCGAGGTGCTGGTTGCGCGAGAGGTGGTAGGCGGCGACGCTGATGATCACCGCGGCCGAGACCATGAAGCAGGCGAAGACCGTGTGCGGGAACGCCGCGAGCGCGACCTTGTTCGTGAGCAGCGCCCAGATGTCCGTGAGCTCGGCCCGGCCCTTCGCCTCGTTGATCTCGAAGCCGACCGGATTCTGCATGAAGGCGTTCGCGGCGATGATGAAGTAGGCCGAGAGCGTCGTGCCGAGCGAGGTGAGCCAGATGGTCGCGAGGTGGAGCTTCTCGGGCAGCTTGTCCCAGCCGAAGATCCAGAGGCCGATGAACGTCGCCTCCAGGAAGAACGCGAGCAGTCCCTCGAACGCGAGCGGAGCGCCGAACACGTCGCCGACGAAGCGCGAGTAGTCGCTCCAGTTCATGCCGAACTGGAACTCCTGGACGATGCCGGTCACGACGCCCATGGCGAAGTTGATCAGGAAGAGCTTCCCGAAGAACTTGGTGAGCTGCAGGTAGTGGATCTTGGAGGTCCGCACCCAGGCGGTCTGGAAGATCGCGACGGTGAGCGCCATGCCGATCGTCAGGGGCACGAAGAGGAAGTGGTAGATCGTCGTCAGGCCGAACTGCCACCTCGACAGCAGGAGCGGATCCAGGAGTTCGTTCACAGCCCCGAGCCTAGGTCGGCGAGGGGAGCCCGATGCCCTCCGATCCCAGTACTGGAGCGGATGTGCGGCCCTCCAGCGCCCGCTGACGACACCCATCCGCGGGTGGTCCTCGACCCCTTCACGAGCCGCTCGTGCAGCAGGTCTGTCGACGTCGAGAGGGAGTGTCTCGACGTCGAGGAACACCTCCGCCGGGCGACGGGCGAGCAGCCCTCCGCGCCGACAGGGCCGCCGCCGCACTCCTCTCGACGGCGAGCGACTCCGCCGGATCGTCGAACCTGAGGAAGTCGACGATCGGCGCACGGTGGATTCCCAGGTTGCACGGACGAAACGGGAGCAGTGAACATCCGTTCGCCGCCCCCGGCACCCGCACCGGCGTCCTCGCACCGCACGCCCTGCGACGACCCGTACGCTTTATCCATGCCGAGCAAGGGGAGCTACGCCAAGGGTGTCGCCAAGCGCGAGGAGATCCTGCAGACCGCACTCGAGGTGTTCTCGCGCCAGGGGTACCGCAAGGCCTCGCTGCGCGAGATCTCGGAGGCGGTGGGTCTGACGCAGGCGGGCCTCCTGCACTACTTCGACTCGAAGGAGGAGCTCTTCGCCGAGGTCCTCCGCAAGCGCGACGAGCTCGACAGCGCCGCCTACGATCTGGGGCGCACCGGCGACGCCGCGATCGAGCAGCTGGTGCGGCTCATCCGGCACAACAGCGACGTGCCCGGTCTCGTCCACCTCTACGCCACGCTCTCGGCCGAGGGGACGGACGAGTCCCACCCCGCGCACCCCTACTTCCTCGAGCGCTACCGCACGGTCACCGAGACGCTCGCCTCACGGGTGCGCGAGGACCAGCTCGAGGGCCTCATCGCCGAGGACGTCGACCCCGAGACCGCCGCGCGCATGATCATCGCCCTGTCCGACGGGCTGCAGGTCCAGTGGCTCCTCGACGACTCGGTCGACATGGGCTCGATCGTCGAGACGTTCTGGGCGCTGCTCAAGCGCGTGCGCTGAGGCCCGGGCCCCGATGAACGACGCCCTGAGCGCGATCCTCGACTTCGTCGTCGCGGTGCCGCCCGTGTGGCGCACGCTCCTGGCCGGACTCGCGATCTTCCTCGAGACGACGATCCTCGCGGGGCTGATCGTTCCCGGGGACACGGTGGTGATCGTCAGTGCGACCGGCGTCACCACTCCCCTGCAGTTCCTGGCGCTCGCCGTCGCGGTGATCGTCGGAGCGCTCGGGGGCGAGTCGGTCGGCTTCGCGCTCGGCCGGTTCTTCGGACCGCGGATCCGCGCCTCGCGCCTCGGGCGGCGCCTGGGCGAGAAGAACTGGCTGCGCGCCGAGCGCTACCTCGCCCGGCGCGGCGGGATCGCCGTGTTCCTCTCGCGCTTCCTGCCCGTGCTGCACTCGCTCATCCCGCTCACCGTCGGGATGAGCGGCATGACCTACCGCACCTTCATGGCGTGGACGGCGCCCGCGTGCGTCATCTGGTCCTTCGCGTACGTCGGAGTCGGCACCGCGTCGCAGGCGGGTACCGCGAGCTCGCGGACACGCTGCACTGGGCCGGATACCTCTTCGTCGGCGTGATCGTGCTCTTCGTCCTGCTCGTCGTCGGCGGCAAGAAGCTGCTCTCACGGGCAGAGGCGCGCCACCTCGACGAGTGACGCGCCTCTGCGCGGTGCGATCGGCCGGAGCCGTTCAGGGCATCGGCCCCGGGTCAGCCCAGCAGGCCGGCCGAGGTGAGCCACTCGGTCGCGATGGACGCGGCCGACTTCTGCTCGTTCACGCTCTCGGAGTTGAGCGAGACCAGGTCCTCGGCGGTCAGCTTCGCGCTGACCTCGTTCAGCACCTCGGCCGCGTCGTCCTCGACCTTGTCGGAGACGATCGGCACCACGTTGTCGGCCACGAACAGGCCGTCGGGGTCCTCGAGGGGCAGCAGATCGTTCGACTCGATGTTCGGGTCGGCGGTGTAGATGTTCGCGAGCTGGATCTGGTTGCTCGTCAGCGCGTCGACCGTGGTCGATCCGCCGCTGTCCTCGATCGCCTGGAACGTGGTCGCGACGCCGTACTTCTCGAGCAGCGCGTCGGGCCCGTAGGGGCGCGTCTGCAGCTCGGAGTTTCCGCCCAGCACGATCGGGTCGGTCACGGTGGAGAGCGAGGCGATGTCGGAGAGGCCCCACTGGTCGGCGAAGGCCTGGGTGACCGTGTACGAGTTCTGGTCGCTGGCGTCCGCCGCGTCCAGGGCGCGCAGGCCGTCGGGCAGCGCCTCGGTCAGCGCCGAGTACACGTCGTCCGCCATGGTCGCGGTGGTGTCGGGCTCGAGCGCCTGGAGCAGGCTGCCGCCGTACTCGGGGAAGACGTCGATCGAGCCGCTCTCGATCTCGGGGAGGTAGATCTCGCGCTGTCCGATGCGGAAGTCGCGCTGCACGGTGAAACCGCCGTCCTCCAGCGCCTGCGCGTAGATCTCGGCGACGATCTCGTTCGAGTAGTAGTCCTGCGAGCCGATGACGATCGTGTCGCCGCCCTCGGCGGCACCCGATCCCTCGTCCAGCGGATCGCTCGAGGAACACCCTGCCAGTGCCACGACGGCACCGACCGCGAGTGCGCCGAGCGCGACACGGCCCTTCGTGAAGTGTGCTGTGAACATTGCTATTTCCTCTCTTCGGTGGGGATCCCCACCACCGCGCGTCGTCGGGGCGACGAGGCGCGGATGCTCGAACGGCCGGCGGCGCTGCCGGCGAGACCCAGGACCACTCCGCGCGGGACGGCCACGCGCTGGAGGACGGCGTAGACGACCTCGCTGATCAGAGTGAGCACGATGACGATGATCGACCCGGCGAGCATCTGCGGGTAGTCCCCCGCCTTCACTCCCTGGAAGATGTAGCGGCCGAGGCCGCCGGCGCCGATGAAGTCGGCGAGCGTGGCGGTGGCGATGATCTGGAGCGTCGCGGAGCGCAGGCCCCCCATCAGCAGCGGCAGTCCGAGCGGGATCTCGACCTTGGTCAGGATCTGCCACTCCGTCATGCCGACCGAGCGGGCGGCGTCGACGGTGCGCCGGTCGACCGCTTCGAGGCCGGAGTAGGCGCCCGCGAGGATCGACGGGATCGCCAGGATCACCAGCGCGATCAGCGGCGCGCCGAGCCCGAGACCCAGGCTCATCGCCGCGAGCACGAGGACGCCGAGCGTCGGCAGGGCGCGCAGGCCGCCAGCGACGGGGACGGCGATGCCCTTGCCCTTGCCGGTGTGGCCGATCAGGTAGCCGAGGGGGATCGCGATCACCGCCGCGATCACGAGCACGAGCAGGCTGATGCCCAGGTGCTGGATCACGCGGGTCGGGATCCCGTAGATCCCGGTCCAGTGCTCCGGGTCGCCGATCCAGGCGAACGCCTCGAGGATGAGGTTCACGCCGTCACCGCCGTCCGGTCGGCCGGCGCTCTGCGCGCCGAGCGGGCGCGATCGGCGGCGGTCCACGGCATCAGCAGCCGGCCCAGGAGGACCAGGACCGCGTCGAGCGCGAGCGCCAGCGCGATGGTGAGGACGATGCCGGAGACGATCTCCCCCGTGATGCCGCGCTGGAAGCCGTCGGTGAAGAGGAGCCCGAGGCTCTGGATGCCGAGCACGGCGCCGACCGTCACGAGACTGACCGTGCTGACGGTGACCACGCGCAGCCCCGAGAGCAGCACGGGACCGGCGAGCGGGAACTCGACCTTCCAGAACCGCGCCCACGCGGAGTAGCCCATCGCCGTCGCCGACTGGATCACGTCGTCCGACACGGCCGACAGCGCGTCCGCCGTCGTGCGGACCATGAGGGCGATCCCGTAGAGGGTCAGGCCGATGATGACGTTCGCCGTCGAGCGCAGCGGGATGCCCAGCACGGCCGGCAGCAGGATGAACATCGCCAGCGACGGGATCGCGTAGAGCACCCCGAGCGCGGTGAGCAGGGTGCCGCGACTCCAGCGGAACCGGTTGGCGAACCAGCCGAACGGCACCGAGATCACGAACGACAGCAGGATCGGCGGCACCGAGAGGACCAGGTGCGCGATCAGGTTCGCGACGATGGAGTCGACGTTGTTGACGACCCAGTTCACGCCGTGCCGCCGTCCGCGGCGCGGAGCACCCCGGTCGCCCGGCCGTCGCCGTCGACGACCAGGCGCGCGCCGTCGCGCTCCTCGATGTGCAGGGAGCGCTTGCCGCGGTCGGCGCCGATGAACCCGGCGACGAAGTCGCTCGCGGGGGCGGCGAGGATCTCGGCGGGCGAGCCCTTCTGCGCGATCCGGCCGCCCTTCTCGAGGATCACGACCTGATCGCCGAGCAGGAACGCCTCGTCGATGTCGTGGGTGACGAAGACGACGGTCTTGTCGAGCTCGCGCTGCAGTCGGAGGGTCTCGCGCTGCAGGTCGGCGCGCACGAGCGGGTCGACGGCGCCGAAGGGCTCGTCCATCAGCAGGATGTTGGGGTCGACGGCGAGGCCGCGGGCGACTCCGACGCGCTGCTGCTGGCCGCCCGAGAGCTGGCTCGGGTAGCGGGCGGCGAGCGAGCGGTCCAGTCCCACCGTGTCCATCAGCTCGAGGGCGCGCTCGTGGGCCGTGCGCTTCGCGACCCCGTTCAGCCGGGGCACGGTCGCGATGTTGTCCACGACCCTCCTGTGCGGCAGGAGGCCCGAGTTCTGCATCACGTAGCCGATGCGCCGACGCAGCGCCACGGCCGGCAGGGTCGAGATGTCCTCGCCGTCGATCTCGATCGTGCCGCCGGTGGGCTCGATCATGCGGTTGATCATTCGGAGGATCGTGGTCTTGCCGCAGCCTGAGGAGCCGGCGAAGACGGTGGTGCGGCGCGACGGCAGCACGAGCGAGAAGTCGTCGACCGCCCGGGTGCCGTCCGGGTACTGCTTGCTCACTCCGCGGAATTCGATCACGCCTGTGCCTGCCCTCGCTCCGCCGTACCGGGCTCGTCCCGTACTCGGCCCCGTGGGACCCGGCAGTCAGCCAAACATCATTCGGAGGCACCCGCCAACCGGATGGCGGAGTGTTGCGGACCGGCCCCGGAGGGACTAGGCCCCGTCAGCCCTCGACGGGCCCGTAGTGCATCGACAGGTAGTTGCGCAGCAGTGCGCGGCTCTCGTCGATGAAGCGCTGGTCGCCGTTCGGGTCGATGAGGAACGCCCGCGTGAGCAGGGCGTCGGCCACCTCGACGGTGACCTCGAGTCGGAACGAGAGCTGGGCTCCGCCCGGCAGGCCGTACTCGGAGGCGAGGATCTCGGCGAAGCGGCGGGCGAAGAACCCGGCTTCGAACGCCTCGCCCGCGACCTCGGGAGCGTGGATGGTGTCGACGAAGCGGATCGAGCGGAAGCCTGCCTCGGTGCGGTGCATGTCGCAGAAGGCGTCGACCGCGCAGTCCACGGCGCCCCACCAGTTGTCGGGGCGGGTGTCGCGGATCTCGGTGATGACCTTCTTGCGGAAGCGCTCGAGCGCCCGCTCGCGCAGGGCCTGCAGCACCGCGATGCGGTCGGGGAAGTAGCGGTAGACGGTGCCGATCGCGGCGCCGGCGCGCTCGGCGACCATGGCGGTCGTCAGCCGGTCGAAGCCGACCTCGTCGACCACGGCGGCGGCGGCGTCGAGGAGCGAGGCGAGGCGCGCGGCGCTGCGGACCTGGACGGGCTCGTTGCGGACCTGGGGGGATTCGCCGAAGGGTCGATCCACGAGATTTCCTAGAGGCACGGCGGGCTCCTTCGCTGACGGTTCCTACAATCGTACGCACGCGGACACGCCGTCCGCGTCACTTCGCCGAATGTCCCTCGTGTTCAGCGCCCCCCGATGGGCGACGCCGTGTGCGGAGGCACCGCCCTCATCAGGAGGACCCATGTGCGGACGCTTCGTCCTCTCGCAGACCACGGCCGACCTCGTCGCGCTCTTCGACATCGACGACGTGGGCGAGGACCTGCCCGGCCCGTCGTGGAACATCGCGCCGACGCAGCGGATCCCCGTGGTCGCCGAGTCGATGAAGGGCGTCGAGGAGGGCAGCCCGCCCCGGCGGCGCCTGGCCGGAGCCCGCTGGGGCCTGGTGCCGCGGTCCGCCGCCGATCCGTCGGCCGGAGCACCGCTGTTCAACGCGCGGATCGAGTCCGTCGCCGAGAAGCCGGCGTTCCGCGAGTCCTACGCGGCACGGCGGGCGATCGTGCCCGCCTCCGGCTGGTACGAGTGGCGCGCGGGTGCCGATGGGGCGAAGACCCCGGTCTTCGTCTCGCCCGGCGGCGACTCGGTGGTGCTCTTCGCGGGCGTGTACGAGTGGTGGCGGGCCGCGGCTCCCGGCTCCCCCTGGCTGCTGTCGGCCACGATCCTCACCCGGCCCTCGGCGGGCCCGCTGGTCGACGTGCACGAGCGGATGCCCGTGCTGCTGCAGCCGGAGCTCATCGAGGACTGGCTCGACCCGCTGGCCGAGCCCGACGGCTCGCTCCTGCGCGCGGCCGCCGACGGCGCGGCGGAGCTGGCGGAGGAGCTCGAGGTCGCGGAGGTCGGCCCCGCGGTCGGCACCGTGTCGAACAACGGGCCGGAGCTGATCCGCCCCGTCTGAC
>NZ_MUKN01000030.1 GCF_001995175.1 Rathayibacter rhapontici
TTCTTCGGCTTCGGCCGGAAGAAGGCCCCGGAGGTGAAGCCCGGCGTGTACCTCGACGGCGGGTTCGGCGTCGGCAAGACCCACCTCCTCGCCGCGATCTGGCACGCGGTGCCGGGCCGCACCTACTTCGGCACCTTCATCGAGTACACCGCTCTGGTCGGCGCGCTCGGCTACGCGGCGACGGTGTCGCTCCTGAAGGGCTCCGCCCTCCTCTGCATCGACGAGTTCGAGCTCGACGACCCGGGCGACACGATGCTGATGACCCGCCTGCTGGGCGAGCTCGTCGCGTCCGGCACCCGCATCGCGGCGACGTCGAACACCCCGCCGAACGCACTCGGCGAGGGCCGGTTCGCGGCCGCGGACTTCCTCCGCGAGATCCACGCGATGGCGGAGCACTTCCAGACGATGCGCATCGACGGAACCGACTACCGCCGCCGGGACATCGAGGGGCACGCCGTCACGCGGACCGACTCCGAGATCGCCGAGGCCCTCGCGCAGGCCCCGGCCGGCGCCGTGGTCACCGACGACTCCTTCCGAGCGGCCGTGGACCACCTCGGCTCCGTGCACCCCTCTCGATACATCAAGGTGATCGACGGAGTGGACGCGATCGTCCTCCGCGACGTCGTGGCGCTGACCGACCAGACCGACGCCCTGCGCCTCGTGGCGTTCATCGACCGGGTGTACGACGCGCAGATCCCGGTGCTCGCCTCGGGAGTGCCGCTGGACGAGGTCTTCGGAGGCGACATGCTCAGCGGCGGCTACCGCAAGAAGTACCTCCGCTCGATGTCGCGGCTCATCGCGCTGACCAGCATGAGGGCGTTCGCGGCGCCGTCTTCGTAGGATCCGGGCCCCTTCGGAGGGCACGAGGCGCTCCGCAGAGCGCTCCGGCAGGTCCGTGTAACGCGTTGTTCACACGAAACGCTCCCCTGTAACGCGCCCGAAACGCGGCGCCCCTCGGGACGAAACGTCGCACGGCCAGACTGTCCGCGTACTCAAGCGACTCGACTCCGCTGACGCCCAGGCGTTCTCCGGGTCGCTCCTGCGCACCCGAAGAAAGGTTTCAGAATGGATCAAGGCAACACCGCCTTCCTTCTCATCGCCGCGGCACTCGTGCTGCTGATGACGCCGGGACTGGCGTTCTTCTACGGCGGTCTCGTCCGGGCGAAGAGCGTCATCAGCATGATGATGCTCAGCTTCGGAGCGATGGGGCTGATCGGAGTCCTCTGGGTCCTCTACGGCTACGCCATCGTGTTCGGCAACGGCCCCGCGGGCCCCGCCGGCACCGACTCCTTCTTCGGGATCGACGGCTTCCTCGGCATCGACGTCGCGCAGATGGGCCTGCAGGGCGTCTACAACGACGCGCTCGCCGAGCAGACCGGGGCCTACCCGACGATCGCCTTCGCGGCGTTCCAGGCCACGTTCGCGATCATCACCGTCGCGCTCATCTCGGGTGCGATCGCCGACCGCGCCAAGTTCGGCGCATGGATGGTCTTCGCCGGCGTCTGGGCCACGGTCGTCTACTTCCCCGTCGCCTCCTGGGTCTTCAACTTCACCGTCGGCGACGAGGGCGTCGTGGACGGCGGCTGGATCGCCTACAACGTCGGCGCGATCGACTTCGCGGGCGGCACCGCGGTGCACATCAACGCCGGTGCGGCGGCCCTCGCCCTCGCCCTGGTCCTGGGCAAGCGCGTCAACTTCACCAAGGGCGCGCACCAGCCGCACAACCCGCCGTTCGTGCTGCTCGGCGCCGGTCTGCTCTGGTTCGGCTGGTTCGGCTTCAACGCCGGCTCCGAGCTGGCCGCCGACGGCATCGCCGCCATCGCGTTCCTGAACACCATCGCCGCTCCGGCCGCCGCGATCCTCGGCTGGCTCGTCGTCGAGAAGATCAAGGACGGCAAGCCCACCTCGATCGGCGCCGCCTCCGGTGCCGTCGCGGGCCTCGTCGCGATCACCCCCGCCTGCGCCAGCCTGTCGCCGTTCTGGGCGATCGTCCTGGGCGTCATCACCGGAGCCGTCTGCGCCCTGGCGATCGACCTCAAGTACCGCCTCGGCTACGACGACTCGCTCGACGTGGTCGGCGTCCACCTGGTCGGCGGTCTCATCGGAACGCTCTACATCGGCTTCTTCGGCACCGACGTCGGCCTGTTCCTCGGCGGCGGAGCCGCTCAGCTCGGCGCGCAGGCCCTCGCGGCCTTCACCGTCCTAGCCTACTCCTTCCTGATGACCCTCCTGATCGGCTTCGTGATCCAGAAGACCATCGGGTTCCGCGTCAAGAACGAGGACGAGGTCGCCGGCATCGACACCGCGATCCACGGTGAGGCGGGCTACGTCCTCGCGGACTGACCCCACCTCACCCGCACCGCACCGCACGGGGTGCCGCTCTTCCGAGAGCGGCACCCCGTCGTCGTTCCCCCGCCGCGCGGGGGATCCGGGCTAGTTCCCGGGTGCCCTCCTCGCGCTCGGTCGTGTCCCTGCTCCTCCGACTCCTCGGCCGCACCATCGCGCCGCGGCCCGATGCGCAGCCGCCCGCTCAGCGTCCTTTCCTGACGCCGACGGCCACGACGCCGGGGGCCAGCGGAGTGGGCCGGACCGTCGAGATCGACCCGGCACGCGTGCACGGAGTGCACGCCGGCTACGCACCGACCGCCGACGGCGACCCGGACCCCGGCGAGATCGTCTGGACCTGGGTCCCCTACGAGGAGGACGACGGACGCGGCAAGGACCGCCCGGTGCTCGTCCTCGCGGTCGAGAAGGCGGGCACCGTCCTGGCGGTGCGCCTGAGCTCGAAGCAGCACGACGGCTACCTGCCGGTCGGCACGGGCGCCTGGGACGCCGAGGGGCGGCCGAGCTGGGTCGACCCGGAGCGGGTGTTCCGCATCCACCCCGCCGGCATGCGCCGCGAGGGCGCGGTGCTCGAGCGCTCGCGGTTCGATCCGATCGCGAAGGCCGTCTCGGCGCGCTACGGCTGGCGCTGACGGCGGCGCTCGACTCCGACCGGCGCCGCCGGCCGCGCGGGGCTCAGCCCAGCGGCTCGATCGGCACGAAGTCGGGGAATTTCGCCGTGCGCCCGTCGCCGGAGGAGGTGCCGGTCAGGCGCCTGCGCACCCACGGGGCCACGTGCTCGCGGTAGTACTGCGCGGATCCCTGGCGACCGGCCTGCTCGGCCGGGATGTCCCGCCAGACGGCGGGCGGGGTCAGCCCCAGGGCCGAGAGGACCTTCGACGCCACGCGGTGGTGCCCGCGCGCGCCCATGTGCAGCCGGTCCTCCGACCACATCTCCGGTCGCTGGAAGGCGGAGTCGTTCCAGTTGTCGGCGACGACGATGTCGTCGCGGCCCTCGATCCGGCGCAGGACCGCGGAGGTGAGCGCATCGCCCCGCCGCTTGATCATGCGCCCGAGAGGCAGCCGGGCCGAGGGATCGGCGCCGGCGAGGGCGATCAGCACCACCCCCTCCTCGTCGCACCGGCGGAGCACGTGCGCGTAGGAGTCGGCGATCCGGTCGATGTCGGCGCGGGGGCGGAGCATGTCATTGCCGCCTCCGTTGAAGGACAGGTGGGTCGGCTTCAGGGCGAGAGCGGGCTCGAGCTGCTCCTGGACGATGGGCGCGATGAGCCGGCCCCGGATCGCGAGGTTGGCGTAGCCGATCCGCTCGCCCGTCGCCTCGGCCCAGCCCTGCGCGGCCAGGTCGGCCCAGCCGCGCGCGGTGCCGTCCGGCAGCTCATCGCCGACGCCCTCGGTGAAGGAGTCGCCGATCGCGACGTAGCGGACGGCGGTCATCGGTGTACTCCCCGGCACTGCATCGTCTTACGGTAGCGGGCGCGACGGAACCGGAGCCCGGGGTGGACCGTCAGCCCTCCCAGCCGAGGAGCCAGGTGATGCCGTACCGGTCTCGGACCTGACCGTCGGTCGCTCCCCACGGCTTCGCCCCGAGCGGGTCGACGACGGCGCCGCCCTCGGCGAGACCCTCGAACCAGCGCTGGAGCACCTCCGGTTCCGCGGCCCCGAGGAGCGCGAAGAGGACTCCCTCGAGGTGGAGCGACTCCTCGCCGGTCGCCGCGTCGGACGCGGCGAGCGCCACCGGACCGGTGAGCACGCCGTGGGCGATCGCCTCGCCGGGGCCGTCGGTGCGGCCGAACTGCGCGAAGGTGTGCAGGGCGAGCTCGCCGCCGAAGACGTGGTGATAGAAGCCGAGGGCGGACCGGGCTGTGCCGGGGAACGCGAGGTAGGGCAGCGGCGCGGTCATGCGGGCCACCCTAGAGCGCCGTGCCCGCCCTCGGGAAGCGGCCCGGCACTCAGGTGCCGCGGCCGAAGACGTGGAGATCGAGGTCGGCGCTCAGCCGATCGCTGACCCGGCGGCCACGGACGCTGGTGCCGTCGCGGTCCAGCGGCGGGCTCACGACCGCCGCGCCCAGCCGACCGGGCACCGAGAGGACCAGAGCGCCCGACACGCTCGACTTCGCGGGGATCCCGACCGCGCGCATCCAGCGTCCGGAGCCGTCGTACACCCCGCAGGTCGCCATCACCGAGAGCACGTCCCGCGCGACGGCGGGAGGGACGACGCGCTCCCCGGTGACGGGGTTCACTCCGCCGAGAGCGAGAGTCGCGCCCATGACGGCGAGCGAGCGGGTGTCGACGAGCACGGCGCAGGCCCGCGCGTAGGCCGCGACCGCGTCGTCGGCTCCGACGTGCAGCGTGCCCTCGGCGCGCATGAGGTGCGCGAGGGCGTGATTGCGGTCGCCGAGCAGGTGCTCGTTGCGGGCGACGGAGTCGTCGACCTCGAGGGGGCGCCCGGCGAAGGCCGACAGGCCGCGGAGGATGCGCTCGCTCCGCTCGTCGGCGCCGTCCCCGTCGACGAGGGAGGCGGTGAGCAGCGCGCCCGCGTTCACCATCGGGTTCGGCGGACGGCCCGTGCCGCTCTCGAGCTTGACCGCATCGAACGCCTCGCCGGTCGGCTCGATGCCGACCCGCTCGAGAGCGTCTCCGGCCGTGTCGAGCAGAGCCAGGGCGAACAGGAACGGCTTCACGGCCGACTGGATGCTGACGAGGACGGCCGCCTCCTCGCTGGCGCGGACGGAGCCGTCCGGCAGGGCGAGGGCGAGGGCGAGCAGGTGCGGGTCGGCGGCGGCGAGCTCGGGGATGCTGTCGTCGACGGCGCCGACCTCGTCCCCGTCGTCGGCGAGGATCCGACGGCGCAGCTCGTCGAGGTCGTAGGTCCGGGGATCGGCGGCGGAGCTCATCCGACCAGGGTGACACGCGCACCTCGACGCCGCGCGGGAGGGCGCCGGGCGCCCGCCGGGTGGCTACCCTGGCCGGATGAGCACTCCGCGCCCCCTCGAGCAGTCCGCGAAACTCCGGAACGTCCTCTACGAGATCCGCGGGAAGGCCCTCGTCGAGGCCTCGCGGCTCGAGAGCGAGGGGCACCGCATCCTCAAGCTCAACACCGGGAACCCCGCCGGCTTCGACTTCGAGGCGCCGCACCAGATCGTGCGCGACATGATCGCCGCGGTCCCGAACGCCCACGGCTACAGCGACAGCCGCGGGATCCTCTCGGCACGCCAGGCCGTCACCTACCGCTACGAGGAGATCCCGGGCTTCCCACCGGTCGACCCCGAGTGGGTGTTCCTGGGCAACGGGGTGTCGGAGCTCATCACGATGACCTTGCAGGCCCTGCTCGACGACGGCGACGAGGTGCTGATCCCGGCACCCGACTACCCGCTCTGGACGGCGATGACGAGCCTGGCCGGCGGGACGGCCGTGCACTACCGCTGCGCGGAGGAGGACGCCTGGCAGCCGGACCTCGAGGACATCCGCTCGAAGATCACCCCGCAGACCAAGGCGATCGTGGTGATCAACCCCAACAACCCGACGGGCGCGGTCTACAGCCGGGCGGTCCTCGAGGGGATCGTCGCCGTCGCCCGCGAGCACTCGCTGCTGCTGCTCGCCGACGAGATCTACGACCGGATCCTCTACGACGACGCGGTGCACATCCCGCTCGCCTCGCTGGCGCCGGACCTGCTCTGCCTGACCTTCAACGGGCTGTCGAAGACCTACCGGGTGGCGGGCTACCGCTCCGGCTGGCTGGCGATCACGGGCCCGCGGGCGCACGCGGAGGGGTTCCTCGAGGGCATCACGCTGCTCGCGTCGACGCGGCTGTGCCCGAACGTGCCCGGTCAGTACGCGATCCAGGCCGCGCTCTCGGGCGTGCAGTCGATCGAGGCGCTCGTGGCTCCGGAGGGGCGGCTGCACCGCCAGCGCGACGCGGCGTGGTCCGGCCTCGAGCGGATCCCCGGCGTCTCGTGCGAGCTGCCCCGCGGAGCGCTCTACGCGTTCCCGCGGCTGGACCCCGAGGTGCACGACATCCGCGACGACGGGAGGCTCGTCTACGATCTGCTGATCGCGGAGCACATCCTGCTGGTGCCGGGGACGGGGTTCAACTGGCCGACCCCCGACCACCTCCGCATCGTCACCCTCCCCGAGGAGCGGGTGATCTCGGAGGCGATCGAGCGGCTCGGCAACTTCCTGTCGTCGTACCGGCAGTAGCCCCGCGCTCCCGCCGCGTCGGCGCGGGTCAGCGCAGGAGTGCGCGCAGGTCCTCCACCGTCCGGCCCGCGAGGGTCGGCCAGAGCACGCGGTCGGCGCCCTCGGCGAGCGCCACCTGGTGCGGGACCCCGACGGCCGCGGCACCCGAGGCGACGGCGGCGCCGAGACCCGTGGGGGAGTCCTCGACGGCCGCGCAGTCCTCGATCGCCACTCCCAGGAGGCGGGCGGCGAGCAGGTAGGGCTCGGGGTCCGGCTTCCCGCGGGTGACGTCGTCTCCCGTGACCACGACGGCGAACGTCACGTCGCCGGCGAGCGCCGCGGCGACGATCGAGGCCAGCCGGCGCGACGAGGTGGTCACGATCGCCTGCGGGATCCCCGCTGCCGCGACGGAGCGGAGGAGCTCGCGTGCTCCGGGCCGCCAGGCGATCCCCGCGCCGAGGGCGGCCTCGACGTCGCCCTCGAGCGCGTCCTCGATCGCGCCGTCGTCGAGTGCGACCCCCGCCGCGCGGAGGGCGACGGCCGTCTGCTCCAGGGTCGAGCCGACGAGGGCGAGCGCGTCGGCCTCGCTCCAGACTCCGCCCGAGCGCTCGACGAGGGCGTACTGGGCGGCGATCCACGCGGGCTCGGAGTCGACGAGGGTGCCGTCCATGTCCCAGAGGACCGCGCCGAGCTCCCGGGTCACTGTGCGGCCTCCCCGCGGGAGGCGGACCGGCGCGTGCTCAGCACGGGGGAGAGGACGACCGCCAGGATCGCCGCGAGCGGGACGACGGCCAGGCCGACCCGCAGACCGGCGCTGTCTGCCACGAGTCCGACGAGCGGCGGCGACAGGAGGAACCCGAGCCGCATCAGCCACGAGACGAGCGTCACTCCGGTGCCGGCGCGCAGCCCCGGGATCTCGTCGGCCTCGTGCATCGCCGCGGGAACGGTCGTCGCGAGGCCGAAGCCGGCTGCGGCGAAGCCGAGGATCGTGCCGGGGACCGAGGGGAGCAGGAGGGCGAGACCCATCCCCACCCCGGCGATCACCCCTCCGGTGCGGACCACTGCGCGCTGACCGAAGCGGTCGACGAGGCGGTCGCCGAGGATCCGGCCGACGAACTGGGCGCCGACGAGGGCCACGAAGCCGTAGGCGGCGACGGCGGCGGTCGCTCCGAGATCGGCGGACAGGTAGAGGGCCGCCCACGTCGAGCCCGCGTCCTCGACGAGCGTGCCCGCGATCGCCACGCCGACCAGGGCGGCGAGGACGAGGGCGACCCGCGCGCCGACGCGGGCCCGTGGCGCGCGATCACCGGCCACCGGATCGGGACGGGCCTCGTCGTCACGGCCGGGGAGGCAGAACCGCAGCGCGACCAGCGCCACGATCGCGAACAGGGTGCCCGAGAGCACGAGGTGGAGGGAGCGGGGCACGCCGAGCGCGAGGGCGCCGGCCGCCATCGAGCCGCCGAGGACCGCGCCGATCGACCACACCGCGTGGAAGGAGTTGATGATGGAGCGGCCGTAGCGCCGCTGGACCCGCAGTCCGTGCGTGTTCTGCGCGACGTCGGTGATCGCGTCGGTCGCGCCCGCCAGGAGGAGTGCCGCGGCGAAGGCGAGCAGGGTCGGCGAGAAGCCCGCGACCATCGTGCCGATCGCGGTGAGGACGGTGCCGGCCACGGCCGCGCGGCCGCTCCCGAAGCGCCGGATCACGGAGGCGGAGGCGAGGCCGGCGAGGACCGCGCCGGTCGGGAAGGCGGCGATCGCGACTCCGTACGCCGCGTTGTCGAGCAGGAGGTCGGACTTGATCTCGGGGAAGCGCGGCACGAGATTGGCGAACAGCGCGCCGTTGGTGAGGAACAGGGCGGCGACGGCACCGCGGGCGCGGCGGGCCTCCCTGGTCGGAGGAGCGGAGTCGGGAGCAGGCATGCGTACGAACGTACACGCCATGTGTACGATCGTGCACATGGACATCCTCGTGGGAGACCCCCGGACGCACGGGCGGCTCGTCCGCGTCCGCCGCCCCCGGGCGGCGGAGGTCGACCGGTGAGCGAGGGCACCCGGGTGCGCGCCGTGCGGCGCACCGATCCGCACCGCCGCGACCGGATCATCGACGCCTGCCTCGACGTGATCGCGGAGGTCGGCGTCTCCGGCACGTCCCACCGGCGCGTGGCCGCCGCCGCCGACGTGCCGCTGGGCTCGATGACCTACCACTTCGCCGGGATGGACGAGCTGCTGCACGCGGCGTTCGCGCGGTTCTCCGACTCGGTGGCGGCGCAGGCGCAGCGCCGGATGGACGGGGCGACGACGCGGGACGAGGCGCGGCAGGCACTGGTCGACCTGGTCGTGCACGACGTCTTCGGCAGCCAGCGCGAGCTCGTGCTGACCCACGAGCTGTACACGCTCGCCTCCCGGCAGCCCGAGTTCCGCGCCCTGACCCACCGCTGGATGGCGCGGACCCGCGCGGCGCTCGAGCAGCACTTCGACCCCGCGACCGCCCGGATGCTCGACGCGCTGATGGAGGGTCTGACGATCCACCGCGCGCTCGACGACGAACCGGCGGACGACGCCCTGGTCGCGGAGGCGGTGCGCCGGCTCCTGGCCTGACGCCGTCAGGGACGCCGGGCCCAGGTCGGAGCCCGCTCCGGGCGGGGCCCGACGCCCACGATCCAGGCCGGGACCACCGCGAGGGCGGGGACGCACCGCAGGAGCCCGACGAGGAGCGCCGGCACCGCGACGGTGCCCGAGAGGGCCGGCGCGATCAGTCGGGCGTGCAGCACGCGCTGCAGGAGCTGCAGCGCGACGGTGGGGAACGTCCGTCGGCGCTGGACGCGGGCGAGCAGACGCCGAGCCCGGGGGCCGCGCAGCTCCCCGCGGCGCAGGGGGCCGGCGAGCACCCGCGCCGCCGCGACCGCGTCCTGCACGGCGAGGTTCACGCCCACGCCGCCGACCGGCGACATCGCGTGCGCGGCGTCGCCCAGGCAGAGCACGCCGTCCGCGTGCCAGCGGCGCAAGCGGTCCAGTCGGACGTCGAGGTGCTTCACGTCGTCCATCGACCCGATGCTCCCGACCGCGTCCGCGAGCTCCGGGAACAGCGCCGCCGCCTCCGCCCGGAACGCCGGGACGCCCCGCGCGCGGACCTCGGCGTCCGTGCCCTTCCTCCGCAGCGAGGCGATCTGGACGTAGCCCGTGCGGGGGATGCCGATGGCGACCCTCCCGTCGGCGATGCGCGGCAGGAGCGACTCGGGCAGCCGACGCGAGGAGGCCACCCGATACCACTGGACGTCGAACGGGACGGGGTGCTCGCGCACGGGCAGGCCGACGGCGCGCCGCACGAGGGACCAGCGGCCGTCGCACGCGACCGTCAGGTCGGCGAGGAGACGGCCGGGACCCTCCGGAGACCTGTACTCCACTCCGACGACCCGTCCGGCCTCGCGGAGCACGCCGGTGACCTCGTGCCGGCGGAGGAGCGTGAACGACGGCTCGGACGACGCGGCCCCTGCCAGCAGATCGAGCAGATCCCACTGCGGGACCATCGCGAGGTACGGGTGCCGGAGCGGGAGCCGACCGAAGTCGGCCATCCGCACGTCGGATCCGCCGGGCAGCGCGACGTGGCGCAGCCGCGACTGGGGGAGCGCGTCGAACGCCTCGAAGAGGCCGAGGTCCGACAGAAGGTCGAGGGTCGCCGGATGCACGGTGTCGCCGCGGAAGTCGCGCAGGAAGTCGGCGTGCTTCTCGAGGACGACCACCTCGACTCCGGCGCGCGCGAGCAGCAGGCCCAGCACCAGCCCCGCGGGGCCGCCGCCGATCACCACGCAGGTGGCCTCTCGCTCCGTGGTCACGGTCGTCCTCCTCCGTCGTCCTCAGCGTGGCCCTGCTGGGTCCGCGGCACCAGGGTCGCGGGCGGAGTAGCATCGGCGCGTTCCGCAGACGAGGAGACCCCCATGACCCCGAGCGACGAGATCGACGCGCTGATCGCCCGCACGCCCGACTGGCGCGGGGAGGTCCTCGCCGAACTCCGCCGAGTCGTCCTCGCCGCCGAGCCCGGCATCGTCGAGGAGTGGAAGTGGATGGGGTCGCCCGTGTGGGAGCTCGACGGGATCCTCTGCGTCGGCGACGTCTTCACGGCCAAGGTCAAGCTCGGCTTCCTCTACGGCGCCTCGCTGCCCGATCCGCACGGGATCTTCAACGGCGAGCTGGGCGGGAACCAGCGCCGCTCGGTCGAGTTCGCCGAGGGCGACACGGTCGACGCGGAGGCGCTCGCCGAGCTGATCCGCGAGGCCGTGGCGCTTAATCGGCGGAAGGTCGCCGAGCGGGCGGCGGCGAAGATCGCGAAGCGCGAGGCCGCCAAGGCGGCTCGAGCGGCCGCGAAGGGCTGATCACCCCCGCAGGCCCGGTCGCCGCCGGGCCCGGGATCAGGCCCGGGCGGCCTTCACGTAGGCGACGAGCGCGTTCGCATGCCCGTGGCCGAGGCCGTGCTCCGACTTCAGCCACGCCACGACCTGCATGTGCGGCTCCGAGTCGAGGCGCTCGTCGACGAGATCGAGCCACTGCTGCACCGGGCGACCGTAGGTCTTCTCGATGCTGGGGAAGTACGAGGCGGGGCCCTTCGGCTTCGAGCCGTCGGCGGGGGGTTCCGGAGCGAGCACGCGGTCGGTCATGGCGACACCCTAGCCAGCGCGCGGGCACTGCACGAGTGCCCGCGCGCGGGGGCGCCGCTCCGTAGGCTCGGAGCGTGACGGTGGAGCGGACGGACGTGCTCGTGGTCGGCGGCGGGCCCGTCGGGGTGTTCCTCGGCGCACTGCTCGCGCAGGCGGGCGTCGGCGTGCAGGTGTGGGAGAAGCGGGACTCGGTGCCGGCGGGATCCCGCGCGATCGGCATCCATCCGCCGTCCCTCGACGCGTTCGCGGTGATCGGAGCGGCCGAGCCCGTCCTCGCGGAGGCGGCCCTGGTGACGCACGGCGTCGCACGCAGCCGGGGACGCGATCTGGGCGTCCTGTCGTTCGCTCGCGCGTCGCGGACGCATCCGTACGTCGCGACCCTCGACCAGCACCGGACCGAGACGATCCTCCGCGGCCGGCTGGACGCCCTCGACCCCACGGCCCTCCGGACGGGAGTCGAGGTGAGCGGCCTGGACCGCCGTGCGGCGCACGTCGAGGTGACGGGCACCGGTCGGCACGGCGAGACGATCGAGCTGCACGCCTCCTTCGTCGTCGGGGCGGACGGCGCCCGGAGCGCTGTGCGGGAGCTGCTCGGCATCGGCCTCTCCGGCCGCGACTACTCCGACCGCTACGTGATGGGCGACTTCGCCGACCCCGAGCAGGCCTCCCTGTCCTCCTCCGCTCTCGTCGACGTCGGCCCGGAGGGCGTGGTGGAGTCCTTCCCCCTGCCCGGCGGCCGACGGCGGTACGTCGCTCTCAGCGGCCCGGACGCCTCGCTCGGCGCGCCCGCGTGGCGACCCGATGCGGCTCCGGACACGGTGGCGGCGGCGGCGCTCGCCGCGGTCGTCCATGCGCGCACGGGAGCGCCGGTCGACGCCGGCACCTGCACGATGCTCAGCGGCTTCCGGGTCCGCCGGCGCGAGGCGGGCCTCGTCGGGATCGGGCGCGTGGTGCTCGTCGGCGACGCGGCGCACGGGATCAGCCCGATCGGCGGTCAGGGGATGAACCTGGGCTGGCTCGACGCGGCGGAGCTCGCTCCGCTCCTGGCGCACGCCGTCCGCTCGGGAACGGCCGGGCCGTGGGTCGGCTTCGCGCGTCGACGGATGCGCGCAGCGCGTCGGGCCGCCCGTCAGGCCGAGCTGAACATGGCGATGGGCCGGCCGCTGGGTGCCGTCGCCCACCGCGGGCGCACGGCCCTCCTGCGCACGCTCCTCGCGCTGCCGACGTCCGACCTGCTGGCCCGCGTGTACGCGATGCGCTGGTCCTGATCCGGGTCAGGCCACCAGGCGGGCTCCTGAGAGCCCCAGCTCGACGACGAGCACGAGCGACGCCGCGATCACCAGGCGGAAGAGCAGTCGGGTCGGCGGCCCGGTCAGCACGAGGCGGATCCCGGCGGCGGCGAGCGCGACGACCACGAGGGTCCCGGCGACGGCCAGCGCGACTCCCGGGCCGCGCACCGCCTCCGCACCGGTGATCTGACCGAGGAGCACCAGGAGAGCGGCGACGACGAGCGAGCCGAAGGCGACGATGCCCGAGAGCCGGAGGCCCAGCCGGTGCGGGAATCCGCGGACGCCGGTGGCCTCGTCGTCGACCAGGTCCGGCAGCACGTTGGTGCAGTGGATCGCGACGCCGAAGACGGCTCCTGTCGCCACGGCCCAGGCGGCCGGGAGAGGGCCGCCGCCGGCCGAGACGGCGACGACGGGCAGGAGGCCGAACGCGACGACGAAGGGGAGCACCGAGACGGCGGTGCGCTTGAGCCCGGCGTCGTACGCCCAGCCGGCCGCGACGAGCACGAGGTGGGCGACGGCCGGGACCGGACCGAGGAGGAGCGAGAGCACGACCGAGACGGCGGCGGTGGCGATCGCGGCGGTCCGCACGGCGCGGACGCTGATCGCTCCGACGGCCACCGGCTTGTCGGTGCGCCCCACCGCGCGGTCGCGGTCGACGTCGATCCAGTCGTTCGCGAGCCCGATCGAGAGCTGCCCCGCCACGACGGCCAGCGCGACGAGCACCACGACCAGGAGGGGTCTGCCCGCCGCGGCCGCGAGCACCGTGGCGAGGACCGTGACCGTGACCGTGGGCCCGGGATGCGACGAGGCCAGGGGGAGGCGCACCCGGGACGTCATCGTCCCAGCCTACGGGCCGCTCCCCGGCGATCAGCCGACCGTGACCGCAGCGCTGGAGGGCTTGCGGCCGTGCCGCATCCAGACGAAGAACCCGACCAGCGTGAACGCTCCGTAGACGACGTACATCAGACCGGAGGCGTAGTACCCGGCCGAGAAGAGCAGGGGCACGCCGACGACGTCGACGGCGACCCAGATCAGCCAGAACTCGACCCACCCCTTCGCCATGCCGTACGTCGCGAGCAGCGATCCGGTGAAGATCCACGCGTCGCTCCACACCGGCTCGTACGAGCCGAGGGCGCGGAACAGGGGAGTGAGCACTGCGGTGCCGCCGACCATCCCGAGGACCAGCAGGGCGCGAGTGCGCCAGGACGCCCAGCGCGGCTCGATCACGGTCGACGAGGACTCGGGGCGGTGCGTCCACCGGTACCACCCGTAGACGCTCACGATCATGAACATGACCTGCCGCCCGGCCTGCCCGAGCAGGTTGACGGGGTTCGGAGTGCCGAAGAGCGCGCCCATGAAGACCGTGAACAGCAGAGCGTTGCCGACGAGTCCGACGGGCCAGGCCCAGACCCTGCGCCGCATGCCGCCCAGTGCGCTCGCGAGCCCGAAGGCGTTGCCGATCACCTCGCGCCAGAGCACCCTCTGGTCGCCCAGGACGATCTGCGCATCGAACAGCCAGTGCACGAGCTCCACGTGATCCTCCTCAGCCCCCCTCGTGCAGCAACGGAGCAGGGCCGCGCATTCCCGAGGTCAGAACAGCGAGTAGACCACGTCGAAGCAGACCGCCGCGGCCGCCGTGATCGCGAGTGACGCGAGCACCACGGGAAGGCCCGGCTTGCGACGCAGGATCGCGAGCCCCAGGAACGCGACTCCGAGCACGATCTCGAGCCACCAGTACACCGGGCTCGTGGTGTCGGCGACGGCGCTCAGCGCCCAGACGCCCTCGCCGATCAGCACCCCCGAGAGCGGAGCGACGGCGAGCACCCGCCAGGCGGTCGTGCCGTGGAGGGTGAGCGCCGCGGCGGCTCCGAGGATCGGGCCGGCGGGGACGGCGAGCAGCCAGAACGGATCGGAGAACGGCGGCGACCAGCCGAAGCCGCGCCACCCGGTGACCAGGTCGTACCCCTCGAGCATCGCGAAGAACGAGAGCAGGCCGAGGACCGCGCCGGCCACGGGACGCACCAGCGCGAGCCGCACGAGGGCGAACACCAGCATCGACCAGCCGCCGGAGGAGTTGGCGAACGAGTTCAGCGCGGGCGGGAGGACGGTCTGCAGGAGACTCGTCGCTGCGCCCAGCAGCAGCCCGCCGCCGACCACGAGGGCGAGGGCGGGGAGCAGGGAGGATCTCGAGGCGGTGGGCACGCTCCGATCCTGTCGGGGCGCGCGGCCGAGCGGATCGGGGAGAACCCTGATTCCACCCCGGCCCGCCCCGGACGGGCTCAGTCGGCGCGCACCGACACGTTCTCGCCGAGCGGCGTCCAGTCCTCGAAGGAGGAGTCCTCCGGTCCGCCGCCGTCGGGATGGAGCTGCACCGTCCAGGCGCCCGGACCCGACGACACGGTCCCTCCGCCCGTCGTGCAGGCGCTGCTCGACTGAGCGCCGGCGTCGACGATCACGCACTGATCGCCGCGTTCCATCGAGGAGCCGAGGTACACCTCGAGGCCCTCGACCGAGCCCGCGTAGCGCGCCGACTCCGGATCGATCCCGTCGGTGACGACCCCGAGATCCGGCAGCACGTCGGCGTCGGTGCGCTCGCCATCGAAGTCCGAGAACGCGATCGGTCCCGCGCATCCCGCGAGCAGCGGCACCGCCGCGAGCACGACCGCGAGCGCGGAGATCCGTCGTCCGTCCCTGGTCCTGCTCCGCGCCATCGAGGCCCCCCTTCGCGCTGCGGTCCGCCCACCCTAGCGGGGGAGCGCGGTGCCGGGGCCGCGAGGGCTCAGGCCGAGCTCTCCCGCACGATCAGACGCGGCGCGGCCATGTACTCCTCGGCCGCCGTGGTCCCGCCCGCGATGCGGTAGACGAGCCGCTCGACCGCTGTGCGGGCCATGAAGGCGTGGTCGGGGTCTATCGTGGTCAGCCTCGGCACCGTGTACTCGCCCTCGAGGATCGCGTCGAAGGCGGCGACCCTCACCCGGCCCGGCACAGGGATCCCCCGGTCGGCGAGACCCCGGAGCACCCCGATCCCGACCGTGTCGGTGATGCAGAACACCCCGTCGAAGGGGACGCCGCGATCGAGGAAGTCGCGGATGCCCCGGGAGCCGCCGGCCATCGTGAACTCGCCGACCTCGATGTGCAGCGCCGGATCGATCGCGAGTCCGGCCTCCTCGTGCGCTCGCCGGTAGCCCTCGAGACGCAGACTCGAGACGTCGACCTCGTCGGGCGCCGGGTCGTCCACCATCACGATCCGCCGGCAGCCCTTCTCGATCAGGTGGGCGACGGCCATCCGGGCGCCGTCCACGTTCGCCATGGCCACGTGGTCGACCGGGCCCTCGAAGATGCGCTCGCCGAGGATCACGAGCGGGTGGTCGACGCGGAGCAGCTCGGTGTCGGCCGCGCCGAGCCCGACGGTGCTCAGGATGATGCCGTCGTACAGCCGCTTGCGGGAGGACGCGAGCGCCCCGAGCTCGTTCTCGCGCTGGGCGCCGGTCTGCTCGATCACGACGCGCAGATCGTGCTTCTCGGCGGCGGCGATGATCTCGGCGGCGAGCCGGCCGTAGTACGGCCGGTCGATCTCTGGCACCGCGAGTCCGATGGTGCCGGTGCGCCCCGTCCGCAGATTCCGCGCGGCGACGTTCACCCGGTAGTCGAGCCGCGAGATCACGTCGAGCACCTTCTCGCGCGTGGTCTCGCGGACGTGGGGGTGGTCGTTCAGCACGTGCGACACGGTCATCGCCGAGACCCCGGCCTCTTTCGCCACGTCGTGGATGGTCACCATGACGCACCTCCTCCCCTCGAGCTTCCCACGGGTGCGGGCCCGATCCCGGCACGGGAGCGGAGCCGTGCCGCTTCGTCGTCGGTGAGGGCGAGGAGCGACCCGTGACGCGCGTCGTCGGGTAGACGCGCGCCACGGACCGGTTCGAACCCTCCGGTCCCGGGTCGGGCGGAGGAGAAGAGGCGGTACCCGCGCAGGCCGAACTCGTCGATCAGCAGCCAGGTCGTGACTCCGTCGGGGGAGCGGATCACCGCGGGACCTTCCCCGCGCACGAGCTCGGGGATGCCGATGCCCGTCCGCACCGTCTCGAAGCGGCCGTCCAGGGACGCTCCCCGAGCGAGCGTGATCGAGGTCGAGTCGGCTCCCGGCGGTGTCTCGACCGTGAATCGGAGCCACTCGTCGCCGTCGGGGAGGAACGTCGCGTCGATGACGTCGCGACCGGTGTCCAGGGCGATCCTCGCGGAGGAGAAGCACACGAAGTCCTCCGTCTCGACGACGAGGATCCTCTGGTGGACGGCGGTGCCGCGGTCCTGTCCCGGCGCGAAGAGCGCACTCGAGAAGAAGACCTGCCAGCAGCCGCGCTCCTCGTTCCGGTACGCCTTCGGCGCCCACGCGTTGCCCGCGTCCTCCGGAGCGACGAGTCGCAGCTGCGGACCGCCCCAGTCGACGAGATCGGCCGACTCCCACACCAGGATCGACCGGCTGCCGTGCCGCGCCGCGCGGTGCCAGTCGCCGTCCTCCTCCGTCCGCAGGTCCGTGGCGAGGAGCACGATCCGTCCCGAGGCGGTGTCGCGCACGAGGAACGGGTCCCTGGCTCCGCCCTCGCCCACGTCCGAGCGCAGCGGCCCGCCCGGCAGCGCGTGGAAGACGAGCGGAGTCGCGTCCTCGCTCACCGCGAACCGCACGGCCTCGCCGCCAGGACCGGGGAGGAAGTAGGCGAGGAGGTACCCGGTCACCCCTTCACGCTTCCGGACACCAGGCCGCCCACGATGTGCTTCTGCATCAGGACGAAGAAGACCACCATCGGGAGCAGCACGACGACGCTCAGCGTGAGGAACGCGGGCCAGTTCACTCCGAACTGCCCGACCGCCTTGTACACCTGCAGCACGAGCGTCTGCTTCTCGGACGAGCTGATGAAGACGTTCGGGGTGATGAAGTCGTTCCACACCCACATCGTCTGGAAGACGCCCACGGTGATCAGGATCGGCCGGATCAGGGGCAGCACGATGCGCCAGTAGATCTGCCACGGCCCCGCCCCGTCGATCCGCGCGGCCTCGAAGATCTCGAGCGGCAGCGACTTCATGTACCCCTGGATCAGGAAGTAGCAGAAGATCGATCCCGCCGCGTAGAGCAGGATCAGCCCCTCGAGGCTGTCGACCAGACCGGCGCTCGCCAGCAGGCGGTAGAGCGGGATCAGCGTCGCCTGGCCGGGGACGAGGAACGCGATGATCAGCACGACCGACACGATCCGGGTGAGGAGCGTGGTGCGCAGCAGCATCGCGTAGGCCGCCATCGAGCCCACGAGGAGCATGAGCGCCACCGACACGACCGTGACGTAGAACGTGTTCGCGAAGGCCCCGACGATCGGGACGGAGGCGAACACGTCGGCGTAGTTGCCGAAGTCGAGGCGGGTCGGCAGGGCGAACGGAGCGTTCGACACCTCCTGCTGCGTCTTCAGCGTGCTGACGACGATGTAGTAGAAGGGAGCGCCGACGAGCGCGGCCAGCGCGATCATGCCGATGCTGGTCAGGGCGCCCGCGACTCCGCGACGGCGCTGGGCGCGCGTCCGGCGCCGGCGCGGCGAGGGGTGGGGGGATCGGCGACCGGCGGTGCCGGGGGCAGGGAGACCGCGGTGGAGGTCATGAGGTCCTCTCCTCGAATCGGCGGGAGATGAGCAGCTGCACGGCGACGATCGAGCCGACGACGAGCAGGAACACGACGGCGAGGGCCGAGGCCTTGCCGAACTGCGCCTGGCCGACTCCGTTCTGGATGATCGACTGCGTGATCGTGTAGGTCGAGAAGCCCGGCCCGCCCTTGGTCAGGGTGAAGGGCAGGTCGTAGACCTTGAGCCCGCCCGTCATCAGGAGCAGCGTGCTGACCGTCACCGCGGGGGCGAGCAGGGGGAGGGTGATCGAGAAGAAGCGGCGCGGTGCCGACGCCCCGTCGATGCGGGCGACCTCGTAGTAGTCCTCCGGGATCGACTGCAGGTAGGCGAGGTAGAGGATGGCGTGCCAGCCGGTGCTCGACCAGACCCCCACGACGATGACCGAGAGCTGGGCGAGGGTGCCGTTCGAGAGCCACGGCACCGGGCCGAGCCCGGCGACGGTCTCGAGCACCCGGTTGATCGCCCCGGAGCCCAGCGGCGAGAGGATCAGACCCCAGACGAGGCCGAGGATCGCGATGCTGGGGATGGCCGGGAAGAAGAGGACGGCCCGGACCGCTCCGCGACCGGCGAAGGGGCGGTTGAGGACCAGGGCCAGCGGGATCGCCAGCGCGGTGACGAGGACGGTGGTCCCGAGGCTGTAGGACAGCGTGAAGAGGAGTCCGGCCAGCATCGCCGGGTCGCGGACGATGCTGGCGTAGTTCGCGAGCCCGACGAACTCGGAGTCGACGGAGTACCCGTCGAAGTCGGTCAGGCTGAAGTAGAACGACTGGGCGAGCGGCACGGCGAACAGCAGGACGAAGACGAGCACGATCGGCACGAGGAACAGGCTCGTGCTGACGGTCTCGCGCCGTCGGAGCGGATCGATGCGGCTGCGTCGGACGAGAGCGGCCGCGCGGCGCGGTGCGGTGAGGGCTGACATGGTTCTCCGTTCCCGGAGGGCCGGCCCGGCCGGAGCCGGGCCGAGCCCTCAGCCCTGCGACTCGAGTCGCGCCTGGAGCGCCGCCGAGACGTCCTCGGGGGAGGCCTGCCCCTGCACGAGCAGCTGGATCTGCGCGACCGCCTCGGTGCTCAGAGCGTCCTGCTCGCGCGGCCAGGCGATCGAGGGGAGGTAGAAGCGCCCCTCCTGCAGTCCGGCGAGGTTCGCCTCGAGCGCCGGGTCGACGACCGGCGTGTAGTTCGCGGTGGTGGTGAGCGCCGACGTGCCCTCCTGGTAGATACGGACCCCCTCCTCGCTGCCGAGGAAGCTCAGGAACGCCTCCGCCTCGGCCTCGTGATCGGTCTTCGCGTTGATCGCGAAGCCGGGGGACGCCGCTCCGGCCCAGAAGCCGGCACCGTCGAGCGTGGGGAAGGGGGCGAACTCGACGTCGAGATCCGGGGCCTTCTCGCGGACGGCGGGCAGGTTCCACGGTCCGGCCGCGATCATCGCGACGCGTCCGTTCGCGAACTCGTCGACGATCTGGTCGCCGGTCAGGCTGACGACGTCCTGGCTCATCAGGCCGCTGCTGAGCAGCTCGCTCCAGGCCGTGAGCGGCTCGTCCCACAGGTCGCCGAACTCGGCGCTCCCGTCGAAGATCGCCTCGTCGACCTCGCCGCCCTGCTCGGCGTCGGCCGAGCCGACCATCGCCGACAGGCCCATGGGGATCTGGGTGGCGGAGTCGTAGTAGGGCACGACGCCGGTGTCCTTCACGCTCTCGAGCGCGTCGAGGAACCCGTCCCAGTCGGTCGGCACCTCCGTGACGCCCGCCGCATCCAGCAGGGCGCGGTTGTAGAGGATCCCGCCGGCCCAGGAGGAGGTCGACATGCCGTACGCCTTGCCGTCGCTGCTGTACGTCTCGGTGTTGTACGGCGACATCTCGGCCATGAACTGCTCGTCGGTCAGGTCCTTCACGAAGCCGCCGTCGATGAGGTTCGTCTTGTTCTCGGCCGCGATCAGGAACACGTCCGCCGCGTTGTTCCCCGCGAGGCGGGTCTGCAGGGTCGAGACGTACTCGGCGACCGGGGGAGCGTTCGAGAACTCGACCGAGATGTCGGGGTTGGCGGCCTCGAAGGCCTCGATGACCGGGGTCATCGTCGCCTCGTTGTCCCAGGAGAAGAAGCTGAGCTCGGTCTTCCCGGAATCGCCTCCCGCGGAGCCGCAGGCGGTCAGGGAGAAGGCGCTCGCCGCGGCGACGGCGAGGGCGGCCGTGCGGAGGGCGACGGCGTGGGGGCGATGCGACATTGCATTCCTCGGTTCTGTGGTGGGTGGGTGGGATCAGGAGAGGGGGAGCCGGAGGTGGGCGTGCCGGGGGACGACGGGCACGAGCCGGTCGCCGTCGTGGTGGAGCCGGTCGAAGACGATCTCGCGGTGGACGCCGTCTCCGCCGGGGACCGCGAAGCGGTGGTAGGCGATGACCCAGTCGTCGGTGCCGGGGACGCGGCAGATCGAGTGGTGGCCGGTCGCGAGGATCCCCTCGGCCGTGTTCTTCTCGAGCAGGACGCCGCCGTCGGTCCAGGGGCCGGACGGACCGGGGCCGACCGCCCAGCGCACCCGGTAGTCCTCCTCCCTGGTGTCGTTCTCGGACCAGGTGAGGAAGTAGGAGTCGCCGCGCCGGTGCAGGTGCGCGGCCTCCCGGAATCCGGTGGGCACCCAGGAGTGCACCGCGCCCTCGTCGAACGACACGAGGTCGTCGTTCAGGCGCACCAGATGGGCGACGGAGTTGCCCCAGAGGAGGTAGACCGCCCCGTCGTCGTCGACGAACACCGAGGGGTCGATGGCGGTGCCGGGGAAGCGGCCGGCGGGCACGAGGGCGGCGCCGAGATCGGTGTAGGGGCCCGCGGCGTCGGTGGCGCGGGCCACTCCGATGCTGTTGCCCGCTGTGAAGTAGAGGTAGTGGGCGCCGTTCCACTCGAGAGCCGCGGGCGCCCAGGCGAAGGAGTCGGCCCAGGCCACGTCGCGTCCCAGGCGCAGGATCTCGCCGTCGTCCGTCCAGTCGACCAGGTCGGGGGAGGAGTAGCACCGGAAGGCACGGGCGCCCCAGTCCTGGATGCCGTCGGTCGTCGGGAACAGGTGCCATCTGCCTCCGGAGACCACGAGCGACGGGTCGGCGAGGAACCGCTCCAGAGGCGAGGGCGAGGGGGTCCTCGTATCGGCGTCGCGCATCGCACTCCTTCGTGCTCTCGTTCCTGTATCGATACAGGGCGGTTCATGTATCGATAAAGTAAGCCTCGGTCGGAGCCGTGTCAAGAGCGGGGGAGTCGTCTCCCCGCTCCGGCGCTCCCGCACCGACGTCGGGTCACGCCGCGCCTGCGATCCCCCCGACCACCAGGGCCGCGCCGCCCAGAGCAGCGACGGCGAGGGTGACGCGCCGGACCGCTCCGGCGGACACCCGTGGTGCGACGAGCATCGCTGCCGCCGTCCCGATGACGAGTCCGGCCAGAGCCCAGCCCAGTCCCGACAGGTCGTCGGGCGACGGACCGAGCACCAGCAGCGTCAGCAGATTGAGCGGGAGCGCGAACGCCTGGAGCGTGGCGCTCGCCACCACGGGCGACCAGCGGCGCTGCGCGGCGAAGAGGGCGACGGGCGGACCGCCGGCGCCCGCGAGCACGGTGAACACCCCGCTGAGCGCTCCGGCGAGGACAGCGCCCCGCGCACCGTCGAGGAACGGGAGTGCACGGCCGCCCGCCACGAGCGCCGTCGCGAGCAGGATCACAGCTCCTGCGACGACGGCGAGGGCCGCGGGCCGGACGGCGTCCAGCAGGAGCGCCGCCGGCACGACCAGCAGCGCCGCCGGCACGAGGAGGCGCAGCGCCTCCGCCGGACGCACGTGCCGGAACGACCGGAGGAGGACGACCGCGTTGAGGGCGATCGACAGGGCCAGCACGGTGCGGACGCCGCGGTCGTGGCCGAGCGCGAGCACGAGCAGGGGAGAGGTGACGAGCGCGAATCCGACTCCCGACAGCACCTGGCACACCGCGCCGACGGCGACCACGAGCAGGACGACCGCGCTCAGAGCCTCCACGGACGGCTCCCTCGCGAGATCAGAGCGGCCGGAGTGGCGACGTGGACGATCACCGTGTCGCGTCCGGTGCGCGGGGACGGCGGAGGCGCAGGACGATCCGGACGACGATCACCGCGACGACGACGAGCCAGACCCAGAGGTTCGCCGGGGCCCCGAGCAGCGACTGCTGCGCCGTCTCGCACCGCGACGCCGACGGCTCCACGGCGTCGTAGCAGGTGGAGACGGTCGAGAGCGGCGCGAGGACGAGGGTCGCCAGGAGCACGAGACCGACCCCGGTCAGGAGGATCAGCGGTCGCGGCATGTCCCGATCCGATCAGATCGCGCGACCGCAGGAGTCGCGACTCGCCCGGAGCGCGCGAAGGCCCGCCGATCGGGGACCGGCGGGCCGTCGCAGGGGGCGGGGGCGGCCCCGCTCTACCTGACCTTCTTGATCGGGAAGATGACCAGCGCTCCTACGATCGCCGCGACCGCGCAGACCGAGAACCACAGCGCGTAGTTGTTGCCGGACGGGTCGCTCACGTAGACGAGGATGCCGCCGATGAGCGGCGCGATCGTCTGGGGGAGGGCGTTGGCGATGTTGAACACGCCGAGGTCCTTGCCCGAGTTCTCGGGGTCCGGCAGCACGTCCACGACGAGGGCGAGGTCGACGCCGACGTAGATGCCGTAGGCGATGCCGAGCAGCGCCTCGAGGATGTAGAACGTGGGGACGTCCTGCACGAAGATCAGCGCGAAGGTCCCGACCGCGAACAGCGCGGTGGAGCTCCACACGAAGACCTTGCGCCGCCCGATCCGGTCCGACAGCCAGCCGGCGAAGTAGCTCGCGCCGACCAGGGTGGCGGTGTAGATGAGCACGCTCGTCGTGATGACCCCGGGGATGTCCTCGGCATCGACCCCGATGTGGTTGAGCAGGTAGAAGAAGCGGAAGGTCGTGAAGCCGAAGCTCGCGAAGGTGATGAGGAAGCGCGACCACCAGGCGAGCGCGTAGTCGGGGTTCTTGCGCGGGCTGACCCAGAAGGTCTCGGCCCAGTCGCGGAGGGTCGCGCGGGGCGGCGCGGCGGGCAGGCGGCGGTCGGGCAGGACGACCGCGAAGACGACCATGACGACGATCGCGAGGACCGAGGGGCCGACGAAGAGGATGAGCAGCTGGTCCTGGAACGCCTGCGCGACGTAGGTGCCGCCGAGGACGCCGACGTTCTGCGCGATGCCGAGGGCAGCGGTGATCTTGCCGCGCTGGAACTTCGGGACCTGGTCGGCGATGGTCGCGATGAAGGGCGCGAGGGTCATGTTCGCGCCGAGCTGGGCGAGCGACCAGCCGACCGTGGCGAGGAGGAGGCTGGGCGCCAGCGCCATGATCACGAAGGCGACGGTCATGATGACCGTGCCGGCGACGATCCAGACGCGTCGGCGGCCGAAGCGGCTCGTCGTGCGGTCCGAGAGCCGGCCGAAGACGACGTTCGCGATCGTGGCGAACAGAGCGCCGAACCCGCCCAGCACCGCGGCGGCTCCCGTCGCCCCGTTCGCGTCGATGACGCCGGCGTCGACGAACGACTGGATCTTGATGCCGATGCCGACGATCGCAGGCCCGAGCAGGGCGATGAAGAACACCAGCTGCGCCGCGAGCAGCCAGAAGATGTAGCTGCCCTTGGCGGGCTCGGTCGGCTCCGGGAAGCCCTGGTCGCGCCTGACCGTCGCGGTCGCCGTCGTCATCCCGGACGGCATCCCCGCCGCGGATCCACTCGCTGTTGTCATCTCTGAGTCCTCTCACCGTTGAGTCGACGGGTCTCCACGGCCTCTGCCGAAAACCGAACGTCGTTTGGAAAGCGAGTATGCCCGCGGCGGACCGACCCCGCAAGAGATCGGGCGGAGAAATTCCGACCGATGTATGGTTTTCACGTCGCGGCAGGGACGCCCCGACGGATCGGAGCAGAATCATGACCCACGCCGACCACCTCGACGACCTGACTCTCGAGGAGAAGGCCTCGCTCACCAGCGGAGAGAGCTTCTGGAGCACGAAGGCGGTCGACCGCCTCGGGATCCCCTCCGTCGTGCTGACCGACGGACCGCACGGCGTGCGCCTGCAGCAGACCGGCGGCGACCACCTCGGCCTCGCCGACAGCGTGCCCGCGACCTGCTTCCCGCCCGCCGTCGCCCTCGGCTCCAGCTGGGACGCCGAGCTCGTCCGCCGGGTCGGCGAGGCGCTGGGGGAGGAGGCGAGGGCCGAGGGAGTCGGCGTCCTCCTCGGCCCCGGCATCAACATCAAGCGCTCGCCGCTGTGCGGCCGCAACTTCGAGTACTTCTCCGAGGACCCCCTCGTCAGCGGAGTGATGGGCTCCGCGCTGGTCGGCGGGCTGCAGAGCCGCGGAGTCGGGGCGTCGCTGAAGCACTTCGCCGCGAACAACCAGGAGACGGACCGGCTGCGCGTCAGCGCCGACGTCGACGAGCGCCCGCTGCGCGAGATCTACCTGCGCGCGTTCCAGCGCGTCGTGACCGAGCAGCAGCCCTGGACCGTCATGTGCTCCTACAACCGGGTCAACGGCGTCTACGCCTCCGAGAACCCGTGGCTGCTCACGACGGTCCTCCGCGACGAGTGGGGCTACGACGGCCTCGTCGTGTCCGACTGGGGAGCGGTGAACGACCGCGTCGTCGGCGTCGCGGCGGGCCTGGACCTCGAGATGCCCTCGAGCGGCGGCCGCACCGACGCGCAGCTCGTCGCCGCGGTCCGCTCCGGCGCCCTGGACGAGGCCCGCGTCACCACCTCCGCGCGCCGCGCCCTCGAGATGCTCGACCGGATCGCCGAGGGAGCCGACCCCGAGGCGACCTACGACGCCGACGCCCACCACGCCCTCGCCCGCGAGGCGGCGGCGCGCAGCATCGTGCTCCTGCAGAACGAGCGGAGCCTCCTGCCGCTGCGCCCCGAGGCGGTCGTCGCCGTCCTGGGCGAGTTCGCCCGCACGCCGCGCTACCAGGGCGCGGGCAGCTCGCTGATCAACCCCACGCGCCTCGACAGCGCCCTCGACGAGCTGCGGTCGGCACTGGGGGAGGACGTCGCGTTCGCTCCGGGCTTCACCCTCGACGGCTCCGGCGACGAGCGGGCGCTGCGCGAGGAGGCCGTGGCCGCCGCCGCCACGGCCGACGTCGCGGTCCTGTTCCTCGGTCTTCCGGCGGAGGAGGAGTCCGAGGGCTTCGACCGCGAGCACCTCGAGCTGCCCGCCGCGCAGCTCGCGCTGCTCGACGCGGTCGTCGCCGCCAACCCCGACGTCGTCGTCGTCCTCTCCAACGGCGGAGTCGTCCGCACCTCCGGCTTCCAGGACCGCGTCCCCGCGATCGTGGAGGGCTGGCTGCTCGGCCAGGCCGGCGGCGGCGCGATCGCCGACGTCCTCGTCGGCGCGGTGAACCCGTCCGGCCGTCTCACCGAGACGATCCCGGTGCGCCTGGAGGACAGCCCTGCGCACCTCGGATTCCCGGGGGCCTTCGGGCACGTCCGCTACGGCGAGGACGTCTTCGTCGGCTACCGCGGCTACGACGCCCGCGGCACCGAGGTGTCGTTCCCCTTCGGCCACGGCCTCTCGTACACCGAGTTCGCGTACAGCGCGCTCGAGGTGGAGCCGCGCGACGGCGGCCTCCGCGTCCGCCTCGACGTCGAGAACACGGGCACCCGCGACGGACGCGAGGTCGTCCAGGTGTACACCGGGCTGCCCGGATCCGCCGTGCCCCGCGCGATCCGCGCGCTGACCGCGTTCACCGTGGTCGGGATCCCGGCGGGGGAGTCCGCGACCGTCGTCCTGGACATCCCTCGCGACGACCTCGCCTACTTCCACCCGCAGGCGGGCGCCTGGACCGTCGAGGGCGGCGACTACTCCGTCGAGGTCGGGGCGTCGAGCCGGGATCTGCGTGTCGCCACGAGCGCGACCGTGAGCGGTGACGCACTCGATCTGCCCCTGGACGAGGAGTCGACGCTCGCGGAGTGGCTCGACGACCCGCGAGCCGGCACGCTCCTCCGCGAGGCGCTCGGCTCGGGCGACGGAGGGTTCGCCGCGATGCTGGAGGACCCCGCGATGACGAAGATGCTCGGCTCGATGCCCCTGGGGCGCCTCGCCGCCTTCCCCGGCAGCCCGCTCGACGAGGGCGTCGTCACCGGTCTGGTCGAGGCCGCTCGACGCTGACACCGCGGTCCTCCTCCGGCCGGGGCGCGGAGGAGGACACGCCGATGGGCTCCTGGCGCGCCCGCGTCGGGGAGACTGTCGGAATGGCAGCAGAGCGCAGCATCCGTCACGCACGGCTCCGGCGTCGATCCGGGCGACGGACCGCGGTGATCGCGGTGGCAGCGGGACTGGCGGTCCTCGGAGTCAGCGCGACCTCACTGGTGGCCATCGCCGCCGCGAGCATCAGCCGCAACGTCAGCGGCAACGCCGTCGATCTCGGCGTCGACGCCGGCGGGGGAGGCCTGCAGCTCGGCGCCATCGAGGGCGGCTTCAGCGTCCTGGTCGTCGGCACCGACAACGACGCCGCGCAGGGGGAGCAGTTCGGCGTGCGCGACACCACGCTGAACGACGTCAACATCCTCCTGCACGTGTCGGAGGACCACAGCAGCGCGACGGTGATCAGCTTCCCGCGCGACCTGATCCTCGACCGTCCCGAGTGCACCGACCCCGCCACGGGAGCCGTCTCCCCGGCCGAGACCGGCGCCTCGCTCAACCGCTCGTTCGCGGCCGGGGGGCTGGCCTGCGTCAACGACACCCTGCAGGAGTTCACCGGGCTCTCCGTCCCCTACGCGGGCTGGGTCTCGTTCAACGGCGTCATCGAGATGAGCAACGCCGTCGGGGGAGTGCCGATCTGCCTGACCGGTCCGATCCTGGACACCGACTCCGGACTCGACCTGCCCGCCGGTGTCTCGACGGTCTCCGGCGAGACGGCGCTCGCGTTCCTGCGCACCCGCCACGGGATCGGCGACGGCAGCGACCTGGGGCGCATCTCCTCGCAGCAGCAGTACCTCGCCTCCCTGATGCGCACCGTCCGCTCGGCCGACACGCTGTCGAACCCGCCCGTGCTCTACGGGCTCGCCCAGGCGGCGTCCTCGAATCTGCACCTCTCGACGACGATGACGAACCCCAGCACGATGATCTCCCTCGCGCTCGCCCTGAAGGACATCGACCTCGAGCGGATGGTGTTCGTGCAGTACCCCGCGCTCGACGACCCGGACTACCCGGGGAAGGTCGTCCCGGATCCGGTTCTCGGCGCGAGCTGATGGCCCGGGTCCTGGCGGACGAGCCCGTCGTGCTGGCCCCCGCGCCGGGGGAGCCCGCCGCGTCCGCGCCGCCGATCGTCGAACCCTCGGCCGGGGCACCGGAGGCCGTTCCCTCCCAGGAGCCCGCCGCGGTCGCCGCTCCGGGTCAGACGGCCGCGGAGGAGACCTGCGCGGTCCCCTCGAGCTGACCCCGCGGCGCGCAGGTCCCGAGGCGTCAGCGCGCGTCGAGCCGCTGCGCCACGTCCGCCGGGAACCCGCCCGTCGAGACGGGGCTCCAGCGCGTCGGAGTGACGCGCAGCAGGGACTTGTCCTGCAGCGCCATCGCCGCTCGGTACTCGTCCCAGTCCGGGTGCTCGCCCGCGATGCAGCGGTAGTAGTCGACCAGTCCGTCGGCGGCTTCCGGCATGTGGAGGACCTCGCCGTCGCCGTCGACCTGGATCCAGGCCCCGTCCCACTCATCGGACAGCACCAGCACCGACACGGCGGAGCGGCGTTCGACGTTCCGGGTCTTGGCGCGGCCCGGGTAGGTGGAGACGACGATCCGGCCCTCCTCGTCGACTCCTCCCGACACCGGCGACATCTGCGGCCGACCGTCGGCCCGGGTGGTCGCGACGATCATCCGGTGCCGGGGCCGCACGAAGGCGAGCATCCCGTCGCGGTCGACGGCGGTGTTCGTGGAGATCGTCCTGGCCATGGGTCCACGGTAGGCCACCGTCGAGCCGACGCCCGGAGAACCGGTTCAGCCGCTGCGGCGCCCCGACAGGAGCGCGTGCAGCAGCGGCACGACCGACACGAGCATGAGCGCCGATCCGAGCCCGCCGTCGTCCGAGCGCACCACGGCTCCCGCGATCAGCAGCCCGGCGAAGAGGACGGCCGACACCACCCGCCGCACGGTCGCGTCGACGCGGTTCAGCCGGCGCTCGATGCTGGGCACCGTCACCGCGAGAGTGCCGTCCTCGAGGGTCGAGGCGAGCGACTCCAGGCGTCGGGGGAGCCGCCAGAGCAGACCCAGGTTCTCGACCGCCTGCCGGCCCAGGTCCTGCGCCACGTTGCCGCGCTCCTCGCGGATCAGCCGCTGCGCGTACGGCTCGACCGAGTCCCACAGGTTGAAGGACGGATCGAGCGCGCTGCAGACGCCGGAGGTGAGCGACATCGCCCGGATGATCAGCAGGAAGTTCTCGGGCAGCTGGAAGGGCAGCGAGCGGACGACGTCGCCGAACTGCTCGGCGAACTGGCGGAACTCGCGCGGGTCGACCTCGCGCAGCTCGGCGAAGCCCATCCCGCCGAAGCGGGCGAAGAGCTGGGTCATTGCGTTCTCGAGCTCGCGGGAGTCGGCGGAGGGCAGCAGCACCCCGAGGTCGCGCGCCGCGTCGACGAGGCCCTTGCCGTCGCGCGAGGCGGCCGCGATCAGCATCGTGCGCAGCCCCGCCCTGGTCGCCGGTGGGACCTCGCCCATCATCCCGAAGTCGATGAAGGTGAGCCGCCAGGGCAGCTCTGCGCCCGGGGTGGGAGTGACGAAGACGTTCCCCGGGTGCGGATCCGCGTGGAACCAGCCGGTCGTGAACAGCTGGTCGAACATCACCGCGGCGAACACCGGCGCGACGTCGCGCGGATCGATGCCGGCCGCGCGCAGTCCGTCGGCGTCGGTGATCTTGATCGCCGTGACGTCCTGGAGGGTGAGGACCTTGCGGGTCGACCGCTCCCAGACGACGTCCGGCACCCCGACCCGCGGATCGCCGGCGAAGTCGGCGGCGAAGCGGACGGAGTTGGCGGCTTCGCGGAGGTAGTCGATCTCCTCGAGGCTGGTTGCCGCGAACTCCTCGACGAGCGCGGGCGCGTCGACGCGGTCCGAGACGAGCCGGACGTGGGTGAGCCAGCGCCCGACCCGGCGGAGCGCGGCGAGGTCGACGTCGACGATCGCGTCGATCCCGGGTCGCTGCACCTTCACGATCGCGGTGCTGTGCCCGGTGTCGCCGGAGTCGAGCGGCGACAGCAGTGCTCGATGGGCCTGACCGAGCGACGCCGCCGCCACGGGCGACTCGTCGACTCCGGCGTAGGCGCGCTCGAGCGGCATGCCGAGCTCGGCCTCGGCGAGGGCGCGGATGCGGGGGAACGGGACGGGCGGGACCTCGTCCTGCAGACCCTCGAGCTCGCGTGTGATCTCGGGCGGCAGGACGTCCAGGCGCGACGACATGAACTGGCCGACCTTGATCATCAGGCCGCCCAGCTCGACTGCGAGCACGTGGAAGCTGCGGGCGAACCGGCGCATCCGGTGGGGCCGCGTGCGGAGGGCGATCACGTTCAGCCCCAGCCGGGGCAGGACCAGATCGAACCACCAGGTCACCGCGAGATGCCAGGCGGCGAAGCGCAGGATACGGCGGTAGCGCCGCCGCTCACTGCTCGCTCGGCGGCCCGGGTCGCCAGGACCCGGGCTGACCGACGGCACCCGGGTCAGTCCTGCGCGAGGATCGCGTACAGGCGGCGGCGCACGTCCTCGAGTTCGGTCACGGCCTGGCGGATCTGAGCGGGCGTGCCCGAGCGCTGCACCTGCGCGGCGGCCTGCGCCAGCGCGATGCCGGCCTTGGGCAGCGCTCCGGCCTCGACCCCGCCGGTCTCGGCGAAGGGCGAGGAGGCACCGGAGGCGGCGACCTGGGCGTGACCGGCCTCCGTGAGGGAGTAGGTCTTGCGGCCGTTCGACTCGTCGGCCGAGATCAGGCCCTCGTCGGCGAGGAGCTGGAGGGTGGGGTAGACGGAGCCGGGGCTCGGCTTCCAGCTGCCGCCGCTGCGCTCCTCGATCTCGTGGATGATCTGGTAGCCGTGCATCGGCTGCTCGGCGAGGAGGGCCAGGACGGCCGCCCGGACGTCGCCGCGGCCGACACGGGTGCCGACGCGCTTCTCGAAGCCGGCGCGCGCCTGCTCCATCGCCTGCCAGATGCTGTCGATCGGGTTGCCGGCGCCGAACGCGCCGGTCGAGGAAGAGCTGTTCATGATGACCTCCGTTTCCCCGAACGATACTCAGCGACATGTGTGCCGACTGTGAGCGACACGTCGCGCGCCGCTTCGCGGATCGAGGGGCTCGGAGTCGGGCATCGGCCGTCGGGGGAGTGCGCAGCGGGACGACGGATCAGAGCGGTCCGTTCTCCGGATCCGGGCGGCGGACCGTGAACTCCAACGACAGCTTCGGCGCCGTCCGAGTGTCGTAGACGACGGTCAGGTAGCGCTTCCCGATCCGGGCACCGAAGGCCGTGAGGAACGGGGCCGCCTCGAGGCGCCGGCCGCGGTGGGGCTCCCGGTCGACCATCACGCAGGTCGTCTCGAGGAGATCGGAGTGGTGCAGGCGGCCGGTCGGGGTCGCCCGGGGGGAGCGGACCGGGACGTGGCGGGGATCGCGGGCGCGGAGGACGTCGTTCGCGTGGGCGGCGAGCCGCGTCTCGAGAGCGTCCTTGCGATCACCCGGGCCCGCCTTCGCGGTGCGGACGGCGTCCCAGAGCGTCGGGTAGCGGATCTGCCGGATCTGCTCGACCATCCAGGACGGGAGACGGGACGACTCCGCCCTCTCGATGGCCGCGACCTGCTGCGGAGTGAGGTCGACGAAGTTCGAGGGATGGGCCCGGTTCAGCGGATGCCGGTAGTAGGTGTACGAGAGCGAGACGCCGTCGACGCGCGCCCGATCGCTCCGGGTGGCGGCGGCGAGCTCGGAGAGGTGCGGCTGCACCGCGAAGCCGAAGACGGGTCCGTCGAGCGAGCGGAGGGTCGCCTCCACCCCGGGTGCTTCCGAGGGATCTCGGGTCGTCGCGGTGGTGGTGGTCATGGGTCAGCTGCTCCTGGTGGCGTCGACGTGCGGCGGAATGCGGTGCGGCGGACCGGGAGCGGAGGGACGAGGCATCCCGTCCACTATCTTTATCATCAAGTTACTTTACGACGGAGATTAACGGCGGCGCAAGCATCCGGAGGATCGCGAGCGGGCGGCGATCCGCGGACCGCACCTCCCGGAAGGGGTGTGCGGCGCGCACTCGACCAGGTCTGCAGGAGTCCCTCGCGACGGAGTCGTCACCTACTGGAGCGACCGCAGAGCCCAGCGGAGTCGGAACGGGAGAGGTTGCCGCTCACACGAACTGACATAATGTGCATTATCGGATATCGCGGAAGCAGCAACAGAAGCCGCTTCCGTCACGATCCTGATTCGTCCCGCAGATGTTCCGCGACACCGACCGAGCGGCGACGGACCATCTCCGAACCGCCGCACGCACGGCGGCGACTACACGCCGACGAAGTCCGTGATGTCGCCCACCAGTCGGGTGTTCTCGGCCGGGATCGGCTCGACGGCGGCCAGGGCGACCTCGGCCGCGAACTCGCCGACGTTGTAGAGCTTGCCGGCCGACTCGCGGCGCGAGCTGATCGCTCCGGGGTTCGAGCGCTCGAGCAGCGTCGCCGTGATGGTGCCCTCGATCATGTCGCCCGAGACCACGACGAACTCGATGCCGCGCTCGGCGAGCTCGGGGATGCGGTCGCGCAGGGCGTCCTCACCGGCGCGCTTGGACAGCGCGACGGGCTCGTACTCGGGCATCGTCGGCGTCGAGCGGATGAAGTGCGCCTGGTGGCTCGTCACGAAGACGATGCGCGAGCCCTCGCCCAGGAGCGGGAGCGCCGCGTCGAGGGTCGCGACCTGCGAGTCGCGATTGAGGACCATCGCGTAGTCCTCGCCCATGTTGCTCTCCATGCCGCCGGACGCGTTCAGGACCAGCACGTCCAGTCCCCCGAGCTCGTCCTGGATGCGGGCGAAGAGGTCGGTGCGCGACTGCGCGTCGGTGAGGTCCGCTCCGACCGCGAAGGCCGAGCCGCCCGCGGCGACGATCTGGTCGACGAGCTTGTTCGCCCGCGGCGCCTTGGAGCGGTAGTTGACGACCACGCTGGCGCCCGCCTCGGCGAAGTAGCGGATCGTGTCGGCGCCGATGCCGCGGGACGAGCCGGTGACGAGGACGCGCTTGCCGTCGAGCGAGCCGGGAGCGAGGGGGTTGGACACGAGGAGATCCTCCAGGACGCCGATGCGAAGACCGGGACGGGCACGATGACGGGCCGGAGCCCCGACAGGCGATCCTACCGAACCCGTCCGCCCCGCGCCCCGCGACTCGGCCGTCCGCCCTCTCAGCGCGCTTCCGGGAGCCCCGGATACCCTGTAGGAGCTCGTCGAGGGGAAGGAGCAACCGGCATGGACGCCGTCCTCCAGTACGCGTGGATCCTCTGGCTCGCGCTGATCCTGATCTTCGTGATCGTCGAGATGATCACCCTCGAGTTCACGTTCCTGATGCTCGCCGTCGGGAGCGTCGGCGGCCTCCTGGCCGGCCTCGTCGGGGCGCCCTTCTGGGTGCAGGTCCCGGTCGCCGCCGTCCTCGCGGTCCTGCTGCTGCTCACCGTCCGTCCACCCCTCCTGCGGCTGCTCCGTCGCGGCGGCGATCCGGCTCCGATCGGCGCGACGCGCTGCTCGGACTCGCGGGCAGCGTCGTGATCGCCGGCGACGGCCCCGGCCAGGTCAAGCTGGCCAACGGCGAGACCTGGACGGCCCGCCTGTCCCCACTCGTCGAATCCCGACCTCTCGGTCTCGGCGAACGCGTCGTCGTCACCGCCATCGACGGCGCGACCGCTGTCGTCGTCCCCGCCGAAAGGAGCTCCTCGTGACCACCTCCGCACTCGTGACGACCGTCGTCGTCGCGGTGATCGTCGTCTTCGCCCTCGTCGTCCTGTTCAAATCCATCAGGATCGTCCCGCAGGCCACCGCCGGCGTCGTCGAGCGGCTCGGCAAGTACCACCGCACGCTGCTGCCGGGCCTCAATCTCGTCATCCCGTTCATCGACCGGGTGCGCCCCTCGGTCGACCTGCGCGAGCAGGTCGTCTCGTTCCCGCCGCAGCCGGTGATCACCGAGGACAACCTGGTCGTCTCGATCGACACGGTCGTCTACTTCCAGGTGACCGACGCCCGCGCGGCCACCTACGAGATCGCGAACTACCTCGGCGCCGTCGAGCAGCTCACGACGACCACGCTCCGCAACGTCGTCGGCGGTCTGAACCTCGAGGAGGCGCTCACCTCCCGCGACAACATCAACGGGCAGCTGCGCATCGTCCTCGACGAGGCCACCACCAAGTGGGGCATCCGCGTCGGCCGCGTCGAGCTGAAGGCGATCGACCCGCCCGCCTCCATCCAGGACTCGATGGAGAAGCAGATGCGCGCCGAGCGCGATCGCCGCGCGGTCATCCTCACCGCCGAGGGCACCAAGCAGTCGCAGATCCTGAACGCGGAGGGGCACCGCCAGGCGGCGATCCTCGCTGCGGAGGGAGACGCGAGGGCGGCGATCCTGCGGGCCGAGGGCGAGGCGAAGGCCATCACCACCGTGTTCGAGGCGATCCACCAGGGCCGGCCCGACAAGGAGCTCCTCGCGTACCAGTACCTGCAGACGCTCCCCAAGCTAGCCGACGGCAGCGCGAACAAGCTCTGGATCGTGCCGAGCGAGCTGACCGAGGCGCTGAAGGGCATCGGCGCCGCGTTCGGCCCGAAGGGCCAGGACCCCGAGCGCCCGCAGGACGGCGCGGTCACTCCCCCGGCGCCGGGCTTCTAGGGTCCGCGACCCGTGATCGACAGGCGGCCGCCTTTCCTCCGGGGACGGCGGCCGCGCGTCATCGCCCACCGCGGCTTCGGACCCGATCGGATCGGCAACACCCTCGGCGCGTTCCAGCGGGCACTCGAGGCGGGCGCCGATCTCCTCGAGACCGACGTCCGTGCCTCGCTCGACGCAGTCGCGGTCCTCGTGCACGACGAGGTCGTGCTCGACGCGGCGGGGCGGTCCCACCGGATCGAGGCCGAGCGCTGGGAGGACCTCGCGCGTCTCGTCCTCCCCGGAGGAGAGTCGCTGCTCCGCCTCGAGGACGCCCTGCGGCTGCTGCCCGACGCGCTCCTGAACATCGACGTGAAGGCCCGCGCGGCGGTGCACCCGACGGCACTCGCCGTCGACCGGCAGGATGCCCGCGATCGGGTCCTGATCACCTCCTTGTCCGAGTCGCGCCGGGCCTCGACCGTCCGGCTGCTCCCCGGAGTCGCGACGTCGGCGTCGGCGCAGCGCTTCCTCACGGCGCTGATCGGAGCGCACCTCCGGCTCCCCGCCCTCGTGCGCCTCGCGCTGAACGGCATGGACGCCCTCCAGGTCCCGGAGTCGGCGCTCGGCCTGCCGGTCGCCACTCCCCCGATCCTCGCGCGCCTGCGCGTGACCGGAGCCGAGATCCACCTGTGGACCGTCAACGACGCCCAGCGGATGACCGAGCTGCTCGCCCTGGGCGTCGACGGACTCGTGACCGACCGGACGGATCTCGCCCGCCGTGCGGTCGACGACGCTGCACCGAAACCGCCTCTCACCTGAAGGTTCTCTGGCAAAGGAGGTGACCGCAAGACCACCTCCAGGTACGCGGTCGACACTTGTCGGAGCACAGCGAGAGGAGACCACACAATGGCAGATCGAAGCTTGCGAGGAATGAGACTAGGTTCTCAGAGCCTGCAGAGCGAGGAGGGTGTCGTCTTCTCACCGCGTTCGACGCACACCTACCACTGCACGAACTGCGGCCACGACACGGACATGGTGTTCTCGGCCGACGCCGAGGCGCCGGAGACCTGGGAGTGCCGCGCGTGCGGTCACGAGGCCACCCTCCTGGTGGACTCGAAGCCCGTCGTCGTCGACCGCGGTGAGCAGAAGGCGCCCCGCACCCACTGGGACATGCTGCTCGAGCGCCGCACCCGTGCGGAGCTGGAGGAGCTGCTCGAGGAGCGGCTCGCCTATCTGCGCGCCCGTCGCGGCGAGCACAAGATCGGCGCTTAGCGCCGGTCTGCGTTCCGGGGCCGGGGAGCGCGCGTCCGCAGGACGAACGAGACCAGGCCCGCGAGACCTGCGGCGAGGAAGTACCAGCCGAGGTTCCGGGACCACACCAGAGCCGGGGTCGTGGTGGAGGCGAGGGGTACCTCGTCCACCATGGCACCCGGCTCGAACCATGTCAGGGAGTCGAGCGTCGAGCCGTCGGGAGCGATGATCGCGCTCGTGCCGACCGTCGAGATGTTCACCACGCTCCGGCCGGTCTCGATCGCCCGCAGCCGCGCGATCGCGAGCTGCTGCACGCTCTCGTCCGTGCGACCGAAGTCGGCGTTGTTCGTCTGAGCGAGGATGATCTCGGCGTCGCCGTCGATCATCGCGTTCGTCAGCGCGTCGTCCGAGATGTCGAAGCAGATCGCGATGCCCGCCAGCACTCCGTCGATGTCGAACACGTTCGGCCTGGTGCCGATCGAGTAGTCCCGGCTCACGAGGTCGACGAGATCCGGAGCGAACATGCGCCAGAACGCACGGTCCGGCATGTACTCGGCGAACGGCACCGGGTGCACCTTGTCGTAGACCTGGGTCGCGCCCTCCCCTGCTCTCCACAGCAGCGAGCTGTTGTAGAACACGTCCTCCTCGGGGTTCGTGATCGTACCGACGATGAACGGGGCGTCCATGGTGCGGCTCAGGTAGTCGAGGACCGCCGCCGATTGCGCATTGCGCGTCGGATCGATGTCGACGCCGTTCTCGGGCCAGACCACCATGTCGACGTCCTCGTCGAGCACGGCCAGGGTCGCGGAGGTGTGGTCCTCGAGGATCTGCCCGCGGTAGCTCTCCGAGAACAGCCCGGCGTCGGAGTCGCCCTGGATCGCGGCGATCCGGGTCGTCCCGTCGGTCGGCGCCGGCCAGGCCGGGAACACGAGGGCGACGATCGCGAAGCCGGCGACGGTCGCGACTCGAGCGGTGCCGGGGACCGAGACCTCGCGGACGGCCTGCGCCAGGACTGCCGCAAGGAACGCCACGACGAAGCTCAGACCGGTGAAGCCGATCCAGGCGGCCAGGTCCGCCAGCGGCCCCGTCGACTGCGAGAGCGCGAGCCTCCCCCAGGCGAAGCCCCCGTACGGCCAGACGATCGTGATCGTCTCGCGGCCCGCCCACAGTGCGGCGAGCAGGGCGGGGACGCCGACCATGCGGCCGAGCGGTCCCGTCCAGACGACGTGGCCGCGGGTCGACACGACCGCCATCAGGCCGGCGGCGAGGGCGAAGAAGACGGCCTGGAGACCCGCCAGCGCGAGCCAGGGCACGGGACCGAGGTAGAGCGTCAGCCACTCGATGTGGACGCCCCAGAACATGCCGCCGCCGACGAGGCCGACCAGTGCGCCGCTCCAGAAGCCGCGGCCGGCGAGCGCGACCAGGATCGACGCGGCACCGACGATCGCGAGCGGCCAGACGTCGGTGTCCGGGAACCCGCGGTCCAGGACCGCTCCGCCGAGCCCGGCGAGGATCAGCGCCAGCCACAGCGGTGCCGTGCGCCCCGAGGGCGCGGGGATCGCTCCGGTCATGCGACCGCGGAGTAGGCGACGATGCCCCGGCGCACGAGGTCGAGTGCGGTGCGGGCGGCGCGGCCGACCTTGCCGTCCGCGACCACCGAGAGCTGGTCGAGGAGGTCGATGGTCTGCTTCGCCCACCGGACGAAGTCGCCCGCGGCCATGTCGGCCTCGCGCAGGACGGCGTCCAGGGGCATCCCGCGAGCCCACATGTTCATCGCGAGCGCGAGGCTCGTCGAGATCGGGTTGCTGCCGGGCAGGCGGTGGTCGCGCTCGACGTCGTCGAGTCGCGCCCAGAGCAGCTGCGTCTTCTCGAGAGCCTCGGGGAATCCGCCGCGCGGGAGGAACTTCTCGTTCAGGGTCCCCTCCTCGCGCCGCGGCTCGAAGACGAGGCAGCACGCCATCGCCGCGAGTCCGGCCGGATCGAGCTCGGTCCACGCCTGCTTGCGGAGGCACTCCGCGACGAGCAGATCGCGCTCCCCGTAGATGCGGCGCAGCGTCCGTCCGTTGGGCGTGAGCGAGAGCTCCCCCGCGTCGTCGCGCCGGAAGTAGCCCAGCTCGAGGAGGACCTCGGTGATGCGGTCGAAGACCTTGGCCACCGCTCCGGTGCGCGAGCGGATCTGGCGCTCGATCTCGTCGGTCTCCTTGCGGAGCTTCCACCACCGCTCCGCCCAGCGCGCGTGCTGCTCGCGATCGGTGCAGGCGTGGCAGGGGTGCGCCTTCATCCGGCGGCGGAGCGAGGTCAGCTGCCCCTGCCTCTTCTCGCGCTCGGCGTGCGAGGCGGACTCCCCCCGGACGGCTCCGCGGCGCTCGAGCTCGCTGATCTCGCGGCGGATGGCCGCGTACTGCTCGAAGTCGCCCAGGTGGCACTGCATCGCCGTGACGTAGCCGTCGAGCGACTCCTCCTGCTGGCGCACCCGTCGCGCGAGGTCGACGACGGAGCGGTCGGCCTGGAACTGGGCGAACGAGGACTCGAGGATCTCGCGCGTGCGCGTCCGGCCGAACTGCTCGATGAGGTTGCAGGCCATGTTGTAGCTCGGGCGGAAGCTGGAGTTCAGGGGGTACGTGCGGCGCGAGGCCAGCGACGCCACGGCCTGCGGGTTCATCCCGCCGCGCCACTGGATGACGGAGTGGCCCTCGACGTCGATGCCGCGTCGGCCGGCGCGACCGGTGAGCTGGGTGTACTCCCCCGGAGTGATGGGGACCCGCGCCTCGCCATTGAACTTCTCGAGCTTCTCGAGCACGACCGTGCGAGCGGGCATGTTGATGCCGAGCGCGAGGGTCTCGGTCGCGAAGACGACGCGCACGAGCTTGCGGAGGAAGAGCTCCTCGACGACCTCCTTGAAGGCGGGGAGCATGCCGGCGTGGTGGGCGGCGACCCCGCGCTGCAGTCCGTCGAGCCACTCCCAGTAGCCGAGGACGGCGAGGTCCTCGTCCCGGATGGTGCGGCAGCGCTCCTCCACGATGGCGCGGATCTCGTCGCGCTCGTGCCGCTCGGTCAGCCGGACCCCCGAGCGCAGCACCTGGCGCACCGCCTGGTCGCAACCGGCCCGGCTGAAGACGAAGAAGATGGCGGGCAGGAGGTTCTTGCCCTCGAGGATCTCGACCACTTCGGACCGCTGGACGAGCTCGTCCGCCGGCCGGGTGTCCTGGAACCGCCCGCGACCGCGTCCGCGCTGACCGCCCCTCGCGCCGCGCTCCACGCGCGTCCCGCCCTGGGCGAGACGCGCGAGCTCGGGGTTGACCCGGTTCGTCGCGGCGCGACCCGAGGAGTCGAACAGGTCGAGGAGCTTCCCCCCGACGAGCACGTGCTGGTCCAGCGGCACCGGCCGCTCCTCCGAGACGATGACCTCGGTCTCGCCGCGGACGGTCTGGAGCCAGTCGCCGAACTCCTCGGCGTTGGACACCGTCGCGCTGAGCGAGACGAGTCGGACGCGCTGCGGCAGGTGGATGATGACTTCTTCCCACACCGCCCCGCGGAAGCGGTCGGCCAGGTAGTGCACCTCGTCCATCACCACGTACGCGAGATCGCGCAGCAGATCGGAGTCGGCGTAGAGCATGTTCCGCAGCACCTCGGTCGTCATGACGACGATGCGGGCCCGGGCGTTCACGTTCGAGTCGCCGGTGAGGAGGCCGACCTCGGACGCGCCGTAGTCCTCGACGAACTCCTGGAACTTCTGGTTACTGAGCGCCTTCATCGGCGTCGTGTAGAAGACCTTGGCGGTCGGGTCCTGCATCGCGAGGTGGATGGCGAACTCGGCGACGGCCGTCTTGCCCGCGCCCGTGGGCGCCGCGACCAGGACGCTCCGACCGTCGTCGAGAGCGCTGCACGCCTCGTACTGGAACGGATCGAGGTCGAACGCGAGGGTCGAGCGGAACGACTCGACCCTCGCGTGGCCCTGGCGGGTGCGGAAGGCGGCGAACCGCTCCGACGGGGACTGGTCGCTCACGCGGGCAGGTCGGAGGCGGTGCCGTCGAAGACCGGCTGGCGCTTCGCGACACGGCGGTCGTGGACGATCGCGATGCCGCACGCCAGGAAGAACAGGACGATGATCGGGATCGCGAGGAGGAACATCGAGATGGGGTCGGCGGCCGGGGTCGCGAGCGCGGTGAAGACGACGATCACCATGATCGCGATGCGCCACGACTTCAGGATCAGCATCCCCGGCAGGATGCCGAGGAAGTTCAGCAGGACCAGGAACACCGGCAGCACGAACGCGATACCGACCATCAGGACGAGCTTGAGCACGAAGTCGTAGTAGTACTTCGCGTCGATGAAGCTCGCCGCATCGTCCCCGGTGAAGCCGGTGAGCAGCTCGACGATGTGGGGGAAGACGAACCAGCCCGCCGCGCATCCGGCGAAGAAGAGCGGGATGGCCGTCAGGATGAACCCGAGCCCGTACCGCATCTCCTTCTTGGTGAGACCGGGCACCAGGAACGCCCAGATCTGGTAGAGCCAGACCGGGCTCGCGATCACGATGCCGACGGTCATGGCGATCTGGAGCCGCAGATCGAAGGCACCGGCGATCGTCGGGAAGTTGAGGATCGCCTCCTTGCCCTGGGTCGACGCCACCTGGAGGATGGGCGCCTTGAGGGACTCGAAGACCCACTCCGAGACGAACCACCCGGCGATGCAGCCGAGCACGATCGCGATCGCCGACTTGAAGAGCCTGTTGCGAAGCTCGATCAGGTGCGCCCCGAGGGACATGCGCCCCTCGGGATCCTTCCCCGATCGCTTCGTCCGTGGCTTCTTCGCTGCCACGGACGTCATTACTTGAGCGGTGACTCGGGCGGCGTGGTCGTGCCGGTGCCGGTGGTCGATCCGGTGGTGGTGCCGGTGGTCGATGCGGGACCCTCGGTGGAGTCCCGGCGCTCGGAGCCGTCCTCCTCCTTCATGGTCTTGACCTCGCTCTTGAAGATGCGCATCGACTGGCCGACGCTGCGCGCGAGCTGGGGAAGCTTGGGCGCACCGAAGAGCAGGAGGATCACAGCGAGGATGATGAGGAGGTGCCACCCCTGGAGGCCAGCGAACATTGCAGACTCACTTTGCTTGTCGGTTGCGGTGTACCAGGAGCTTACCCCGTTCGACTCTCGCCGACCGGCGATCCTCAGTCCTGTCACGGCGGGAGTCGCGACGCGACTCGTGGGCCCGTCGCACCGCGTCGCGATCGGCGAAGAGCGAGGACGGGGGCCGGGCGACGACCGGAGCGCCGCCGTCGGGCTGGATCCCGTCGAGCTTCTCGGTCAGCTCCTCGAGCTGCCCCAGGAGGGCGCGGCCCTTCCGCCAGTACGACAGCAGGAACAGCGCGAGCACCGCCAGCGCGGCGATCGCGAGCGCCGCCCAGATCAGGATCCACGACCACCAGGTCACGACCCCTCCTCCCCGTTGGCCCGCAGAGCGGCGAGAGTCCATTCGGCGACGGCGTCGCGAGCGGCGGGCGGGGCGACGACGGTCACGAGCCCGGGCAGGGAGGCGACCAGGCGGGTGAGACCCTCCAGGTGCGCGACGCGGATGCGGACCAGCACCCCCTGCTCCGCCTGATCGGCGGGAACCGGCGGGAACTCGGCGTCCACGGCGTAGTCCCCGAGCAGCGCGACCGAGCTCGGCGCGACGCGGAGATCGACGAGCAGGTCGGAGTCGGACGCCTCGAAGAGGCGGTCCGGCAGCGTGACCTCGTTGCGGCGGCGCACGATCGGCGACCCGGTGTCGGTGAGCCCGCGCATCCGGTCGACGCGGAAGGTGCGGACACCCTCGCGGAGGTGGCACCAGCCCCGCAGGTACCAGTCCCGGTCCACGGACTCGAGGAGGAAGGGGTCGACCAGTCGCGACTCCGTCTCGCCGCGCGCGTTGCGGTAGTCGAAGGCGAGCTGGGTCCCCGCGGCGAGGGCGGTCCGGATCACCTCGAGGCCGGCATCGGCCCCGGTGCCCCGCGCGACGGCCACGGCGCTCGGCGCGGAGGAGGCTCCGCGCGACAGCTTGCCCATCAGCGCCGCGATGCGGTCGTTGCCCTGGTTCTCGGGCAGTGCGGCCAGGTACTGCATGCCGGCGATGAGCGCCGCCGCCTCCCGGGCCGAGAAGCGGGGCGAGTCGTCGATCGCGACCTGCTGGGTGAGGACGACGTGGTCGTTCTCCTCGAAGTCGTCCCAGCTGATGTCGAACAGATCGTTCGCCTGGTACTGGGCCGTCTCGCCGGGGATGCCCGACACCGCGATGAGGCGGACGGCGCGCCGCACCTCCTCCGGAGCGATGTCGAAGTGCTCGGCGACCTCGCCCACGCTCACGCGGCCGCGGTCGAGCAGGTACGGGACGAGCGAGAGCAGGACAGCGAGGCGGTCGCGGGCCTGGAGCGTGCGGGGCCTAGCCATCGTGGCTCCCTCCGGGATCGGCCTGCCGGCGGTGGTCCGACAGCGAGCGGCGCAGGCGCCGGACGACCGCGTCGCGCAGCTCCAGCGGCTCGAGGACGACGACCTCGGGACCGTAGCCCGCGAGCTCGTCCGCCAGGATGTCGCGTCGGTGAAGTGGAGGCGGAGCACGTGCTCCCCCTCCCCCGCCGGCTCGGCGCGGCGGCCGAGGCGCAGCGCCGCGTCGGAGTCGGCGGCCACCCGCAGCAGTGCGGTGTTGCGGCGCAGCACGTCGTCGAGCTGCGCGAGCGCCACGGCAGCGTGGTCCCCCTCCTCCGGCGCGGAGGCGCGGCCGGTCGAGGCGACCGGCCCGACGATGCGGGAGAGGAGGAAGGTGCGCGTCCCCTCCGCGCCCTCGTCCCAGGCGTGCAGGTGCCACCGGCCCTGGTGGTTGACGAGCGCCCGGGGCCGGACGACGCGCACGCGCGGCTCGGCCGCGCCGGGCTTGAGGTAGGGGAAGCGGACGACCTGCCCGCGGTCGAGCGCGGTGCTCAGCGGTTCGAAAGAGGCTTCGCGGACCCGGATCGACGGACTGATCCCGATGACCGGGTCGACCGACTCCACTCCGATCGAGCGCAGCTTGATCAGAGCCCGGCGGGACTCGGCCGAGAGGGTGCCCTCGCGCCACACCGCACCGGCGAGGCGCAGCAGGGCGACCTCCTCCGGGTCGAACGAGATGTCGGCGGGGAGGTCGTAGCTGCGCTTGGCGATGCGGTACCGCACGGTCTGCGTGTTGCCGGGGTCGCCGGGCGCGTCCACGGTCTCGATCGGGATGCCGAGCTCGCGCAGATCGTCCTTGTCGCGCTCGAACTGCCGCTCGAGCGAGGCGCGGTCACCGCGGTCCGACCGCTGGCGGTAGCCCTGGACGGTCGAGAGCACGTCCGTCTTCGTCAGCCCGTTCTCGGCGGCCACGAGGGCGAGGACGAGGTTGAACAGACGCTCCTCGGCCGGGATGCGGCTCGAGGGAGAAGCGTCGGCGGGCACGCCCTCCAGTCTAGGGCGCGGCCCGGGCGGCGCCGTGGACTCAGACCGTGCCGAGGATGTCGGCGACGAAGATCAGCGTCGACCCGGCGGGGATGGCTCCCTGCTCGGCGTCGCCGTAGCCCTGGTCGGGCGGGATGATCGCGATGACCTGCGAGCCGACGGACTGGTCGATGAGGGCCTCGGCGAAGCCCGGGATCACTCCGCCCTGGGTCGTCGAGCCGTCGGCCGCGGTGAAGACGACCGGTGCGCCCTTCTCCCAGCTGGAGTCGAAGGTCTCGCCCGTGCTCCACAGCCAGCCGGTGTACGCCACGACGACCTGGTCGCCCTCCTCGACGACCTCGCCGTCGCCCTTCTTCAGCTGGGCGATCTCGAGCTCGGTCGGCGCGTCTCCCGAGGGCTTCGCCAGCCCCGGCTGCCCGTTCTCGTCGAGCGTGACGGTCGGGAATCCGCTGGGGGCGGGCTGCTGCTCGCCGTCGGCGCGCGCGAGCGAGGCGCTCTGGACGTCGGCGACCAGCACGAGGGTGTCCTCGGGCGAGATGCCGAGCTGCGCGGAGGACTCGCCGAAGCCGTCCTCCGGGGCGATCGCGATCGCGACGCGCGAGCCGACCTGCGTGCAGAGCAGTCCGTCGTTCAGGCCCACGAGACCGGAGCCGCCCACGGCGAAGCGCGCGGTGCTCTCGCCGTCGTACGGCGAGGCCTCGAGCACGCTGCCGTCGGCGCCGTTGACGAGCGTGTAGTCGATCGTGACCAGCTGCCCCTTCTCGAGCGGGTCGCCCGAGCCCTCGATGAGGGTGCTGACCTGCGAGGTCGACACCTTCAGCGGGCTCGGCACCGTCACGTCCGGCTGCGAGCCGAAGTCGCCGCTCGCCTCGACCGCCGACGAGGAGTCGCCGGAGGAGAAGGGCGCCTCGCAGTCGGACTCCGGCGAGGACGCGGAGCATCCCGCGAGAGCGGCGACGATGCCGATGCTGGCGATGAGCGCGGTGGTGCGGCGCACGGGTCCTCTATTCGACGGGGTGGAGCGGGAGCGGCGGCCCGGGTGCGGGACCATCGGGACGGCGGCCCGGAGGCCGGAATCAGCTTAGACGATGCCCTCGTCGCCCTCGGAGCCGCCGGACGGCTCCTCGGCGCCGAAGCCGCGAGCCCGGGAGAGCTCGGCGCTGGTGGCGGATTCGCGGACCCGCTTGCGCAGGCTCTTGGGGCTGACCGCCCGCTCGCCGAGAGCGCCGGGGGTCCAGGCCTCGACGTCCTCGTCGCTGAAGTCGGTCTTGGACGGGCGGCGCTTGAGCTCGGGGAGCACGGTGTCGGGAGCGAGGCGGCGCGCGGTGATCAGGAAGCCGGTGTGCCCGATCATGCGGTGGTCCGGGCGCACGGCCAGGCCCTCGACGTGCCAGCCGCGCACCATCGTCTCGTTGGAGGAGGGGTTGGTGAAGAGCCCCGACGCGCGGATGGCCTCGGCCGTCCGCGAGAGCTGCGTCACGGTCGCGACGTAGCAGAGCAGCACTCCGCCGGGCGTCAGCGCCTCGGCGGCGACGTCGAGGCACTCCCACGGCGCGAGCATGTCGAGGACCACGCGGTCGGCCTCGCCGGCGGGCACCGCTCCCGGCAGCTCGTCGACGAGGTCGCCGACGGTGACGCTCCAGTTCTCGGGCGTGTAGCCGAGGAACGTCTCGACGTTCGCGCGGGCGACGTCGGCGAACTCCTCGCGGCGCTCGAACGACGCCAGGCGGCCGGTCGGGCCGACCGCGCGCAGGAGCCACAGCGAGAGGGCTCCGGAGCCCACGCCCGCCTCGACGACGCGGGCGCCGGGGAACACGTCCGCGAGCGCGAGGATCTGGGCGGCGTCCTTGGGGTAGACGATCGCCGCTCCGCGCGGCATCGACATCACGAAGTCGGCCAGGAGCGGTCGCAGGGCCAGGTGCTCCACCCCGACGGTGTTGACGACCACGGAGCCGTCGGGCAGCCCGATGACCGTGTCGTGCTCGATCCCTCCGCGGTGCGTGTGGAAGACCTTGCCGGGGATGAGCGTGATGGTGTTCATCCGCCCCTTGGGCCCGGTCAGCTGGACGCGGTCGCCCGCGCGGAAGGGGCCGGAATGCTGCAGTGCCTCACCGGTCATCGGAGGGCCTCCGTCTCGGTCGTGAGCGGTCGGTCGCCGCGGTGCTCGGAGGACACCAGCGCGAGGTCCGCGAGGGTGCGGCCCGCGAGGGTGGGCCAGAGGGAGTAGGGAGCGTCGGGGTCGAGCTCGAGCTGGTGGGGCACGCCGATCGCGGCGGCGCCGGAGGCGACGGCGGCGGCGAGGCCCGCGTGCGAGTCCTCGATCGCCACGCAGGCGCCGACCGGCACGCCGAGGGTCCGCGCGGCGAGCAGGTACGCCTCGGGGTCGGGCTTGCTCCGCTCCACCATGTCGCCGCTGACGACGGCGTCGAACGCCGGGAAGGGCAGGCGGTCGACGACGGCGTGCGCCATCCGCCCGATCGACATCGTCACCAGAGCCTGGGGCACGCCCGCGTCGCGCACCTCGGCGAGGAGCTCGAGCGCTCCGGGGCGCCACGGGATCTCGACGGCCAGCTGCGCGACGACCTCGTCGGTCATCCGGTCGATGATCTGCTCGACGCTCAGGTCGACGCCCTTGCCCTGCAGGATGCGGGCGGAGGCGGGCAGCCCCGATCCGACGAGGCTCATCGCGTCCTCGTGCGTCCAGACGCCTCCGAACGACGCGACGAGGGCGTGCTCGGAGGCCATCCAGTACGGCTCGGTGTCGACGAGCGTGCCGTCCATGTCCCAGAGGACCGCGGCCGGGGCGTCGAGGGTCGGGCGCACGGCCAAGGAGTCGGAAGTCACGAGCGACCATCGTACCGGCAGGCCCGCGGGAGCCGTCCGTACGCGGACAGCGGAAAGCACCGGAGCCGCGCGGGCGCGGGCAGGGCGGGTCCTATCCTTGTGCAACGGGTGCCCGCGGACCGCGCAGGCCAGGACCTCGAGTCGAACGCGGAGATCGTGCCTATGAACGTGATCAAGGGAAACGTCCTCGTCGTGGCCTTCGAAGGCTGGAACGACGCGGGGGACGCCGCGAGCGGGGCGGTCCGCCTCGTCAAGGACGACGGCGACTACGTGCCCCTGTTCGCGGTCGACGCCGAGCAGTACTACGACTTCCAGTACACCCGTCCGATGCTCTCGATCGGCGAGGACGGCCGGCGCACCCTCTCGTGGCCCGGGACCCAGATCTTCGGACCGGCCGACACCTCCGTCCACGCCGAGAGCGCGCTCTACGTGATGATCGGCACCGAGCCGTCGCGGAGCTGGAAGAGCTTCGCCGCGGAGGTCGTCGACGCGATGCTCGCCATCGACATCTCCGCGGTCGTCTTCCTCGGCGCGATGCTCGCCGATGTGCCGCACACCCGGCCGATCTCGATCTTCGCCTCGAGCGAGAACGCCGAGCTCCGCTCCGAGCTCGAGCTCGAGCGCTCGAGCTACGAGGGCCCCGTCGGGATCCTCAGCGTGATCGGAGAGGCCGCGCAGAAGGTCGGGATCCCGGCCGTCTCGATCTGGGCCTCGGTCCCCCACTACGTGCACAACGCGCCCTCGCCCAAGGCGATGCTGGCGCTGCTCGAGAAGCTCGAGGAGGTCGTCGGCCTGGGCATCCCCCGCGGCGATCTGGTCGAGGAGGCCGAGGAGTGGGAGCGCGGGATCGACGCTCTCGCGGCCGACGACGAGGAGATGGCCGCGTACATCGCCCAGCTCGAGCAGGCGCGCGACACGGTCGACTCGCCCGAGGCGAGCGGCGAGGCCATCGCGCAGGAGTTCGAGCGCTACCTCCGGCGCCGCGGCGACGGCCGCTCGGGCGAGGAGCCCTGGCGGGCGTGACCGGCTGACGCCCGACCGCGCGCCGCCGACGGCTCCTGCCGCGGGTCAGCCCAGGCGGATCCCGAGCAGGGCGTCGACGGTGTCGCGGAGCAGCGCGGGGTCGTCGACCCCGGTCGCCGCGACCGCGTCCAGGAGCGCGACGCGCCCGGAGTGTCCATGTCCTCGCGGAGGACGGCACGGAGCCGCTCGAGCACCTCGAGCGCCGAGGCGGTCCCGGTCGCCGCGAGCGATGCCTCCCAGCGGCCGAGGCGCTCGACGGCGGCGGGCAGGTCCTCCGGCAGCCACTCCCAGTCGGTGCGGTAGTGGTGCGCGAGGAGCGCGAGTCGGACCGCCCGCGGATCGGCTCCCTGGGCGCGCAGTCGCGACACCAGCACGAGGTTGCCGAGCGACTTGCTCATCTTCTCGCCCTCGTAGCCGACCATGCCGGCGTGCGCGTAGGCGCGCGCGAGCGGACGGCCGGACAGCGAAGCGGCGTGACCGGCGCTGAACTCGTGGTGCGGGAAGACGAGATCGCTCCCGCCGCCCTGCAGCGTGAAGTCGGGCCCGAGCCGGTCGAGCGCGATGACCGAGCACTCGATGTGCCAGCCGGGGCGGCCGCGTCCGACGGCGGAGTCCCAGGCGGGCTCCCCCGGCCGCTCGGCGCGCCAGAGCAGCGGATCGAGCGGGTGCCGCTTGCCCGCGCGATCCGGATCGCCGCCCCGCAGGGCGAACAGCTCGGCCATGGCGGCGGAGTCGAGGCGGCTCTCGCTGCCGAGGTGCCAGACCGCGCTCTCCGCCGCGGCGACGTCGTAGTAGAGGTCCTCGGCGCCCACGGTCGTCGCGTCGGGCGCGGGGACGCGGTACGCCACTCCGTCGCGCTCGAGACGGACGACGGCGTCGGCGATCGGCTCGACGGTCTCGGTGACGCCGATGTAGTGCGCGGGCGGCAGGATCCGCAGCGCGGCCATGTCCCCGCGGAACAGCTCCACCTGCTCCTCGGCGAGGTCGCGCCAGTCGACGCCGGTCGCCGTCGCCCGCTCGAGCAGCGGGTCGTCGACGTCGGTGATGTTCTGCGCGTAGTCGACCTCGAGACCCGCATCGAGCCAGAGCCGCTGCACGGTGTCGAACGCGAGGTAGGTCGACGCGTGACCGAGGTGGGTCGCGTCGTACGGCGTGATGCCGCAGACGTAGAGGCGGGCGGTCCCGTCCGGGGCCGCGAGCTCGACGAGCCCGCCGGTCGAGGTGTCGTGGATCCGGGGCACGGGGCCGGCTCCCGGCAGCGCGGGGAGGTCCGGGGAGGTCCAGGCGCGCATCTAGGCGGCGATGAGCCCGGTGCTGAGCGCGACCATCAGGACACCGCCGAGCAGGATCCGGTAGATCACGAACGGGAGGAAGCTGCGGCGCGAGATGTAGCCCATGAAGAACGCGATCACGACGAAGCCGACGACGAACGCGACCACCGTCGCCACGAGCGTCTCGACTCCGCCGACCTGGATCTGGTTCGGCAGGACCTCGGGATCGGTGAGGCTCTTGTAGAGCTGGTAGAGCCCGCTGCCGAACACGGCGGGGATGGCCAGGAGGAACGAGTAGCGGGCCGCTGCGGCGCGCTCGTAGCCCATGAAGAGACCGGCCGTGATGGTGCCGCCCGAGCGCGAGACGCCCGGGATGAGGGCCAGCGCCTGCGCGCCGCCGTAGATGAGGCCGTCGCGGCCGTTCAGATCGCGCAGTCGGCGCTTCTTCGCTCCGACGTGGTCGGCGATGCCCAGCAGGATGCCGAAGAGGATGAGCGTCGTGGCGACGACCCAGAGCGAGCGGAGCGTCGTCTCGATCGCGTCCTGGAAGATCAGGCCGAGCACGATGATCGGGAGGCTGCCGATGATGATCAGCCAGCCCATCCGCGCGTTCGGATCGGAGCGGGGCACCCGGCCCACGAGCGACCGGCACCAGTTGCCGACGATCTTCACGATGTCGCGCCAGAAGTAGATGATCACCGCTGTCTCGGTGCCCAGCTGCGTGATCGCGGTGAACGCCGCACCCGTGTCGCGGCCGCCCAGGCCCGGCAGCAGCTCGCTGACGATGCGGAGGTGGGCGCTGGAGGAGATGGGGAGGAATTCGGTCAGACCCTGGACGAGTCCCAGGATCAGCGCTTCGAGCAGGCCCATGCGTCACTTTCGAGGAGGGCTGGGGCGTCGTCGGCCAGCAGGCGGTCGGTGGCGGTCGGAAGGCCGACCTCAGGATCGCAGGAGCAGATCGGTCAGGACCTTCCTGCCAAACACTAGTGCGTCGAGCGGAACCCGCTCATCGACCCCGTGGAACAGCGCCGGGAAGTCGAGGGACCCCGGCAGCTGCAGCGGTGCGAAGCCGTATCCGGTGATGCCGAGCGTCGAGAGGGCCTTGTTGTCGGTGCCTCCGGAGAGCAGATAGGGCAGCACCTCGGCCTCGGGGTCGAAGCGCCGGAGCGAGGCCGCCATGCTGTCGACGAGGGGACCCGCGAACGGGACCTCGAGGCCGATGTCGCGGTGCTGCACCTCGATCTCGATGTGCTCGCCCGCGAGCTCCCGGATCCGCTCGAGCACCGCGTCCTCCTCGCCGGGCAGCACGCGGACGTCGACGACGGCCTCGGCGAACTCCGGGATGACGTTGGCCTTGTAGCCGGCGGAGAGCATCGAGGGGTTCGCGGTGGTGCGCAGCGTGGCCGCGATGAAGCGCGAGGCGGTGCCCGTGGCGATGGCGAGCTCCTCCGGAGTGCTGCGCTGGGGGTCGCGGCCGAGGATGCGGGCGACCTCGCCGAGCAGCTCCCGCGTGGTGTCGGTGAGGCGGGTGGGCCACTCCTCGCTGCCGATGCGCGCGATCGCCTCGGCCAGGCGCGTGACCGCGTTCTCGCGGTTGATCTGAGACCCGTGGCCGGCGGTGCCGCGCGCGCGGAGCTTCAGCCAGAGCAGCGCCTTCTCGCCGGTCTGCACGAGGTAGGCGCGCGTGCCGTCGAGGTCGATGGAGTAGCCGCCGACCTCGCTGATCGCCTCGGTCGCTCCGTCGAACAGCTCGGGACGGGTCTTCACGAGGTGCCCGGAGCCGCGTACGCCGCCCGCCTCCTCGTCGGCGAAGAACGCGACGACGAGATCGCGCGACGGGCGGCGGCCGGAGCGGAGGACGTCGCCGAGCGACGCCAGGATCATCGCGTCCATGTTCTTCATGTCGACGGCGCCGCGACCCCAGAGCATGCCGTCCTTGATCACCCCGCCGAAGGGGTCCACGCTCCAGTCCTCGGCGATCGCCGGGACCACGTCGAGGTGCCCGTGCACGACGAGGGCGCCGCGCTCGCGGTCCTCCCCCGCGACCCGGGCGACGACGCTCGTGCGCCCGGGGTCCGAGTCGACGAGCTCCGGCTCGAGGCCGAGGTCGCGCAGGTACGACGCGACGTACTCGGCCGCCTCCCGCTCGGGCTCCGCGCGGCCCTCGCCGTAGTTGCTCGTGTCGAAGCGGATGAGGTCCCGCGCGATCAGCGCGGTCTCGTCGAGCTCCTGGTCGGGGACGGAGGAGTGGGAGGCGCTGGTCATGCCCCCACGCTACCGGCGGGCCGCTGTCATGGACCTCTCCGAAACCGTGCTAATGTCTTCTTCGGCCGCGGAAACGCAGGCCGATCGCAACACTCGTCCGGGTGGCGGAAATGGCAGACGCGCTAGCTTGAGGTGCTAGTGCCCGTATAGGGCGTGGGGGTTCAAGTCCCCCCTCGGACACAGAGAAGAACGACGCATCGGAACCCCTGTTCCTCTTCGGAGGAGCGGGGGTTCTCGCGTTTCCGGAGGTACTCCGACCGGGATCACGTCGGCGTGCGGATCACGCCGGCGGGACGGTGCGGGCGGCCCACTCGCCGATCACGCGGTCGAACCGCTCGGGGTCCAGGTTGTACTCCCCGCCGTGGACCGTGTCGGCGAACGCGGCGACCTCGACGAACCGCGCGTTCGCCGCGGCGAAGCGCTCGGTCAGCGCGAAGGGCACCTCGGGATCGCCCACCGAGTGCACGACGAGGGTCGGCACCGAGACCCGCGCACCGGCGCCCCAGTCGAGGGCGTCGAGGTCGATCGGAGCGGGGAGCCCGACGATCCTGCTGAGGACCGGGTCGCCCAGGGCCCACTCCGCGAGCCGCCCCGCCCCGCGCGGCAGACCTGCCCGAGCCGCGCCGTGCCGGATGGCTCCGCGCCACGTGGTCGCGGGGCAGACGAGGACGAGGCCGGCGATCAGGGCGCGGTGCGCCGAGTGCCGGTGCAGCAGGAGCGCGATCTGAGCGCCGAGCGACCAGCCGACGAGGACGATCGACCGGGCGCCGTGCGCGACGGCGTGATCCAGGGCCGCCTCCACGTCCGCCCACTCGGCCTGTCCGAGCATCGACGCACCCCGCGGAGTGTCCGGACCGTCGCCGTCGCCCCGGAAGGACGGGACGAGGGAGGTGAAGCCGAGCCGCAGGGCGACGGGGACGGAGCGCAGCGCCGTGATGCGCGTCGTGCGGATGCCGTGGATGTGCACGGCCCAGACGTCGGCCTCGGGACCCGTGCCCGGGAGGACCCAGGCGGGAGCCGTCCCTCCGGGCACCGCGACGTCGACGGTGCCGACCTCCGCCTCGAGCTGCTGCGGCGACGCGAACACGTGACCGGTCCACCGGACGGGACCCGGCCCGACGGCGGCGCCCCAGGAGCCGAGGACCTCGCGTTCGACCAGTCGACCGGAGTCGTCCGTGCCGAGGACGGCGCCGACGCGCACGTGCCCGTCGCGCGACGGGGACCAGATCCCGAAGGACCCCGGACGGGTCGTCGCGTCGTCGGCGTCGAGGACGACGGACGGCCGACGCCGAGTGGAGGCGCACGAGCCTCGGACGGCCGCCGAGCACCACGCGGCGCGCGAGCAGCACGCCG
>NZ_MUKN01000031.1 GCF_001995175.1 Rathayibacter rhapontici
GCGACCGCCAAGCGCGAGGCCGCCGCCATCCGCTCGGAGGCGGGCCGCGAGGCCGCCGAGATGCGCGCCGTCGCCGCTCGCGAGGTCGAGATCGCCCGTGCCGAGGCCGCCCGCCTGGCGCAGAGCACCGAGCTGCAGCGCGCCGAGGTCGCCTCCGAGATCGCCCGCCTGCGCGCGGCCGTCGAGGCCGAGATCGCCGAGGCGCGCTCGGCCGTGGCCGCCGAGATCGCAGCCGCTCGCGCCGCGCTCGACGCCGACGTCTCGTCCGCTCGCGCCGCGCTCGACGCCGAGATCACCACCGGCCGCGCCGACGCCGCTCGTGAGCTGGACGACCAGCGCACCCGGCTGGCGCACGAGCGGGCCGAGGCCGTCGCTCTGCTGGACGCCGAGGTCGCCGGCCTCCGCAGCGCCGCTGCCGACGAGGCCTCGGCGCTCTCGCGCGAGGTCGAGCAGGCGCGGATCGACCTGACCGTCGAGCTCGCCGCCCGACGCGAGGAGGCCGACCGGGACCACCTCCTCCGTCACCAGGAGGCCGTCGCGCAGACGCAGCGCTACCTCGACGAGTCGAACCTCCAGCTCGCCGATGCGCTCCGCCGCGCCAACGACAAGCGGCTCGAGGCCGACGCGCTCCGCAGCGACGCGCTCGACGAGACGACGCGCCTGCGCCGCGACGCCCAGGACGAATCGGACCGCCTGCTCGCCGAGGCCCGCGAGCGCGCCCAGGAGATGCTCGCCGACGCCGAGAGGCGGACCCGGCAGCTGGTCGCGACGGCGGAGGGGCGGCTCGACGAGATCCGGACCGAGCGGGACGCCATCGCCGGCTACGTGAAGGGCCTGCGCGGACTGATCGGCCACATCGACGAGATCTCGCTCGATTCGGACGACGACTCCGGCCGCGACGACTCCGGTCGTGACGACTCCGGCCGCGACGACTCCGGTCGTGACGGCTCGCACGGCGACGACGAGACGGACGACGCCGCACAGCAGGCCGTCGTCGAGCAGGAGGGCACCGCGGGCTCCGCCCGCTGACCCCGTCCGAGCCCGGAGAGACCGGAGGGAGCCCGCCGACGCGGGCTCCCTCCGTCCGTCCCGGGCGTCAGCCCAGCTCGCCCGCCCACTCCGTCGGCAGGGGCGACGACGCCGGAGCCACCACCCGCACGATCTCGTCCAGCACGCGGCGCGTCTGCGCCTCGCCGACCCAGAGGTGCTTGCCCCCGGCGACCGGCACCAGCTGCATCTGCGGAACCGACGCGAACCGCTCGGCGGCCGCCTCCGGTCGCAGGTAGTCGTCGAACTCGGGGATCAGCGCGACCAGGGGCCGGCCGTCCTCCGCCCAGGCTGCGACCTCGTCGGCCGTGGCGCGGTGCAGCGGAGGCGACAGGAGGATCGCTCCCTCGATCGGGTGCTCCCTCCCCCACTTGAGCGCGAGCTCCGTGCCGAAGGACCAGCCGACCAGCCAGGGGTGCGGCAGGCCGCGGTCGGCGACCAGCTGCATCGCCGCGGCGACGTCGGCACGCTCGCCCGTCCCTCCGTCGAACGCGCCCCCGCTCGTGCCCCGCGGCGACGACGTGCCCCGGGTGTTGAAGCGCAGCACGGCGAGGTCGGCCAGCGCCGGGAGCCGCGCCGCGGCCTTGCGCAGGATGTGCGAGTCCATGAAGCCGCCGTGGGTGGGCAGCGGATGCAGGGTCACGAGCGTCGCGACCGGGTCGCGGTCGAGCGGCAGAGCGAGCTCTCCGACGAGCGTCAGCCCGTCGGAGGTGCGCAGCTCGATCTCCTCGCGCCGGGCGGGGAGGACCACGCCGCCCCGGATCTCGTTCGTCATCGTGCTCCTTGGATGCGCCAGCAGTGGTTGTGCCAGTGACGGCGGCCGGCGAGGTCCGCCGCGTCGCCGAGGGCCCCGTCGCCTCGCCAGACGACGACGTGCGCGAGGCCGATGTCGATGGTCTGGCCGCAGCCGGGGCAGAGGTAGTTCTTCACGGCCCGGGCCGACGAGACGGGCTGCACGTTCCAGTCGCGGCCCGATCGCACCTCGGTGCGGCGCCAGCCGGCCATCATCTGCGACAGGTCGCGCGGTTCGTCGTCGCCCTCGCGCCGACTCCCCCGAGGTCGATTGCTGCGCGGCATTCCTCCAGTGTAGGAGCCGCTCCGGGCGGGGCGGCCGTCAGTGCGAGGTGTCGTCCATCTCGAGCCGCGTCTCCTCGGCGTCGAGCATGAGCTGCGCGCGTCGCAGGATCCGCGACGAGTACAGGCCGCGGCCCCGCGCCTCGAGCAGGGCCTCCCGTTCGGCCAGCAGCACCGCCCGCCGCAGGATCAGGTACTGGGCGTGCGGCCCGAGCGGAGCGTCCGCCTGTCGGTCCACCTGCTCCCACGCGACCTGCGAGCGCGTCAGCGTGTCGCGGCGGACGCGCTCGAGCACGCGGGGCCCCACCGCTCCCTCGGGCAGCTCGGCCACGGCCCCGGGCAGCGCCTGGATGCCGGTCGCCGCGACCTCGTCGAGCAGGGTCGCGAGCTCGCGTCGATCGGCGTCGCGATCGCTCCCCTGGATGCCCGTCAGACGGATCAGAGCGGGCAGGGTCGCGCCCTGCAGCAGGAGCGTCACGACCGCGACCGTGAACGCGATCAGGATCAGCTGCTCGCGGTACGGGGTCTCCCCGGGCAGCGACTGCGCCGCCGCGAGCGTGACCACGCCGCGCATCCCGGACCACGACAGGATCACTCCGCCGCGCCAGCCGAACGCCTCGCTGCTGGTCGCTGCGAGATCGGTCTCGCGGCGGTGGTACAGGCGCTCGGCACGCTGCTGGCGTCGGCGGAACCGGTCGTCGCTCGTCGCGCTGTTGCGCAGATGCATCACTCCGACCGCCAGGCGGCGGTTGATGCGCTCCGCCCGCCTCCCGGAGCTCCGGAGCCAGACGAGGAGCGGCCAGACGAAGAGCGTCCGCAGCACGATCAGCAGCACGACCACCGCGAACCCGAGGAGCACCGCCTCGGCCACTCCGAGCTCCCCCGGCTCCACCTCGCCCACGATCACTCTGATCTCGGCGCCCATCAGCAGGAACACCCCGTTCTCGAGCAGGAACTGGGCGGTCCGCCAGTTCACCCGCTCGCTGATCCGGGACTGCGGGCTGAGGAAGCGGGCGCTGTTGTGGCCCGTGTAGATGCCGGTGACCACCACGGCGAGGACGCCGGACGCGCCCAGCTCCTCCGCGGGGATGTAGGCCAGGAACGGAACCGCGAAGGACACCGCGGTGTCGAGGACCGGGTCGCTCAGCTTCGAGCGGATGAAGACGGTGATGACGCCCATCACGAGGCCCAGGACGACGGCCATCACGACGGAGTAGACGAACAGCACGCCGACCTCGCCGACGTCGATCGCATCGGCCGAGACGCTCGCTCCGACGGCGGCCGTCGTCGCCGTCGCCGCGCGCAGCAGCACCAGCGCGGACGCGTCGTTGACCAGGCTCTCCCCCTCGAGCACCGTCACCAGGCGCGGCGGCAGACCGAGCTTCTTGCCGATCGAGGTCGCGGCGACGGCGTCCGTCGGGCTGACGACGGCCCCCAGGGCGATCGCCGCCGCGAGGCCGAGGTCGGGGAGGAGGAGGTGCAGGAAGACGCCCACCGCGATCGCCGTGACGAAGACCAGCAGCACCGACAGGCCGAAGATCGATCGCAGGTTGCGGCGGAAGTCGGTCAGCGGCACCTGGATGGCGGCCGAGTAGAGCAGCGGCGGCAGGACCCCGGCCAGGATCAGCTCGGGCTCCACCTCGATCTCGGGGACTCCGGGGAGGTAGGACGCGGCGATGCCGACGACGACGAGGATGAGCGGTGCGGCGATGCCGAGCCGGCTCGAGAAGCGCGCGACCGTGACGACCGTGATGATCCCGGCGACCCCGAGCAGCGCGTAGTCCACGCGCCCAGGCTATCGAGAGCGGGGCCGGGAACGCCGACGGGCCCCGTCACTGTCGTGAGGGGCCCGCCGGCGGAGCACGGTGGAGGCGTCAGTACCAGTTCATCGCCTCGGAGTGCGCCCAGGCGCCGCACGGCGAGCCGTAGCGCCCCGAGATGTAGCCCAGGCCCCAGGTGATCTGAGTGGCCGGGTTGGTCTGCCAGTCGGAGCCGGCGGAGGCCATCTTGTTGCCGGGGAGCGCCTGCGGGATGCCGTAGGCGCCGCTCGACTTGTTCTCGGCGAACGTGTTCCAGCCGGACTCGCGGGTCCAGAGGAGCACGAGGCAGTCGTACTCGCTGTCGGCCCAGCCGCGCTGGACGACCATGTCGTAGGCGATCGCCTTCGCGGACCCGGGGTCGGGAGCCGCGGAGCGCACCACGGGAGCGGCCGAGCGCGCCGACGGCTGCTCCTGCTCCTCCTCCGCCTCCTCGGTCTCGGTGGGGGTCGGAGTGGGAGTGGGCGTCGGGGTGGGCTTCGCCTGCGCGTCGAAGGTGTCGCGCTGCACGGCGCGCTCGGCCGGAGCGGCGACCACGAGGCGCTGCGCGGGGTCTCCGTCGAAGCGGGCCGGGGCCTGGTAGTACGGGGAGGCGACCGCCCCGCTGGACGGGTCGACGACCGACACCATCACGAATCCGATGGAGGCCGCGAAGGCGAGCACCGCCAGAGGAAGGCGTGCTCGGGAGCGACGTGTTGGGGCCTGACGCGGAACCGGGGGCTTCACGGCCAGGAGCCGGGAGACGGGTGGCTGGGCGACGGCGTTCAATTCAAGCTGACCCACGATTACGAAAGCATAACGGACGCGGGCCCGTTCGGCCAGGAACGGCGCGGAAGGTCAGCGGACGGCCAGCATGACGTCGATCACGGTGTCGAGGACGAAGTCGACCTGCGGCTCCGAGTACCCGCCGCGCTGAGGGGCGAAGGACACGGTGCGGACGTCGTCGACGCTGAGCACCGAGCCGTCGCGGAAGTAGCCGGAGATGCGGTCGGCGAACGCGTCGACCTGCCGGATGTTGTAGCCGGTGGTCAGCGCGCTGAGTCGCTGGAAGCGCTCGCGCTGCGGTCGGGCCAGCCGGTTCACGACCTCCTGCGCGGTGGCGCGGGCCTCCCGCAGCCAGACGTCCTCGCCCTTCTCGGCGATGGCGTACTGGCGCTCGCGACTCGCGAACGCGTCCTCCAGCCGCTCGAGCGCGGCGTCGACGTGAGGAGCGGAGTAGCCGCCCTTGCGGAGGGAGAACGCGGTGTGGCGCAGGTCGGACGCGCGGAGATCGGCCGGTCCGCCCGAGAGCTGGGCGTACGCCTCGCGGGCCGAGGCGAGGAAGGAGTCGACCTCCTCGACGTCGTAGCCGGGGCGGTTGTCACGGGCGCGCGGGAAGGGATCGGTCACCCGGACATTCTGCCAACAGCCGGGCCGAGTGCGGGCAGCGGCGCGTCGCCGAGTGCCGCCGGGCCCGTCAGTGCGCGAAGAGGAAGTAGAGCACGTAGGCCGCGGCGGCAGACGGGAGGATCGAGTCCAGCCGGTCGAGCACGCCGCCGTGGCCCGGGAGCCAGGAGCTCATGTCCTTGATGCCGATGTCGCGCTTGATGAGCGACTCGGCGAGGTCGCCGAGCGTCGCGCTCAGCAGCATGACCGCTCCGAACACGGCGCCGACCCACCACGGCTGACCGAGGAGGAGGACGGCGAGCAGGACGCCCGCGACGATCCCGACGACTCCGGCGCCCGCGAAGCCTCCCAGGTCTTCTTCGGGCTGATCCGCGGCGCATGGGGTGCTTGCCCCAGGTCAGGCCGCTGGCATAGGCGCCGATGTCGACGAGGATCACGAGCACGAGGAACGAGAGGGTCCAGAACTGCCCGCCCTCCTCGGCGACGAGTCGCACGGCGAATGCGCCCAGGAAGGTGACGTAGGCCTGGACGAACACGCCGAGCCCCATGTCGAGGAGCAGATCGCGGCGCGTCGAGCTCGTCCGGCGCAGCAGCTGCTCGCCGAGGCGCCAGAGCGCGACGAACGCGGAGCCGCCGAGCACGGCGAGCCAGGCCGCGGAGATGCCGCCGTAGTAGGCGGCCGGTACGGCGATCACCGCGGCGATGCCGGTCGGGATCCTGGGGATGTCGCGCCCGGCGTGCCGGAGGGCGTTCGAGAGCTCGAGGGCCGCGAGGATGACCAGCGCCCCCGCGAGCACCATGAACAGCTCCTTGATCAGGAGGAGGCTGACGCCCATGGCGCCGACGCCGATCACTCCGATCAGGGTGGCCGAGACGAGGTTGCGGCCGGAGCGCGCGGTCAGGCGCTCGTTCGTCGCCTCGAGCTGAGCCCGGGTCGCCTCGAGCTGGCGCTCGACGTCGGCCTTGCGCTGCTGCGCGCGTGCCACCAGGCGTCGCGCGTGACCATCCGGGAGCCCCGGGCACCCGGGACGTGCGGCTTGCGCTCCTCCCCGTGCTCGGAGCCCTCGGATTCGTCGGCCACCACTAGACCTCGAGCAGCTCGGATTCCTTGCGCTTGAGCGCCTCGTCGATGGCGTCGACGTGCTTCTTCGTGACGGCCTCGAGCTCCTTCTCGGCGCGGCCGACCTCGTCGTCGCCCAGCTCGCCCTTCAGCGCGTCCAGGTCGTCCTTGCCCTTGCGGCGGATGTTGCGGACCGCGACCTTGGCGTCCTCGGCCTTGGTCCGGACGATCTTCACGAACTCCTTGCGACGCTCGGCGGTGAGCTCGGGCAGGGTGACGCGGATGACGTTGCCGTCGTTCGACGGGTTCGCACCGAGGTTGGGCATGTCCCGGATGGCCTGCTCGATGTCGCGCAGCGAGCCCTTGTCGTAGGGGGTCACGAGGAGGGTGCGCGCCTCCTGGTTCTGCATCGAGGCCAGCTGCGAGAGGGGCGTCGGAGTGCCGTAGTAGCTCACGAGCACCTTCTGGAACATGCCGGGGTTCGCACGGCCGGTCCGCACGGTGGCGAAGTCCTCCTTGGCGACCTCCACGGCCTTGTCCATCTTGGTCGTCGCGTCGGCGAGTACATCCGAGATCACGGGGGCTCCTTTGAGAAGAGGGAAGTGGTCAGTCTAGTTCGAGACGAGGGTGCCGAGCCGGGCGCCCCGGATGGCCTTCGCCACGTTGCCGGAGGGCTCCATGCCGAAGACCTGCATCGGCATCCCGTTGTCCATGCAGAGGCTGAACGCGGTCGAGTCGACGACCTTCAGGCCGCGCTGGAGCGCCTCCTGGTAGGTCAGCGTGTCGAGCTTCTTGGCCTCGGGGTTCGTGCGCGGGTCGGCGTCGTACACGCCGTCGACGCCGTTCTTGGCGACCAGCACGACATCGGCGTGCGTCTCGAGCGCGCGCTGAGCGGCGACGGTGTCGGTGGAGAAGAACGGCAGACCCGCTCCGGCGCCGAAGATCACGACGCGCCCCTTCTCCATGTGGCGGATCGCGCGCCGGGGGATGTACGGCTCGGCGACCTGGGTCATCGCGATGGCCGACTGGACGCGCGTCTCGGCGCCGGCCTGCTCGAGGAAGTCCTGGAGGGCGAGGGCGTTCATCACGGTGCCCAGCATGCCCATGTAGTCGGCCCGGCCGCGGTCCATCCCGCGCTGCGAGAGCTCGGCCCCGCGGAAGAAGTTGCCTCCGCCGACCACGACCGAGATCTCGACCTCGGTGGCGGCGTCGGCGATCTCGCGCGCCAGAGCGCTGATCACGTCGGGGTTCACCCCGAGTGTCCCGGCCCCGAACGCCTCCCCCGACAGCTTCAGAAGCACCCTGCGGCGCTTGCCCGTCGTCGTAGCATCCGTCTGCGTCATGGACGTCTTCCTCCCGTGGACCCGTACAAACCTATCCCGCGCGGAGCACGCCCCGCGACCACGCCCGGGAGCCTCCCCCGGGCAGAGCGAAGGGAGTCCGGGTCGACTGAACGACCCGGACTCCCCTGCTGCGTGCTACGCGCCGACCTTGAACCGGGCGAAGCCCGAGACGGTCAGACCCGCGTCGGCCACGACCTTGCTGACGGACAGCTTGTTGTCCTTGGCGTAGTCCTGGTCGAGCAGCGCGACCTGCTTGAAGTACGCGTTGACGCGTCCCTCGATGATCTTCGGCAGGGCGGCCTCGGGCTTGCCCTCGCCGCGCGAGATCTCCTCGACGATGCGGCGCTCGTTGTCGACCTCCGACTGCGGGACGTCCTCGCGCGAGAGGTACGACGGGTTGGCGAACGAGATGTGCTGCGCGATCGAGCGAGCGGTCTCGGCGTCGTCCCCGGAGTAGCCCACGACCACGCCGACCTGCGGGGGCAGGTCCTTGTTGGTCTTGTGCAGGTAGATGGCGAAGCTCTCGCCCTGCACGGTGGCGACGCGGCGGAGCTCGACCTTCTCGCCGAGGATCGCGGCCTCGTCGTTGATGACGTCGGCGACGGTCTTGTCACCGGCGGGGGCCGCGAGGGCCTCCTCGACGGTGGTGGCGCCAGCGGCGACGACGGCGGCGAGCACCGAGTCGGCCAGGGCGATGAACTTCGTGCCCTTGGCGACGAAGTCGGTCTCGCACGCGAGCTCGATCAGGGTGGCGACTCCGCCGTTCTCAGCGGCGGCGACGAGGCCCTCGCTGGTGGAGCGGTCGGCGCGCTTCGCGTTGCCCTTGGCGCCCTTGAGGCGGAGGATCTCGACCGCCTTGTCCAGGTCGCCGTCGGCCTCGACGAGCGCGTTCTTGGTGTCGACCATGCCGGTGCCGAGCTGCTCGCGCAGCGTCTTGACGTCAGCGAGGCTGAAATTGGCCATAGTTCTGCGAACTCCTCTGTGGTTCTGGCGTCCGGTCGACCCGGTGGTTCCCGGTCGACTGCGGGACTCCAGTCTGTCTGAAGTGGTGATCGCGGTGGCGATCGGTGCCTGTCCGAGCGGAGCCGGGCGCCTGCGGTAAGCGGCGCCCGGCTCCGGCTCAGGAGGGGTGTCAGGCGGTGGCGGTCTCGTCGGCCGGAGCTCGGTGGTCGCCTCGTCGGCGGCGGGGGCCTCGGCGGGCGCCTCGTCGGCGGCGGGGGCCTCGGCCTCGGCGACGGCCTCGTCAGCCGTGGCGGCCTCGGCGTCGGCGACCTTCTCGGTCTCGGCGCCGGCCTGCGGCTCCTGGCCCTGGAGGAGCTCCTTCTCCCACTCGGCCAGCGGCTCGACGGCGGAGACGTTGCCCTCGGCTCGGGCTTCTGGTGACGCTGGATGAGGCCCTCGGCCGCGGCGTCGGCGACGATGCGGGTGAGCAGGCTCACCGAGCGGATCGCGTCGTCGTTGCCCGGGATCGGGTACTGGACCTCGTCCGGGTCGCAGTTCGTGTCGAGGATGCCGATGACCGGGATGCCCAGCTTCTTGGCCTCGTCGATCGCGAGGTGCTCCTTCTTGGTGTCGACGACCCACAGCGCGGAGGGGGTCTTCGACAGGTTGCGGATGCCGCCGAGCGACTTGTGCAGCTTGTCCAGCTCCCGCTTCTTGATGAGGAGCTCCTTCTTGGTGAAGCCGCTCTTGGTGGTGTCGTCGAAGTCGAGCTCCTCGAGCTCCTTCATGCGCGCGAGGCGCTTGGAGACCGTCTGGAAGTTGGTGAGGAGGCCACCGAGCCAGCGCTGGTTCACGTAGGGCTGGCCGACGCGGGTCGCCTGCTCGGCGATCGCGTTCTGAGCCTGCTTCTTCGTGCCGACGAAGAGGATGGTGCCGCCGTGGGCGACCGTCTCCTTGACGAAGTCGTAGGTCTTGTCGATGTAGGCCAGCGACTGCTGGAGGTCGATGATGTAGCTGCCCGAGCGCTCGGTCAGGATGAAGCGCTTCATCTTCGGGTTCCAGCGACGGGTCTGGTGCCCGAAGTGGACGCCGCTGTCGAGCAGCTGGCGCATGGTGACGACTGCCATGAGTCGTTCTCCTTGTCTCGGGGTCCGGGCGCACGACGGCGCCGAACTCCCGTTCGGTTGTCTGCGACGGCCGGTCGGCACGTCGCCCTGGCGCCCGGCGTGCTCCCGCCTCGCCCGCGTGTGCGGAGGAGGACCGGTAGGAGCGGAGGCCGAATGGGCGCGCGTAGTCACCCCGACGAGCGAGGTGCTCCGAGCATCCTAGCACCGCGGAGGCCGCCTCCCCCGCTGGTGCGGGAGGGCGGCCTCCGGGGTGTCGGGGGGGGCGCTGCTAGTTGCGCGCCGACTTCATCACGGTGCGGATGTGCAGGGTGTCCATCTCCTCCAGCGATCGGCCCTTGGTCTCGGGCACGAACATGAAGACGAAGACGAACGAGATCGCGGCGAACGCGGCGTAGAGGCCGTACGCGAGCGTCAGCGAGACGTCCTGCGACAGGATCGGGAACGTCACCGTGATCGCGAAGTTGGCGATCCACTGCGCGGAGGCGGCGAGACCGAGCGCGGCGGCGCGGATCCGGTTCGGGAAGATCTCGCCGAGCAGGACCCAGACCAGCGGGCCCCAGGTCGCGCCGAAGAAGACGACGAAGGCGTTGGCCGAGACGAGGGCGATCGGGCCCCAGGCGCCGGGCAGCGAGACGTCCTCGCCGTCGATCGTCGACTGGCTGAACGCGATCGCCATCAACGCGAGCGAGATCGCCATGCCGGCGGAGCCGACCAGCAGCAGCGGCTTCCGGCCGACCTTGTCGACGAGGAAGATCGCGACGAAGGTGACCACGACGTTCACGACCGAGGTGAAGACGGAGATGGCGAACGAGTTGGACTCGTCGAATCCGACCGCGCTCCAGAGCGACGTGGAGTAGTAGAAGATCACGTTGATGCCGACGAACTGCTGGAACACCGAGAGCAGGATGCCGACCCAGACGACGGGGAGCAGTCCGAGCGCCGGGCCGCGCAGGCTCGAGCGCTTCGCGTTCTCGGCGTCCTCGTCGATGCGCTTCTGGATGTCGGCGAGCGCGTCGTCGACCTCCTCGCGGGGCGTGACGGTCGCGAGGACCCGGCGGGCCTCCTCCGTCTTGCCGCGAGTGGCGAGGAAGCGGGGCGACTCCGGCAGCGTCAGCGCGAGCAGGCCGTAGATCACGGCCGGGACGGCGCAGGCGATGAACATCCAGCGCCAGGCGGCGACTCCGAACCAGTACGGCTCGGACGCGCCGTTCGCACCCTCGGCGATGAGGGTGTCCGACAGCAGCGCGGCGAAGATGCCCAGCGTGATCGCGAGCTGCTGCAGCGAGGCGAGGGCGCCGCGGATCGCCTTCGGCGCGATCTCGGAGATGTAGGTGGGGGCGATCACCGAGGCGATGCCGATGCCGAGGCCTCCGACGACGCGCCAGAGGACGAGGTCCCAGACGGCGAACGCCGCACCGGCGCCGATGGAGGAGACGAAGAAGAGGCCGGCGCCCAGCAGCATCACCTTGATGCGGCCCCAGCGATCGGCGAGGCGGCCCGCGAGGTAGGCGCCGAGCGCGCAGCCCAGCAGTGCCGACGCGACGGCGAAGCCGATCAGCGCGGCCGAGAGGTCGAACTCGCCCTGCACCGCCTCGACCGCTCCGTTCACGACGGAGGAGTCGAAGCCGAAGAGGAAGCCGCCGACGGCGGCCGCGATGGCCAGGCCGATCACCTTCCTCCGGAGCTTGGCTGCTGAAGGGGCCGGTGTCTCGGATCGTCCCGTGGTCATGATCGTCTCCGCTCTGGCTGCCGGCCGGCGGCGCTGATGGCGCCCCGTGCCGGATTCACGCGAAGCGACGTTACTCCCGCGGGCGAGTCGGCCTCGACGGGTTGCGCTCCTGGACGATCGCGGAGAGTCCTCCACAGGAAGGGGCGCGCGGGGCTTCTCCCCCGGTCAGCACGGCCGGCGGTCGGCCGCGGCGCCGAGCCAGCAGGGTGAGCGGATGACGACCACGATCCTCCGCCGCTCGGGCGTGTTCCTGGCGCTCCTCTCCGGCCTCCTGATCCCGCCGACGGTGGTGCCGCCGGGATCGCTCTGGGCGTCTCCGGTTCCCGGGTTCACAGTGGTCGAGCCCTGGCGGGCGCCCGAGCACCGGTACGCGGCGGGCCACCGGGGCATCGACCTCGAGGCGACCGCGGGGGCGCCTGTGCTGGCGGTGACCGGCGGGACGGTGTCGTTCGCCGGGCGGGTGGTGGACCGCGGGGTGGTGAGCATCGAGCACGCCGACGGGCTGGTGTCGAGCGTCGAGCCGGTGGAGGCGACCGTGTCCGCGGGCGCGGTGGTCGCTCCGGGGGACGTGATCGGGACGGTCGGCGGCGGGGGCCACTGCGACGGGCGGTGCGTGCACCTGGGCGTCCGCGAGGACGGCGAGTACGTCTCCCCGATGCGCTACTTCGGCGGGATCCCCCGGGCGGTGCTGCTGCCTCTCGACGGCGCCTCAGGCGCGCGGGTGGGCGAGCCGGTAGGCGTCGCGGATGCGCTCGGTCGAGACGTGCGTGTAGATCTGGGTCGTCCCGAGGCTCGCGTGGCCGAGCATCTCCTGCACCGAGCGGAGGTCGGCTCCCCCGTCGAGCAGGTGGGTCGCGGCGGAGTGGCGGAGCGTGTGCGGGCCGGAGGGGCCGGAGCCGTCCTCGAGGAGGCGGGTGACGACTCCGTAGACCGTGCGGGGCGTCAGCCGGGAGCCGCGCCGGCCGAGCAGGAGGGCGTTCTGCGACTCGGGCTTCGCCAGGTCGGGGCGGGCCGTGTCGAGGTAGGCGACGAGCGCCTCCTTCGCCGGGACGCCGAAGGGGACGACGCGCTGCTTCGACCCCTTGCCGGTGACGAGGACGGTGAGCCGTGAGAGGTCGAGGTCGCCGATGTCGATCGCGACGAGCTCCGAGACGCGGATGCCGGAGGCGTAGAGCAGCTCGATGATGGCGAGGTCGCGGAGTGCGACCGGGTCGTCGGTCGCTCCGCGCGCTGTCACGACGTCGATCACCTGCTCCGTCTGCGCCTGCGTGAGGACGTGCGGGAGGGAGCGGCCCGCCTTCGGAGTGCGGAGCCGTGCGGCGACGTCGGTCGGCGTGCGCTCGGTGCGCTGCGCCCAGGAGGAGAAGGAGCGGACCGCCGCGGTGCGACGGGCGAGCGTGGCCCGCGAGACGCCGGTCTGCGTCTGCTGCCACAGCCAGTCGCGGAGGAGCTCGAGGTCGACCTCGGCGAGGGTCGAGACGCCCTTCGTCGCGGCATGGGCGAGGAGGGTGGCGATGTCGCCGCGGTAGCCCTTGGCCGTCGCGGGTGAGAGCGAGCGCTCGTCGAGCACGTAGCGGAGGAAGTCGTCGACGGCACCGGCCAGGCTCTCGTCGCGCACCGCCTCTCACGCCTCCACGGCGGGCATGCGCGACCACAGATCGATGCGGCCCTGTTCGTCGAGCTCCTCGAGCCGTTCGATCAGATCGGTGCCGAAGCGGGTGGCGATCGGAGCGGTCGCGCTGGGCACGAGCGAGGTCGCGATGGTCTCGGGGTGCACGTGGACGAGCGAGAGGCTCTGGGCGCCGTCGATCCCCCGCAACTCCCGTTCGGGCGCGCCGAGATCCATCGTGTAGCTGGTCGCGCCGGCGACGAAGACGGGGACACCGGCGAAGGTCGCGGCCGTCGGGTAGTGCAGGTGGCCGCCGAGGATCGCCCGGACGTCGCTCCCGCGGACGACCTCTTCGAGCCGCTCGATCCCGCGGAGCTCGAGCACCGTCATCGCACCGAGTGGCGTGGGGAGCGGCGGGTGGTGGAGGGCGAGGATCGTGCCGAGCGGGGCCGGCGTCGCGAGCTGGTCGGCGAGGTTCTCGAGCTGCTCGTCGGTGAGCGCCCCGTGGTGGAAGCCGGGCACCGCGCTGTCGAGGGCGATGAGCCGCAGTCCGTCGAGGTCGACGACCTGGTCGATCGGCGTCTCGCCGTCGTCGAGCGGCTGGTCGAGGAGCACGCGTCGGAACGCCCGCCGCTCGTCGTGATTGCCCATCACCCAGACGATCGGGGCGCCGAAGCGCGCGGCGAGCGGATCGAGCGCCGCCTTCACCCGCCGGTAGGCGTCCTCCTCGCCGCGGTCGGCCACGTCACCGGTGACGACGATGGCATCGAGTCGACCGCCGCGCTCCGCGAGTCGTGCGAGGGCCTGGTCGAGTCGCGCGACCGTGTCGACCACTCCGTAGAGCGGAGCGCCCTCGGCGAGGAAGTGCGTGTCGCTGAGGTGCGCGATCACCCGATCGGCCGCCCGGAAGTGCCCGAGCTGCGGATGCTCCGCCGCCGTCGCCTCGTCGTCCATGCCGCTCCCCTCGCTGACTTGCTTTCAGCGTAGGGCGGACGACCGACAGCGGGCGTCCGGCGAGCCGCGGGATCGAGGCGGCCTTGCGAGCGGCACCTTCATCCAGGCGGCGGTCCTCGGCGCCGTGGGATCAGCGCGGAGGCACCGACCACCTCCCGTCGTCGGTGCGCTGCACATGGGCCTCCGCCAGGAGCGCGCCGAGGATCGCGAGCGCGTCGGACACGCGGAGCCCGAGATGCTGCGCGAGCGCCTCGGTGTCTTGCAGTCCGCGGTCTCGCAATGCGGTGACGAGGCGGGAGGCCGGTCCGGGAACGGGGTCCGTCGGGAGGCTCTCCCCCACGCCGAGGAGCTCGAGGACCTCCGGGGCCGTGGTGACGCAGGTCGCCGCGAACTCTCGGAGGAGGCGGTGGCAGCCGGCGGAGGACGCGCTCGTGACGGGGCCGGGGACGGCTCCGAGGGGGCGGCCGAGAGCGGCCGCATGACCGGCGGTGTTCAGTGATCCGGACCGGGCGCCGGCCTCGACGATGACCGTCGCGCCCGCTGAGGCGGCGATGAGCCGGTTGCGCTGCAGGAACCGCCATCTCGTCGGAGTGGTGCCGGGTGGCACCTCGGTGACGACCGCGCAGCCGGGAGTCGCGATGATGCGGTGCAGCAGCTCGGAGTGCGCCGTCGGATAGAGCCTGTCGGGCCCGCCGGCGAGGAAGGCGACCGTGCGCCCGCCGGAGCCGAGCACGGCGCGGTGGCCGACCGCGTCGATGCCGAAGGCACCGCCGGAGACGACGAGGACGCCGCGATCGGCGACTGCTGCGGCGAGCTCGGCGGTGACGTGCTCGCCGTACCCGGTGGCCGCTCGCGCGCCGACGAGGGCGAGCCGGTGGGTCGGGGCGAAGGCGGAGGGGTCGCCGCGGGACCAGAGGACGAGCGGGGCGTGCGGACCCAGGTCGTCGAGTGCCGCCGGCCATCCGGGCGAGCCGGGCAGGAGCAGGTGGGCCTTGAGCTTCTGCGCGATGTCGATGCGACGCAGGACCAGCGCGCGGTCCAGGCGAGGCCGCCAGCGCTCGAGGCCCGCCGCGAGGGCGGACAGCTCGCCGGGTGTGCAGTCGGAGTCGGCGAGAACATCGGAGGCGGTCGCGGACGAGACGACGTGCGCGAGCGCGGTGGTGGCGCCGACGGCCTCGATGAGCGTCGCCGCGACGGCGTCGCCCGGCTCGGTCAGCCCGCTCCATGTCGCACGCGCGAGCACGTCGGCGGCCTCGGAGGCGTCTCCCTCGGCCAGGAGGGACCGGGCGGCGCGGAGCTCGGAGCGATCGAACAGGTTCGCGGTCATGCCGCACCTCCTCGGAGGACGAGGGCGCGTCCGAGATGACCGGCGGTCGGCCTCTCCGCGTCGTCGAGGTCCGCGAGCGTCCACGCCAGGCGGAGCACCCGGTCGTAGCCGCGCATCGTGACGAGGCCGCGCTCCAGCGCCTTGTCGAGGGTCCGCGACTCCGAGGACGTCGGCCGCTGGTCGCCGGAGCGGAGCCAGCTGCCGGAGACCTCGGCGTTCGTCGTCCAGGGCGTGCGCCGGAGTCTCTCTCGGGCTCGGTCGCGAGCCGCGGTCACCCGTGCGCGCGCATCCGCCGTGGTGATGCCCTGCTCCTCCCTCCGCGCGGCGAGTTGAGCGGCTCCGATGCGGCGAACGGTGAGACGGATGTCGACCCGGTCGAGCAGTGGTCCGCTCAACCGGGCGAGATAGCGGCGCCGCAGAGCGGGAGCGCACGTGCACGTCTCCCCCGGGATGCCGTGGCGACCGCACGGGCAGGGGTTCGCGGCGAGGACCAGCTGCACGCGCGCCGGGAACTCGGCGACCGCGTTCGCGCGGTGGATGCGGATGACGCCCGACTCCAGCGGTTGCCGGAGCGCGTCGAGCGCGACCGCGCTGAACTCGGGAGCCTCGGCGTGCTGTCTCAGATAACGTCGTTCGTGACGGGATGAGGAACGATGCCAGTTCGAGCAGTGATCTACGCGCGCCTATCGGATGACAGGGACGGCCGGAAGGTCGGCGTCCAGAACCAGCTTGACGACTGTCGACAGCTTGCGAAAGCGCGCGGCTGGTCAGTTGAGCGCGAGTTCAAGGACATGTCCACGTCAGCGTCGAAGAAGACGGTGACGCGCCCTGCCTACAACGAGCTCGTGGCTGCTTTCCGAGCTGGTCAGTTCGACGCCCTTCTCTGCTGGGACCTGGACCGCCTGACAAGGCAGCCGCGACAGCTTGAGGACTGGATCGACGCTGCGGAGGATCGCGGTCTGCTGATCGTCACCGCGAACGGCGAGGCGGATCTGAGCACCGATGGAGGAAGGCTCTTCGCTCGGATGAAGGCCGCCGTCGGCAAGGGCGAAGCAGAGCGCAACTCGGCACGAGTAAAGAGGAACGTTCTCGCTCGTCAGGAGGCCGGGCGTTGGCACGGAGGGCAGGTGCCGTTCGGGTACCAGCGTGGCGGCGACAGCATCGTCCCTGACCCTGCCGAGACGGCGCTCGTGACTGAGGCTGCACGTCGACTCCTTGCCGGAGACAGCATGTACGGCGTCACCCAGGACTGGAACCGCAGAGGCGTGACCACTCGCGGCGGTTTTCACTGGCGGCAGGCGAACCTCCGCGCGATCCTGACGAATCGAACCCTGATCGCCGAAACCAAGTCCGGCGCAGCAGCGCAGTGGGAGCCGATCCTCGACCGGCGAACGTTCGACCGGCTCGCGTCCCTGTTCAGCGACCCCTCGCGGAAAGTGACCCACTCCCCCGGCGTCAAGGGGAGCAAGTACTCGATGGCAGGGGGACTGACCGTCTGCGGTCGATGCGGGAAGCGTCTGATCACGTCGATGCAGCACGGACGCCCGGCCCTGAAGTGCACGAAGATCGTCAACGGTGACGACGCCTGCGGAAGCATGGTGATCGGCCACGACGACCTTGAGTCATACGTCTTCGACGTCGTGATGCAGTCGCTCAACGAGAAGAACCCGCGCCTGCGCACCCGCCTCGCTGGGCAAGACCCTGCCGACGACGCGAAGATCGCCCAACTCGAAGCGCGACGCGATGACCTCCGGGACCAGAAGAGCCGCGCGGACGACCTGTTCATCCGAGGTGCGCTGTCAGAGCGCGAGCACGCCCAGCACGTCGAGCGCGTGAGAGTGGAGACGGACGAGACGACACGACAGATCGACGCCCTCCTCGGGACGTCGATCATGACGGACGCACTCGCGGACGGGCTCGACTGGCGCTCCTGGTCGCCCGAGCGTCGCCGCAACTTCCTGCGAGTGCTGATTCAGCGCGTCGAGGTGCACGAGTTCCCGAAGGGCATGGGCAGCTACGTGCGCCAGCGCTCGGATGAGAAGGCGGAGGAATTCGCGCAGCGGAAACTGGCTCATCGCGACGCGCTGATGGGCGAGCGGGTCGTGATCGTCAGCTAGACGAGGCCTTGAGGAAGTCCGGATTCAGGGTTGGTGCTGATGCGAGCGTCGTCTCCTCGGGATCCTTCGCGCTGATCGATGCGAGCGTGATGATCTCGTAGAAGAGCGAGCTGAGCCGCAGGAACTTGACGATCGCAAGCAGCAGCCCTGCCTCGAACGCCCAGCGAGCGACGACCGGGAGGACAGCGGTCGAGTGGACAGAAGGGTCGACGACCAGGGCCGCGAGTGCCACGAGGGCCGAGAGCATCCCAACACGAAAGACGCTCTGCCAATTTTTCGCCAGGGTCTTAGCCGCCTGATTGCGCAGTGCCTCGGCGCGCGCGCCCTTCGCTGAACTCAGCTGACTGATCGCGATCGAACTGAAGGAACCCAGCAGGGAGACGACGACGGCCGTCGACGAGTAGACCGTGCGCCGGTCGGCCGGAAGCGCATTCCCGAGGACGTCGAACACGGGGCTGAGCCACGTGATCAGCCCCGCGTGAACGATCAGGACTGCGAAGACGATGACGAGGTCGAACCACAGCCGGTCGAGCCAGAAGCTACGCGCTGCGCCGAGTGGTCCCGAGGCTGAGCCTTTCGATTCGACCATGCTCCACCTCGATCTACCCGCTGGCCGTGCCAACGTTACAACCAGTGAGTCTCAGGCCCACCTCCGACATTCATCCCTGCTCGACGATCTTGCGAAGCTCGGCGTCGTGCTCCTCGGCGACCTCCAAAATCACGCGAACAGCCTCTTCGTTGCGGATCGGGGAGCCGTCCTCGCCCGTGGTCGAGATTTTGCGCTTTGCCGTGATCTTCTGCTTCGCGAAGTCCACCTCCTGCGTGCGGGTGGTTTCGTCCTGGTCGATGTAGACCAGGTTCGCCTTGACCTTCTTGACGTCCTCGTTCTCGCTCGCCCCGACGAGCTTTTGCGCCTCGTCGCGGATCGCAGCGCGACCCTCATCGTTCCCCGCGGCGCGGGAGACCTGCAGGATGACAGTCACTGTCATGGGACCAAACTCGCTGCGTACGGCGCGGATGATCTGGGTGAGCTTGGACCCACGGCTCGCCAGGGCATCGGCCTTGTTCGTGTGCACCTTGACCTCGATCTTCGAGGCCGCTTGGGATTGCGTGAGGAGCTGCTGTACCTCATGGGAGACCATCGGCTGGGTATCGATGACGAGGCCGTCACCAAGCAGCTTCATGCCGTTCAGCCACTCCTCGAAGGCGGACACGGTTGGTGCGGACGTAGATCCCTGGACGAGCCCGATCACGTTCCCGAAAGGCAGGAAGGCGATGATCGACGTCTCGAGCAGCTCGGACCCATTGCCGATCTTGAGGGCGTCAATCACGGCTTCCTTCGTGTTGTAGACCTCGAGCCAGGAGCCTTCGTCTCGGACGACCATCAGCTTCAGATGCAGCACGCCGTCAACCGACAGAACTTCACCGATCAGGGTCCGAGAAGGCATGGTGATGATTCGCTGCTCCACCTTGAGATCGCGCAGAGCGCCCAGGATCTCAACCCAGTTCGCGTGCTTCATCCGTTCGCTGGAGGTGCGCGTCAGGTACTTGACGATCTCGAAGAAGTTGATCGTGCGTTCGCGCTCCTTCTTGGGCTTCTGCGCCGTCGCAGGCCGCTTTCGCCGCACGGGAGCTGCCGCCGCACCCTCAGCCGCCTGCTCTGACTCCTCGTTCGCCTTTGCCATCGTTCCTCCTCGACCACCGGCGGAGGTCCCCCCACGCACTTGGTGCGAACCTAGCGGAATCTGCCGCGTCGGCGGGCTCACAACGACGCCGCACGCTCAGTGTCGAACTGTGCAACGTGTCGGCGGCCGTCAGTAAGCTTCGAAGATGGTCTTCGCCCTCGACGTCATCGGTTGGCTCGCCGGAACGTCTCCAACCCCCGCATCCACCGGCATCCCAAGTGGAATCCCGAAGTGGATTGAGGAATCGCCATTTTGGTCGCAGTATCTGAGCCAGATCGTTGGATGGGTGACAATCGCCATTCTTACTGCCGCTGCTGCGGCGGTTTGGAAATGGAGAATACCGATTGCGGATAGGATCCGAAAGTTTTGGAACGAGCGCCTGATGCTTCGACGACGGCCAAAATTTGAAGCAGAGCTTTCAGAGCAGTATGCGAAGGGTGTCGAGGCTGGGCGGACCGAGTTTCTGCCTTCTTCCGCTGAACAGGACCTTCGAATACAGCTCAAGGTAGCAAGAGCGCGAGTGGTCGCGGCGGAAAAAACAGCTGAGTTTCTTACACGGGAGGTCGATTCTGGCAAAAAGATTGGAAGGACGTTGCATCACGAGCTCCAAACCGCCGAGCGCTCTCTTAGTGACACTGAGCAGCGTTTCGAGGAAAGATTGAAGACGGAGGTCGCTGCAGCGCTTAAGGCGTCAGCTGAACAATTGGCTGCTACTGAGGAGCAGTTGCGGAGCGCGAAATCAGATGCATACGCACGTGCTCAGCAAGAAATCGGTGAGCGCGCTTACTCGACGGGCTTTCAGGAGGGACGTGTCGCCGGCAATCAACAACGCTCGCTATTGGAGGAGGAGCTTCGCGTGGCAAGGATGCAGCTCGATGCAACAAGAACGAGTACCGATTACAACGATGACGGCAGCCTCCGTCGGCCCTCGCTCGACCCAAGGGTGCGTGCTTCGGAGCAAACCACCTCGAGTACCAAAAACAGTCACATTTTCCACCGAGCGTCGTCGTGGCGAATTTCCCCGAGCCCGACGCATCGTCAATCTGATGGCGCCAGACCAAAGGTATGGGTGCTGACGAATTCGTCTACTGTCCCCGCTCATGATGTTCGTGTGGATGGCGGGGTCGACTTTCGACTTGACGAGCCTGAAGGCTGGCCAAGCATTCCGGCCGAACACTCGGCCCTCTTCGCTGGTACCGTGACAAGTGCCAGCGGAATGGTCCATTTTCGTATCCGCTGGACCTCAGACGACGGATCCGAGCATTCCACTATGTACAGAACCGATCCACTGGACTAGATGCTGCAGACGCGCGTTACAACTGCGCGGACGCTGCTCGGGTACCATTTCGCCCCTCCCCCGGCGCACGGCACTGAGTCCCTATTCAGACCCTCCGCGATCGCTGCCAGGGTTGCTCCGCCCTGACGCTCCTTGCTGATCCGAGCGGCCGTCTCAGGGCTTGTGAGGACAGGTGAGCCGAGGCGCTTGCCCTGCGCCCTCGCGACGGCGAGCCCCTCCTTCGTGCGGACGCCGATCATCTGCCGTTCCCAGCGCGAGACGGCGGCCATGATGTTCGCGACCAGCTCGCCGGTCGGAGTAGTGGTGTCGATACCAAGGTCGATCGCCACCACTCCCCACCCCTGCTTCCCTGCCGTCTCGAGGAGGCGCGCGAAGTCGGCAAGGCTCCGGCTCAGCCGGTCGAGCTTCGACACGACGAGCGCCTCGGCTTCGCCGGCTCGCAGAATCGACAGGGCACGGGTGATGCCAGGGCGGTTGATGTCCTTGCCCGACCGGCCAGCGTCCTCGATCCACTCGACCTCCCACCCGCGCTGCTCGGCAGTGGCCGCGATCGCTGCGCGCTGCGCCTCGATGCCGTACTCCTGCCCTGCGGTGGAAACGCGCAGGTAGCCGACGACCCTCACGCCGACCGCCTCGACAGGAAGCGCTCGAAGCACTCGGCTGGGTCGTAGCCCTCGGCCTCGTCCGCTGCCCATGCGTCGTGACCGGCCTGATGCGCGCTGAACGCCTCGGCTGCGACAGCGAACGAGTGGCAGAGGGCCGACCCCACACCACAGGTAAGGCAGGCCCAGACGAAGCCCGAGCCGTACTCGGAGATGATCGGGGTCGGCATCAGTCGCGCCACCCGATCGCAGTCGAGACGCCCTCGCGGAGGTACCCGAGCTGGCTGCCCTCAGCGATGTAGGCGACGCCCTCGACCTCGATCACGTCGGGTCGAAGGTCGTACTCCATCGGTCACGAGGGCTGAGCAGCGAAGAGGACGGGCATGTCGCCGTCGAGGTTGGCAAGGAGATCGCGGAGTTCGGAGACGGTCATGGCTTCTGATCCTTCGTTCATCGCCTCGGCTACCTGCCGTGGACGAGACGATTAGATACCACCTCCGTATGGTCTGTACACCTGACGCTCGATTCGTGTACGAGCTCGGCCCTCAGTCCACATGAGACGCATCGACAGGGTTGGTCGACGAGTCGCCCGCATCGGCAGGGAGACGCGCTGAAAGCGACGACGACGTAACGCTGAGGCCCTTCCTGGCGTGGGCGAGCAGGTAGATTCGCCCCTCTCGTCCCTCAGCCCTCCCGAGACCTACGTCCAGGTGCGTCCTCGTCCTGATGCCCGATCAGAAGTCGAAGTCCTCGGCCACGTCGCTCGCATCGCCGTGCCAGACGATCGTCAAGCCGCAGACGCAGGGCCAGTAGTTGAGCGCGGGTCGATACCAGCGCACCAGCGATCGCGACTCGACCTCGCGACCACAGCCGGAGCAGCAGAACGGCGACGCGTTGCGATCGGTCACGTCCTCAGCATCACGCGCCCGGAAGGTGCGTACCAAACGACTGTCACGCGACGTCTCAACCGAGGCTCGAATCGACCCACCAAAGTGCGTACCACGTACCAACCCTTTATAGGGGTTGGTACGCATGGTACGTACTTTGGAACCGCGTACCAGGTACGCAGTGGTACGTACTTGGTACGTAATTTCTGAGGGGCCAATGTTGCCACTCGTGCGCCTGTCACCGGCCACCGAAGGCGGAACCAGGACGGGCGCACGACGTCAGACACCGTAGGCCCCGCGCAGCTCCGCGATGACGGACGCAGTGTCGAGGTCGTTCTCCGGGTTCCAGAAGATGGTCGCGAAGATCATCCCCTTCACGTCGGCGACGGCCTCGAAGCGCAGTCCGTACGTGTCGGCGTACGCCTTCGCCCACTTGCGCGACTCGTCGCCGTACGGCTGATTGAGCAGTACGTCGCCGGTGGGGGTCTTGAGGATGTAGCGGTGGTCGAGCTGCGACCCCGACACGTCGAGGCACGGCACGCCGTGATTACGCGGACGAGGGCGCTGGTGGATCAGGTGGTGCGCGCACTGGTGGCTGACGTCCTTGACCTTGAACGGTAGGTCTTTGCTGCTGAGCCAGACGGTCTCGGCGGGTGTACTCATGTTGGTCTTCTCTCTCGCACGTGGCGTATGTCGGTTGTTGCAAAGATGAGGCAACCTCATTTAGAACCGGGGCCGTCGGTGGAACATTCCCACTCCACCCGGCGGCCTCGACAGCGGCAGCCCCCTGCCTCGCTGAGCGGCACGATCAGGACCACATGGTCCCGGTGACCACGAAGTGTCGCATCACGCGGCCGTCACGACTGTCCTTCTCCTGCCGGATGAGCAGCGACTCAGTTGCGAGCCGCACGGCTGCGGCCTGGCGGCCACGGTTCGTGATGCCGTGGTCGGCCGCCAGCGCCTGGTGGAGGTCCTTCGAGGCGATGCCGGGATTCGCCTTCACGATGTCCAGCACTGCCGCGACGTCAGCTGAACCCTTCAGGTCTCCAGTCGAGACGGCGTCGAGCGTGAGGCGACGCGTGGTCGGGTCGAAGACCACCTCTGTCTTCGGGAAGTCGACGTCACGGCCGTACGCCGAGAAGTGCCGACGACCGGAAGGGTCATCAGACGAGCCGTCTCGTAGCAGCTTCCACTCAGCCGTGCACCAACCTTGCAGCGCGGAGTCGCCACGCGAGCGCTGACCACCATGCCCCATGTGGTGGACGAGCACGAGCTCATCGGCCCCTGCCTCAACCTTCAACGCGGTCAGCGCCTCTGCGAATCGGGACGCTTCTTTGTCTTCGCTCATGCCGAGCGCGTCGAGCGCCGGACGCAGGCAGTCGAAGATGATGACGCCCGCATTCACTGCTCGCAACCGGTCGGCCCAGGACGTGCGCACGTCGTCATCGAGGATGTCGAAGGACGCGAGCCGGCCTTGCAGACTAGCGAGCTGCACGAGGTCCGTGCGCCAGATGCTCTGATCGGTGAGCCAGCGATGCAGCGTGCGAGGAGACAGCTCGTTATCCAGCAACACGACCCCCCTGCCTTCCGGAAGAGGGTCGACCTGCTGAAGACCGAGGAACGCGTCGCCGTCAACGAGCGATCGGATCAGGTTGCCGCTCATGGTCGACTTTCCGGCCTTGTACTGCGCCGTCAGAAGGATGTCTCCGTCTTTCGGCATCAGGCCGCCAACGCGATACGCGGTGTCGGTGTACTCGGTCGCCAGGAAGGCGTCCAAGCGCTCGAGAGGCGGCGGCTCGGCAGGAGCATCGAACTGAGCGAAGCGACGTCGAGCCTCTTGCTGAACGAGCAGACGGCGAAGGTCTCGTGTGACTGCTTCTTCGAGTGCAGCCTCCTCCTCTTCGACGCTCATCCAAGCCTCCTTCGCGCGAACGCAGCGATGATCGCCTGGTCCTTCTCGTTCTCGCGCTCGACGAAGCGACGTGCGCTATCCACGGCCGCCTCTGCTTCCTCCCACGAGAACGGGGGGAACTGTGTGGTTCGCGACCAGACCTGGAACGCGCGACCCTTCACGGCATAGACAGCGTGGACGCCGAGTTCGCGGAACCACCGCGACGCGAGCCGGTGCATCGTGTCGTTTCGGTTCCCTGCCTCAAGCCCCTGCCCCATCACGACGTCATCGTCAGGGAGGTCACCAAGCGTCCGGCCGATTCGGCCAGGTCCTCCCGGACCCGAGCCCGTGTCTGGGACAGCGAGGAGGGACTCGATCAGCACCGAAGGCGCTTCAGCAAGATCGTCGACCCAAGTCTGCCAGTGATACCGGCCACCGGAGATGTGGTTACTAGGAGGGAGGATGACGTAGCCGCCGTGACCCCTGACGTCCACGCCGGGGAGCCAGCCGACGCGGTTGCCGATTCTCACGCTTGGGTGACGGAAGTAGAGATGACGGCCCGCACCACCAGATACGACGCTCGTCGTCGGCGGGATCAGTCCACCAGGCATATGGTCATTCTGGAACTCGGCGAAGGACCCGAAGCCGCCCTTCGCCTCGTCGATGTCGATGACGAAAAGCCCAGATCCGGGGCCGCACGCGAGACCCCAGTTGCAGCCGGGGAACGACTCCCACCACGCCCTGAGGACATCGACGTTGTTGGTCGCCTCCTTGACGCCAGTACGGGTGCGAGGGTGCTTGCCCGGACTGGTGCAGTTCACGCCCATTCGACAGGCGCAAGCGCCGTTGACGATGTGCCAGACGGGGAACATCTTCCACCCCATCGCCGCGAATTCTCCGACGTGGGGTGCTTGATCTAAGGTGTTCCGATAGGCGGGAAGCGCGATATTGTTGATCTGTCCGATGGTCGTGGACGTGTTGTAAGCGGGAGAAGTCAGGGCGTCGGTTGTCCCCACACCGGCGCCCTTTCTCGTTTCGTCAGTCATCGTTATCCTCCGGCTCGGTCGCTCGAAGAAACGCGACGGCGCTGTCAATCGCCTCGTCGGAGAAGACGATGAGCTTGTCGTCGGTGATCACTGGTCGTAGCCCGTCGCCCAGGGCTGTCCCACGCGGTGCCGGTAGGCGTTCTGCTCCGGTTGATATGTCGCTTCTAGCGCGTCGCTACTGAACAGCTCGGACAGAGGCACGCCGAGAAGCGCGGGCAGGCGGTCGCGAAGAGCCGGGGAGGGTACGACCCTGCCCATCACGGCTCCACGCAGGTGCAGGGGTGGGATGTTGAGTGCCTCGGCCGCTTTCGCAAGCGACCAACGCTCTTCACGCAGCTTTTCGCGCGCGGGCTGTACTCCAAAACGGGACACGGACTTCTCCAGACAAAGAGGTATGACCTCATCTGTCGGTCCGTGTCTGCGTCCGGCTGCGCGGCTCTCGCCGCGTGCTGTAGTCCATCCGTCCGGGCGATGCTTACCGGTTGCTGCTACAAGTCCAATTGTAAACCACTAAATGCTTCGTTCAGCCGTTCTGACAGAAGTTGGTCGAGATTCGCCAGGAAGAGCGCGCTATAAGTTGACATTCAATAGATGGGCCGCATTGCTCACGAAGACGCAATGCGAGTGTTCTATTTGGGGCACTTACTGGTAGCGCTTGGGCGGCTGCGCGGTGCCGACGACCAACGTCAGATTGCCGCGTTGCACAGGGGTCTCCTGAACAGGCTCGCCCTCCCCTGGTTCCGGCAGGGTCGAGGCGACAGGAGTGAAGCCGTCCGGATCGTCCTCGTCCTCGACCTCGACGGGTCGGCCCTGCTCGTAAGTGTCGACGACCATGCCTTCCGGCACCTGGCGGTAGATCGTGCTCATGATGCGCTCGTACGGCTTCGCCTCGATCGAGACCTCGGACTTCGGCCCATGACCGGTCCGATCGAGGAGCAGCGCGATCGCGCGAAGCCGGTCCGGCGTAGCAGTGGTCGGGTCGAGCAGGATCACGCCAAGCTCTGCCAGAGCAGGGAGGACCAGCTCCTGCATGCGCTGCTGAGCCTTCGCCTTCACCACTGGCAGGTGGCCGCCATGCGAACGGCAGACCACGCCACCCTTGATCGCCTTCTTGCTGCAGGGCTCGCCGTTGCGCTTCTTGCTCCGACACTGAGCAGCTGGCAACAGATTCTTCTTGACGGCGGCAGGCGTGGAAGTGTCCTGGACGCCTCCATGTGCCTCACAGAACGTCGATCCGTGCACGGCGTTGCGGCCACACTGGTTCCCGAAGTTCGGGCGTCCAGGGGTGTTAGCGGTCCCTGCGCACTGAGCCATGATCAACCACCGACGCGCGTGATCTGACGGAACAGCGGCGATGTCACGTGGCAGCGCTCGCACCACTCGAACTGTACGATCGCGCGATCGAAGACGACACGGAAAACGATCTCGATGCCGTCGACCCAGGAACTGGACGCGCCCTCGCACCGATGGCAGACGCGGGCGACTGGCAGGGTCGGAACGACCCCGTTCAGCACTTCGTAGACGGGTGACAGCGAGGCAGGGACGTTGCCGACCGCGGGCAGGTAGCGCGCGTTGCTCGGAACGATCGACGGCATGAGAGTCAGCGCGTCGTCGTGCTTGTCGAGGACAGCGACTGCCTCGTCCACGCACTTCTTGATGTAGCTGTCCTCCAGCAAAGCGTGATTCCCGTCGCCGAGGTCGTGGGCGCGGGTAACCGCATCGGCCCTCATATCCACGAAAGGGTCACGGACAGAATCGATGTAGCGGTGGAGCTCCTGCGGAGTCATGTTCAGCATGTCGGAGGTGTTCATGGCGGGCGAGCCTTCCTGTGGGCGTGGGTTGGGCGGGCTGTGGGGGAAGACCTGCGGCACGGCGCCCGCCCGAGAACCGTGCCGCAGGTGGTCTTAGATCGACGGACTCGTGTAGGTCGTCCCGGCGGTCACCTGCATGACTGCGGCGGCTCCTCGGTGACGGACTGCGACGCCGAAGCCGTTCGAGTACGTCGCGTCGATGAGCGGGTAGCGAGCGTTCGTGCCGGGGATGAGTCGCAGACCCTGGTAGCCAGCGCGGGCGTGCTGCCGGAACGAGAGCGGGTTGCGCTCCGAGTTGGGTCCAGAGGTCGCGATCGCGATCACGTAGCCGGCCGGGACGTAGTAGTCCTCGACGATCAGCGCGTGCCCGTACTGACCGATCACGGTCAGCCCATTGAAGTCGCTACCCGGTCGCGTGCCGACGAGGTTCTCGGTCGTGAGGTAGGGCGCGCCTCCCTCGGAGGGGATGAAGTCGAACGGCGACGATGCCCCGATGCGCAGGCCGCGGATTGCTTCGCCCTGGTCCGGGTGGACGAGGATGACAACTCGCTCGGTCGAACCGAGGCCGTACCCGTGGTGCGTGATGTGGCGAGTGAGGTCAGCGAGGTCCTGACCATCGATCTGCGCGGACTGCGAGGTCAGGTAGTGGTTGTGGCCCGCTGCGAACGCCTGGCCCGCGAAGGGCGGCGGTGCCGAGTCAGTGGAGCCATCCCAGAGTCCGTAGATCGTCGCGCCGACATCGTTCACCGGACGCGAGCCGAGGACGGTCTGCGTGAGGAGCGCGCGCTGCGTGTTCTTGAAGATGTTGAGGTCGTTGGCGGCGAGCTGCGCGTTGTGCTGAGCGACGACTTCCTCTGAGGTGGCGTCACGGAGCCAGCCGTCGGTGTATCGCGTCGAGCTGTCATACCAGCTGAGCGGCGTACCGATGATCAGCGGCGACAGGTCAGCACGCAGAGACTTGGGCACGCCGAACTCCGACGCGACCTCGAACTCGTCGTTGACGATCGTCTGGAGGACGGGGCGAGCGGCCTCGGTGGTGTTGAAGCTGGCGATCTGCGAGAGTGCCGTCCGACGACGGTTGACCTCGGCGTTGGCGGCGACCATGTCGCTGTAGAGCGAGTTCAGGTCGACGCCGTCGATGGTGGTCGTGAGGTGGTCACCTCGAGTGAAAATTCCGCGGGCCATGATGGCACCTCCAGGTAGAAGACGATTCAGTGCGATGGGATCGCCACTGGCGTCCACTCCCAGGTCTGCTCCGGTGGGTCCTGCGACTGAGGACGCGCTACTCGTGCTTGCCTGGCTCGCGACTGAACCTCTGGTTCGGCCGTCTTGACGATCGTACGCCACGGAAGCCAAACGCGCGACGTTATCTGAGCTACCTTGCCTCGTCGAGGAAGAGGACGCCGCGGGTGGCGCGGGCGACGGCGCCCGGGCGGATGCGTCCGCTGCCGCCTCCGACGATCGCGGCGGCCGAGGCGGAGTGGTGCGGGCTCTCGAACGGCGGGCGGCGCACCAGACTGCCTCCGGTGGGCGTGCCGACGAGGGAGCGCATGCACGTGGCCTCCAACGCGGCGTCGTCGTCGAGGTCGGGGAGGATGCCCGGGAGCCGGGTCGCGAGCATCGTCTTGCCCGCGCCGGGCGGACCCAGGAGGAACACGTGGTGACCGCCTGCAGCCGCCGCGATCATCGCCTCCGCCGCCTCCTCGTTGCCGATCACGTCGGCGAAGTCCAGGCGCGATACCGGCTCGACCGGGACCTGACCCTGCGCGGCGGGTGCGGGCAGGACCGGGACCTCCCACTCCGCCCCGTGCCAGACGGCCGCAGCAGCCAGCGACGAGACGGCGATGATCTCGACGCCGTCGACGAGCTCCGCCTCGGCGCGGTCCTCGAGCGGCACCATGACGCGGCGACGGCCCGCGCGCGCCGCGGCGAGCACCGCGGGCAGCACTCCCGGAACGGAACGGAGCCGCCCGTCCAGGCCTAGCTCGCCGACGTGCACCACGGATGCGACGGACTCGCCGTTCACCTCGCCCAGCGCCGCCAGCGCGGCCAGGCCGATCGCGAGATCGAACGCGGAACCGTGCTTGGGCATCGCGGCGGGTGAGAGGTTCACCGTGATCTTGTACTCCGAGATCACGCTGCCCGAGTTGATCGCCGCCGAGCGCACCCGCTCCTTCGCCTGCGACAGCGCCGCATCCGGCAGCCCGATGATGCCGATGGCGGGAGTGCCGTCGGAGGAGTGCGCCTCCACTCCGACCACTGCGCCCGTGAACCCGACCAGGCCCACCGCGGACGTGCGACCCATGCCCATCACGCCACCGCCCGGAAGTGCCGCACCTGCACAGGAACCCCGTCCGGCGCGATGATCCCCACCGCGTCGATCCGCAGATGCCGAGCCCGCTGATCGTGCTCCCGCGCCCACGCGTACGCCAACCGCCGCAACCGCTGCGCCTTCGCCCGCGTGATCGCCTCGATCGGCATCCCGAACCGTGCGGAGGACCGCGTCTTCACCTCCACCACTACGAGCGCCGCGCCCTCACGGGCCACGATGTCGAGCTCGCCCTCCCGCACCCGCCAGTTGCGGTCCAGGAGCTCGAAGCCCTTCGCCCGCAGATGCGCCGCAGCGATCTCCTCGCCCCGCCGACCCAACTCGTCCTTGTCCATCAAGACCTCCCGCACGAAGAGTTGCGGAGGAGGGCTGTGCGCGGGACGGCGGAGGGTGGATCTCGGGAGAGAGCGTTGGCGGAGGGGCTGTGGAGGGGGCAGCTCGAGGGGAGGTGGGTCTCGATACGCCGCCGGGGGCGGCTACTCGACCAGCAAGAGGGGGGTGCACCGCGCGCAGAAGGCAGCCTGCCGCAGCAGAACGAGCGCGGAGCGCTACTCGTCGAGGGCGAGTTCCTTGGGGAGCTCGAACTCCTTGCGGGAGAGCTCCTCGACGTTGACGTCCTTGAAGGTCAGCACGCGGACCGACTTCACGAAGCGGTCGGAGCGGTAGACGTCCCAGACCCACACGTCGCGCATGGTCAGCTCGAAGTAGAAGTCGTGCTCGGTGTCGCGGCGCACGAGGTCGACCTCGTTCGCGAGGTAGAAGCGGCGCTCGGTCTCGACGACGTACGAGAACTGCGAGACGACATCGCGGTACTCCCGGTACAGTGCCAGCTCGACCTCGCGGTCGTAGTCCTCGAATTCGTCCTCATCCATCGTCCGTCAATCCTACGCGGGTGCGGGAGCGCCGGACGCCGCGGGCGCCTCGACGGCGACGGCCTCGCGCGGCTTCGACAACCACGTGACGCGGTGCAGCGGGGACGGACCTACGCGGTCCAGGCCCGCCCAGTGCGCGGCGCTGCCGTAGCCCTTGTTGCTGTCCCAGGCGTAGTCGGCGAACTCGTCGTGGTGGCGCACCATCTGGCCGTCGCGGCCGACCTTCGCCAGCACGGAGGCGGCCGAGACGGACGCGCAGTCGCGGTCGGCCTTGATGCGGGTGACGATGGTCAGCTCGGCCGCCCACTCCCCCAGCGCCGGCGTCAGCCAGTCGTGCTTGCCGTCGAGCAGCACCACCGATGTCGCCAGGTCGACGCCCTGGTCGACGAGGCGCTCGATGCCGCGCGATGCGGCTCGGCCGAGGCCGGCGATGATCCCGGAGTCGTCGATCTCGTCCGCGGAGGACTCGCCGATCGCCCATCCGGAGACCCACTTCACCACGCCGGGCAGCAGGGCCTCGCGACGGGCCGGAGCCAGCAGCTTGGAGTCGCGCAGCCCCTCCGGGAAGCGGCCGCAGCGGCGGGCGATCGAGACGACTCCGACCGAGACGGGGCCTGCGATCGCTCCGCGGCCCACCTCGTCGCAGCCGATGATGCTCTCGTAGCCCTGGCGGAAGAGGCGCCGCTCCATCGACAGGGTCGGTTCGGCGACGGCCATCTAGCCCTGCCCGGCCTCGGAGGAGGACTCGGAGGACTCCGAGGACTCCGACGTGTCCTTCTCGACCCCGCGGAACACGGCCGGGTAGTCGTCGAGCCATGCCCACTGCTCCACCGGCCAGGTCACCAGGACCGCCCGGCCGACGACGTTGTCGATCGGGACGAAGCCGTTGCCGGGCTTGTCGGTGTTGTAGCGGGAGTCGGCCGAGTTGTACCGGTTGTCGCCCATGACCCAGAGCGATCCCTCGGGCACGGTCACGTCGAACGGAGTCGCCGAGACGGCCTGGACCCCGTCGGGGAGCTTCACGTAGGGCTCGTCGATCGGATTGCCGTTGACCTCGACCTGGCCGAGCGGGGTGCAGCAGGTGATGCGGTCCCCGGGGAGGCCGATGACGCGCTTGATCAGGTGGTCGTTGCTGTCGGGAGCCGTGAGCCCCACGATCGCGAGCGCGGAATCGACGGCGGCCTGGAACGGCGGCACGTCCGGCTCGGTGCTCGGCGAGAGCCATCCGCCCGGGTCGCGGAAGACGACGACGTCGCCCCGCGAGATCGGGACCAGATCGGGTACGAGCTCGTTGACGAGGATGCGGTCGTTCTCGACCAGCGTCTGCTCCATCGACGACGACGGGATGTAGAACGAGCGGATCAGGAACGTCTTCACCAGGAACGAGACCAGCACCGCGACGACGAAGATGATCAGCACGTCGCGGAGGAAGAGGAGCAGTCCGCGGCGCCTGCGGGGCCGCTCCGGCTCAGCCGAGTGACGGGCGTGCTCACCGTCGCCCTCGAGCCGGACCGGGGCCGTGCTGTCTGTCATCGCGTGCCGTCGCCCCTAGCTGTGGATCATCCGGGACCGAGCATCACCGGGCCGGGATCACCGGCAGGACCGGCCCCCGGAAAGGGTCGAACCCCGGTCCATCATAAGTGGACCGGGGTTCGGGGAGAGTGTGCGGAGACCCGCTGGGGGTCAGCGCTTCTCCTTGATCTTGGCCTTCTTGCCGCGGAGGCTTCGCAGGTAGTAGAGCTTCGCGCGACGCACGTCTCCGCGGGTGACGACCTCGATGTGGTCGATCACCGGGGAGTGCACCGGGAAGGTGCGCTCGACGCCGACCTGGAAGCTGACCTTGCGGACGGTGAAGGTCTCGCGGACGCCCTCGTTGGAGCGGCCGATGACGACGCCCTGGAAGACCTGGACGCGCGAGCGGGTTCCCTCGACGATGTTGACGTGGACCTTGACGGTGTCGCCCGCACGGAAGTCGGGGATGTCGGTCCGGAGTGACGCCGCATCGACGTTATCGAGGATGTGCATGTTCTATCGCTCTCCGTGCCCGCCACAGGTCGAGCACCGTTTCGTGGGTGGGAAGTCGGTGCGCGCCCCGCGTCGTAACGGCTCCCCTGTGGCAGAGCCTGCGCGAGGCACAAGCGCTTATTCTGTCACGGCGCGTCGATCCACGTCAAAGCGGGGCGTGCCGGGCTCGGAGCGGAGGTGCCGCACCGCTCAGAGGATCAGCGTCTGCCCGTCCTGCGGTCGCTCCGGATCGAAGCCCTCCCCCGCCACGGGCCGCTGCCCGCCCTGCGCCGGTCCGCCCCCGGTCTGCACCGCCGAGGCCTCGGCGAACGCGATCAGCGTCGCGCGCGCGTCGTGGAAGAACCGCCAGACGGAGTGCCCGAGCGCCACGACTCCGAGGAGCACGGAGAGCAGACCGAGTGCCCACGCGCCCGGCGGGAAGAAGCCGAGCGCGATCAGCGACGCGTGCCAGGCACCCAGAGCGGCGACATCGCCCCACGCCGGGGTGCGCGTCGGCCGCACAGTCACCCGAAACGCCACGATGCTCGCCACGACGGCGAGGCTGAGCGCCAGAATGGGGAGGGCGATGACGAGACCGAGGACGGTCCACCCGCTCGATCCCCCGAAGAGTCCGTACCCCAGGAGGATCCACAGGGGCAGGACGATCGCCGCCGGATACTGCCAGGAACCGAAAGCCCGTCGCGTGCGCATGCACCGACCGTACCCACCACCGCTGAGCAACGCCTCAGCGACCCCCGAGAGGATCAGGATGATCGAGCTGCGCACGCCCGCCGAGATCGAGGAGATGCGACCCGCCGGCCGCTTCGTGGCCGAGGTCCTGCAGGCCACCGTCGCCGCCGCCGGAGTGGGCGTGAACCTGCTCGAGCTCGACCGCCTCGCCCACGACATGATCCGCGAGGCGGGTGCCGAGTCCTGCTACATCGACTACCACCCCTCCTTCGGCGCGAGCCCGTTCGGCAAGGTGCTCTGCACCTCCGTCAACGACGCCGTGCTGCACGGGCTGCCGTTCGACTACCGCCTGCGGGACGGCGACCTGCTGACGCTCGACTTCGCGGCGTCCGTGAACGGCTGGGTCTCCGACTCCGCGATCAGCGTCGTCGTCGGCACGCCGCGCGACGAGGACCTGGCCCTCATCGACACCACCACCCGCGCGCTCGAGGCCGGCATCGCCGCCGCGAAGCCGGGCGGGAAGATCGGCGACATCTCGGCCGCGATCGCCGCCGTCGCCCGCGCCGAGGGGCTGAGCATCAACACCGACTTCGGCGGCCACGGCGTCGGGCGCACGATGCACGGCGACCCCCACGTGCCGAACGACGGGCGCGCCGGGCGCGGCTACCCGCTCCGGCCGGGTCTGGTCGTGGCGATCGAGCCTGGTTCCTGCAGACCACCGACGAGATCTTCACCGACAAGGACGGCTGGACCCTCCGCAGCCGCGACGGCTCGCGCGGCGCGCACATGGAGCACACGATCGCGATCACCGAGACCGGGGTGCTCGTCCTCACCGCTCGGGACTGACACGGGGCAGACCGGGCGCCGCCGCTGCACTGGACAGCAGCACTATCGGATAGTCATACTCTCCATATGCGCATCTCGGAGCTCGGCCGCCTGACGGGCGTCAGCGTCGCCACGATCAAGTACTACATCCGGGAGGGGATCCTCTCCGCGGGCGAGTCCTCGGTGCCGCAGCGTGCGGAGTACGGCGACGCCCACGTCGCGCGGCTCCGCCTGCTCCGCGGTCTCATCGAGAGCGGAGGAGTCGGCATCGCCGGCGCGAAGCGCATCACGGCGGTCCTCGACAGCGGGGCGCCCCCGGCGCACGCGTTCGAGGTCGCGCAGGACGTCGTCTCGGCGAACGCCGACTCGGAGGCGCCGGCGACGGAGGGCTCGCTGGAGCGCATCCGCTCGCTCGTCGGCCCGATGCTCTGCGAGCATCCCGCCGTCGCGACGGCGGCCCGCGCCCTGGACGCCCTGGAGGCCTCCGGCGGGGCGATGACCCCCGACTGGCTCGAGCGCTACGAGGAGGCCGCGGAGCTGGTCGCCCGCGCCGATCTCGACGAGCTCGAGGCGAGGGAGAGCGTGAGCGAGCAGGCGTCGATCGCGGCGGTCGGCACGGCGCTCGGCGACGTGGTCCTGCAGTCGCTGCGCCGCGTGGCCCAGGCCCGCGAGACGCAGCGCCGGTTCGGCTCCTCCGAGGGAGCGAAGCGATGACCGCCGTGCAGGAGGCGCCCGTCTCCGAGGCCCCCGCCCGTGCGCACCGCCCCCTCCTCGCCCTCGCGATCGCGATGGCCGTCGGGGCCGCGTTCTGCGTCGTCGCGCTCCTCGTCGATCCGCGCGAGCTCGGCGGGCAGCCCGTCTGGGCGAAGCCGCTCAAGTTCTGCCTCTCGATCGCCGTCTACGCGCTGACGCTCGCGTGGCTGATCGGGCTCCTCCCCCGCCGCCGTCGTCTCGGACGGGTCCTCGGCACCGTCGCGGCTGCGGGCCTGGTGATCGAGATGGTCGTCATCGGCGGCGCCGCGGCCGTCGGCGCCGCGAGCCACTTCGACGTCAGCACGCCCCTGCACTCGGCGATGTGGACGACCATGGCCGTGTCGATCGTGGTCGTGTGGCTCGCCACCCTGGTCCTCGCGCTCCTGCTGGCCCGGGTACCACTGGGCGATCCCGCCCTCACGATCGCGGTGCGGGCGGGACTGGTGATCGGCCTGGTGGGCATGGCTCTGGCCTTCCTGATGACCGGACCGACCGCCGACCAGATCTCGGACTACCAGGGGGTCGTCGGAGCCCACGCCGTCGGCGTGCCGGACGGCGGCACCGGCCTGCCGCTGCTCGGCTGGAGCACCACGGGCGGCGACCTCCGCATCCCGCACTTCGTCGGGATGCACGCGCTGCAGGGGCTGCCGCTGCTGGCGATCGGACTGCGTCTGCTCGGACGACGCATCCCGGTGCTCGCCTGCTCGGCCGTACGCGTCCGACTGCTCGTTCTCGCCTCCGTCGGGTGGGCCGGTGTCGTCGCGATCACCTGCTGGCAGGCTCTGCGCGGCCAGTCGATCGTCGCTCCGGATGCGCTGACCGCGGCGGTCGGCCTCGGCCTCGCCCTCCTCCTGCTCGGCGGCGCCGTCGCCGTGCTCACCCGACCGCGCACCCCGGAGGTCCCGCGATGAACAGACTGCTCGCGAACTGGACGCCGCCGGCCCTGGTCTACCTGGTCCTCGCGGTCCTCGGTCTCGTCGGCACCTGGACGCACAACATCCGCGCCGTGCTCGAGAGCGTCGACTTCCTCGGCGCCTGGTTCGACGGCGGCCCGGCGGTGTCGTCCCTGACGACCGACCTGCTGATCGTCGCGATCGCGGCGGTGGGCCTGATCGTCGTCGAAGGACGGCGTCTCGGGATGAAGCGGCTCTGGATCTACGTGCTGCTCGCACCGCTCGTCGCGCTCGCCTTCGCGTTCCCGCTGTTCCTCGCGATGCGGGAGCGGCACCTCGCGGCGCTCCGGAGCGAGAGGACCTAGGCCAGCAGCTCGGGCCGGACGCGGCGGGTGCGCTCGACGCTCTGCTCGTGACGCCACGCGGCGATCGCTCCGTGGTTGCCGCTGAGCAGCACCGGAGGGACGTCGAGGCCGCGCCAGGACGCGGGCTTGGTGTAGCTGGGGTACTCGAGCAGGCCGTCGGAGTGGCTCTCCTCGACGAGGCTCGCCGGGTTGCCGACGACCCCGGGGACGAGTCGGCCGACGGCCTCGATCATCGCCATGACGGCGACCTCGCCGCCGTTCAGCACGTAGTCGCCGAGGCTGATCATCCGGACGCGGGCCCGGGTCGCGGTGTGGTCGACGACGCGCTGGTCGATGCCCTCGTAGCGGCCGCAGCCGAACACGAGCGCCTTCTCGTCGGCGAGCTGCCGGGCGGTGGCCTGCGTGAAGACCTCTCCGGCGGGCGAGGGGAAGACCACGAGCGGATCCGCGTCGCCCGCGGACTCGAGGATCGTGTCGAGCGCCTCGCCCCACGGCTCCGGACGCATGACCATGCCGGCGCCTCCGCCGTAGGGCGTGTCGTCGACGGTGCGGTGGCGGTCGTGCGTGAAGGAGCGAAGATCGTGCACGCCGAGCTCGATCAGCCCGCTCTGGCGCGCGCGCCCGAGCAGGCTGATGTCGAGCACCCCGAAGAACTCCGGGAAGATCGTGACGATGTCGATCCTCACGACCGGGGGTCCTCCGCGGGGGCCGCATCGGTCGAGTCGTCGTCCGCGGTGCCGTCGGACGAGGGCTCCTCGGTCGCGACCGCGTCCTGCGGGGCCTCGTCGTCCTCGGAGTCGACCTCGTCGTCCTCGGAGTCGGCGACCGTCGCGAGCGCGGGGTCCGAGAGGTCGACGCCGGTGAGGTCGACCTGCGCCGGCTCCACCTCGACGATCTCCTCGAAGAGACCGGTCGGAGGAGTGACGGTGACGATGCCGGCGACCGGGTCGATGGACGGCACGATCGCGGTGACGAACGGCACCATGACCTCGCCCGACGGAGTGGCCACGATGAGCAGGTCCTGCGCGGGGAAGTGGTCGACGCGGCGGACGGTGCCGACCTCGGCTCCGTCGCGGACGACCTTCATGCCGACGAGCTGGTAGTCGTACCAGGAGTCGTCGTCGCCCGGCGTCGTGCGGACCTCCTCGTCGATCCAGAGGATCGCCTTCAGGAGGGTCTCGGCGGCGCTGCGGTCGTCGACGCCCTTGAAGAACGCGACGGGGTGGCTGTTGTACCAGCGCAGCTCGACGAGCTCGAGCTTCTTCCCGTGCCACTCGGAGGTGCGGGGCACCTGCAACGTGAACGTGGATCCGGGGGTGAAGCGCTTGTCGGGCTCATCGGTGTAGAGCTCGAGCTTGATGGCGCCCTTGAGGCCGTGGGCCTTGGTGAGTCGGGCGACGCGGAGCTGCGTCGTGCCCGTTCCGGGGGTCGCCACCTCTACTTGTCGGTGTCGACGACGTCGACGCGGACGCGACGGCCGTCGGCCAGAGCGGCGACCAGGGTGCGGACGCCTTGGCGGTGCGGCCGGAACGTCCGATCACGCGGCCGAGGTCCTCGGGGTGCACGCGCACCTCGAGGACCTCTCCGCGTGAGGAGCTCGTCGCCACGACACGGACCTCATCGGGGTTCTCGACGATCCCCTTGACGAGGTGCTCGACGGCAGGAGCGAGCATGGACTACGCCTCGGTGGAGGTCTCGTCGGCGGTGTCCTCGGCCGGGGCGGCCTTGGCCGGAGCCTCGGTCTTGGGCTTGAGGACGGGCTTCTTCTTGGCGTCGATGACGAAGGGGGCCTTGGGCTCCTTCACCTTGACGGTGCTGACGGCGTCGGCGTCGCCCTTGTAGCGGCCCCAGTCTCCGGTCAGCTTGAGGATCGCGGCGACCTGCTCGGTCGGCTGCGCGCCGACGCCGAGCCAGTACTGCGCACGCTCGGAGTCGACCTCGATGAACGAGGGCTCCTCGGTGGGGTGGTACTTGCCGATCTCCTCGATGACGCGGCCGTCGCGCTTGGTGCGCGAGTCGGCGACGACGATGCGGTAGTAGGGCGCTCGGATCTTGCCGAGGCGCTTCAGACGAATCTTGACAGCCACAATTCTCCTGTGTGGTCGTTGACCGATGAGGTCGATGATGGATGAACTGAGCCGTGAGCGTGGGGTGCACACCCGGCCGGAAGCTCGAGGGGGTTTCTTCGGCGGTGAGTAGAGGGTCGACCGCCTCGGACCCGACGGATCATTCTGCCAGAAAAACGCCCGGCGCGCGGGCGCGACATGCATCTCCCGGGCCCGCGGAGTCGCGGATCGCGGCCGGACGACCGCGCGTGACGCCGCACGGACAGCCCACACGTCCGCCTCCGCGAGTCGTGGGACGATGAAAGCCGTGCGTCCCGACCCGGTGGACGCCGGATCGACGGAGACGACGCCATGGAGATCAGCTTCGCCCAGTCCGACCGCTCCACGCTCGGGATCGAGTGGGAGGTCGCGATCGTCGACCGGCAGACGGGCGATCTGGCGAACGTGGCCGACGTCGTCCTCGAGGCCCTCCGAGGGGAGGACGGCGAGCCGCATCCGCGGATCACCGGCGAGCTGCTGCGCAACACCGTCGAGCTCGTCTCGGGCGTGCACACGACGGTCCGTGACGCCGTCGCCGACCTGCAGGACCAGCTGCGGCAGGTGCGCGAGATCACGGACCCCATGGGCCTGGACCTCGTCTGCTCCGGCACCCACCCCTTCGCCCAGTGGTACGACCAGAGCATCACCGACAAGGAGCGCTACCACCGACTCATCGACCGGACCCAGTGGTGGGGCCGCAACATGATGATCTGGGGCATCCACGTGCACGTCGGCATCGAGGACCGCGACAAGGTGCTCGCGATCCTCAACTCGCTGCTCGACTACTACCCGCACCTGCAGGCGCTGTCGGCGTCGAGCCCGTTCTGGGGCGGGGTGGACACGGGGTACGCCTCGAACCGCGCCCTGATGTTCCAGCAGCTGCCGACGGCGGGACTGCTCCCCAGTTCGGAGCCTGGGCGAACTACGAGGAGTACGTCGACGACATGATGCGCACGGGCGTCATCGACGACCACACCGAGGTCCGCTGGGACATCCGCCCCTCGCCGCAGTGGGGCACGCTCGAGATGCGCGCCTGCGACGGCCTCTCGTCGGCGGAGGAGATCGGCGCGGTCGCCGCGCTCATCCAGTGCCTCGTCGAGCACCTGTCGACGCGCCTGGACCAGGGCGAGGACCTGCCGACCATGCAGCCCTGGTACGTGCGCGAGAACAAGTGGCGCGCGGCGAGGTACGGCCTCGACGCCGAGATCATCCTGGACAGTGCGGGAGCCGAGCGCCTCGTGACCGACGACATCCGCGATCTGCTCGTGACGCTCGCCCCGGTGGCGGAGCGCCTGGACTGCACGGCCGAGCTCGCGGACGTCGAGCTGATCCTCGTCGCCGGCGCCAGCTACCAGCGGCAGCTGAAGGTCGCCGCGGCGAACGACGGCGACCTGAAGTCGGTCGTGCGGGCACTGGCCGGCGAGCTGCGAGACGGACTGCGGGACCCGCGGGCATGACCGCGACGCGGCGGCTCGTGCTGGTCGCGGCGCTCGTGCTGGGGCTGGCCGGGTGCTCGTCCGCAGCGGAGCCCGCGGCGACCGGTGCCGCGACCGCGACTCCGGCCCCGACCCGCGACGCCGAGGCCCCGAACCCGCTCGTCGTCGGAGGAGCGATTCCGGCCGGTGCACGGGTGACCTTCGTCGGGGACAGCATCGTGCGCGGCTACGGACTCGACGGCACGGACGCCTGGCCGTTGCTCGTCGGCGACGCGTTCGGCTGGACGGTGGCCAATCTCGGCTGCGACGGCGGCGGCTTCGTCCGGCCGGGGAGCTGCGGATCCCCGATCGGGGACCGCGCCGAGGAGATCGCCGCGACGGACCCCGACGCCGTGATCGTCCTCGCGAGCAGCAACGATCTCGGCTCGCCCGTCGACGAGGTCGTCGCCGCGATCCCTCCCGCGGTGCGGGCGATCGCGGCGGCCGTCCCCTCCGCACGGCTCATCGCGGTCGACTCCGTCTGGGGGCCCGATCCGCGGCCCGCCGACCTCGCCGCCTACGACCGGGCCCTGGTGGACGCGGTGGCCGCGGCCGGCGGTGGAGCACTCGAGTACCCCGATCCGCTCCGCGCCGACGGGCTGCTCGCCGAGGACGGCATCCACCCGACGCAGGCGGGTCAGCTCGCGCTGGCGGAGGCCTTCGCGCTGGCCGCCGAGAAGGCCGGACTCGGGCAGAGCGTCCCGTCGGACTCGGTGCCGACCGTCACGGAGTAGGGGCGGGAGCCGCGCTCCCGCCCCTCCCCGATCAGCGGGTCGTGCTGTTCTTGCCGTCGCGCCAGGACAGGAGCTCGCGCACCGGCGCGAGGTCGATGCCGGGGCCGCTGATGCCGAGCGTGAAGAGGCGCGCGCCGAGGTCGAACTGCTGGTCGGCGACCGCGAACGCGCCGTCGCCGCCCTCGGCGGGGATGTTCACACCGGTCGAGATCTCGATCGCGGAGAGATCGCGCTCCGTCTTCGCGCACCAGTCGCCGAGGACGCCGAGCTTGCGCTCGAGGGTCGGAACGTCCGAGAAGCTGTGCCAGATGTCGGCGTGCTCGGCGACGATCCGCAGGGTCTTCTTCTCTCCCCCGCCGCCGATCATCACGGGGATGTCGCGGATGGGAGCGGGATTCAGCTTCTCCCAGCGGCTGCGGATGCGGGGCATGGCCTCGGACAGCTCGTCCAGTCGCGAGCCGGCGGTGCCGAACTCGTAGCCGTACTCCTGGTAGTCGCGCTCGAACCAGCCCGAGCCGATGCCGAAGACCAGGCGGCCCTCCGCGCCCTTCGCGCTGATGTGGTCGACGGTGCGGGCCATGTCGGCCAGCAGGTCGGGGTTGCGGTAGCTGTTGCAGGTCACGAGCGGGCCGAACTCGATGCGGCTGGTCTGCTCGGCCCAGGCGGCGAGCATGCTCCAGCCCTCGAAGTGGAGGCCGTCGGGCTCGCCCGAGAGCGGGTAGAAGTGGTCCCAGTTGAACGCGATGTCGACGCCGAGGTCTTCGAGCTCGGCGAGGGTGTCGCGGATGACCTCGTAGGAGACGTGCTGAGGGGCGATCTGGACGCCGATGCGGACCGGGCGCGCGGTGGTGGTTGTCATGCTCTCCACGCTAGACCTCGGGAGTGACGGGGAGGCGTCTTCGCCGGTGGACGAGTAGCGCCGCAGGCGCCCCTTCTGCTGGTCGAGCAGCGCCGCAGGCGCGTATCGAGACCCACCGGCTCCGGGTGACGTGGATCTCGATACGCCCGCTGCACGGGCTACTCGATCAGCAAGGGGGACGCCCGCTGCGGGAACTGCTCGATCAGCGCCGGCTGCTCGAGCAGGGGCGGGCGGCCGCTACTCGCCGGCGGGGTCGGGGGCGGCGGTCGGAGCCTCGTCGGCGGTCGAGCGGGCGAGCTTGACGGTCGTGGCGCCGGCGTCGTCGAAGAGGCGGAGGCGGCCGCCGTCGATCGCGGCCGTCGACGCAGCCCCGAAGATCATCGGCAGAGCCACTCCGTCGCACGCGATCAGCGTGCTCGGACCGGCGTCGACGCTGAGGGCGCCCTCGTCGTCGATCGCCCACTCCCCCTGCACGCCGTTGCAGCCGTCCGAGCCGGTCCAGGTGCCGTCGTCGGCGATCAGGAGGAACGGCACGTCCGGGGACTCGTAGGCGACTCCGGTGACCCAGCGGCCGACGAGCTCCTCGGGAGCGGGCGCCGACATCGCGTCGACTCCGGACGTCTCGGCGCATCCCGCGAGCCCGAGGACGGCGGCGGACGCGAGAGCCGCCGCGGCGACCCGCCGCCTCGCCGTCATCGGCCGAGGAACTTCTGCAGCTGCTCCAGCTCCTCGGGCGTGGGCTGGGCCTGGCTGCCCGTGCCGCCGCCGAGACCGAAGCCCGAGCCGCCGGCGTCGCCGGGACGAGGGCCGGACGTGATCGCCGCGTTCTCGGCGGCGCGCTTGGCCGGGTTGCCCGACTTCGACGTCTTCTTCTTCTGCGGCTTCGGGCGGCCCTGGTAGCCGGCTCCGGGAACGGGACCCATGCCGGGCACGTTCGGCATGCCGCCCTTCGCCACGGTCTTCATCATCTTCGCGGCCTGCTCGAAGCGCTGCACGAGCTGGTTCACGTCGGTCACGGTCATGCCGGAGCCCCGCGCGATGCGCAGTCGCCGCGAGCCGTTGAGCAGCTTCGGGTTCACGCGCTCGGCCTTGGTCATCGACTGGATGATGGCCTCGGTGCGCACGATCTCGCGCTCGTCGAACTGGTCGAGCTGCTCGCGCATGCCCTTCGCGCCCGGGAGCATGCCGATCATCTTCTTGATCGAGCCCATGTTGCGCAGCTGCTGCATCTGGCCGAGGAAGTCGTCGAGCGTGAACGAGTCGCTCATGATCTTCTCGGCGACCTTGCGCGCCTCGTCCTCGTCGAACGCGGACTGCGCCTGCTCGATGAGGGTGAGCACGTCGCCGAGGTCGAGGATCCGGCTCGCCATGCGGTCGGGGTGGAACTGCTCGAAGTCGTCGAGGCCCTCGCCCGTGGAGGCGAAGAGGATCGGACGGCCGGTCAGCGACGCGACGGACAGCGCCGCTCCGCCCCGCGCGTCGCCGTCGAGCTTCGACAGCACGACGCCGGTGAAGTCGACGCCCTCCTGGAAGGCCTTGGCGGTCGCGACCGCATCCTGTCCGATCATCGCGTCGATGACGAAGAGGACCTCGTCGGGGTTCGTGACGCGGCGGATGTCGGACGCCTGCTTCATCATGTCGGCGTCGACGCCGAGGCGGCCGGCGGTGTCGATGATGACGGTGTCGTACTGCTTGTCGGTGGCGAACCTGATCGCGTTCTGCGCGACCTTGACCGGGTTGCCGACTCCGTTGCCGGGCTCGGGAGCGTAGACCGCGACTCCGGCCTGCTCGCCCACGACCTGCAGCTGCTGCACCGCGTTCGGGCGCTGGAGGTCGGCGGCGACGAGGAGGGGGGTGTGCCCGTCCTTGCCGAGGTACTTGCCGAGCTTGCCGGCGAGCGTCGTCTTGCCGGCGCCCTGGAGGCCGGCGAGCATGATGACGGTCGGCGGCCGCTTCGCGAACTCGAGGCGGCGGGACTGCCCGCCGAGGATCGCGACGAGCTCCTCGTTCACGATCTGCACGACCTGCTGCGCGGGGTTCAGCGCCTTGTTGACCTCGTCGCCGAGGGCGCGCTCGCGCACCTTGCCGGTGAACGCCTTGACCACGTCCAGCGCCACGTCGGCGTCGAGCAGCGCGCGCCGGATCTCGCGGACGGTGCCGTCGACGTCGGAGGCCGAGAGCTTGCCCTTCGTGCGGAGGTTCTTGAAGGTCTCGACGAGTCGATCGGAGAGGGTGCCGAAAGTAGCCATGATGCCCGGAATTCTACCGGAGCCGCGGAGTGCTCGGTTCTGCGGCGGCTCGCCCCGATTAACTGGGCTCGGTGCAGGAATACGTCTAGGGTGGCGACGTGATCGAGACACTTCTGGCGGGCGACTCCGCAGCTCCCCTGGACTACCGCGACGGCTGGCAGCTGCAGCGCCGCCTCCACGACGAGGTGGTCGCGGGCCGCGACGGCGTGCTGGTGCTCTGCGAGCACGCCTCCGTCTACACGGCGGGCAAGCGGACCGAGGCGCACGAGCGGCCGGCCGACGGCTCCCCCGTGGTCGACGTCGACCGCGGCGGCAGGATCACCTGGCACGGGCCCGGTCAGCTCGTCGGCTACCCGATCGTGCGTCTGCGCGAACCGGTCGACGTGGTCGCCTACGTCCGCTCGCTCGAGGGGATGCTGATCGCCGTGCTCGCCGACCTGGGCGTCCTCGGCGAGCGGATCGACGGACGCTCGGGCGTCTGGATCCGCCGACCGCTCGGTGCGGACAAGATCGCGGCCATCGGCATCCGGGTGGCGGGAGGCGTGACGATGCACGGCTTCGCCCTCAACGTCTCGAACAGCCTCGAGCCCTACTCCCGCATCGTCGCCTGCGGCATCTCGGACGCCGGAGTGACCACGATCGAGCGCGAGACGGGCAGCGCCGTGTCGATGGAGGCGGTGCGCGGCCTGATCGATCAGCGGTTCCGCGAGTGCTCGCTCGAGTTCTCGGCCGAGCAGACCGCGGTGGTGGCAGCGTGAGCGCCGAGGTGGGCGGACGCAAGCTGCTCCGACTCGAGATCCGCAACGCCGAGACCCCGATCGAGCGGAAGCCCGACTGGATCAAGACCAAGGCGACCATGGGGCCGGAGTACCGGCAGCTGCAGTCGCTCGTGAAGAGCGAGGAGCTGCACACGGTCTGCCAGGAGGCGGGCTGCCCCAACATCTTCGAGTGCTGGGAGGACCGCGAGGCCACCTTCCTCATCGGCGGCGCCCAGTGCACTCGGCGCTGCGACTTCTGCCAGATCGACACCGGCAAGCCGGCCGACTACGACGCCGACGAGCCGCGGCGCGTGGGCGAATCGGTGGCGAGGATGAACCTCCGCTACGCCACGGTCACCGGAGTCGCGCGCGACGACCTCGCGGACGAGGGCTCCTGGCTCTACGCCGAGACCATCCGCCAGATCCACGCGCAGTCGCCCGGCACCGGCGTCGAGATCCTCGTGCCCGACTTCACCGGGCGCCCGGAGCACCTCGGCCGCGTGTTCGAGGCGCGGCCGGAGGTGTTCGCGCACAACGTCGAAACCGTTCCGCGGATCTTCAAGCGGATCCGGCCCGCGTTCCGCTACGAGCGCTCGCTCGACGTGCTGACGCAGGGGCGCGATGCGGGGCTGATCACCAAGTCGAACCTCATCCTGGGCATGGGCGAGGAGCGCGAGGAGATCTCGCAGGCACTGCAGGACCTGCACGACGCGGGCACCGACCTGCTGACGATCACGCAGTACCTGCGGCCGACGCCGCGCCACCTGCCGGTCGACCGCTGGGTGCACCCGGAGGAGTTCGTCGCCATCAAGGAGGAGGCGGAGGACATCGGGTTCCTCGGCGTCCTGTCGGGTCCGCTCGTGCGCTCCTCCTACCGGGCGGGCCGGCTCTGGGCGCAGTCGATGGAGTCGAAGGGGCGGCCGGTCCCGGAGCACCTGCGGCACCTCGCCGACGCGGCGCTGGGGTTCTCGCAGGCGGTGTGAGCGGCCGCGTCGGATCCGGTTGCTCAGGGGACACCGAGCGACGAGACGCGTCGGGTGGCGTCCGCGTACCTTGGCGGCATGTCAGCCGTGACGGAGTACGCGAGCACCGTTCGTCGGACCACCGACGCGCGCCGCGATGCGCTCCTCGCGGTACTCGACCGTCACGGCGCGACCGACCCCCGGCTCTTCGGGTCGGTCGCTCGGGGATACGCCCGACCGGGGAGCGATGTGAGTCTCTTCGTCGATCTCGACGCAGGAGCGGGCAACCCCCTCCTGCGCGTCGCCGGCATCGGCGAGGAGCTCAGCGGGCTCCTCGGTGTCCGGGTCGACGTCGTGGCGGAGTCGTTGCTGCGGGACTCGGTGGCGACGACCGCCCGACGCGACATGGTTCCGTTGTGAGCCGGTCGGCGATCCGGCCCGAACCGATCGTCGGCATCCTCGACGAGGAGCTGATGCTGCTCGCCGACGCTCTCCGCGCCCGCCGACGCTGATCCGGTTTCCCCTCTCCGGTGATCCGGCAGAGACGGCGGTACCGCCGGGCCTCCGTCCGGCGCTCAGCCGACGAGCTGCTGGGCGAAGACGTGCGGGGTGAAGCCGGTGAGGTCGCCGATGCCCTCGCCCTGGCCGACGAGCTTGATCGGGATGCCGGTGCGCTCCTGCACGGCGAGGACGAAGCCGCCCTTCGCGGAACCGTCGAGCTTCGTGATGACGAGCCCCGTCACTCCGGCGTGCTCGATGAACGCCTCGGCCTGGCTGAGCCCGTTCTGACCGGTCGTCGCGTCGAGCACGAGCAGGATCTCGGAGATCGGCGCCTGCTTCTCGATGACGCGCTTGATCTTGCCGAGCTCGTCCATCAGCCCGCCCTTGGTGTGCAGGCGGCCGGCGGTGTCGATGATGACCATCTCGACGCCGTTGTCCTTCGCGAACTGCACGGTCTGGAACGCGACCGATGCGGGGTCCTGGCGCTCCTGCTGGGGGCGCACGATCTGCGCGTCGGCGCGCTGGGCCCAGGTGGCGAGCTGGTCGACGGCGGCGGCGCGGAACGTGTCGGCGGCTCCGACGACGACGCTGCGGTCGTAGTTGCGGAGGAACTTCGCGAACTTGCCGATGGTCGTGGTCTTGCCGACGCCGTTCACGCCCACGACCAGGATCACGGCCGGGCGCTCGCTGAGCTTGAGGGTCGTGTCGTACTTCGACAGGCGCTCCTCCATCGACTCGCGGAGCATGCGCTGGAGGTCGCGGGGATCGGTGGTGCTGTAGCGCTCGACCTTCGCGCGGAGGTCCTCGACGATCTCCTCGGTGATGTCGGGCCCGAAGTCGGCGGTGATGAGCGCCGTCTCGAGGTCGTCCCACGTCTGGTCGTCGATCGTGCGCTTCTCGAACAGGCCGCGCAGTGCGCGGCCGAGCGACCAGGAGGTGCGTTCAGCCATGTGCTCCAGGGTACCGGCGGCGGCTCCGCCCGACGGCCCGCCCCGAGGGAACCTTGAGTCGTCGAGGGAACCAGCGGGAACGGGTTCCCTCGACCATCGGGGGTTCCCTCGCCGAAGGGGCGCCGGTCAGTCGGCCGGGGCGACGACGCGCTGGCCGACGACGGCCGAGACTCCGTCCTGGCGCATCGAGACGCCGTAGAGGGCGTCGGCGATCTCCATGGTGCGCTTCTGGTGCGTGATGACGATGAGCTGGCTGGAGGTCCGCAGGTCCTGGAAGATCGACAGCAGACGGCCGAGGTTCGCGTCGTCCAGCGCGGCCTCCACCTCGTCCATGATGTAGAACGGGCTCGGCCGCGACTTGAAGATCGCGACCATGAACGCCACCGCCGCGAGCGAGCGCTCGCCGCCCGAGAGCAGCGACAGCCGCTCGATCTTCTTGCCGGCGGGGCGCACGGCGACCTCGATCCCGGTCGTGAGCAGGCTGTCCGGCTCGGTCAGGCGGATGCTCCCCGTGCCCCCGGGGAACAGCACCGGGAACACGTCGGCGAAGGCCGCCTGCGTGTCGGCGAAGGCCGAGGCGAAGACCGTCTGCATGGTCTCGTCGAGCTCCTCGATGATCAGGAGGAGATCGCGGCGGGTGTCGGTGAGATCGGTCAGCTGCTCGGTCAGGAACGCGTGCCGCTGCTCCAGCGCCGCGAACTCCTCGAGGGCGAGCGGGTTCACGCGGCCGAGCTGCGCGAGCTGCTTCTCGGCCTTCTCGAGCCGACGGCGCTGCTCCTCCCGCACGAAGGGACGCGTCGGCGCGTCCTCCTGCTCGCTCGTCTCGTCGGGCACCCCGACGAGCGGCCCGTACTCGGCGACGAGCACGTCCTCGACGAGTCCGAGCTCGGACCCCGCGCGCTCGAGCAGACCCGAGAGCTGCAGGCGCTTCTCGTAGATCTGCAGCTCCAGCCCGTGCACGCTCTCGGTGACCGACTGGAGGCGCTCGCGCAGGGCCGACTCCTGGCGGCGCAGGCCCTGCAGCTCCTCGTCCTGCTGCGAGCGGGCGGCCTCGGCCTGCACGAGCTCCGCGCGGGCCTGCTGCACCGAGCGGTCGACGGAGGCGAGGACCGCGGGGATCGCGGAGGTGACGTCGGCCGCCGCCTCGTGCTGCCGTCGACGGATCACGGC
>NZ_MUKN01000032.1 GCF_001995175.1 Rathayibacter rhapontici
GCCGTGGTGCCGGCCCCCGTCCCGACGGCACCCGCGACAGCTGTCCCGTCCCCCGTCCCGACGACGACGGAGCCGCCGCGCCCGATACCGACGGCATCGATCCCAGCGACCCCGACCCCCGCACCGACACCGACACCGACACCGTCGGCGCCGACCCCCGCTCCGACGGGTCCGCCGCCGACCGCACCGCCGACGGACACTCCTCCGACCCTCGCCCTGACCGCCGACCCCTCGGGGAGGCTCCTCCCCGACGCGCACGGCACTGCCGCTCCGGAGGCGGTCGTGACCGTCGAGGACGCGACCACGGGTGCGGCCCGCGCCTCGACCCGCGCCGACGCCGACGGCGCCTGGTCGATCGAGCCGCTGCCCCTCCCTCCGGGCGCCACGACGATCGTCGCCGTCTCCGGCGGGCGCAGCACCCCGCTGACCGTCCGGCTGCAGGCTCCCCGACCGCTCGCTCCACCGACGGCGAGCGCCGGCGACGGCGTCCCGCTCGTCGTGCTGTCGGCGACCGGACAGGTGGACGTGCTCGTCGACGGCGTCCTCCGGCGGAGCGTCCCGGCGCGGGCTCCGGGGTTCACGGTCTCACTCGACCTCGCCGGCGGCGAGCACCGCATCGGCGTGCGGTACGCCTCCGCGGACGGCCGCTACGGGGCCGAGGCGACCACGCGGGTGCGCGTCCTCCAGGACGCGCCCGCCAGCAGGGCCACGGCCAGCACGAGTCCCGCCGCGTAGACCACGGCGGTGCTCTCGAGGCCGAACGCCCCGTAGACGACCGAGCCGACGAGCGCTCCCGCTCCGATGCCGGCGTGAACGATGCCGTGTAGACCGCCGTCGCGGTGTCGCGGATGAGCGGATCCGCCACCTGCAGCAGCCGTGTCTGCAGCAGCGAGGGCAGCACCCCGAACGCCACTCCCCACACCGTGAACGCGGGCAGGGCGAGCAGCGGCTGCACCGGCGCGAGGTTGAGCACGACGGACGACACGAGGACGACGCCCAGCGCGAGCAGGAGGGCGGCGACCGGGCGGCGGGTGACCGCTCGCGTGCCGGCGATGACGAGTCCGACCGCTCCGGCGGCTCCGTAGACGAACAGCAGCGGCGACACCGCCCCGGCGGGCGCCTCCATCCGCTCGGTCGCGAAGGGGACGAGATAGGTGGTGAAGGCGTAGTGGCCGGTCATCGCCACGGCGACCGCGACGCACAGCACGGCGACCGAGCCGACGCCCCGGCCGGGCCGCAGCGCCTGGATCGATCCCGTGGTGGTGGTCGGGACGGGAGTCTCGACGCCCGGGAGCACGCGGAGGACCAGCAGGACCCCCAGGGCCATCAGCCCGGCCACGATCAGGAACGACACCCGCCAGCCGACGAGCTGCCCGAGCGCCGTGCCCAGCGGGACGCCGAGGACGAAGGCGAGCGTGCCGCCCGCGAAGGTCACCGCCACCGCCCGGCCGAGGTCGCGCGGGCGGACGAGGCGGGCGGAGTAGGCGCCGACGACCGCCCAGAAGAGCCCGTGCCCCGCGCCGCCGACGATCCGGGCGGCGATGAGGAGGGGGTAGCTGGGCGCGAGCGCCGTGGCCACCGTGCCCAGGGTCAGCACGACGAGGACCGCGATCAGGAGGGTCCGCCTGGGCACCCGACGGGTGAGCAGCGCCAGCGGAGTGCTCGAGAGCACCACGGTGAACGCGAAGACGGTGACGAGGAGACCCGCCTGCGCCGGGGAGACGCCGAAGGACGCACCGAGCTCCGGGAGCAGCCCGGTGGGCATCATCTCGGCGGTGACGGAGAGGAAGATCACGCTCGAGAGGACGAGGAGCGGCGGCCAGGGGAAGCGGTCGCGAGCGGTCGGGGGCGCGGTGCGGACGGGGAGGACGGGTGAGGACATCGGAGTGCTCCGAGAGGCGAGTCCTGCCGCGGCGGCGGCCCCGCTCGAGGCGGTGGCGGCCCGAGGGCGGGGGATCGGCTGCGCGCCGTCGTGCGCGCCCGGGGCCGCGGGGAGTGCCGACGACCGCTGCCAGCCTACCCGCTGGCCCGGGGAGGGGTCCAGGACGGGCGGCTCCTGGCCGTTATCCTGGGCGGATGCAGTCCGACCCCGCCGCGCCCGCCTCCGACCTGCCCGTGCCCGCCGGCACCGAGTTCGGCGAGGCCGGCGATCGAGGTCCCGGCAACCACTGGACCCTCACCTTCGCGTGCCCGGACCTGCCCGGCATCGTCCACGCCGTCTCGGGCGCGGTCGTGCACGCGCGCGGCAACATCACCGAGAGCCAGCAGTTCTCCAGCGCCGACACCGGTCGCTTCTTCATGCGCCTGCAGGTCGAGTCGCCGGTGACCCGCGAGGAGTTCGAACGGGCGCTCCAGCCCATCACCGAGCACTACGGGATGACCTGGCGGCTGGACGTCGTCGGGCGGCCCCTCCGGACCCTGGTGCTGGCCTCGACGGCGGCGCACTGCGTCAACGACCTGCTGTTCCGCCAGCGCGCCGGGCAGCTCGCGGTGGACGTGCCGCTGATCCTCTCGAACCACGGGGCGCTGCGCGACCTGGCCGAGTTCTACGGAGTGCCGTTCGAGTCGCGCGCGGTCGTGTCGCCGGAGTCGAAGCGGGCGTTCGAGGAGCGGGTCGTCGAGGTCGTCGAGCAGCACGACATCGAGCTCGTCGTGCTCGCGCGCTACATGCAGATCCTCTCCCCCGAGCTCTGCGCCCGTCTCGCCGGCCGCGCCATCAACATCCACCACTCTTTCCTGCCCGGCTTCAAGGGCGCGAACCCCTACAAGCAGGCGCACGCACGCGGCGTGAAGCTGATCGGCGCGACGGCCCACTTCGTCACGAGCGACCTCGACGAGGGACCGATCATCGAGCAGAACGTGGTGCGCGTCGACCACTCGCACTCCCCCGCGCAGCTCGTCGCGATCGGTCAGGACGAGGAGAGCCGCACCCTCACCCAGGCGGTGAAGTGGTTCGCGGAGGACCGCGTGCTGCTCGACGGGGCGCGCACGATCATCTTCAAGTAGCCGAGCCTCCGGCCGCCGCCGGTTCGGCGGGCGCGGCCCGGCTCAGCGGCAGCCTAGCGGCGAGCGCCAGCGGGATCGCGAGGACGGCCAGGACCGCGAGCTCGACGTCCCGCTGGTCCGGGGCGACGAAGGAGAGCACGAGCTCCGGGGCGACCATCGCGACGACGACGACGGAGTAGCTCGCCGCGATCCCTGCGACGACCAAGGCTGTCGCGAGGACGAGGGCCGCGATCGCGTCCCGCGCCACCCCGGCGATGCCGCGGGACGGGAACGCCCCGCACAGTGCGGGGGACCGAGGACGGCGAGGACCGGTGCACCGGGCCCCATCCAGCCGTTCGTCGTCGCCGCCGCGACGAGGACCACGAGGCCGAGGACGCAGGCGAGCGCCAGGAGTCGAGCCGGCGCCGTCCGCCCCGCCAGGGCCAGACCGGCGGCGACCGCGAGACCCGCCGCGACGAGGACCGTCGGATTCGAGAAGGGTCCGAGGAAGCCCTCGGAGAGGGGGCCTCCGCTCCACGAGACCGTGACCGCGTAGAGGAGGGCGAGCACCGCCGCGACGACGAGTGCAGCGGCCGTCGTCCTCCGACGGTCGCTCCGACGCCAGGAGTGGTGCGCGATGCCGTCGATCACGAGGTGCAGAGCCTCACCACGAGCGGGGTGCTCGCGGCCGTGGGCCTCCGCGTCGTCGAGGAGCATCCCGAGCACGACGTCGCCGTGCTCGCGCCGCCAGTCCTCCGGGTACCAGCGGAGGAGGCGGCGGTAGCTCCGCTCGGCGCTCATGCCGTCACTCCCTCGGGCCGCTCGGACAGGCCCGCCCGCGCCTGCTCGACCATCGTCTCGAGGCGGCCGAGTTCCGCAGCGAGGGCCGCGGCTCCGGCGCCGGTCAGCCGGAAGAACCGCCGCAGCCGTCCGTCCGACACCTCCTCGCCGTCGACCGCCACGAGCCCGTCGGCCGCGAGACGCTCGAGCGCGGAGTAGAGCGTCGGAACCTTCAGCACCGCCTCTCCGGAGGAGAGCTCGCGGGCCTCGGCCAGGATCGCGTAGCCGTGCCTCCTCCCCCGCGACAGCACGGTCAGGATCCAGAACGCCGTGGGCGGGAGAGCAGGTGTCATGATCGCGAGAGTACTCTTGTGACGAGAATAGAGGAAGCTCGAGCGACGACGGCGGCGTCACTCCCCCAGGGTGATGGCGCGGAGAGCGCGGACGTGCGAGTCGAACGCGGCGGCTCCGGCCCGGGTCAGCGACACCCACGTCACGCGCCGCGAGTCGCTCCGGGCGGAGGACGAGCTCTTGACGCTGCTGGTGAAGCCGGCGTCGGCGAGGACTTTCAGGTGCTTCGAGAGCGTCGCGTCGCTCACTCCGAGAGTGTCGCGCAGGACGCCGAAGTCGACCCCGTCGCCAGCGCGCAGCAGGCCGCAGATGCGCAGCCGGAGCGGTGCGTGGATGACCTCGTCGAACCGCGCCTCAGCGAACACGCCGCATCCGCTCGCGAGCCGCGGCGGTGAAGGCGAAGGTGGCGCCGACTCCGACCGCGAACGCCACCGCCGTCGGCAGGGCCACCCAGCCGCGCAGATCGAACGAGGCGAACCCGAGGGCGACGCTGTAGAGCGCAAGCACCAGGACGAGCGCCGCCCCGGTGAGCAGCCACGGCATCGCGCCGAGGCGTCCGAGCGCGACACCGGTCGCGCGACGGTAGGCCCAGAGCAGCACGGCACCGAGGGCGAGCGCGGGCAGGATCCCGCCGGGCAGGTCCTCGCCGGCGGCGGGGCGCACCACGAAGAGTGCGGCGACCACGCCGAAGCCGATGCCGAGCCACCAGGGGGTGCGGACACGGTCGGCCAGACGGGCGCGGTCAGCGGACAGCTCGCGGAGGATGTCATCGTTTTCCATGGTGGAAAGTCTTACAGAGACTTTCCGAGAGGGCAAGAGACTCTCGAACTCCGCCGAGGCGGGCCCGTTAGCATGGTCCGCGTGAATTCAGCGAGAGCGACCGCAGCGGACCGCGACCCCCGGATCGGCCCGAACGCCGTCGTGCGCTTCGTGCTCGAGCTGTTCGCCCTGATCACCTTCGGCCTCTGGGGCTTCAGCAGCTTCGATGTGCCGCTGAACGTCGTCGTCGGCATCGGCGCTCCCGTTCTCGCCGCTCTCGTCTGGGCCCTCTTCCTCTCGCCGCGCGCCGTCCTCGCGATCGACGTCTACGGCCGCTCCCTGATCGAGCTCCTCGTCTTCGGAGCCGCGGCGCTCGCCTGGCTCGATCTCGGGCAGCCGGTCGTCGCGATCGCGTTCGGCGTCGTCGCGATCGTCTCGGGCGTCATCGCGGGGCGCCGCTCGATCTCCTAGCCGCGCCGCCGACGACGGACGGCCGCCCCGCCGCTCCCGGAGGAGCGAGCAGGACGGCCGTCGTGTCGAGCGGAGCGACTACTCCGCCGCGGTCTCCTCACGCAGCGCCACGGCGCGGCGTCGGACTCCCGTGATGACCGCTCCGGCGCCGATCAGCGCCAGCGCGGCGGCTCCGAGGAGCCCTCCCTGGAACCCCGTCGAGGGCAGGTGACCCGGTCCACCGGTGCCGGGCAGGCCCGGTCCGGAGGTCGGCGCCGACGTCGGCACGGGGCCCGCGGTCGGACCGGCGGTCGGAGTCGCCGTGGGCTCCGGCGCACCGGTGGGCGCAGGGGTCGCGGTCGGCTCGGCGGTCGGAGTCGCGGTCGGCTCAGCCGTCGGCGTCGCCGTCGGCTGCGGTCCGGGCGAGACGTCCTCGGTCACGTCGACGCTCACGAGCGTCGCGAGTCCCGACTCCGCGTAGGCGATGCGCCCGAGGTACTGCGCGGGGCCCGCCAGATCCGACCAGGAGACCGAGTAGGACGTGGGCTCGCCGAGCACGGCGTCCACGGTCTCGGGCTCGGTGGTGAGCGAGCCGAGGCCGCCCTCCTCGGTGACGACGAAGCTGCGCAGGTCGAACGCGACGGTGTCGTCGGATCCGACGGCGTAGATGTCGGCGGTCACCCGGTAGGTGCCCGCGTCCGGCGAGTCGAGGTCGACCCGCTCGTCGGCCGACGCCGTGGCCGAGACGGCCTCGCCCACGGGCTCGCCCTCGGAGTCGAGCAGCTCGACGTACAGGTCCAGGTCGGACGTGTCGTCGATCGCGTCGAGGTCGAAGCGCGCGAAGGTCGCGCCCTCGGGCACCTCGATGCTCGTCACGAACGTCTCACCCGCGGGCAGGACGCCCGAGTGCCCGTCCTCGGCCGACTCGTCCTCGGCCAGCACTCCGCGGGCCAGACCGGTCGGGGAGAGCGGCAGCGCACCGTCGATGCCGGGCGTGATCGTGGCGGTCGTGGATCCGGTCGAACCGGAGCCGGAGACCTCGAAGGGCGCGTCGAGCAGTACCGGGCGCACGGCCACGGGGCTGCGCACCTCGTGCTCGGCGCTCGTCCACGTCAGGTAGCCCGTCGCGAAGTCGGCGAGCTCGGCGTCCTCGGTCGTGAAGGTCACCGTGTACTCGGCGCTCTCTCCCGCCGCCCCGAAGGACAGCGTCTGAGGCGAGACGACGGCGTCGATGCCGGGCATGTCGATCGAGGCGGTGTAGGCGCCGGGACCGGTCGAGGTGACCGTGCGGGTGACCGTCTGCGTGCCCGCGAGCGAGCCGATGGCGATCGAGGGCTGGTTGAGGTCGGACGGGTCGATGGCGTCGACCGCGAAGTCGGGGTCGAACACGTAGCCCGCGCCCTTGAGGAACGCGATCCAGTCGGTCGGGCCGCTCTCGTAGAGCAGTCCCGGGTCGAGGAACGCGGTCGGGTCGACGTGCCCGGCGCCCTGCGCGAAGACGTCGGTGGAGGGGTTCCCCGCCTGGTCGACGCTGTCGTACGCGGTCGTCATCATGGCCGACTTCACGGCCGACGGGGAGGCGGTCGGAGAGACGCCGAGGATCAGCGCGGCCAGTCCTGCCACGTGCGGCGAGGACATCGAGGTCCCCGACTCGAACGCGAAGGCGGGGTCGTCGCCCTCCTCGTTGAAGGAGTCGGCGAGGATCGCGACTCCGGGAGCCGTGAGGTCGGGCTTGAGCACGTCGCTGCCGTCGGCCTCGGCCGGACCGCGCGACGAGAAGCCCGCGACCTGCGGGACGGGGATCTCGGCGCCCGTGAGGTTGCCCTCGCTGAGCTCGACGGTGGCGCCGTCGGTGGAGGCGTACTCGGTGATCGCCTCGTAGGCCTGGGAGTCGATCTGGATGGTCGGGACCGAGTGGTCGTCGACGTGGAGCGCGTTGGGGGTCGGGTTCAGCAGCAGCATGCCGACGCCGCCGGCCCGCTCGACCTCGGCCGACTTCGAGACGCGGGCGGTGGTGCCCGCGGTGCAGGCCACGACGGTGCCCTCCACCTTCTCCGGGTCCAGCGTGCCGGGCGCGCAGATCTCGGGCGTCTCGGTGCCGGAGCGCACGACTGCGGCGCTGTTCACCAGCGGAGCCTCCAGGTCCTCGTGGACCGAGATGGAGCCGCCCACGAACGCCTGGCCGTCACCCAGGGTGGCGGTCGCGGTGTAGGAGGGGATCGAGGAGGCGGCGACCGTGGTGTACCACGGCGAGGCGTGGTCGAGGGTCGAGTCGCCGGGGCCGGAGTTGCCCGCCGAGGCCGCCACGAAGACGCCCGCCGCCGCGGCGTTCAGGAACGCCTCGTCGTAGAGGGTGAGCGTGGAGGTCGCGGAGCCGCCGCCGATCGAGAAGTTGATCACGTCGACGCCGTCCTTCACGGCCGCTTCGATCGCACCGAGGATGCCGGGGCCGGAGCAGAAGTCGTCGTCATCCGTGCCCTCGACGTCGCCGTTCCAGCAGACCTTGTAGGCCGCGACCTTCGCCGCCGGGGCGACACCCGAGATGGTGCCGTAGTCGTAGCCGTCGACGCTCGCCTCGACGTCCGCGTTGCCGGCGGCGGTGCTCGCGGTGTGCGAGCCGTGCCCGTCGGCGTCGCGGGGGGAGAGGAACTCGGGGTTGTCGTCCGAGCCGACCTTCTCGGACTCGCCGAGGAACCAGCGCGCACCGATCAGCTTCTGGCTGCACTCGTCGCCGTCCCACTGCTGGGAGGAGTCGGAGCCGGTCTCGCACGCTCCGACGAACTCGCCGCCGTCGGACTTGCGGTAGGTGATCGTCTCGCCGTCGGTGTACGGCGCCGCTCCGGGCGACGTGGCCAGGGGCGGTCCGTCGAACGAGGGGTTCTCGGGCGCGATGCCGGAGTCGATGACACCGACGACGATGCCCGCGCCCGCGGCGTCGACGCCGCCGACCGCGTTCCAGACGCCGTCCTCGCCCTCGAGGCCGAGGAAGTCGGTCGAGCGCTGCTGCCCGGTGTCGAGCACGGGAGTCCCCTCGCCCGGCTCCGCCATGACCAGCGGAGCGGTCTGCGCGGCTCCGGGGGCACGGTCGAGGGTGAGGTCCTCGATCTCGCGCACCTGAGCGACGTCCTTGCGGTTCGCGAGCACGCTCGCCTGCGCGGCGGTGAGGGTGGCCGAGAAGCCGTTGAGGGCCACCGTGTAGTGGTAGCCGATCCGCGCGTCGACGGCGGCGGCGACGGCGTCCTGGCGCTTCTCCAGGTGCTCGGCGTAGTCCTCCACCGGAGCGGAGCGGGCCTGCAGCTGCGCACCGGCGTCCGGGGCGGTGCGGGCGAAGCGGGCGTCGGTGCCCTCGTACGTCGCGGCAGACGGCTCGACGAGGGTGACGACGTAGTCGCCGTCGTCGAAGCTCTGCAGCGACGAGAGGCCGCCGACGAGCGAGGCGCTCCCGATCACGGGGGCGGCGCTGGCGCCCGTGGCGGCGAAGGCGGCGGAGGCGGCGACGCCGAGGACGGCGAGACCCGCGAGGATCCGCCTCTCCGCGCGTCGGACTCTCGGTGGGTGGAAGGGCTGGATCGGCAAACGAAGTCCTCTACTCGCAGTCGCTGGGAACCGGATCGGTTCCCGCATAGAAACGACCCTACGAACTCGATTGCCGGGCTCTGTTACGAACAGGTAACGAAGTACCCGGAAGGGTGACGCTTTCCGTTGGCACTCTCCGGGGTCGAGTGCTAAATTCGAGGCAGTTGAGTCGAGCCGACTCAACTCGAGATTCATCCGTTGCCAGACCGAATGGAGTGATTCCCATGGCCGTCACCTACGACCCCGTCCGCGAGCTCGACCGCTTCGCCTCCGCCCTCTTCGGCTCGGGCCAGGGCCCCCGCCGCATGCCGATCGACCTGTACCGGGACGGTGACCACTACGTGCTCACCGCCGATCTGCCGGGCATAGACCCCGGTTCCGTCGATGTGGACGTCGACGGGCAGCTGCTCACGATCCGCGCGCAGCGCACCGTCGCGAGCGGCGACGGAGTCACCTGGATCACCCGGGAGCGCCAGTCGGCCACCTTCGTGCGCCAGCTGAGCTTGGGCCAGGGCGTCGACACCGAGCGCATCTCGGCGTCGTACGACAACGGCGTGCTGTCGGTCACGATCCCGGTGTCCGAGAAGGCGCGCTCCCGCAAGATCGAGGTCGTCTCGACCTCGCACCCCGAGCAGGTGCAGCTGAGCGAGGCGCACTCGGAGTAGCTCGGACCCTCCGGCGGGGCGGCCTGCGCGAGCGGCCGCCCCGCCGTCACGTGCGGCGGCACCGCCGTACGCTGGCACCATGCGTGCCACGACTCCCGACGCCGCCGTCGGACTCCTGCTCCCCCGCGACCTCCCCGCCTCGCAGGTCCTCCCCTATGCCCGCCGCGCCGAGGCCGCGGGCTTCGACGAACTCTGGGTCGTGGAGGACCTCGGCTTCCGCGGCGGCATCGCCCAGGCCGCGGCCGTCCTCGCCGCGACCGAGCGGATCGTCGTGGGCATCGGCATCCTGCCCGCAGCGGCCCGCACCGCCGCCTTCACCGCGATGGAGCTCGGCACGCTCGCCGAGCTCTTCCCCGGCCGCGTCCACGCCGGCATCGGGCACGGCATGCCGCACTGGATGCGCGGACTGCGCATCTGGCCGGCCAGCCCGCTCACGCTCCTCGAGGAGCAGTTCGACGCCGTCCGCTCGCTGCTCTCGGGCGAGGAGACGACGCGCGACGGCCGCTACGTCGCGGTCGACTCGCTCCGCCTCGAGACCCCGCCGGCGGTCCTCCCGCCACTGCTCGCCGCGTCCGCGGCCCCCGCTCGCTCGAGCTCGCGGGCCGCATCGCCGACGGCGTGGTGCTCGCCGAGCCGGTGACCCCGGAGTACCTCGCCGCCGCCCGCGGGCACCTCGGCACGACGGGCCGCGTGGTCGCCTACAACGTGGCCGCCGTCGACGACGACGCCTCGGCGGCGCGCGACCTCGTCCGCCCGGGGCTGGAGTGGATCGGCGAGCCGGACTGGGCGCCGCACATCGACCCGCTGCCCTTCGCCGCGGAGTTCCGCGCCCTGCGGGAGCGGAGCATCGATCGGGCGGCCTTCGTGCGCGACCTGCCCGACGAGTGGGTCGATCAGCTGGCCGTCGTCGGCACTCCGTCGTCCGCCCGTGCGCGGATCGCGCAGCTCCACGACGCCGGCGCCGCGAGCGTCGTGCTCATGCCCTCGGGGCCGGATGCGATGGCGGCCCTGGATCGGCTCGCCCGCGTGCTCTGAGCACGTCCGGACCCCGGGAACGCGGTCGGCCCGCGGGATCCGAGGATCCTGCGGGCCGATGCGTGCTCTGCGAGCCGGAGGTCAGGCCGACATGCGGGCCTTGAGGTTCTCGTCGAGCGTCGCGAGGAACTCCTCGGTCGTCTGCCAGCCCTGGTCGGGGCCGACGAGCAGCGCGAGGTCCTTCGTCATCTTGCCGGACTCGACCGTCTTGATGACGACGTCCTCGAGGGCCAGCGAGAAGTCGATGAGCTCCTGGTTGCCGTCGAGCTTGCCGCGGTGCGCGAGACCGCGCGTCCAGGCGTAGATCGAGGCGATCGGGTTCGTCGAGGTGGGCTTGCCCGCCTGGTGCTGGCGGTAGTGGCGCGTGACCGTGCCGTGCGCCGCCTCGGCCTCGACGACGCTGCCGTCGGGCGTCGAGAGCACGGAGGTCATCAGGCCCAGCGAGCCGAAGCCCTGCGCCACGGTGTCGGACTGCACGTCGCCGTCGTAGTTCTTGCAGGCCCAGACGTAGCCGCCCTCCCACTTCATGGCCGAGGCGACCATGTCGTCGATGAGGCGGTGTTCGTAGGTGAGGCCGGCGGCGTCGAAGCGCTCCTTGAACTCGGTCTGGAAGATCTCCTCGAAGATGTCCTTGAAGCGGCCGTCGTAGGCCTTCAGGATCGTGTTCTTCGTCGAGAGGTAGACCGGGTAGTTGCGGGTCAGGCCGTAGTTCAGCGACGAGCGCGCGAAGTCGCGGATCGACGCGTCCTGGTTGTACTGGACCTGCGCGATGCCGTCGTCGGGGGCCTTGTAGACCTCGAACTTCATCGGCTCGGAGCCGTCCTCGGGGGTGAACTCGACGGTGAGCGTGCCCTTCCCCTTGAAGACGAAGTCGGTGGCGCGGTACTGGTCGCCGAAAGCGTGGCGGCCGATGATGATCGGCTTGTTCCAGCCCGGCACCAGGCGCGGGATGTTCGAGATGATGATCGGCTCGCGGAAGATCACGCCGCCGAGGATGTTGCGGATGGTGCCGTTGGGCGACTTCCACATCTTCTTCAGGCCGAACTCCTCGACCCGCGCCTCGTCGGGCGTGATGGTCGCGCACTTGACGCCGACACCGTGCTTCTGGATGGCGTGCGCCGCGTCGATCGTGACCTGGTCGTCGGTCGCGTCGCGGTGCTCCATGCCGAGGTCGTAGTACTCGAGGTCCACGTCGAGGTACGGGTGGATGAGGGTGTCCTTGATCTTCTGCCAGATGATCCGCGTCATCTCGTCGCCGTCGAGCTCGACGACGGTTCCCTCAACCTTGATCTTGGACATTGCTCTCCCATGGTCTCGTGAAGCGCCCCGCCTCTGCGCGGGACGGGCGGCTCTCGGCCGCGTCACACGGCCTCAGCCAGCTTACCCGAGGGGCCAACTGTCTCGACGTCGAGAGAGTTCCCGGGAGCGGCCGGGTCGCCTGACGACACCTCGTCCGCCCGGAGGATGCTGCCCGCCGACCGGCCCGCTAGATTGACCGCATGAGTGCACTGCGTCTGGAAGAGCTGTCGGCCTCGAACATCTCCGCCGTCAACGGCCTGAGCCTCAAACCCGGCCAGGAGCAGTTCGTCGCGCCGGTCTCGTACTCCGCGGCGGCAGCCGTGATCGATCCCGGCGCCGCCTGGCAGCGCGCGATCCTCGACGGGGACGAGCTCGTCGGATTCATCCACGCGCACTTCGACGAGAACGCCGCGGAGGAGTTCCGCAGCTGCATCTGGCGCATCAACATCGACGCGGCGAAGCAGGGCCGCGGAGTCGGCACCTTCGCCGTCCGCGCGGCCGCCGACGAGGCGCGCAGCCGGGGCTTCGACACCCTCACCGTCATCTGGGAGTCCGGCGAGGACGGTCCCGACCAGTTCTTCCGCTGGGTCGGCTTCGAGGTCGTCGGCGAGACCCCGTACGGCGAGAACATCGGGGCTCTGACGCTCTGACCCCTCGGGATCCTCGCGACGGGACGTCCGAGCGGATCGACTCCGAGCCCGAGGGCGCGCCCGACTTCGTCACGGCCGTTCTGACCGTCGTCGAGTCGATCCCGCCCGGCCGCGTCATGGCCTACGGAGACGTCGCCGCGGTCCTCGGGACGCGCGCCGCCCGCGCGGTCGGCACCGTGATGGCCCGCTACGGCTCCGACACCGCGTGGTGGCGAGTCGTCCGCTCCGGCGGAGCCCCTCCGATCGGCCACGAGGACCGCGCCCGGGTGGAGTACGAGCGGGAGGGCACCCCCCTGGTCGAGACGCCGACCGGCTACCGCGTCGACGTGCGGACCGCCCGCTGGAGCGGTCCGCACGCGGGCGCCTGGACCGACGAGCCCGCCGGCCCCTAGACCAGCGAGTCCCGCCAGGCCGCGTGCAGCACGGCGAAGCGGCCCTCCCCCGCGATGAGGTCGGCAGGAGTCCCGTCCTCGACGATCCGCCCGTGCTCCATCACCAGCACGCGGTCGGCGATCGCGACCGTCGACAGCCGGTGCGCGATGATCACGGCGGTCCGGTCGGCGAGCAGCGTCTGCAGACCCTGCTGCACGAGCCGCTCGCTGGGGATGTCGAGCGAGGACGTCGCCTCGTCCAGGATGAGCACCGCCGGATCCGCGAGGAACGCGCGCGCGAACGAGATCAGCTGGCGCTGCCCGGCCGAGACGCGGCCGCCGCGCTTGTTCACGTCGGTGTCGTAGCCGTCCGGCAGCGACACGATGAACTCGTGCGCCCCGACCGCCTTCGCGGCGCCCACGATCTGGTCGTACGTGGCCGAGGGCCGGCCGATCGCGATGTTGTCGGCGACGGACCCCGAGAAGAGGTACGCCTCCTGCGTCACCATCACGATCGCCCGACGGAGGTCCTTCGGGTGCAGCTGTCGCAGATCGACGCCGTCGAGCGTCACCACTCCGTCGGTCGGGTCGTAGAAGCGCGAGAGCAGCTTCGCCAGCGTCGACTTCCCCGCCCCGGTCGATCCGACGAGGGCGATCGTCTGCCCCGCGGGGATGTCCAGGTCGAAACGCGGCAGGATCTCGCGATCCGCCGTGTACGCGAAGCGGACGCCCTCGAACCCGATGCGTCCGCGCGCCTCGTAGAGGTCGATCGGGCGCGCGGGGTCCGGCACGCTCGGCTCCTCCGCCAGGACGCCCGAGATCTTCTCGAGCGCCGCGGCGGCCGATTGGTAGGAGTTGTAGAACATCGCCATCTCCTCCATCGGATCGAAGAAGCGGCGCGTGTAGAGCAGGACCGCCAGCAGGGCCCCGATCTCGAGCCCGCCGTCGAGAACGCGGATGCCGCCCAGCAGCAGGACGACCGCGACGGTCACGTTCCCGATCAGCACGAGACCGGGATCGAAGGTCCCGAAGAGGGCGAACACGCGTTTGTAGGTGACGCGGTAGCGCTCGACCAGGTCTCCGAAGACCGACTCGTTGCGCTTCTCCGTGCGGAAGGCCTGCACGGCGCGGATGCCGGTCATCGTCTCGACGAACTGCACGATCAACCGCGACGACGCGACCCGCGTGCCGCGGAACAGCGCCTGCGACCGCTTCTGGAACCAGCGGGTCAGGATCGCGAGCGGCACGAGAGCGCAGGCGAGCACGAGACCGCTCGGCGGATCGAGCGACACGAGCGCGATGGCCACGAAGCCCATGTAGAGCGCGCCCTGCACGAGCTGGTTGATGCCCGAGTCGAGCAGCTCGCGGATCGAGTCGAGGTCGCTCGTCTGCCGCGAGATGATGCGCCCCGAGGTGTAGTTCTCGTGGAACTCGAGGCTGAGCCTCTGCGTGTGCAGGAAGACCCGCTTGCGGAGGTCCAGGAGGATCGCCTGGCTCACCCGCGCCGACAGCACCGTGTACCAGGCGACCAGGAGGGCGCCGGTGAGCCCGGTCAGGATGTACGCGCCGACCGCCAGCAGCAGCGGGGTCGCGTCGCCGTCGAGGACCGCGGGCAGGCCGTTGTCGATGCCGGCCGCGATCAGCGCCGGCCCTGCGACCTGCGCCGCCGTGGAGACCACGACCACCACCGCCGTCAGGATCAGGCGCACCCGCAGCGGACGCAGCAGCGATCCGAGGAGTCGCAGCGAGCGGCGGCGCATCGCCGCGGACTCCGCGCGCGTGAGGTCGTCGCGCTCCTCGAGGGAGCCGAGCGTGCTCATGAGGTCGTCTCCTGATCGATCGGGGCGGGCCGGGAGCCGACGCGCTCGGCGCCGGGGGCCCTGGACTGCTCGTCCTCCTCGAGGCTCGAGACGACGAAGCGGTAGTGGGGGCTCGTGGCCAGCAGCTCGCTGTGGGTGCCGACTGCGGTGACGCGCCCCTCCTCGAGGAGCGCGACGCGGTCGGCGAGCGCGACCGTGGACGGACGATGGGCGACGATCAGCGCGGTCGTGTCGCCGAGGACGCGGCGCAGGCCCGCCTCGACCCGGGCCTCGGTGTCGACGTCGAGCGCCGACAGCGGGTCGTCGAGCACCAGCACCGTCGGCCGCGCGGCGATCGCCCGGGCGAGGGCCAGCCGCTGACGCTGGCCGCCCGAGAGGCTCATCCCCTCCTCGCCGACCGTGGTGTCGAGGCCGTCGGGGAGGGAGTGCACGAAGTCGGCCTGGGCGATCCCGAGCGCCTCGAGCAGCTCCTCCTCGCTCGCCTCGGGCCGCCCGAGGAGCACGTTCTCGCGCACCGACGTCGAGAAGAGGGTGGCGTCCTCGAAGGCCATGCCCACGTGGGAGCGGAGCTCCTCGCGGCGCAGGCGCCGCACGTCGACGCCGTCGATCTCGATCGAGCCGGCGGTCACGTCGTAGAGGCGGGGAAGGAGCGCGGTCAGCGTCGTCTTGCCCGATCCCGTCACTCCGACCAGCGCCATCGTCTCGCCCGGCTCGACCTCGAGGTCGACGCCGTCGAGGAGGTCGACGGTGCCGTCGGGCGCGTCCTGGTAGCGGAAGTGGACGTTCCGGAACACGACCCGGCCGCGCGGCCGGGCGATCGTCTCGGGCGACTCCGGGTCGGTGATCGTGTTGCGGCTGTCCATCACCTCGAAGTAGCGGTCGACGGCGGTGCGCGTGTCGAAGGTCATCGACAGGAGGAAGCCGATCGACTCCACCGGCCAGCGCAGCACCGTGGCGGTGGCGAAGAAGGCGAACAGCTCGCCGACGCTCAGCTGCCCGTCGGCCGCGAGCCACACTCCGCCGAGCAGGCACAGCGCGAACGCGACGTCGGGGACCAGGAGGAGGATCAGCCAGATCCCCGCGATGGCCTTGGCCTTCGCGATCTCGGTGCCGCGCAGCAGCTCCGCCTGGCCGGCGAAGCCCTCGAGGGCGTGCTTGCCGCGGCCGAACGCCTTCAGCACGCGGATGCCGTGCACCGACTGCTCGACGGTCGTCGCGAGATCCCCCGCCTGGTCCTGACTGCGACGGGCGATGCTCGAGTAGCGCTTCTCGAACAGGAAGCCGTAGATCCAGACGGGGATCGAGCAGACGATGAAGAGCACGCCGAGGATCGGGTTCCAGTACACGAGCACGCCGAAGCCGACGACGATCGTCAGAGCGTTCACGACGAGCAGCACGAAGCCGAAGGCGATCCAGCGGCGGATCAGGCTGAGGTCGCTCACGGCGCGGGACAGCAGCTGCCCGCTCTGCCAGCGGTCGTGGAACGAGACGGGCAGGTCCTGCAGGCGCTGGTAGAGCGCGGTGCGCATCCGGGCCTCGACCCGCGTGCTGGGCGTCAGCACCATCCTGCGGCGCAGGGCGATCGCGACGGCCTCGAGCACGCCGAGCCCGAGGACCAGCAGCACGGGTCCGATCAGCGGTCCGAGGTCACCGGAGCTCGCTCCCTCGGTGAGCGGCCCGTCGACGAGGCGCTGGAGGACGATCGGGATCGCCAGCGAGACGAGGCTCGCCACGAGGGCGACCACGATGCCGAGGCTGAGGCGCGGCAGGGTGTCGCCGACGAACGGCAGCAGGCGCAGCAGCACCTTCAGCGTGCTGGGGCGCTGGACGGTCGGGGACGACTGTGCGGACGGGGAGGAGGGTGCGGACACAGGAGTGCTTTCGCGGCGAGGAGCGGAGGGCGCTGTCGGGCGCCGGAGAGGACGAGTGCCGCGGAGTCCGGCTCCGGGCAGCCTTGAAGGCTATACCCGGCCTCGCGGAGGTGTCCACCCGGCGCCGGCGCGGATCCCCCGTTCGCGCCTGCGGTCAGCGGACGCGGACGGAGAGGCAGGTCACGCAGCCCTCCAGCTTCTCGAACTCCGAGATGTCGACCGCGACGACGGTGTAGCCGAGCCCGCGGAGGAGCTCGGCGCTGCGGGGCGCCGACGCCGCCATCAGCAGGGTGTCGTCGTCGAGCACGAGACGTGCGCGCCGGGCTCCTCCGGCATGGGAAGGAAGGAGGGGAAGAGCCGCGGCTCGTCGACGACCGGTTCCCAGCCGATGACGGTGCCGTCCGGGAGCGCCGTGACCGCGCTCTTGAGGTGCAGCGCCTTCGTGAGCGGCACCGCGACCACCGTCCAGCCCAGCGGGCGGAGGATCGAGCGCAGCGCCGCGACGCCCTCGGCGTTCGTCCGACCGCCGCGGCCCACGTAGACGGTGCGGCCGATCTTCAGCACGTCGCCGCCGTCGAGGGTGGCGGGCGCCTCCAGGCGGTGCACGGTGAGGTCGAGGGCGCGCGCCGCCTCCTCGGCACCGGCGCTCTCGCCCCGGCGCGACTCGGCACCCGAGCGGGCGAGGACGGCGTGCGAGCCGAACACGACCACCGCGTCCTCGACGAAGACGGAATCGGGGTGGCCCGGCGCCGTGGCGGCCTGGACCGTCTCCCATCCGGCGGCCTCGAGGGCGTCGACGTACTCCTCCCACTGCGCCTCGGCCGCGACCTGGACGACGGGCACGCGCTCGAGGTGGGTGAGCTCTCCGTCGCCGAGGTCCGGTGTCGGCTGGCGGATGATCGCGATGCGGCGCGCGGGCGCCTCCCGCTCCTCCCGTCGCGGCGCCTGCGCCCGCAGGACCCGGCGACCGAGGGTCGCGGCGGCGAGGGTGAACGCCACCACGAAGAGGAGGTTCAGGCCGCCCAGCGTCGCCAGGATCGACATCCAGACGGTCCCGTCGATCGGGGCGCCGCTCGCGGACGCCTGCACGAGCGTGCCGGACAGCCCCCCGACGACTCCCGCGAGCAGTCCCGCGAGCGCCGCGGTCCACCGGCGTGCGAGCAGTCCGGCGACGGCCAGGACCGCCAGCACCACGAAGGCCAGGACGGTCGAGAGCAGGAAGTAGGCGTTCACCTGCGCCAGCGACGAGGGCTGCAGCTGGTTGCCGACGAAGAACGCGAGCAGGTTCGCGCTGTGCGCCGCGACCGCCGTGGCCGCCGCCGCGGCGACCGCCGGCAGCACCCTCCGTCCGAGCGAGGGGGCGGTCGAGGAGGCGGGTGTCGAGTCGGTAGGCATCCGCCGACCCTACGCGGTCTCCTCCACTCCTCCCCGACCGCCCCCTCGCCCCCTCTCAGCCACGCCGACGCGACTCGCAGCACCGTCCCCCGTCTCCCCCACGAAGCACCGCCGTGCCCGCACCTCCCGACCGGCCGCTCACCGGGCCCCATCCCCTGCCCGAGCACCGGATCACGACCACTCGCTCCCGCCCCCGACCCGACTCGGAACGCCCTCCACCCACCGCCCGGACCGCGACCACTCCGGGCTCCCGACAGCAACGCCGGCCGCCCACAGGACTCGACGCCCGCAGGCCGAGTACATGTCACGTCGACGCCCGCAGGGCGAGCACACGACAACTCGACGCCCGCAGGGCGAGGACACGACAACTCGACGCCCGCAGGGCGAGGCACCCCCGACGTCCCGGTAGGCCCCGACCGCGGTGATCCCGACAAGTCGATGCCCGAAGGGCGAGCCCACTCAGCGGGAATCGCGTGCCAGCGATTCACGCGGCGGGCGACGCACCCCGCTCCCTGGAACGCACCCCGTCGCGAACCCGACCGCGCCACGCCGCGCGAGGAGCGGCGTGGAAGAAAACACCCACTGAGCGCGAAGCGCTCAGTGGAAGAAGTGCCGCTCCCCCGTCGTGTACATCGTGATCCCGGCGCGCTTCGCCGCGTCGATGACCTCGGCGTCGCGCACGGATCCGCCGGGCTGGACCACGGCCTTCACTCCGGCGGCGAGGAGGACCTCGAGGCCGTCGGCGAAGGGGAAGAACGCGTCGGAGGCGGCGACGGAGCCGGGGGCGCGGTCGCCGGCGCGGGTGACCGCGAGGTGGCAGGAGTCGACGCGGTTGACCTGGCCCATGCCGACGCCGACGGAGGCGCCGCCCTTGGCGAGGAGGATCGCGTTGGACTTCACGGCGCGGCAGCCTTCCAGGCGAACTCGAGGTCGAGGAGCGTGTCGGCGTCGGCGGCCTCGCCGGCGACGAGCTCCCAGCCGGAGCTGACCTCGCCGGGTCCGCCGGTGAAGCGGTCGGGCTCCTGGATCAGGACGCCGCCCGAGATCTGCTTGAACTCGGTCTCGACGGGGGCGTAGAAGGACGGCAGCTGCAGCAGCCGCAGGTTCTTCTTCGTCTTCAGCACCTCGAGGGCTTCGGGCTCGAAGGCGGGGGCGACCAGCACCTCGGTGAAGATCTCCTTGACCGTCTCGGCCATGGCGAGGGTGACAGGCCGGTTCGCGGCGATGACGCCTCCGAAGGCCGACACCGGGTCGCACTCGTGGGCGCGGCGGTGCGCGGAGGCGATGGGGTCCAGGGCCTTCGTGCTCGCGATCGCGATGCCGCAGGGGTTCGCGTGCTTGATGATCGCGACAGCGGGGAGGACGAAGTCGTAGGCGGCGCGGACGGCCGCGTCGGCGTCGACGAAGTTGTTGTACGACATCTCCTTGCCGTGCAGCTGCTCGGCCTGGGCGATGCCGGTGCCGTCGGGCGAGACGTAGAGAGCGGCCTTCTGGTGCGAGTTCTCGCCGTAGCGGAGGACCTGCTTCAGGGTGCCGCGGATCTCGACGGCGCCGCCGAAGCCGGAGCCGTCGCCCTCCTGCCCGGCGAACCAGGCGGCGACGGCGGAGTCGTACGAGGCGGTGTGCGCGAAGGCGCGGGCCGCGAGGGTGCGGCGGGCGGCGAGGGTGGTGCCGCCGTCGGCGAGGGCGGCGATCACTCCGGAGTAGTCGGCCGGGTCGACGACGATCGCGACGTTCGCGTGGTTCTTGGCCGAGGCGCGGACGAGCGCCGGGCCGCCGATGTCGATGTTCTCGACGACGGTCGCGGGGTCCGCTCCGCCGGCGACCGTCTCGCGGAACGGGTACAGGTTGACGACGACGAGCTCGAACGCGGCGATGTCGAGCTGCTCGAGCTGCTCGCGGTGCGAGGCGAGGCGGACATCGGCGAGGATCCCGGCGTGCACGGCGGGGTGCAGCGTCTTCACGCGGCCGTCGAGCGACTCCGGGAAGCCGGTGACCGAGGAGACGTCGGTCACGTCGTGGCCCGCGTCGCGGATCGTGGCGGCCGTCGATCCGGTCGAGACGAGCTCGACACCGGAGGCGGCGAGCGCCGCCGCGAGCTCGAGGAGCCCGGTCTTGTCGCTGACCGAGATCAGTGCTCGGCGGACGGGGACGACGTCGCGGTCGTCGTAGCTGCTGGGGTCGTGGGCGGTGATGCTCATGCTCGGGCGAGCTCCTCGAGATCGACGGTTCCGTGGGCGATGTCGAGCACCGTCTGCACCAGCAGGCGTCGCTCGATGGTCTTGATGCGCTCGTGCAGAGCGTGCTCGCTCTCGCCGGGGAGCACGGCGAGGCTCTCCTGGGCGATCACGGGGCCGGTGTCGACGCCGGTGTCGATCACGTGCACGGTGACCCCGGTCTCGGTCGCGCCGGCCGCGAGCGCGTCGCGGACGGCGTGGGCGCCGGGGAACAGCGGGAGCAGGGCGGGGTGGGTGTTGATCATCCGGGGGCTGAGGGCGTCGACGACGACGGGAGGGAGGATCCGCATGAATCCCGCGCACACCACCAGGTCCGGCTCCCACTCGCGGATGCTCGCGAGCAGCTCCTCGCCCCACGCGTCACGGGAGGCGAAGGAGTGCGGGGTGACGGTGAAGGACGGGACGTCGAACGCCTCGGCGTGCCGCAGCCCCTCGGCGTCGGTGTCGCTGCCGACGGCGACCACGCGCGCCGGGAAGCGGTCGTCCCGGGACGCCTCCAGGAGGGCGCGGAGGTTGGAACCGCCGCCGGAGATCAGTACGACGAGCTTCAGCACTGCGCAAGTCTAGGGGGAGGCCTCCGCCCGGGACCACCGCGCTCAGTCGCGCGAGGGCTTGCCCGCGGCGAGGCCGAGTCCGGCGGCGAGAGCGAGCTCGAGTGCGGCGATCGCGCCGACGACGAGTGGATCCGGACCCACCTCCGCGAGTCGCCCCGGGCCCGCGGAGCCCGCCGCCGCCCAGGCGAGCAGCCCGAGGACGACGCCTCCGACCACTCCGGTGCCGGCCGCCGCGACGGCCCCCCAGCGCAGCAGCGGTCGACCGTCGAGCGCCTCGATCAGCGGGCGGCGGACGCGCCACCCCGCGAGGAACCCGGCGAGGATCGGGACGAGGAGTCCGAGGAACCCGAACGGCAGGTCTCCCTGCGGCAGGGCGCCGAGGAACGGGATCGACGGCACGGGACCGAGCAGGGTCCCCGCGGGTCCGACCGACGAGCCCGCGCCGAGGGCGAAGCCCGGCCCGATCAGCCAGCTCGCCGCCCAGATCACGAGGTCGGGCACGAAGGCGAGCTGCCCGAGCGTCAGCACCAGGCCGCCGAGCGCCTCCGAGCCCAGGCCCTCGTAGAGCGCGACGACCGACGTGTACCCGACGACGAGGAGCACGGCGACGAGTACCGCGGCCGCACCGACGACGCCGGCCGCCGCCAGCGCTCCCGCTCGCAGCGATGCGAGCACCAGCGGGAGTGCGGGATCCGGCAGCCGGGCCGCCGCGTCCGAGACGAGCTCGCCGAGGCGGTCCCTCTCGCCGCTGCGGGAGGAGTGCAGGACCGCGCCGATCGCGACGCCGAGGCCGAAGACGAGCGGCGGCAGCACCGTGCCCTGCACCGGGGCGATCGTCGCGGCCTCGGTGGCGGAGCCCAGCGTCACCAGGAAGGCGATCGCGAGGTAGGTCGCGATCGCCACCGTGAATCCGATGAAGCGGAACGGCGACTCCTGCGCCCGCCGGCCGGTGCGGGCGCCGAGGAGGATCGCGAGCACGGCGAAGGCGAGGGGCGCGATCGTGACGGTGAAGGCGTCCGCCCCGCCCGGCAGCCCCAGAGCGAGAGCCGACTCGGGAGCGAGGCTCGCCCGCAGGTCGGCGCCGTGGCCCATCAGCCAGGAGTCGGCCGCCAGGCGCCAGAACACGGCCCAGTCGACGGCCGTGTCGTACTGCACGGCCCACAGCACGGTGAGCGGGACGAGCGGGATCGCGATTCCGAGGAGAGCCGAGAGCGCGGCGTCGAAGGCGGCGAGGAGGGCGACGGTGATCCGGTTCATAGGCGCGACGAGCCTACCGGCGGGTCGGGGTCCGGCTGCGGCGCCGCGCGCGTCCCCACGCCCTCGGGCCCGGTCGATGCGATGCCGCGCGCTCCGGTCGCCCGGCTCGGAGGATCTGCGGCTGCTGGTCCTGCTGCTGCAGCGCCCGGAGCGCGGCCGGCGCGATCGACGGCGTCCCGCCGGCTAGCGCTCGGGGGCCCAGCCCAGCTCGGGCGCGATCCGCTCGGCCACGGTTCGCAGGATCCGGCGGTGCGACTCCACGCCGCCCACCGCCGGGAGAGTCACCGTCAGCGCGTCCGCCTCCGCGAGGGCCGGATCGGCGGCGAGCGACGCGACGATCTCCTCCGGCGAGCCGACGTGCAGCGGGCTGAAGCGCATGGGGGCCGCGATGATCGAGCGGTCGGCGGTGCGCGGAGTGCCGTCGTCGTTCATCCGCGCGAGGTAGCCGTCGATGAAGGGGCGGTGCGCGCGCTCGTCGGCGTCGTCCAGGAGGGGCAGGACGATGCGCCCGGCGGTGACCCTCGACGTCCGCTCCGGATGCGCGGCGCGGAACGCCTCCCGGTAGGCGCGGATCTGCACCGCCTGCTGCTCGGCGAACGGCAGTCCAGTCTCCTCGGTGTTGAGGGTCGAGACCTGCAGGTGCATGCCCTGCTCGCCGGCGCGCACCGCGGAGGAGACCGTGCCGGCGCCGTACCAGATCCGGTCGGCGAGTCCCGGGGCGTGCGGATGCTGGATCAGCGGATCGCCGACCGGTACCGACATCAGCGCCGACTCCGCGATCCCGAGCACCTCGCCGGACAGGGCCTCCCGCAGCCGACGGATCCGCTCCTGCGCCTCGGCGCGGAACTCGCCCTCGCCCTGTCCGAAGACGCCGTCGAAGACCGACGCGAGGTGCGCGAATCCGCTGCTGACACCCAGGTCGAGACGGCCGCCCGACAGGAGGTCGACGGTCGCGGCGTCCTCGGCGAGGCGGATCGGCGCCTCGTACCGTGCGCCGATGACGGCGGTGCCCAGGCGGAGGCGCCGCGTGCGCTGCGAGGCGGCCGCGAAGAAGGTCATCGGAGAGGCCAGGAAGCGCTCGAAGTGGCGCACCCGCACCCAGCCGGTGCCGTAGCCGAGCTCCTCGGCGAGCTCGAAGAGGGCGAGCCCGTCCTCGAGGCTGCGCGCGGCGTCGCCCGGCTTCTCGGGCCCCTCCGGGTACGGGACGAAGGTGAGGAAGTCGAGGCCGGGTCTGCGGGTCACACCGCGACGGTACTCCGGAACGCGCGAACGGGCGGGATCGCTGCCTGAGCAGTGGATCCCGCCCGTTCGGACGCGCCTGTGGAGGCTAGAGCGAGGCGTAGACCTCGCGCAGCAGCGCGGCGGTCTCGGACGGCGTCTTGCCGACCTTCACGCCCGCGGCCTCGAGGGCCTCCTTCTTGGCCTGCGCGGTGCCCGCGGAGCCCGAGACGATCGCGCCGGCGTGGCCCATCGTCTTGCCCTCGGGAGCCGTGAAGCCCGCCACGTAGCCGACGACAGGCTTGGTGACGTTGGCCTTGATGAAGTCGGCCGCGCGCTCCTCGGCGTCGCCGCCGATCTCGCCGATCATCACGATCGCCTTGGTCTCGGGGTCGGCCTCGAACGCGGCGAGCGCATCGATGTGCGTCGTGCCGATGATCGGGTCGCCGCCGATGCCGATGGCGGTCGAGAAGCCGAGGTCCCGCAGCTCGTACATCATCTGGTAGGTCAGGGTGCCCGACTTCGAGACGAGGCCGATGGGGCCCTTGCCCGTGATCGTCGCGGGGGTGATGCCCACGAGCGACTCGCCGGGCGTGATGATGCCGGGGCAGTTCGGGCCGATGATGCGGGTCTTGTTGCCCTTCTCCTGCGCGTACGCCCAGAACTCGGCCGAGTCCTGCACCGGGATGCCCTCGGTGATGACGACGAGGAGGCCGATCTCGGCGTCGATCGCCTCGATGACGGCGTCCTTCGAGAAGGCGGGTGGGACGAACGCGATGGAGACGTCGGCGCCGGTGGCCTCGATGGCCTCCTTGACGGTGCCGAAGACGGGCAGCTCGACGTCGCCGTGGGTGACGGTCGTGCCGGCCTTGCGCGCGTTGACGCCGCCGACGATGTTGGTCCCGGCCTTCAGCATCAGCGCGGTGTGCTTGGTGCCCTCGCCGCCGGTGATGCCCTGGACGATGACCTTGGAGTCCTTGGTGAGGAAGATCGACATGCTTGTTCTCTGATTCCTTGAGTCGTCGGGTCCGTTACGCGGCGGCGAGTTCGGCGGCCTTGTCGGCGCCCTCGTCCATGGTCGCGGCGAGCGTGATGAGCGGGTTGGCGGCGGCCTGCAGGATCGCGCGGCCCTCCTCCACCTTGTTGCCGTCCAGGCGGACGACGAGCGGCTTGGTCGCGGTGTCGCCGAGGATCTCGAGCGCCTGCAGGATGCCGTTGGCGACGGCGTCGCACGCGGTGATGCCGCCGAAGACGTTGACGAAGACGCTCTTGACCTGCTCGTCGCCGAGGATCACGTCGAGGCCGTTCGCCATGACCTGGGCGGACGCTCCGCCGCCGATGTCGAGGAAGTTGGCGGGCTTGACGCCGCCGTGGCGCTCGCCCGCGTAGGCGACCACGTCGAGGGTCGACATGACGAGTCCCGCGCCGTTGCCGATGATGCCGACCTCGCCGTCGAGCTTCACGTAGTTGAGGTCGTTCTCCTTGGCCTTCGCCTCGAGCGGGTCGGCGGCGTCCTTGTCCTCGAGCGCGGCGTGCTCGGGGTGGCGGAAGCCGGCGTTCTCGTCGAGCGAGACCTTGCCGTCGAGCGCGACGATGTCGCCCTCCTCGGTGAGGACGAGCGGGTTCACCTCGACGAGGGTCGCGTCCTCGCCGGTGTAGACGTCGTACAGCTTCACGAGGACCGGGGCGACCTTGCCGATCAGCTCCTCGGGGAACTTCGCCGCGCGGGCGATCTCCTCGGCCTTGGCGAGGTCGATGCCCTGGCCGGCGACGACCTCGACGCGCGCGAGCGCCTCGGGGCGCTCGACGGCGAGCTGCTCGATCTCCATCCCGCCCTCGTAGGAGGTGAGCGAGAGGTAGGAGCGGTTCGCCCGGTCCAGCAGCACCGAGAAGTAGAACTCCTGCGCGATGCGGGCGCCGCCGGCGACCATGACGCGCTTGACGACGTGGCCCTTGATGTCGAGGCCGAGGATCGACTTCGCGGCCTCCTCGGCGTCGTCGGCGGTCTTGGCGACCTTGACTCCGCCGGCCTTGCCGCGTCCGCCGATCTTCACCTGCGCCTTGACGACGGTCACGCCGCCGAGCTTCTCGGCCGCGGCGCGCACCTCCTCGGGCGTGTCGGCGACGATGCCGGGGAGCACGGGGACGCCGTACTTCTCGAACAGATCACGGGCCTGGTATTCGAAGAGATCCACGCTGCATTCCCATTCCGCGCCGAGCGCGCTTGCGTTTCGAGTCCGATGCGGCCCGTCTGCGCCGGAGTCTCGGCACAGTCCTGGGCCGCGACAACTCTACTCCGCACGCACGGAGCGCTTCCTTCGCCGCGTAGCGTGGTCGCATGCCCCTGCTCCGTCGCCGCTCCCGAGTGCAGCGCGACGTGTTCCGCGAGGGCGTCTTCCTGATCGCCGGCGCCCGGGCGATCCTGCTGCAGATCGCGCACCCCGCGGTCGGCGCCGGCGTGGCCGAGCACTCCGACTTCGTGCACCGGGCGCTCGGACGCCTGCACGGCACCCTCTCCTACCTCTACGCGCTGCACTACGGCTCCCCCGACGACGTCCGCGCGGTGCGCCGCCGGGTGAACCGGGCGCACGGCCCGGTCCGGGGCCCCGGCTACAGCGCCTTCGATCCCGAGCTGCAGCGCTGGGTCGCCGCGACCCTCACGCAGTCGATGCTGCAGCTCTACGAGGGCGCGTTCGGGCCGATGACCAGGGAGCAGGCGGACGACCTGGTCGACCGCTCGCGCGTGGTCGGCACCTCCCTGCAGATGACGGACGCGGCGTGGCCCGCCGACCGCGCAGCCTTCGACGCCTACTGGGACGAGCAGGTGGAGCGCCTGCACGTCACGCCCGAGGCGCGCCGCGTCGCGCACGACCTCCTCGGCGGAGCGATCGCCGCGTGGTACCTGCGTCCGCTCGGCCCCTACCTGCGGCTGATCACCGCAGGGCTCCTCCCGCCGGCGCTGCGGGAGCCGTTCGGCTTCCGCTGGAGCGAGCGGCAGCAACGGCGCTTCGACCGGGCGCTCGGACTCACCTTCGCCGTCTACCGCAGGCTCCCGACGGCGGTGCGGACGTCTCCGAGCCGGTTTTACCTGGCGCAGGTGCGCCGGGAGTCCTCCCCCTAGAACCCTGCCGTGATGCTCCAGCCGGCGTAGGCGGCGAGCTCGAGACCCAGCGCCTGCGCGGCGGCCTGCGCCTCCTCGACGCCCCGCTCGTCGCGCACGTCGACGGCGATCGGCACGCTGTCGCCGAAGCCCGCGACCGAGACCCGGGCGCTCGTCGGTCCGCTGTAGAGAGGGACGTGCGCGTCGGCGGTGCGCACCCCGACGACCCTCGACCCGGTCGCCTCCGCGATGATCGCGAGGGCGAACGGAGCCGTCGCGATCGCATCCGTGTACAGGGTCGCCTCGCCTCGCATCTCACGACCCTACGGCGGAGCACGGATCCGCCTCCAGCACTCCCGCCGGCGCCCCCGGTGGAGGAGAATGCGGCTCGGAGCAGCACTCGATGAGGAGGCGCAGCATGGACGCGGTCGTGGTCGGAGTCAGCGGATCGGATCGGAGCACGGACGCCCTGCGCTGGGCGCTCGACTACGCGCGGGGGCATCGCCTGCCCGCGGAGCTCGTGAGCGTCGTCGAACCGGCGCGCGGCCGGATCGCCGAGGCGGCGGCGGAGCAGCGCCGCGCGGCGGGCGCGGTGCTCGAGGAGGCGCGGGCCCTCGCCGAGCGGGAGTACGCCGGGGTGCCGGTGCGGGTGAGGCTGCTCGACGGCGATCCCGTGCACGTGCTCGCCGAGGCGGCGCCCGCCGGCGCCCTGCTGGTGCTCGGGGCGCATCCGCTCTCCCGTCGCGGACTCTCGGTGGCCGCACCGGTCGCCGTCCGGGTGGCGGCCGCCTCGCGGTCGGCGGTGGCGCTGATCCCGGGCCCGGCGGATCCGGGGCGCAGCGGAGTCGCGGTCGGCGTCGACGGATCCGAGGTCTCCCTCGAGGCGATCACGCTCGCGGCGAAGGAGGCCGACCGGCTCGGCGAGCCCCTGCTCGCTCTGCACGCCTGGCAGCTGCCGGGCGCCTGGGCCGACTCCGTCCCGGTCGAGCGGCGGGTGATCGACGCGATCGAGGAGGACGAGGACCTCGTCCTCTCCGAGTCCCTGGCGGGCCTCGGCGATGCGTGCCCGGATCTCGAGATCCGCCATCTGCTCGTGCGCGGCAACCCCGTCGAGAAGCTGAGCGGCATCGCCGCCCAGACGCGGCTGCTGGTCGTCGGCAGCCACGGACGCGGGGCGTTCCTGCGGCTGCTGCTCGGCTCGGTCAGCCACAGTCTCGCGCTGACCGTGCCCGGCCCCCTCGTGATCCTCCGCCATCGCGCTCTGACGCGCTGAGCATCCGGTGGGATCCCTTGAACGGGGCACGCGCCGGTCCTACCGTGAACCACCCGGCATCCGCCGCGGCTGTCGACGACGACGGGAGCGCACATGAGCATCGCCGAACCACGACCTGCGGAGGCTCCCGCGGCCCCGCCCGCCTCGACCGGGACCGGCACCCTCTCGGTCGCCGCGATCCTGGCGGAGGCGGCGCGACGGACGCCGACCACGATCGCGATCCGGGTGGGTCCGCTCGCCCTCGACTACGCCACCCTCTGGGACCAGACCCGGGCCTACGCCGGAGCCCTCCGCGCCCACGGGATCGGGCCCGGCGATCGCGTCGCGCTGCTCGTGCCCAACGTGCCCGACTTCCCGCGGGGCTACTTCGCCGTCCTCGCGCTGGGGGCGGTGGTCGTGCCGGTGCACGCCCTGCTCAAGCACGACGAGATCGCGTACGTGCTGCGCGACTCCGGCGCCTCGGCGCTGATCTGCGCCGCACCGCTGCTGCCCGAGGGAGCGGCCGGGGCCGCCCTCGTCGACGTCCCCGTGCTCAGCGTGATGGTGCCGGACGGCACCGCGTCGCCGTTCCCGCGCCTCGAGGATCTGGCCGCGGAGGCCGCCCCGATCGACGGCTACGTCCCGCGCGACCCCTCCGACACCGCGACGATCCTCTACACGAGCGGCACGACGGGCCGTCCGAAGGGAGCGGAGGGGACGCACTTCGCGATCGTGTCGCAGTCGGACGTGCTGCTGATGAACACCTTCGACCTGCACCGCGGGGACGTCGTGCTCGGCGCGCTGCCCCTGTTCCACACCTTCGGGCAGGTCTGCGCCATGAACACGGCCTTCCGCACGGCGGCGACGGTGGTGCTGGTGCCGAAGTTCGACGGCGACGCCGCTCTCGAGGCGATGATCGCGCACGAGTGCACGGTGTTCGAGGGCGTGCCGACCATGTACGTGGCGCTGCTCGACGCCGCGACCAGGCGACCCGACCGCCCGCCGCTGCGCTACGCGGTCTCCGGAGGAGCGTCGTTGCCGCTCGCGGTCATCGAGCGGTTCCGCGAGGTGTTCGGCGTCGAGATCTACGAGGCTACGGGCTCACCGAGACCTCGCCCGTCGCCACCTTCAACCACGTGGGCGTCGCGCCGCGGGCCGGCACCGTCGGCACTCCGATCTGGGGCGTCGAGGTCGAGGTCGCCCGGCCGGAGGTCGCGGACAGGATCGAGCTGCTCCCCCGCGGCGAGCTCGGCGAGATCGTCGTCCGCGGCCACAACCTCATGAAGGGCTACCTGGGCAACGCGGCGGCGAGCGCCGAGGCCGTCGTGGACGGCTGGTTCCGCACCGGCGATCTCGGCACGAAGGACGACGAGGACTACGTCCGCATCCTGGACCGCACGAAGGACATGATCATCCGCAACGGCTACAACGTGTACCCGCGCGAGGTGGAGGAGGTGCTGATCGGCCACCCCTCCGTCGCGAACGCGGCGGTCTTCGGAGTGGCGGACGAGAAGCACGGGCAGGAGATCGTCGCCGCCGTGGTCCTCGCGCCGTCGGCCGAGGTCGGGGCCGACGAGCTGATCGCCTTCGCGAACGAGCACCTCGCCGCCTTCAAGTTCCCCCGCCGCATCGAGTTCGTCGACGCTCTGCCGCTGGGCCCGAGCGGGAAGGTGCTGAAGCGCGAGCTGGTCGCCCGCTACTCCTGACCGCGCCGGGAGATGCCACTCCGTCACGCCCCTCGCGGCGTGTCTCGTACCGCAGTGGCATCTCGCAGCAGGGAACCGTCAGCCGGGCAGCGACCAGACCACGGAGGCGATCGCCGCGCCGGTCGCCGCGCCCGCCACGACCTGCGCGGGGGTGTGCGCGCCGAGCCGCACGCGCGACCAGCCGGTCCAGAGCAGGACGGGCGCCGACAGGAGCAGCGACCACGGTCCGTAGGCGATCAGCACCACGACGGCGCAGGTCGCGACGACCGCGGCATGGCCGGACAGCTTCCACGCGAGGTTGACCACTCCGACCGCCACGACGACCGCGACGGTGACGAGGCCGAAGGTGGTCACGGCGGCGGGAGCCCCGAGTGCCGCGAGCAGCACGAGGCCGACCACGATCGACACGAGCGCCAGGGCGATCGGCAGAGCGCGCTCGCGTCGCTCCGGGACGTGGTGATCACCCGTGATCCGCCCGGCGCGCAGCAGCAGCCGGACCGCGAGGTACGGCAGGACGCCGACGAACAGCGCAGCGAGCGCACCCCACCCCACGCCCAGGAGGGGAGGATCGGCGACCCGCGCCCCGACCGCGATCGGCACGACGACCGCGAGCACCGCCGGCGAGAAGGCCTCGGTCGCGAACCGCGCCGCGGCCTCGCTCCGGGACCCGTGCCCGAGCGGCCTCACGGGGCCGCGCGCCTCACAGCTTCTCGATCGGAGCGACCTTGATCAGCAGCTTCTTCGCGCCGACCTGGTCGAACAGCACGTGCGCGACGCGCTTGGAGCCCTCGCCGGTGACCGCGTTCACCCGGCCCTCGCCGAAGTCGGTGTGCCGGATGCGGTCGCCCGCGATCAGCTCGAGGTCGCCGTTGTCGCGGACCATCCCGGTGATGCGGTTGGGGAACTCGGCCTTGGCCTTCGGCGCCGCGGCGAGCGCCTCGCGGAACTCGGAGTTCGAGCGGGAGCGGCCGAAGCCGGGGCGCTGCGCGTTCAGGGCGCGCGGCTGGGTGCCTCCGCGCGACGTCGCCGCGCCGGGCGACTGCCGCCACTGGATCAGCTCACCGGGGATCTCCTGGAGGAAGCGGCTCGGCATGGCCACCGACGTCTCGCCGTACTGGGCGCGCGTCATCGCCAGCGAGAGGTAGAGCCGCTTGCGCGCGCGGGTGATACCGACGTAGAACAGCCGCCGCTCCTCGGCCGGACCGCCCGGCTCGTTCGCCGAGATGCGGTGCGGGAGGAGGTCCTCCTCGATCCCGGTGAGGAACACGGCGTCGTACTCGAGGCCCTTCGCGGTGTGGAGGGTCATCAGCGAGACGGTGCCGGAGTCGTCCTCGAGGTCGTCCGCTGCGGCGACGAGCGACACCTCGGTGAGGAAGTCGACCAGGCCGCCGTCGGGGTTGTTGCGGGCGAACTCCTTCGTCACGGCGATGAGCTCGTCGACGTTCTCGGCGCGCGCCTCGTCCTGCGGATCGCGGCTCGCCCGCAGCATGTCGAGGTAGCCGCTGCGCGTCAGGAGCGCCGTGAGCACCTCGTGCACCTTGGCCTCGCCCTCGGGGCGGCCGGGGTCGAGCATCATCGCGCACTCGTCGAGCAGCGTCGCGAGGTCGACGATCGCCTTCGTGACCTTCGGCCCCATCCCGAGCGACCCGGCGTTCCGCATCGACTCGCGGAGGGTGACCCCGTTGGTGTCGGCGAACGACTGCAGCTGCGCCTCCGTCGCCGGGCCGATGCCGCGCTTGGGGGTGTTCATGATGCGCCGCAGCGCCAGCACGTCGGCCGGGTTCGCGACCGTGATGAGGTACGCGAGCGCGTCCTTGATCTCGGCGCGCTCGTAGAACTTCGTGCCGCCGAGGATCCGGTACGGCAGCGCCGAGCGGATGAAGATCTCCTCCAGCGCACGGGTCTGCGCGTTGGTGCGGTAGAAGACGGCGATCTCGTCGTACCCCGTGCCGGCCGCGTGCAGCCGCGCGATCTCGTCGACGACGAACTGGGCTTCATCGTGCCCGGAGTAGCCCGTGTAGCCGATGATCTTCTCGCCGTCGCCGCTGGAGGACCAGAGGTTCTTGGCGCGTCGGTCGAAGTTGTTCGAGATGACCGCGTTGGCGGCCGACAGGATGTTCTGGGTCGAGCGGTAGTTCTGCTCGAGCAGGATCACCCGGCAGCCGGGGAAGTCGCGCTCGAACTCGACGATGTTGCGGATGTCCGCGCCGCGGAACGCGTAGATCGACTGGTCGGAGTCGCCGACCACCGTCAGCGAGGCGCCGGGGATCGACCCGTCGGCCGTGACCGGGCCGCGGTACGGACGGTCGAACTGCGCGGCGTCGATCGTGGCCCGCGGCACCGGCCGGGTCAGCTCGTGGATCAGCGAGTACTGGGCGTGGTTCGTGTCCTGGTACTCGTCGACGAGCACGTGGCGGAAGCGCCGCTGGTACTTGGCCGCGACGTGCGGGAAGGCGCGGAAGAGGTAGACCGTCTGGGCGATGAGATCGTCGAAGTCGAACGCGTTCGCGCTCTCGAGAGCCCGCGAGTAGGCGCGGAAGACCTGGAGGAACATCTCCTCGTTCGGATCGCTCAGGTTCGCGGTGCGCGCGTACGAGTCGACATCGGCGAGCTCGTTCTTGAGCTTCGAGATCTTCGAGGAGGCGCTGGCGACGGTGATGCCGAGCGAGTCGGCCTCGAGGTCCTTCACGATCCGCTTGAGCAGCGCTCGCTGATCGCCGGAGTCGTAGATGGTGAAGGAGGAGGTCATGCCGAAGTTCTCGGCCTCGCGCCGCAGGATCCGCACGCAGGCGGAGTGGAAGGTCGAGATCCACATCCCCTCGGCGCTCTGCCCGACGAGCTTCTCTACGCGCTCGCGCATCTCGGCCGCCGCCTTGTTGGTGAACGTGATCGCGAGGATCTGGCTCGGCCACGCCTCGCCGTTGCCGAGCAGGCTCGCGATGCGGCGGGTCAGCACGCTGGTCTTGCCCGAGCCGGCGCCCGCGACGATCAGGAGCGCGTCACCGCGGTACTCGACCGCCTCGCGCTGCTGCGGGTTGAGCCCCGCGACGAGCTGCTCGTGCGCCGGATCGCTGAAGGAGGCGCCGTCGCGGCCGGGTGCGGCGAGGACGACCGGGGTGGCTCGGGAATCGCTCGGATCGAAGAGGAAGCTCATGTCCCTCCGAGTGTAGATCGACCCTCCGACACCCGGGGCCGGGTCAGACCGCCCGGGGGCGGGCCGTCGACGCCGTCAGCGAACCGCCCACGTCCAGCCCGCGCCAGGCGAGCGAGAAGCCCACGAGGGCGATCGTCGAGGTCGACACCGCGAGCAGCTGCTGCAGCGCGAACGCCGTGAGGTCCTTGGTGTCGTCGGGGTAGTACTGGATGCCCTGCACCGCGAGTCCTGCGAGGACCACCACCACGACCGCGGAGCAGACGACCAGCAGCCGGTTCACCCCTCGGCGCGTGCTGCGGCGCGGCGCCCGGCCCAGCTGCGCCCGCGTCGAGAGCCAGGCGCAGGCGAGCGAGGCGGAGGTGAGCGCCACGAGGTCCGCGCCCAGCACGTCGCTCGCGCGGTGCCAGGACGCCGCCATGGTGAGGTTGCCGACCATGATCACGACCGCGCCGCCCAGCAGCAGGACGACCGTGCGCCCGCGCGCCGGCAGCACCATCGCCAGCGCGAAGACGACCGAGACCGCGGCGGCCGTGTGCCCGCTCGGGAAGCTGCCCGCGGTGTACCACGCGTCGGTCTCGACGAGGAGCGGCCGCTCGAGGACGACGTTCTTCAGCAGCTGGGTGAGTCCGGCCGTCAGCACGATCGAGCCGACGGAGGCGATGGCCAGGGCGGGGCGCCGGCGCAGCAGCGCGATCGAGGCGGCCAGGAGCGCTCCCGCGATCATCGACACCGGTGTGACGTCGGCCAGCGCACCGGCGGCCGCGCCCGTCGCGCGTCCGAAGACGAGGTCGGCCCCGCGGAGCCCGGAGTTCTCGGCCGCCTGGCCCTGCGGCGTCAGCACCGCGATCCAGTAGACGAGGGCGACCCCGAGAGCGGCGAGCACGGCGGAGGTGATCCAGCGGCGGGTGATGCGGGCGCGGGTCGACACGGGGCTCCTCCTCTCGATGCGGGGCGATCGGCGGGGGTCGACCGCCGGGGTCCGATGATGGCAGTCGACGCTCCCGGTTCCCTCCATCCGCGCCGCGAGGTCGTGGATCAGGCCCCGGCGGCCGCGATCTCGAGCGCCAGGTCGGGATGGTCGGCGAACACCCCGTCCAGGCCCGTCGCCAGGATCATCCGGAACTCGTCCTGCCACGCGCCGAACGCGGCCGGGTCCTTGCCCCTCCGGTGCGCCTTCTCGAGGAACCGGTTCTCCGGGCGGAGCGTCCAGCAGTAGACCTCGAGACCGACGGCGTGCGCGTGGGCGACCAGGTCGTTGGGGCCGACCGCGCGCCCGGCCGAGTCGCGGGCGAAGAGCATCCGCTTGTCGACGCTCACCCCGTCCACGGTGCAGGAGAGGCCCCGGAGGCCCTGCGGAGTGACGAAGTCGGCGTAGGGGGTCGCATGCGCGCCGTGCGCGGCCACGAGGTCGGGAGCGGTGCCGGCGGCCTCGATCAGGAACACCCGCTTCGCCCCGACGCCGCGCACGCCGAGCCGCTCGAGCACCGTCTTCTCGAAGCTCTCGATGGTCAGGCGCGGATCCCGCGGCCCCCAGCCGGCGGCGGCGAGCTCCTGCTCCAGCAGCACGTCCAGCGGCAGGCCGATCGAGTCGAAGTAGTCGGCGTGCTTGATCTCGGCGACGAGGCCGGGAGGCGCGCCGGCCGAGTCCTCGCCCGCCCGGTCGAGGAGCGCGAGCAGATCCGAGAAGCGCAGGAGCGGGAACTGGCCGTCGAACGTGGCACTGGACGGACGGACGGCGGGCACCCGCTCCCGCGCCCGCAGCTCGGAGAGCTCGGCCCAGGTGAAGTCCTCGGTGAACCAGCCGGTGACGTCCTTCCCCTCGATCCGCTTCGTAGTGCGGCGGTCGGCGAATACGGGCCGGCGCTCGATGTCGGTGGTGCCCGAGATCTCGTTCTCGTGCCGCAGGACCAGCACGCCGTCGCGGGTGGCGACCAGATCCGGCTCGACGGCGTCGGCTCCGAGCGCGATCGCGAGGTCGTAGGCGGAGCGGGTGTGCTCGGGACGGTATCCGCTGGCACCGCGGTGGCCGATGACGAGCGGTCGGAGTCGGTCGGGCATGCCGCGATCCTACGGGCGAGGACTCGGTCTCCTCGTGGGGAATAGCCAGACTCTGAGAGCTGTTCTCAGATACTGTGGAACACATCGTCGGAGTCCTCTCGGAGGACCCGGCGGCACCACAGCATCCCGACCACACCGCGACTCAGCTCCGTTGATCCACCGGACACCAGCGCACCTGAGAGAAGAGGAACCATGGCAAGCAGCAATCCGGCCTTCGGGCGTCCGGAGTTCAGCAACCGCGGCTACGCCGGCCGCGTGCAGGACCTCCCCGACGTCTCGTCCGACACGCTGGACCAGATGTACAACCGTCCGGCCGCGAGCTCGCTCGAGACCGACCGGATGACCGTCGAGGACACCCTCGCGAAGACGGCGCTCGCGTTCGTCGTGCTCCTGGCGGGCGCGGCCGTGGGCTGGTTCGTGCCGGGGCTCATCCTCCCCGCCGTCCTCATCGCGCTGGTCCTGGGCATCGTCAACGCCTTCAAGAAGGTCCCGAGCCCCGCCCTGATCCTCGCTACGCCCTCACCCAGGGTGTCGCGGTCGGTGGCATCTCGCGCTTCTTCGAGACGGCGTACGAGGGAGCGGTCGTCCAGGCTCTCCTCGCGACCGTCATCGTGATCGGCGTCACCCTGGCGCTGTTCATGAACGGCAAGATCCGCACCTCGCCGAAGCTGAACAAGATCTTCTTCATCGGCATGATCAGCTACGCGGTGTTCTCGCTCGTGAACCTCGGCCTCGGCCTCTTCGGCGTCGGCGGCGGGTTCGGTCTGCGCACCGGATTCGTCGGCATCGTGATCGGCCTCATCGCCATCGCGCTGGCGACCTACTCGCTCGTGATGGACTTCGAGTTCATCCAGCAGGGCGTGCGCAACCGCGCCCCGCGCATCTACGGTTGGACGGGCGCCTACGGCGTCCTCGTCACCGTCGTCTGGATGTACCTCGAGATCCTGCGACTCGTCGCGATCTTCCGCGAGTAGTCACGGCACCACGTCCGCACGGGCGCTCGACCTCCGGGTCGGGCGCCCGTCGTCGTTCCGGCGGTGATCCAGGCGCGCCTGGCACCATGGAGTCGTGACCGCCTCCTCCCCCGCCCGGATCGTCGGCCTCGACGTCGCGCGGGGGCTCGCCGTGCTCGGCATGTTCGCCGCCCACCTGGCCCCCAGCGGCCGCGAGATGCCGTGGGACGGGCGCAGCTCCGTCCTGTTCGCCGTCCTCGCCGGCGTCTCGATCGGCCTCATGACCGGCGGCGCGGGGAGGTCGACCCGGCCCTGGCTCGACACGGCCTCGATCCTCCTGCGCGGTCTGTACCTGCTCGCGATCGGCGTCGCGCTCAGCCTGCTCGGGACGCCGGTCGCGGTGATCCTGTCGCACTACGGGCTGATGTTCTTCGTGGCCGCGCTGCTGCTCTTCCTGCCGAGAGCGCTCCTCGCCGCGCTCGTGGCGGTCTTCGCCGTCGTCGGGCCGATCGTCGTCGACGAGCTCGTCCTCCGCGGCACCCCGTGGCTGGCGCTGCTCACGCCCGACCAGGCGCTGATCGCCCGGCAGCCCCTCACCTGGCTGACGCAGTACTACCCCGTGCCGTCGTGGCTCGCCTACGTCGTCCTCGGACTCCTCGTCGCCCGATGCGACGTCCGCTCGGCGACCACCCAGCGCTGGCTGGTGATCGGCGGCGCGGTCTCGGCGCTGGTGGGCTACGGCGGAGGGATGCTCCGCGGCGGCCCCGAGACGGTCGAGGCCCACGCGAGCACCACGGCCGAGCTGCTCGGCGCCGGCGGAGTCGCCGCGATCGCGATCGGCTTCCTGACCGCGCTGGGGCAGCGCTCGGGTGTGTTCCGCCGCCTCGCCGCACCCCTCGAGGCCGTCGGGGCGATGCCGCTCACGATCTACTCGCTGCAGCTCGTCCTCCTCGCCCTCTACCTCATCCCCTACGAGCCGTTCGACTTCGACGCCTGGCGCGGCTGGGACATCCTGCTGTACTTCGCCCTCGGCTCGATCGCCTTCGCGATGCTCTGGCGCCAGTACATCGGTCAGGGCCCGCTCGAGTGGCTCCTGGCGCGGGCGTCGCTGCGCCCGACGTCCCGGTCCCGCGTCCGGGCCCTGGGCTAGGGTGGGCCGATGATCACGCGACGCGAAGCCGCTCAGCGCCTCGACATCCCCGTCGAGATGGCGGCCCGCCACGGTCTCGCCGCCCGCCTCACGGAGGAGGAGTTCGCCGCCTTGGAGCAGGACCCGCCGCCGTGGCTGGTCCAGTCCCGCGAGAACCGCACCGGCAAGCGCCCGGTCTGGGTCACCCTCGACTGCACCGTCTGCGGCCGCTCCGAGGCCGCGCGCCCCAAGAAGTGGTGGCCCGACTTCACCTTCCTCGTCTGCGAGGACCACTCCCCTGATGAGTGGCCGCACCACCCCGACGGTCACCGCCGCGACGAGTACGACGGCATCGGCACCCGCTTCGTCGGCGTCGTCGACAGCCCCGCCTGACCCCGCCCGGAAACGCCGAACGGGCCCCCTGAGGGGCCCGTCCACCGCTGTCCCGCCGCGGGTCTCCGCGCGGTCAGCTGCAAGGCGGAGGAGGAAGCGGTACTGGAAGTACCGCGCCCGACGACAACGCCGCGGATGGCCGTGCGGAGACCCGCGGCGTCACTCCCATTCGATCGTGCCCGGGGGCTTCGACGTGACGTCGAGCACGACGCGGTTGACTCCTGCGACCTCGTTGGTGATGCGGTTCGAGATCCGCGCCAGCAGGTCGTAGGGCAGGCGCGTCCAGTCGGCGGTCATCGCGTCCTCGGAGGAGACCGGCCGCAGGACGATCGGGTGGCCGTAGGTGCGGCCGTCGCCCTGGACGCCGACGGAGCGGACGTCGGCGAGGAGCACGACCGGGCACTGCCAGATCTCGGAGTCGAGGCCGGCGGCGGTCAGCTCGGCGCGGACGATGGCGTCGGCCTCCTGGAGCAGGTCGAGCCGCTCCTGGGTGACCTCGCCGACGATGCGGATGCCGAGGCCGGGGCCGGGGAACGGCTGGCGGCCGACGATGACCTCGGGCAGGCCGAGCTCGCGGCCGATGGCGCGGACCTCGTCCTTGAAGAGGGTGCGCAGCGGCTCGACCAGCGTGAACTGCAGGTCCTCCGGCAGCCCGCCGACGTTGTGGTGCGACTTGATGTTCGCGGTGCCGGTGCCGCCGCCCGACTCGACCACATCGGGGTAGAGGGTGCCCTGCACGAGGAAGTCGATCGAGGCGCCCTCGCCCTGCGCCTCCAGGACGAGCGCCTCGGCGGCCGCCTCGAAGGTGCGGATGAACTCGCGCCCGATGATCTTGCGCTTCTGCTCCGGGTCGCTGACGCCGGCCAGTGCGTCGAGGAACTGCTCGCGGACGTCGACGGTCACCAGGCGGACGCCCGTCGCGGCGACGTAGTCCTCCTCGACCTGGCGGCGCTCGTCCTTGCGGAGGAGTCCGTGGTCGACGAAGACGCAGGTCAGCTGGTCGCCGACGGCGCGGTGCACGATCGCCGCGGCGACGGCCGAGTCCACTCCTCCGGAGAGGCCGCAGATGACGCGGCCGGAGCCGACCTGCGCGCGGATCAGGGCGACCTGGTCCTCGATCACGTTCGAGGAGTTCCAGTCGTTCGGGATGCCGGCGGCGCGGTGCAGGAAGTTCTCGATGACCGCCTGCCCGTGGGTGGAGTGCTTCACCTCGGGGTGCCACTGCACGCCGTAGAGGCGGCGCGCGTCGCTCCCGAACGCGGCGACGGGGGTCGAGGTGGTCGACGCGAGGACGTCGAACCCCTCCGGCGCCTTCGCGACCGAGTCGCCGTGGCTCATCCACACGGTCTGGTCGGCCGGCTGCTCGCCGAGCAGCACGCCACCGTCGGTCGAGATCGCGGCGTCGGTCGCTCCGTACTCGCGGAGGCCGGTGTTCGCGACCTCGCCGCCGAGCGCCTTGGCCATCACCTGGAAGCCGTAGCAGATGCCCAGGACGGGCACGCCGAGGTCGAAGATCGCGGGGTCGAGCTGCGGGGCGCCCTCCTCGTACACGCTGGAGGGGCCGCCCGAGAGGATGATGCCGACGGGCGACTTCGCGGCGATCTCGGCCGCGGTGACGTTCGAGGGCACGATCTCGGAGTAGACGTTCGCCTCGCGGACGCGGCGCGCGATCAGCTGCGCGTACTGCGCGCCGAAGTCGACGACGAGCACCGGCTGGGAGGCCAGCTGCGGGGTCGAGTGGGCGCTGGACTGCTCGCTAATGAGGGGCCTCCACGGAGTCGGTCGGGGCTTTCGGATCGGTGCCGGCGGTGCGGCGCGCGAGGTACTGCTCGACCTCGCGCGCGATGCGCCCCTCGACGAAGAAGGAGAGCGTCGGGATCACGCCGCCGAGCGCGATGAGCACGAAGCGGCTGAAGGGCCAGCGCATCAGGCTCCACAGGCGGAAGTCGGCGAAGAGGTACACGACGTAGAACCAGCCGTGGGCGATCAGGATGCCGGTCGAGAGGTTCGCGCCGGTGCCGCTGGACTCGAACTCGCCGCCCGGCACCTCGTACATCGGCGCGAGGTTCAGCACGCCCTGCTGCCCGAAGGCGAAGAGCTCGAGGTGGAAGACGTACTTCAGCAGCATCTCGGCGCACAGCAGCAGGAGCATCACGCCCGTGATGATCGAGGTCACCCGGTAGAAGCGCAGAGCGCTCCGGATCGCAGGGAACTGCGCGGGCTTGGGCTCGAGGGGCATGGGGTCCAGTTTACGGTGCGGCGGAGGGGGCGGGGGCGCGGCCCTGCTGCTCCGCCTCGAGCGCCTCCTCGACCTCGCGCTCCCACGCGTCGCGGACGAGGCGGTACCAGAGGTAGAGCGCGAAACCGGCGAAGACCACCCACTCGATCGCGTAGAAGACGTTCAGCCAGTTCAGCGAGAGATCCTGCTGACGGGCGGGCGAGTCGATCGCCTCGAGCCCGGCGAGCGGCTCGTCCGCGACGATGTAGCCCTGGTAGACGTCGGCCGGAGGGTCGGGCCAGCGGTTGATGAGCGCGGGGATCGAGAGCGCGGTGAGGGTCAGCGGATCCGCGCCCTCCTCCGGGGCCTCGGCCGCCTCGTTCGCGACCAGCCGGCCCGTGTACGAGGCCGGAGGGACCTCGTCGCCGGAGTTCAGGCGCTCGGCGACCGCGCGCGCCTCGCCCTCGTCGCGGTCCAGCCGTAGGCGACGACGAGGTCGGCGGTGCTCGTGCGGGTCCGGGCGAAGACCCACCAGCCGGGCTCGCCGGCGTTGAGGCGCCCGCCGATCACCTCGGCGCCGCCGGGGACGAGCGCCGACTCGGCCTCGACCCGCTGGCCGTCGGCCGTCGCGGTGATCGGGGCGGACGGAGCAGCCACGGTGTCGAGCGGGACGATCGTCTCGGAGACGCCCCCGTCGGGCTCGGCGGCGTCGATCGCGCGGCCGACCTGCCACTGGCCGAGGGCGGCGAAGAGACCGGCGATCACGAGTGCGAGCACCAGCGCGCCGATCCAGCGCGGGCGCCGGGCGACCTGCCAGACGGTGCTCTGCGTCATGCGCTCCTCGTTCGTGCGGGATCACGGGGGCCCACCGGGGCCGCCGGTGGACCCGACGAGCCTAGCCCGTGAGCGTGAGAGGTCCCCGGGATCAGTAGTCGGGCTCGACGGGCCTGCGCGGGCGCCGGTCCTCCGCGCCGTCCGACTGCTGCATCGCCTGGTCGATCAGCGCCTGGCGCATCGGATCCGGGAACTCGCCGTCGAGCTCGTCGTGCTCGCGCTCCCGGCGGATCGGGGCGTCGACGGGCTCGGCGAGCGCGGAGTCGGTCCGCGCGGGATCGGTCCGCGTCGGCCCGGTCCGGGTCGCCTCCGGAGCGTCGGCCATCGCGGCCTCGACGAGCGCGAACTCCTCCTCCTCGAGCGCACCCCGCTTCGCCGAGGCCCGGGTCGGCCGGTGCCGCCGCTCCGACAGGAACTGCCCGATGCTCTCGGACCGCGACGCGAGGATGGGGCCGACGATCGCCATGATCAGCACGTACAGACCGGCGAACGGCTGGATCCGGTCGTCGAGCCCCGCCGACAGCGACAGGGTCGCCAGGATCAGCGCGAACTCGCCGCGGTTGTGCAGGATGAACGCCGCGTTCAGTCCCGCCCGCGGCCCGAGCTTGTTGAGCCAGGCCACGAACTGACCGGCGCCGAGGTTCAGGACGATGGTCATGACGGCCGCCGCGAGGACCGGGACGACCACCTCGGGGAACGCGCTCGGATCCAGGCCCAGACCGAAGTTGACGAAGAAGAAGGCCCCGAACACGTCGCGGAGCGGGATGGCGATGTGCTCGACCCGAGCGCGGTAGCGGGTGGCGCCGATCACGAGGCCGATGAGGAACGCGCCGATCGCGTCCGTCACTCCGAGGATCTCGCCGATGCCGCCGAACAGCAGCGCCAGACCGAAGAACAGGATCGTGAAGAGCTCGTCGTCGCGCGTGCGGAACAGGCGGGACACCACCCGCCCGCCCCACCGGGCGATCGAGAACATCACCACCAGGAACGCGAACGCGATGAGCAGCTTCAGGATCACGGGCCACGGCTCGGTCTCGCCCGAGAGCACGACCGACACGATGGCCAGGTAGATCGCGATGAAGATGTCCTCGACCACCGTCACTCCGAGGATCATCGGAGTCTCGGGGTTGGCGAGGCGCTTGAGCTCGATCAGGAGCTTGGTCACGATCGCGCTCGAGCTCGTCGCCGTGATGCCGGCGACGATGAGCGCCTCCTGGCTGCCCCAGCCGAGCAGGAAGCCGAAGCCGAGACCGACGGCCATGTTCACGCCGATGTAGGTGCCGCCCGACAGGATCAGGCGGCCCGCGTTGCCGAAGAACTCGTCCTGATCGAACTCCAGCCCCAGGTTGAACAGCAGCAGGATCAGTCCGAAGACGGCCGTCAGCTCGATGTAGGTGGACTCGAAGTCGAGGGGGAACCAGTGGAAGTTCGGGCTCGCGAGCAGCCCCACGACCATGTAGATGGGGATCGCCGGGAGGCCGATCGTCCGGCCGAGACGGCCGAGCACGTAGGCGACGACGAACAGGATCCCGAGGACGATGAGGTCTTCACCGTGGTGCATCCTCAGGCTCCGGGCGCGTCGGCCGTCTTGTGGAACGCTCCCGTGCGGAAGAAGGCGAACGCCTTGGCGACCTTCTCGGGGCTGCCGGCGACCACCAGGGTGTCGCCCGGGAAGACGCGGAAGTCGGGCGCGGGCGCCGGGTTCGCGGCGTCCCCGCGCACGACCGCGACGACCGTCAGGCCGACGATGCCGCGGTCGGCGGGCTTGCCGAGCTGCTGCCCGGCGATGTGGTCGTCGTAGTCGACGGTGAACCAGTCGATCGAGAGGCCGGGGATCTGATCCAGCGCGGTGAGCGATTCGGTGATCTGCGTGCCGCCGAGCAGCTCGGCGAGGGTGTGCGCCTCGTCGTCGCTCAGGCGCAGGGAGACCTTCGCGCCGTCCTGGTCGCCCTCGGCGAAAGTGATGAGGTCGCTGTGGCCGGAGCGGTGCGCGATGACGCCGACCTTGCCGCCGTCGGCGGTGAGGAACGTGTGCAGCACTCCGACACCGGGCAGCTTGACCCTGCGGACCTCGACCATGCGTGCTCCATCCGCGCCCTGCGGCGCTCCTGACTCGGGATGCCTCCAGTTTAGGCGCGCCCGCTCCGCTCCCTCCCTCCGTTCGCCCCCGGGGGAACGTCGAGACGTCCTGGTGTCGTCGAGACGTCCACGTACAACTGGACGCCTCGACGGGAACAGGACGTCTCGCTCTCCACAGGGGGTGCGGACGGTCTCCACAGAGCGGCAGGACGGGACGTCCGGCCACGCGCTGGGATGGCAGGGTCGCCGGATGAGCAGGATGGAGTTGTACGGAGGCGACGCGTGCGCGCGGTCGAACGAGTTCGTCCGCCTCAGGAGAGGCGTCCACGTCCGCGCGCAGGAGTGGACCGCCGCGTCCGTCGACCGCCGATACCGAGCGCGCATCGACGCTGTGGCGGCGACGTGGACGGCTCCGTTCTTCCTCCGGGAGTCCGCCGCGGCGATCTGGGGGCTGCCGCTGGTCGAGCCGCTGGGCGAGACGGTCCATGTCGCAGCATCGCCCTCCGTGGGAAGTCGGCGACGCAACGGCATCGCCGAGCACGGGAGCGTGGAGGATCCGGAGCCTGTCGTCCTCGAGGGCTTCGCGGTCTCAGGACTCGCCCGGACCGTCCTCGATCTGTGCCGGTACTCCTCCTTCCGACGCGCGGTCACTGCCGCGGATCACGCGCTGCGCATGCGCGACCGCGACGGCGCGATCCTCCTCGAGCGATCTGAGCTCGAGGGGCGTGTGACCGACCTCCCCCCTCGCGCGCGCGGCCGCGCGGCAGCCGCCCGGGCGGTGGCCTTCGCCGACCCTCTCGCCGAGACTCCGCTGGAGTCGATCAGCCGCGTCGCTCTTCAGAGGGCGGGGCTGCCTGCACCCGTACTGCAGCGAGCGTTCCACGACGGGGACGGTCTCGCCGGAGAGGTCGACTTCTCCCTCGAGGGCACGGACGTCATCGGGGAGGCCGACGGCGCGCACAAGAACACCGATCCGCGCTTCCTGCGCGGGCGCACCCCCGAGCAGGCCCTGCTCGACGAGAAGCGCCGCGAGGACCGACTCCGCCTCCTGGTGAAGGGCTTCGTCCGCTGGGGCTGGCGCGAGGCCTACACCGAACGCCCCCTGATCACTCTCCTCGCCCGGGCCGGAGTTGGCCCGGACGAGACGTCCTCGAAGCGTCGAGACAGCCCGTTGCTGCAGGACGTCTCGACGCTGCGTGGACGTCTCGACTGAGGAGGCACCTGCCGGACGGGTCAGCTGGGCTGGTAGGGGGCGACGACGACCTCGACGCGCTGGAACTCCTTGAGGTCGGAGTAGCCGGTGGTCGCCATGGAGCGGCGGAGCGCGCCGATGAGGTTGGCGGTGCCGTCCGCACCGGTCGCGGGACCGTAGAGGACCTGCTCGAGGGTGCCGACCGTGCCGACCTGCACGCGGCGGCCGCGCGGGAGCTGCGCGTGGTGCGCCTCCTGGCCCCAGTGCCAGCCGCCGCCGGGGGCGTCGGTCGCGCGGGCGAGCGCGGAGCCGAGCATGACGGCGTCGGCGCCGACCGCGACGGCCTTCACGATGTCGCCGGAGGTGCCGAGGCCGCCGTCCGCGATCACGTGCACGTAGCGTCCGCCCGACTCGTCGAGGTAGTCGCGGCGAGCGCCGGCGACGTCGGCCACCGCGGTGGCCATGGGCGCCTGGATGCCGAGGGTCGCGCGGGTCGTCGACGCCGCTCCCCCGCCGAAGCCGACGAGCACGCCGGCGGCCCCCGTGCGCATGAGGTGCAGCGCCGCGGTGTAGGTCGAGGCTCCGCCGACGATGACGGGGACATCGAGCTCGTAGATGAACTTCTTCAGGTTCAGCGGCTCGGTGCCGCGCGAGACGTGCTCGGCCGAGACGGTGGTGCCGCGGATGACGAAGAGGTCGACGCCCGCATCGACGACCGTCTGGTACAGCTCGGCCGTGCGCTGCGGCGAGAGCGCTCCGGCGACGGTCACGCCCGCCGCACGGATCTCTGCCAGGCGCGCGGTCACGAGCTCGGGCTTGATCGGCTCGGAGTAGATCTCCTGCATGCGCTCGGTCGCCCGCTCGGCGGGGAGCTCGCGGATCTCGGCGAGCAGCGGCTCCGGGTCCTCGTAGCGCGTCCACAGGCCCTCGAGGTCGAGCACTCCGAGCGCGCCGAGGCGTCCGAGTGTGATCGCCGTCGCCGGCGACACCACGGAGTCCATCGGAGCCGCCAGGATCGGCGTCCGGAACCGGTACGCGTCGATCGTCCAGTCGACCGAGACCACCTCGGGATCGCGGGTGCGGCGGCTGGGCACGACCGCGATGTCGTCGAAGGCGTACGCGCGGCGAGCGCGCTTGGCGCGCCCGATCTCGATCTCAGTCACCGTGCCACTTTAGCCGGGCGCGCTCCTCCCGGACGGCGCCGCCGTCAGCGTCCGAGCGCGAGGCGGGTCGCGGTCTGAGCGGCGCCGGCCTCGCTCTTCAGGCGGCGGAGGAGCCGGTCGAGAGCGGCGGTGTCGGCGAATCGGACCCGGAGCAGGTAGTCGAAGGGACCCGTCACGTGGACGGCGTCGTGGATCGCCGCCACGGTCGCCGTCCACGCGAGGAAGGCCTCCGAGTCCGCGTCGGCCGCGAGCCGGACGTCGATGAACGCCTCCAGCCCCGTCCCGGGGTCCGGCGCGTCGGCCGAGAGCAGAACGCGGTAGCCGAGGATCACCCCCGCCACCTCGAGTCGGCGCACGCGAGCGGCGACGGCGTTCGTGCTCAGCCCGACCTCGCGGCCGATCGAGGCGAACGACGCCCGCGCATTCGTCTGCAGCGCGCCGATGATCGTCTCGTCGAGGGCGTCCATGCCGCCCAGTGTGCCGTGCAGCGGGACGATCGGCGACCGCGGGCGCGAGGGGCCCCGATGCTCTCCCCATGGACCTCCTCACCGCCGCCCTGACCGGCGCGCTCGTCGGACTCGGCCTGGCCGTGCCTCTCGGCGCGATCGGCGTGCTCCTCGTGACGGAGGGCGCTGAGCGAGGCGTCCGTGCCGCCCTCCCCGCCGCCGCGGCCGTCGCCAGCGTCGATCTCGCCTACTGCGTCGCGGCGCTCACCGTCGGCGCGGCGCTCGCCCCCACCCTGATCGTCTTGAGCCCCTGGCCCTCGATCGCCGGCGGCCTCCTCCTGATCACCCTCGGTGCCCGTGGCCTCCACCGGCACCTGCGACGCTCTCCCCGGGTCGCCGCCGCGCCCCTCGGACCCCACCGTTTCGCCCTCTTCGCCAGCCTGACCGCCGTCAACCCGGCGACCCTGCTCTACTTCCTCGCCACGATCACCGGGCACCCAGCCCTCGTGACCACTTCGGCGCCCACGACCGCTGCATTCGCCCTCTCGGCCGCCACCGCCTCGCTCGCCTGGAACACCGCTCTCACCGCGATCGGCGCCCTCCTCCGCCGCACCGCCGGCCCAGTCCTCCGGGCGGCCCTCCCCCTCGCCGGCCACTCCCTCGTCGCCGCCCTCGGCACCGCCTGATCCTGCAAGCGCTCCCGACCCCCTGAGGGCGCAGCCGCGGCGGGCCCCGCCCGTTTGCGCTGCCCCCCCTCCCGGCGCAGCGCG
>NZ_MUKN01000033.1 GCF_001995175.1 Rathayibacter rhapontici
CGGCGGTCGGTCCCGCCCTGCGCGGGCTCCTGCTCCCAGCCGCGCAGCCGAGCCGCGGCGGTGCGGAGCACCAGCTCCCGCGACCATCCCGACGATGCTCGGAGCCGCGGCGAGGCCGGTCGCGCCCTCCCGCGTCACCGCGGCCAGTGCGCCCAGGCCGGCGACCACGACCAGGAGCAGCGCCCCGAGCGGCGGGCGGCGGAACTCCAGCAGGCCCGCGGCGACCGCCAGCAGCGCGACGGCGAAGGCCAGCGAGAGGAGGAGGACGAGCTTGTCCCCCGTGCCGAAGAGCGCGATGGTCGCGTCCTTCACGCCGGCCGGCACGATGTCGATCACGAAGCCGCCGACCGCGACGAGCGGACCGCCCCCCGCACCGGTGAACACGGCCACGAGCTCGGCGCTCGCGAGCGCGACGGCGGCGGCGGCAATCCCCGTGAGGATCGCGAGCAGTGCGGCTCTTCTGGGGGGCATGGCCGCACTCTAAGCCACGGTCCGGAGTGCGGGCTGGGGCGCCGATCGTCAGATCGAGAGCAGTCGTGCCCCGTGCACGGGTCCGGTCACGCGGACCGCCCTGTAGCGTGCCGTCGTCAGCTCCAGCTGGAGCTCGTGCGCCGCGTCGGCGTCGGGCGCGAGGAACGCGACGGTCGGGCCGGAGCCGGACACGAGGCCGCCGAGCGCGCCGCTCTGCTCGCCGCGCTCGAGGATCCGCGCGAGGCCCGGCTGCAGGTGCAGCGCGGGCGCCTGCAGATCGTTGTGCATGGCATCGGCGAGCATCGCCGCGTCGCCCGCCCGCAGCGCCTGCAGCACGTTCGGGTCGACGGACGGCGACGTCGAGATCGGACGGAAGTCGTGCAGGTGGCGCTCGCGGTGCCGGTCCAGCTCGCTGTAGACCTCGGGGGTCGACAGGCCCTGCTCCGAGAGCACGAGGACCCACTCGAACCGGCCCTTGGCCAGCGCCGGGCTCAGCTCGTCGCCGCGGCCCACTCCGATCGCCGTGCCGCCGGTGAAGGCGAAGGGCACATCGGCGCCCAGGCTCGCGGCGATGCCGAGGAGCTGCTCGCGGGTGCACGCCGTGCCCCAGAGCGCGTCGCAGGCGAGCAGCGTGGCGGCGGCGTCGGCCGACCCGCCGCCCATGCCGCCCGCGATCGGGACGTTCTTCTCGATCTCGAGATGCACGCCCCGGCGGTACCCCGTGGCCCGTGCGAGCGCTCTCGCGGCCTTGATGGCGAGGTTGCTGCCGTCGACCGCCAGGCCGGACGTGTCGATCGAGCCGGAGAAGGCGACCGAGAAGTCCGGAGCGGCGCTGGCGCGCACGTCCTCGTAGAGCGACAGCGACTGGAAGGCCGTGGCGAGCTCGTGGTAGCCGTCGTCGCGGACCGCCCCCACTTTGAGGAAGACGTTGATCTTGCCGGGAGCCCGCGCGTGGACCACGGTCGACGTCGCGCGAGCAGCCATGCCTCCAAGCTACAGGGTGGCGGAGGGGCCCTCGTCCCGGTCCGAGCCGTCGTCGTCGGGGTCGTCCGAGCCCGACTCGGGCAGCGCACCGCCCCGGGTCGGCACGAGCGCCGGATCCAGGGTCCGGCCCAGCGCGACGAAGGACTCGACGGTCAGCTCCTCGCCCCGCGCCGTCTGCGGGACGCCCGCGGACTCGAGGGCGGTGATCGCGGCGGCACTGTCGCCGAACAGCGTGGCGAGCGACTGCCGCAGCATCTTCCTCCGCTGGGCGAACGCCGCGTCGACGACGGCGAAGACGGCCCGGCGCAGGGCCTCGTCACCCGGCTCCTCGCCGCGCTGGAACGACACGAGCACGCTGTCGACGTTGGGGACGGGCCAGAAGATCTGCCGCGAGACGGTGCCGCCGGTCGAGAACGAGCCGAACCACGCCGCCTTGACGCTCGGCCCGCCGTAGACCTTCGAGCCGGGACCCGCGGCGAGGCGGAGGCCGACCTCGGACTGCACCATCACGACGCCCGAGCGGATGCTCGGGAAGTGCTCGAGGAAGTGCAGCAGCACCGGCACCGAGATGTTGTACGGGAGGTTCGCGACCAGCCGCACGGGCCCGCCCGGCAGCTCGAGCACCTTCATCGCGTCGGCGTGCACGACGTGCAGCTCGGCACCGGGAGCCATCAGCTCGACCGTGTGCGGCAGCTGCTCGGCGAGGCGCCCGTCGATCTCGACGGCGACGACCTGCGCGCCCACCTCGAGCAGGCCCAGCGTCAGGGAGCCCAGGCCCGGGCCGATCTCGACGACCGTCTCGCCCGCCCGCACTCCGGCGAGCTTGACGATGCGGCGCACGGTGTTGGCGTCGTGCACGAAGTTCTGGCCGAGCTTCTTGGTCGGAGTGACGTCGAGCAGCTGCGCGAGATCGCGGATCTCGGCGGGGCCGAGCAGTCGAGGGACGGACGCCGCCTCGACCTCGGCCGCGTGACGGCCGCTCATGCGAGCTGTCCCACGGGCTCCGTCGGCTCCGATCCGACCTCGCCGCCCCACTCGCCGTAGACCTGCTCGGTGTTGGAGGCGATCGTCGCAGCCAGGTGCCCCACGTCGGTCTCGAGGTGCGCGGCCATGGCGCGCAGCGTGTGCGGGAGGAGGTAGGGGGCGTTCGGGCGTCCGCGCAGCGGCATCGGAGTGAGGAACGGCGCGTCCGTCTCGACGAGGATCAGGTGCCGCGGAGTGACGGCGAGCGCCTCGCGGAGCGGCTCCGCGTTCTTGAAGGTCACGTTGCCGGCGAACGAGAGGTACCAGCCCTCCTCGGCGCACATCCGGGCCATCTCGGCGTCGCCGGAGAAGCAGTGGAAGACGGTGCGCTCGGGGGCGCCGACCCGGCGGAGCGTCTCCATCACCTCGCGGTGGGCGTCGCGGTCGTGGATCTGCAGCGCGATGCCCGCCTCCTTCGCGATGCGGATGTGCTCCTCGAACGAGCGCTGCTGCGCCCCGCGGCCGCTCTCGCCGGTGCGGAAGTAGTCGAGACCCGTCTCGCCGACGGCGCGCACGCGGGGCTGCGTCGAGAGCTCGGCGATCACCGCGAGGGCGTCGTCGAGCTCGCCCCGCGCGTCGAGCTCGGGGGCCTCGTTGGGGTGGATCGCGACGGCGGCGAGCATGCGCGGCTCGGAGGCGGCCATCTCGGCCGACCAGCGGCTGGTCGCCACGTCGGTGCCGACCTGGACGACTCCGCGGACGCCGACCGTGGAGGCGCGGTCGAGCTGCTCGCGGTAGTCGAGCGGCTCGAGGCCGTCGGCGATCTCGAGGTGCGTGTGGTTGTCGTAGACGGGGACCACGAGGGCCTCGGGCAGCGGAGGGTACGTCAGGTCGCGGCCGGAGGTGTTCTCGCGGGCGCGGACGTGCTGGCTGTCGGTCATGCGCTCCAGGCTACCGGGAGGGCCCGGACGGCCCGCGTTCGGGGTGACGTCGGCCGCCCCTCCGCCTTGCTGGTCGAGGCCGCAGCAGAACCTCTGCCAGGAGCACCCGTCATCCACCATCCCGGCTGAGGAGCACTCTCGGCCGAGGTTCTGCACCGAGCTCGCTGGTCGAGTCGCCCCGCAGGGCGGATCGAGACCTACCGACTCCGGACATCGGGGATCTCGATACGCCCGCGGAGCGGGCTACTCGATCAGCGGAGGGAGGGCCCGGGCGGTCAGCTCGCGGGGGCCTCGATGCGGGGGAAGAGGGCCTCGAGGGTGCCGACGGTCGTGCCGACGGGCAGGCGGCCCCAGTCGCCCGCCTCGCGGATCGGCTGGGACGCGAGAGCGCCGAGGGACTCCTCGACCCCGAGTGCCGTCCACAGCTTCGCGGTCGCGCGGGGCACGACCGGCGAGAGCAGCACGGCCAGGGCGCGCAGCCCCTCCGTCGCCGTGTAGAGGACCGTGCCGAGCCGCTCGCGGTCGGCGTCGTTCTTCGCCAGCGCCCACGGCTCCTGCTCGGTGATGTAGCCGTTCAGCTCGTCGACGATGGTCCACACCGCCGTGATCGCGTCGTGGATGGCAAGGGCGTCGATCGCCGTGTCGGCCGTGGCGGCCGCGGCGGCGACGGTGCGCTGCACCCGCTCCTCCGCCTCCGTGGCCGCGGCGGGCGCGGGGACCACGCCGTCGTAGTAGCGGTTGAGCATGGCGATCACGCGCGAGGCGAGGTTGCCGAATCCGTTCGCGAGCTCGGCCTGGTAGCGCGCCGAGAGGTCCTCCCAGGAGAACGAGCCGTCCTGTCCGAACGTGATCGCGCGCATGAAGTAGTAGCGGAACGCGTCGGAGCCGAAGGTGTCGGTGATCTGCTCGGGTGCGATGCCGGTGAGCTTCGACTTCGACATCTTCTCGCCGCCGACGAGCAGCCAGCCGTGGCCGAAGACCTGCTTGGGCACGTCGAGACCTGCGGCCATCAGCATGGCGGGCCAGATCACCGCGTGGAAGCGGAGGATGTCCTTGCCGACGATGTGGGTCGCCGGCCAGCGGCGGGCGAACTCCTCGTCGTCCTGGCCGTAGCCGACGGCGGTGACGTAGTTGAGCAGGGCGTCGAACCAGACGTAGACGACGTGCGAGTCGTCCCACGGGACCTTCACGCCCCAGTCGAAGCTGGAGCGCGAGATCGAGAGGTCGGCGAGCCCCTGGCGCACGAAGCTGACGACCTCGTTGCGGGCCGACTCCGGCTGCACGAAGTCGGGGCGCTCCTCGTAGAGCGCGAGCAGGCGCTCGGTGTACTCGCTCATCTTGAAGAAGTAGTTCTTCTCGCTGAGCAGCTCGACCGGCTTGGAGTGGATCTTGCAGACGTACTGGCCCTCGTAGTCGCCGGTGCCCTCGTCGAGGTCCGAGAGCTGCTTGTACTCCTCGCAGCCCACGCAGTAGTAGCCCTCGTACTCGCCGGTGTAGATCGCGCCGCCGTCGTAGAGCTTCTGGAGGAACTTCTGCACGTTGACCTCGTGCCGCTCGTCCGTGGTGCGGATGAAGTCGTCGTTGGCGATGTCGATGGTGCTGAGCAGGGGCTGCCACGCGGTCTCGACGAGGCGGTCTGCCCACTCCTGCGGAGTCGTGCCGTTCGCCGTCGCGGTGCGGAGGATCTTCTGGCCGTGCTCGTCGGTGCCGGTGAGCAGCCAGGTGTCGTCACCGGCCTGACGGTGCCAGCGGGTCAGCACGTCCGCCGCGACCTCCGTGTACGCGTGCCCGATGTGGGGGACGTCGTTGACGTAGAAGATCGGGGTCGTGAGATAGAAGGAGGCGCCGTCGGACATGGCGACCATCCTATTCACCGCGCGGTGCGGCGCCTCCTGTGTGACGACGCGCTCAGCCGCGGCGCGACGCCAGCGCCGCCTCGTAGAGCTCGCGCCGCGAGAGGCCGGTGCGCTCGGCGACCTCGGCCGACGCCTCCTTGAGCCGCGCCCCGGCGGCGACCCGCGCGAGGACGTCGGCGAGCGCGTCCTCCTGCGACGCCTCCCGCTCCGGAGCGCCCTGCACGACGAGGCAGATCTCGCCGCGGAGCCCCCCGGCCGCCCACTCGGCGAGCTCGGCCGCCGTGCCCCGGCGCACCTCCTCGAACATCTTCGTCAGCTCGCGGCACACGACGACCCGGCGCTCGGGCCCCATCGCCTCGACCAGATCGGCGAGCGCGTCGCCGATGCGGTGCGGCGACTCGAAGAACACCATCGTGCGGCGCTCGTCGACGAGCGAGCGGAAGGTCGAGACCCGCTCGCCGTGCTTGCGCGGCAGGAAGCCCTCGAAGCTGAACCGGTCGGTCGGCAGTCCCGAGACGGCGAGCGCCATCAGGACGGCCGAGGGGCCGGGGAGCGCCGTCACCGCGACTCCGGCCGCGACCGCCGTCTCGACGAGGTGGTAGCCGGGATCGGACACGGTCGGCATGCCGGCGTCGCTGAGGACGAGCAGGTCCTCCTCGCGGGCGAGCTCGACCAGCTCGGCCGCCCGCTGGCGCTCGTTGTGGTCGTGCAGCGCGTAGAGGGCCGGCCGGTTCTCGATGCCGAGCGCCCGCAGCAGCTGGATCGTGACGCGGGTGTCCTCGGCGGCGACGTGCTTCGCGGTCGAGAGCGCCTCCACGAGCCGCCGGGAGGCGTCGCCGAGGTTTCCGATGGGCGTGCCCGCGAGGATGATCATGCGGCCAGTCTCCCAGCCCGATCGAGCGCAAGCCCCCTGCGGGGGTCCAGGAGCAGAGCGGAGGGTGGAGGTCCCGCGGCGATCGTGCGCGGGAGGGAGAAGGAGAACCGTGAAGGCAGTGCAGTACCGGCAGATCGGCAGCGAGCCCGAGGTCGTGGAGGTGGACAAGCCCGTGCCCGGGCCGGGCCAGGTCCTGCTCCGGGTGACCGCGGCGGGCCTCTGCCACTCCGACTCGTTCCTCATGGGTCTCCCCGAGGACCAGTACACCTACGGGCTCCCGCTGACCCTCGGCCACGAAGGCGCCGGAGTCGTCGATGAGCTGGGCGACGGAGTGACGGGCGTCGAGGTCGGCGATGCGGTGGCGGTCTACGGGCCGTGGGGCTGCGGCGTGTGCCGCACGTGCGCCTCCGGTCGGGAGAACTACTGCCCGCACGCCGCGGAGCTCGGCATCACCCCGCCCGGTCTCGGCTCGCCCGGCGCGATGGCCGAGTACGTCGTGATCGACGACGTCCGGCACCTCGTGCCGCTGGGCGACCTCGACCCGGTGGAATCGGTGTCGCTGACGGATGCGGGCCTCACTCCGTACCACGCGATCCGCTCGGTCGCCTCGAAGCTGGTGCCCGGAGCGACCGCGGTGGTGATCGGCAGCGGGGGCCTCGGCCACATCGGCATCCAGATCCTCAAGGCGATCTCGCCCGTGCGGGTCGTGGTGCTCGACCTCTCGGACGAGAAGCTGGCCCTGGCCCGCGAGGTCGGCGCCGACGAGACGCTGCGCTCGGACGACGAGGGCGTCGTCGCGCGGATCCGCGAGCTCACCGACGGCGAGGGCGCGGAGGTCGTCCTCGACTTCGTCGGCGCGGAGCCGACCCTCGAGATCGCCCGCCAGGTGGTCGCGGCCGACGGAGCGGTGCAGATCGTCGGCATCGGCGGCGGCGTGCTCCCGACCGGGTTCTTCTCCACTCCCTACGGCGCCTCGGTGCGCGCGCCCTACTGGGGCTCGCGGACCGAGCTGATGGAGGTGCTGGACCTGGCCCGCGCCGGGCTCGTGCGCGTGCACACCGAGCGCTACTCCCTCGACGAGGCGCCGGAGGCGTACCGCCGACTGCACGACGGGAAGGTGCGCGGGCGGGCGGTCGTGGTGCCGTGAGGCCCCGTTAGCATGGCCGGGTGACGGACCGACCGCAGCGCGACTTCGACGACCTGCTCCTCGACTCCGCCGGAGCGACCCGGTCGGTCCCCGTCGAGCCCGCGGAGGACGTCGCATCGGCACCCCGGGTGCGCGAGCCGCACCCCGACGTGCCGCGGGGCTCCTGGTTCGACGACGTGTTCGCGCGGCTGACCCTCACCCCGCTCCGGCGACGGCTGTGGGATCTCGGGCTGCCGATCGCCGTGGTCGTGCTCGCGGCCGTGCTGCGGCTCTGGAACCTCGGCCACCCCCGCTCCCTCGTGTTCGACGAGACCTTCTACGTGAAGGACGCCTGGACGCTCTGGAACCTCGGCTTCGAGGGCGCCTGGCCGGAGGACCCCGACCCGGGCTTCGCGGCGGGCGACGTCGGCACGTTCACGGGAGCGCCGTCCTTCGTCGTGCACCCGCCGCTGGGCAAGTGGATCATCGGACTCGGGATGGGCGTGCTCGGCGCCGACGACAGCGTCGGCTGGCGGATCTCGACCGCGATCGTCGGGATCCTCGCGGTCGCGCTCGTCATCGTCGTCGGGCGGCTGCTCTTCCGCTCGACGCTGATCGCCTCGCTCGCGGGCCTCTTCCTCGCGCTCGACGGCCACGCGATCGTGATGTCGCGCGTCTCGCTGCTCGACGGGATCCTCATGCTCGTCGCGCTGTGCGGCGTGACGGCCGTGCTGCTCGACCGCCGCTGGGCGGAGCTGAGGCTCGCCGAGAAGGTCGCGGCGGGGGCGCTGCCCAGCTGGGGGCCGGTGCTCTGGTGGCGGCCGTGGCTCCTGGTCGCGGGCTTCGTCTTCGGTCTCGCGGCCGGCGTGAAGTGGACCGGGATCTACTTCCTCGCGGCCTACGGCGTCTACCTCGTCGTGGTCGACGCGCTGATGCGCCGCCGCGCGGGCGTCCCCTTCTGGGGCAGCGGCGCCGTGCTCAAGCAGGGTCCGGTGACCTTCCTCCTGGTCGTGCCGATCGCGCTCGTCGCGTACCTCCTCACCTGGACCGGCTGGCTCCGGACCTCGGGCGGCTGGGCCCGGCAGTGGGCGACGGAGGCCCCGGGCAACGCCTGGACGGGCGCGATGGCGTGGGTGCCCGACTGGGCGCAGAGCCTCTGGCATTACCACGTGCAGATGTACGACTACTCGATCAACCTGCGCGCCACGCACCCCTACGAGGCGAACCCGCTCACCTGGCTGCTGATGAGCCGGCCGACCAGCATGTACTTCGTCGACGGGGCCGAGGGCGTCGACGGCTGCACCGCGGTGCGCTGCGCCGAGGCGATCACCTCGGTGGCGAATCCGCTGATCTGGTACGCCGGAGTCGCCGCGCTGCTCTACCTGCTCTACCGCCTGGCGCGGTACCGCGAGTGGCGCGCGGGCTTCGTCCTGATGGGCATCGTCGCGGGCTACCTGCCGTGGATGCTGTACCTGGACCGCACGGTCTTCCAGTTCTACTGCGTCGTGTTCCAGCCGTACATGATGCTCGCGCTCGCGATGACGGCGGGGATCGTGCTGGGCTCGCCGGGCGACCCGGTCCGGAAGCGGACCCGCGGGATCGTGGTCGTGCTCGGGTTCGTCGTGCTCGCCGCCGCGCTCACCGCCTTCTTCTACCCCCTCTGGACCGGGCAGCAGACCTCGTTCGCCTTCTGGCAGGCGCACATGTGCTCCCGTCGTGGGTCTGATCGGGAGACTCGGTCCCGGAGTCGCGGTCTGCGCGGCCGCCGCGGTGCTCGCGGCCGTCCTGCACGCTCTCGTGCCCGCGGTGCCGATGCTCACCGCGGCCGTCGCGCTCGGGATCGTCGTCGCGCAGGTGCCGGCGGCCCGCCCGGCGCTGGGCGGCGTGCTCTCGCCGGGGCTCAGGTTCTCGTCTCGGACGCTCATGCGCACCGGGATCGTGCTGCTGGGGCTGAAGCTCTCGCTCGTGGACATCGCGGCGCTGGGCTGGGCGGCGATCCTCGTCGTGGTGGGCATCGTGCTGGCGACCTTCGCGCTCACGTGGGCGCTCGGTCGGGCGCTCGGACTGCCCGGTCGGGAGCCCCTGCTGCTGGCGGCCGGGTTCTCGATCTGCGGTGCGTCCGCGATCGGCGCGATGGCCGGGGCGACACGGGCGAAGGAGTCGGAGCAGGCCGTGCCGGTCGCGCTGGTGACCCTCTGCGGAACGCTCGCGATCGCGGTGCTGCCGGCGCTGCGGCATCCGCTGGGCCTCTCGGCTGAGCAGTTCGGGCACTGGGTGGGAGCGTCGGTGCACGACGTCGGCCAGGTCGTCGCGACGGCGCAGGTCGCGGGGGCGTCGGCCCTCGCGATCGCGGTCGTCGTCAAGCTCACTCGCGTGGTCCTGCTCGCGCCGATGGTCGCGGTGGCGGCGGCGGTGACCCGGCGGAGCGGGGAGGCGGCCGGACCGCGGCCCGCGATCGTGCCGCTGTTCGTGGTCGGCTTCCTCGCGGCAGTGCTGCTGCGCACCTGGGTGCCGCTGCCGGAGGGGCTGCTCGCCGGCGCCGACACCGCCCAGACCTGGCTGCTGGCGGCGGCGCTGTTCGCCCTCGGCACCGGTGTCCGGCTGCGCGCGCTCGTGACGACCGGCTGGCGAGCGCTCGTCGTGGCGCTCGGCTCGTGGTTCGCGATCGCCGCGATGGCGCTGGCGGCGGTGCACGCGACGGTCTGATCCTGGGACTGTTACGGACTGCGACCGCTCTCGCGCCCCGCTGTCGGAGGGCGACGGTAACGTCGATCGCATGGCAGATCGCGAGTACGGCTTCAAGACGCGTGCAATCCACGCGGGCAACATCCCCGACCCGGTGACCGGTGCGCGCGCGCTCCCGATCTACCAGACCAGCGCGTTCGTCTTCGACGACACCGCCGACGCCGCGGCGCGCTTCGCCCTGCAGAAGTACGGCAACGTCTACTCGCGCCTCTCCAACCCCACCGTCGCCTCGTTCGAGGAGCGCGTCGCGAGCCTCGAGGGCGGCCTCGGCGCCGTGGCGACCGCGTCCGGCCTCTCGGCGCAGTTCATCGTCTTCGCGGCCCTCGTCGGCTCGGGCGATCACGTCGTCTCCTCCGCCAACCTCTACGGAGGGTCGATCACGCAGCTCGACGTGACCCTGCGCCGCTTCGGGGTCGAGACGACCTTCGTGCAGTCGAGCGATCCGGCCGACTACGCGGCGGCGATCACCGGGAAGACCAAGGTCCTCTACGCCGAGACCATCGCGAACCCGTCCGGCGAGATCGCCGACATCGAGGGCCTCGCGGCCGTCGCGCACGCCGCGGGCATCCCGCTCGTCATCGACTCGACCGTGGCGACGCCCTATCTGGTGCGCCCGATCGAGTGGGGCGCCGACATCGTCATCCACTCGGCCACCAAGTTCCTCGGCGGCCACGGCACCACGCTCGGCGGCGTCGTCGTCGAGTCGGGCCGCTTCCACTACTCGCACGAGAAGTTCCCGCTGCTGCACGACTCCGTCGCCTCCTACGGCGACCTCTCCTGGGACGGCAACTTCGGCGAGTACGGGTTCCTCACCCGCCTGCGCGCCGAGCAGCTGCGCGACATCGGCCCGGTCCTCGCTCCCCACTCCGCGTTCCTGCTCGCCCAGGGCGTCGAGACGCTGCCCTACCGGATCCAGGCCCACGTCGACAACGCCCGCCGCGTCGCCGAGTGGCTCGACGCGGACCCGCGCATCGAGGCCGTCTACTGGGCCGGCCTGCCCGCTCACCCGCACCACGAGCGCGCGCAGAAGTACCTGCCCAAGGGACCGGGGTCGGTGTTCAGCTTCGTCGTGAAGGGCGGCCGCGCGGTCGGCCAGACCTTCATCGAGTCGGTCGACCTCGCCAGCCACCTCGCCAACATCGGCGACGCGAAGACGCTGGTGATCCACCCCGCCTCGACGACGCACGCCCAGCTCACCGAGCAGCAGCTGCTCGACGCGGGTGTGCTGCCGGGCCTCGTCCGCCTCTCGGTGGGCATCGAGGACGCCGACGACATCATCTACGACCTCGACCAGGCGCTCGCGCAGGCGGTCGAGAAGCACGGCACGCCGGACGCGCCGACCGAGCTCCCGGAGGACGCCTCCGCGATCCTCCTCTCCCCCACCGTGGAGGTCTGATCCCATGACCACGACCGACGACACCGTCGTCCAGCTGTCCAACGGGCTCAGCTGCTCCGTCCCGACCAACTCGCCGCTGGCGAAGATGCTGCGCTCGCAGCGCACCTGGGTCGGCCCGGACGCGAAGCAGCGCCTCGACATCCTCCGCCGCGCGAAGACCGTCGCGATCGTGGGCGCCTCGCCGAACCCGGCCCGCTCGTCGTACTTCGTCTCGACGTACCTGCAGCAGTCGAGCGACTACGAGCTGTTCTTCGTGAACCCCAACGCCACGGAGATCCTCGGGCAGCCCGTCTACAAGAGCCTCGCCGACCTCCCCGTCGTGCCCGACATCGTCGACGTCTTCCGCAAGGCGAGCGACATCCCCTCCGTCATCGACGACGTGGTCGCGATCGGCGCGCCGACCGTCTGGGTGCAGCTCGGCATCTGGAACCAGGAGGCGGCCGAGTACGGCGAGTCGAAGGGCCTGACGGTGGTCATGGACCGCTGCATCAAGGTCGAGCACGCCCGCTTCCACGGCGGTCTCCACCTGCTGGGCTTCGACACCGGCCAGATCACCGCACGCAAGACGATCCGCTGAGACGACGGGCCGGCCGGGGAATCCCCGACCGGCCCGTCCGTCCCCGTCGCCCTCTCAGTCGCCCTTGACGTTCACCAGCTGGCGCAGCGTGTGCCGCACCTCGACGAGGTCGGCGGCGTCGGCCATCACCCGGTCGATCGGCTTGTAAGCCGCCGGGATCTCGTCGAGGAACGCGTCCGTGTCGCGGTACTCGATCCCCGTCATGGCCTCGCGCAGCTGGTCGTGCGTGAAGGTCCGGCGCGCCGCCGCCCGCGAGTACTCGCGACCCGCTCCGTGCGGGGACGAGTCGAGGGACATCGCGTTCCCCCGGCCGACGACCACGTACGAGGCCGTGCCCATCGACCCGGGGATCAGCCCGGGACGCCCGGCGTCGGCCTGGATCGCGCCCTTCCGGCTCACCCAGACGTCGCGGCCGAAGTGGCGCTCCTGCTCGGTGAAGTTGTGGTGGCAGTTGATCCGCTCCACCTCCTCGACCGGCGTGCCGATCCACTCCGAGACCTGCCGGACGACCCGGTCCATCATCTCCTCGCGGTTCAGCAGCGCGTACGTCTGCGCCCAGCGGAGCTCGGCGATGTAGCGGTCGAACTCGGCCGTGCCCTCGACGAGGTAGGCGAGATCCGGGTCGGGGAGCGTGATCCAGTGGCGTGCGCAGTAGTCGCGGGCGATCCGGATGTGCTCGCCGGCGATCCGGTTGCCCACTCCCCGGGAGCCGGAGTGCAGGAACAGCCAGACCGCCCCCGTCTCGTCGCTGCTGACCTCGATGAAGTGGTTGCCGCTGCCGAGCGTGCCCAGCTGCAGCCTCCAGTGCTTCGAGTACCGCGCCGGGTCGAAGCCCGCCGCCTCGGCGAGCGCGGCGAGCTCCGCGACGCGCGGCTCGGCGGTCGCGACGACCTTGCGGTTCGCGGCGCCCGCCGAGAGCGGCACGGCGCGCTCGATCTGCTCGCGGAGTGCCGCGAGGTCGCGGCCGGCCAGGTCGTCGCGCGTGAACCCGGTGCGCACGGCGATCATGCCGCAGCCGATGTCGACTCCGACGGCCGCGGGGATGATCGCGCCGAGGGTCGGGATGACCGACCCCACGGTCGCGCCGCGCCCGAGGTGGGCGTCGGGCATGAGCGCCAGGTGCGGGAACACGAACGGCATCCGCGAGGCGGTGAGCGCCTGCTCCCGCGCGTTGTCGTCGAGGATGCTCGCCCAGGAGACGAGGCGGTCGGTGAGCTTCTGCATGGTGCTGGTCTTCTTCATGGTGGTGTTCTTCTGCATGGTCCTTCCTCTCGTGAAGGCCCGGCGGTCGCCGGGGATGGGAGGAGACGCGTTCGGGACGGCGGGATGCCGCGAGCCGTGCACGCGCCGCCTCCCCTGCAGAGGAGGACGGGAGCGGTGGGGCCCCGAACCGGCGTCGTCCGGGGCCTGGGCAGCTGCCTAGGAGGTCCGGAGGACGCCGGGCTGGAGGTTCGCGGGCGTGCGCTCGCCCGAGAGGGGCAGCGTGTGTTCGCGGGACGCGGCGACCGTGCAGTCGGCGACGAGCAGTCTCGTGGTCATGCGACTGCTCCTTCCAGGCGTCGGGGGTGCGCGCTCCGGTGGCGCGCTCGGCGACGCTAGCAGCGCGGGCGAGACCTGTGCAACCCGGGCGTGTCGCGCTGTCCTCGGGTAGCGCTGTCCTCGGGCAGGAGGAGGGTCCTCCTCCGCGCCGGCGTGCCACCTCCCCCGCGCGACGGATTCGCCTCCGCATCGGGTGGAGGGTCTCTGGACGGCTCCTCCGATCGTCCGTTCGGCGGCGACGAGGCGGGTAGGCAGGAGGTGCACGGGAGAACGGACTCTCCGGGATCGGACAACGATCGGGCCGCCCGCGGCCTCGAGGAACTGGACGGACGATGAGGAACACGACCTTCACACCCAGCACCACCGCACCGGCTGCGAGCGCGGCGTCGGGGCCGAGGCCCCCGCACCGCGGCAGGCGCCTCCTGATCGCCGGCGTCGCCTGCGGCGCTCTGGCGCTCGGGCCGATCGCCGCCACCCCTGCCTTCGCCGCCCCGGCGGCCGCGACCAGCGCGGCGCAGAGCGCGGCCGCCGCCTGGAGCGTCGTCGCCGAGGGCGAGAACAGCGCCAACGCGCGTACCGTGCAGCACCTGCTCACCGCGGCCGGGCACCCGGTCGACGCCGACGGCGTCTTCGGCCCCGCGACCGCCGACGCGGTGAGGGCGTTCCAGAGCGAGCGCGGCCTCTCCTCCGACGGGATCGTGGGCGAGCAGACCTGGTCCGCGCTGATCACGACGGTCTCCTCCGGTGACAGCGGCGAGGCCGTCACCGCGCTGCAGGTGCAGCTGAACAAGACCGGTGCCGGGCTCACCGTCGACGGCGCGTTCGGGCCGGCGACCGCCTCGGCGGTGGAGGGATTCCAGTCGGGAGCCGGGCTCGCGGTCGACGGCGTCGCCGGCCCGCAGACCTGGCAGTCGCTGGTCGGCTCCGGCTCCGGCACGACCCCCGATCCGGGTCAGCCGGGCGAGACGTTCGCGTCCCTCAGCGAGGAGCAGCTCGCGAACGTCCGCACGATCATCGCCGAGGGGAGGACCGCCGGCGTCCCCGAGTACGGCTGGGTCGTCGCGATCGCGACGGCCATGCAGGAGTCGCGGCTGCGGAACCTCGAGGGCGGCGATCGCGACTCGGTCGGCCTCTTCCAGCAGCGGCCGTCGACCGGCTGGGGCGACGCGGCCGACCTCGTCGACCCGGTGTTCGCCTCGCGGGCCTTCTACGGAGCCGCGAACAGCCCGACCGAGAACACGGGCCTCCTGGACGTGCCGGGCTGGGAGTCGATGAGCGTGACCGAGGCGGCCCAGGCGGTGCAGGTCTCGGGCTACCCCGACGCCTACGCGCAGTGGGAGACCCTGGCCCGCGAGGCCGTCGAGAGCGAGGGATGAGGACCATGAGCAGCACCACCACCATCACGACCCCGATCGTCGAGGACGAGCCGCGCAGCCTCCGCGCCCGCGCCCTGGCCGTCCTCACCGCCCTGCTCCTCGCCGTCGGCGTCGTCGTCGGCGTCGCCACGAGCGCGCAGGCGGCCGACTGGCCGGTCCTCTCCTCCGGATCCCGCGGCGACGACGTGACCACCGCGCAGTACCTGCTGCGCGGCTCCGGCCAGTCGCTCGCCGTCGACGGGGAGTTCGGAGCGGGCACGGCGAGCGCCGTCACCGCGTTCCAGTCGGCGAAGGGCCTGGCCGCCGACGGCGTCATCGGCGGGCAGACGTGGGGCGCACTGGCCACGACCGTCCGGAGCGGCGACTCCGGTGACGCCGTGAGCGCCGCGCAGACCCAGCTGAACGCGAACGGCGCGTCGATCGCGGTCGACGGGGCCTTCGGCTCCGGCACCGATGCCGCCGTGAAGAGCTTCCAGAGCGGCGCCGGGCTGACCGCGGACGGCATCGTCGGGCCCGCCACCTGGAAGGCCCTGATTGCAGGGACCGGAGGCGGCACCACTCCCCCGCCGAGCGGCGATGCGGCGGCGACCGCGCAGGCGATCCTCGACGACCCGGGCATCGAGTTCGTGGCGCTCACCCCGGATCCCGCCTCCACGGCCCTGCAGAACGTCACCGACACGGCGGCCGGCCGGCCGGCGATGACGAGTCCCGAGGGGCACGCCGGGTCGGGACCCGTGCAGCTGGACCCGGTGATGCTCGACGCGCTCCTGCGACTGAGCACCGAGCACGGCTTCTCGGTGCGCGTCACCTCGATCGCGGGCGAGGAGCACAGCGCGGGATCGCTGCACTACACCGGGCGCGCGTTCGACATCGACATGATCGACGGGGTCACCGTCTCGGGCGGCGCCGACCACCTGCCGGTGCAGGCCGCCTGCGACGCGATGGGAGCCGGCAGCTCGCTCGGCCCCGGTGACGCCGGGCACGCCGATCACGTGCACTGCTCCTTCTGAGGGGCAGGACCACGCGAGGGCGGGTGCCGATCGGCGCCCGCCCCTTCCGCGCGCACCCGGCGTAGTCTCTCGACATGAGCGCCTACGTCTCCGTTCTCGACCTGTTCAGCGTGGGGATCGGTCCGTCGAGCTCGCACACCGTCGGCCCGATGCGCGCCGCCCTCGCCCTCGCCGAGCGCCTGCGGTCGGCGGGACTCCTCCCCCGGGTCAGCCGGATCGGCTGCACCCTGTACGGCTCCCTCGGCTCCACCGGGATCGGTCACGGCACCCCCGACGCGGTCGTCGCGGGCCTGGCGGGGCTCGACCCCGAGACCTGCGATCCCGAGGAGGTGCGCGGGGCCTGGCGCCGCCTCGACGTCGACGGGTCGATCCTGTTGGCAGGCGAGCAGCCGCTGCCGATGTCGAGTGACGACGTCGCCTTCGAGCCGCGGACCCGCCTGCCCGAGCACCCCAACGCGCTCACGTTCAGCGTGTGGCTCGGCGAGGAGGCGCTGCCGGAGTGGGAGGAGACCTACTACTCGATCGGCGGCGGCTTCATCCGGCGCGCGGGAGAGCGGGCCGACCTCGCGGCGCTGGCGGCGCATCCGCACCCCTTCGTCTCGGGCTCCGATCTGCTGGCGATCTGCGAGCGGACCGGCACGGGCATCGCCGGGATCGCCGCGGCGAACGAGGCGGCGCTGCATCCGGATCTCGACGTCGACGCCCGGCTCGACGCGATCTGGGACGCCATGGCGCGTGCGTCGAGCACGGACTCGTCACCGAGGGCGTCCTGCCCGGCGGCCTCGCCGTGCAGCGCCGCGCGTCGCTCATGCGCGAGCGGCTCGAGGCGCTCGAGGAGGACCCGCTCGACCGCGCCCGGGCGACGGCCGTGGAGTGGCTGCACGCCTTCGCGCTGGCCGTCAACGAGGAGAACGCGGCCGGCGGGCGCGTGGTCACGGCGCCCACGAACGGAGCGGCGGGCATCATCCCCGCCGTCGGCCACTACTACCTGCGCTTCGTGCCCGGTGCCGGGCGGGCGGGGCTGCGGGAGTTCCTCCTCACCGCCACCGCGATCGGCTCGCTCTGCAAGACCAACGCCTCGATCTCGGGAGCGGAGGCGGGCTGCCAGGGCGAGGTCGGCTCGGCCTGCGCGATGGCGGCTGGCGCCCTCTGCGCCGTGCTGGGCGGAAGCCCCCGCCAGGTCGAGAACGCCGCCGAGATCGCGATGGAGCACCACCTCGGACTCACCTGCGACCCGGTCGGCGGACTCGTGCAGATCCCCTGCATCGAGCGCAACGCCATCGCCGCGTCCACCGCGGTCAGCGCCGCCCGCCTGGCCCTGCACGGAGACGGGACGCACCGGGTCTCGCTCGACACCGTGATCGAGACGATGCGGCAGACGGGCATCGACATGTCCTCGAAGTACAAGGAGACGAGCGAGGGCGGCCTCGCGGTCAACGTCATCGAGTGCTGAGGTGAACCCGGGTTACGCGCGGGAGTGCGGCCGCGACGGCCGGCGCCTACCGTGGGCCGGGTGAGCAGCTCTCCCTACCTCGCCCGGCCGATCGTCTCGACGCAGTGGCTGGCCGATCAGCTCGGCCGCGACGGACTCGTCGTGATCGACGCGAGCGTGCTCTTCGTGCCCGCCTTCGACGGCCGCTACCGCTACCTCACCGGCGAGGACCAGTACCTCGTCGAGGGGCACGTGCCCGGTGCCGTCTTCGCGGATCTGCTCGAGCACCTCTCGGACGCCGAGGCGCCGCATCCGTTCACGAGGCTCGACCCCGAGCGGTTCGCCGCGGCGGTCGGCGCGCTGGGGATCGACGACGACTCCGTGGTCGTCGTCTACGACTCCGCGGTCGGCCAGTGGGCCTCGCGGCTCTGGTGGCTGCTGCGCACGGCCGGGCTCGACTCCGTGGCGGTGCTCGACGGCGGCCTGACGGCGTGGCGGCAGGAGGCGCGCCCGCTCGAGACGGGGCACGTCGCCCCGACGCCGCGCGACGGGCCGACCGTGCGCGAGGAGCGCCCGCTCTGGGTCGACAAGGCCGAGGTCGAGCGGGTGGTCCGCGGCGAGGCCCCGGGCGCTCTCGTCTGCGCGGTGCCGCCGAAGGAGTTCACGGGCGAGGCGGGGCAGCGTCCGCGCCGCGGCCACATCCCCGGCTCCCGGAGCGTGCCGGCCGCCCGTCTGGTCGACCGCGAGACGAACACCCTCCTGCCGCACGACCGGCTGCGCGCGCTCTTCGGCGACGCGCTCGACGCCGAGCGGGTGGTGCTGTACTGCGGAGGAGGCGTCGCGGCGGCGGCGGACGCGCTCGCCCTCACGCTGCTCGGCGTCCGCGAGGTGGCGATCTACGACGGATCGCTGAACGAGTGGGCCGCCGACCCCGACGCGCCCCTGGTGGTCACGGCCGCCTGACGAGCTCCGGCAGGTCCGTCGTCGGCAGCGTGCAGACGAACGCCTCGCAGGAGTAGGCGGTCGGCAGTCCCCCGCGGGAGGTCCGGCCCTCGAAGAGCTCGAACCCCGCCTCCGACCAGTCGGCGGCGGACCGATCGGTGACCAGGGCGAGCACGCCCACCTCGGTCGCCAGGGCGCCCCGCGCGAGACCGGTCAGCGGCGCCGCCTCCGGAGCGACCACGACCAGCTGCGTCACGGGCTCGGCCAGCGACGAGGCGAGCGCGAGCACCGCACCGAAGCCCATCGGCTGCTGCAGGGCTCCGGGGGCCACCGCGGCGACGACCGCCTCGGCCGCGTCGCGGTAGCGCCGCTCCCCCGTGAGCAGGAAGAGCTCGTGCGCGGCCCGCGCCGTCGCCGAGAGGCCGGAGGGGTATGCGCCCTCGGACGGATCGGCCGCCAGCAGCAGCCGCGCGCGACGAGCGCCGGGTCGCCGCCGCCGGGCAGGGCGAACGGCGGCCACGCCTCGGGCGCGGCATCGAGCGCGCCGTCGATCAGCGAGCGGGCGGCGAGGGCGTAGCGCGGCGCTCCGTCGGCGAGCGCCAGCTGCAGGAGCCCGCCGGCGAGCATCCCGAGGTCCTCGAGTGCGGGCCGGGCCGTCGAGACGCGCTCGTCGAGCGAGGCGCGGACGACGAGCGCGCCGTCGACGACGTGCCGGTCGAGGAGGAAGTCGGCCGCCCGGCGGGCGGCGTCGACCCAGTCGGCACGCCCGAGGAGGCGCCCGGCGCGGGCGAGCGCCTGGATCGCGAGGCCGTTCCAGCCGGTGACGACCTTCTCGTCGAGCGCCGGCGGTGCGAGGTGCGAGCGGTCCTCGGCGAGGTAGTAGCCGCCCTCGGAGCGCTGCCCGTCGACGATGCTCTCGGAGTCCTGGGCGCTGGCGAAGCCGCCGCCCGGGCGCTGCAGCGTGGTGATCAGGAACGACGCGATCCCCTCCGCGATCCCGGTGAGCGCGGTGCGGTCGGAGGTGCCGGCGCGGCCCAGCAGCAGGGCGGCGACGTCGAGCAGCTGGGCGTTGTCGTAGAGCATCCGCTCGTAGTGCGGCTCGCTCCAGTCCTCCCGGGTCGCGTAGCGGAAGAAGCCGCCGTCGCGATCGCGCAGGGGCGAGGCGGCGAGGGCCAGGAGGGTGCGCTCGGCGAGGTCGGCGCCGCCCGCCCGGGAGGCGAGGAAGCCGAGCACGGGCGCCACCGGGAACTTCGGCGCCGTGCCGAAGCCGCCGTGCACGCGGTCCTCCTCGGCGGCGAGGCGCCCGACGGCCGTGTCGAGGGCGTCGGCCCTGGGGAGCGCCGTCGACGCGGGCAGAGCGGCGGTCGCCTCGCGGAGGGCGTTCGCGAGCGAGCCGGCGGTGGCGTGCACCTCGTCGCGCCGGAGCCGCCAGGCCTCGCCGACCGCGTCGAGGACGTCCGAGAAGGCGGGCACGCCGCCCACGGCCCGCGGCGGGAAGTAGGTGCCGGCGTAGAAGGGCTCGCCGCCGGGCGTGGTGAAGACCGTGAGCGGCCAGCCCAGGTTGCGCGTGAAGGCGCTGGCGGCGGTGAGGTAGGCGGTGTCGACGTCGGGGTGCTCCTCGCGGTCGACCTTCACCGCGACGAAGCCGCCGTTCAGGCGCTCGGCGAGCGCCGGGTCCGAGAACGACTCGCGCGCCATGACGTGGCACCAGTGGCAGGTCGCGTAGCCGATCGACACGAGCACCGGCACGTCGCGCCGCTCGGCCTCGGCGAACGCCTCCTCGCCCCAGGGGAACCAGTCGACGGGGTTGTCCGCGTGCGAGCGGAGGTAGGGGCTGACACTGGAGCGCAGTCGTTCGGCCATGCCTCCACGCTAGACGCGAGCCTCGGCGCGGTCACGGGGTTGCAGAACCTGCACCGGGAGCCTCGCTCCGCCGTGATCGTGGCCGACGGGTCCTCTCAGCCGCGGTCCTGCTCCTCCACCTCGGGTGCCGGCACGAGCGGCAGCGCCAGGGCGGGCGTCAGCGCGACGATCGCGAAGGCGAGCGGATAGCCGACCAGGCCGATCAGCGCGCCCACCGCCGGCGCCGCGATCGCCGCCGCGGCGAACTGCCCCGTGTTCTGCGCCCCGAGCGCGCGGCCCGACCAGAACGGCCCGGCGATCTCGGCGACGGAGGTGAACGCCAGTCCGTTGTCGGCGACCGAGATCGTGGTCGCCACGACGAACAGGACCGCCGCCACGGCCACCGCGCCGTCGATCGCGCTCGTGGCGGCCAGGAGGAGCAGTGCCGCGACTCCGGCGACCGCGACCCAGCGCAGCGGACGCAGCCTCGACCCGACGCGGTCGCTGAGCACCCCGACTCCGATGCGGCCGAACGCGCCGGCGAACTGCGCGACGGCCACCAGGACGCCGGCCGCCCACGGCTCCCAGCCCTGGTCGGCGATCAGCCAGACCAGGCCGAACGTCGAGAGGGTGAACTGCGGCACGACCAGCAGGGCCGACACTCCGTGGATGCGCCAGAGCGCCCCACCCGAGCGGTAGGGGTTCCGCACCGGAGCCGAGGCCCCGGTCCGGGGCGGACGGGGCGGATCGACGATGCCGATCGCGCAGGCGACGGCGAGCACGGCGAGCAGGACGACGGGCAGGGCGAGCGCGGCCGGCACCCCGGCGGCGCTCGCGAGCGGCGGCACCGTGAGCGACGCGACCGCGACTCCGAGCGGCTGGCTCATCTGCCGGATGCCCATCGCGAGCCCGCGCCGGTTCCGCGGGAACCACCCGATCACCACGCGGCCGCTCGCCGCGTTGACGCTGCCCGACGCCATGCCGCCCAGCAGGAGGAAGACCCCGAGGAGCACGAGATCGCCGGTGAGCATCGCGGCGACCCCGGCGAGCGCCGTCGCGGCGACTCCGGTGGCGAGGACGATCCGCTCGCCGTGCCGGTCGGCGAGGGCGCCCCACGCGACGAGGGTGAGCACGAGCCCGACGTTCGGCGCGGCGGCGAGCAGGCCCGCCTCGGCGAGCGAGTAGCCGTACTGCGTGTGCAGGAGGGGGATCAGGAACGGCGGGACGGACACGAAGACGGTCGTCGCGGCCTGCGCGGCGACGCCGATCGCGAGCATCAGCCAGGGGCGGGGGGTGCGGGGCACAGTGCTCCAGGGATCACGAGCGGGACGGTGCCCAGGAGGCTACCGGGGCGACGGGGCCGGACGAGGCGCGACGTCGCTCCGTGTCGGGGCGCCGGGTCAGCGCTCGAAGAACCAGCCGCTGGGCCGCTGCGGCCCGCTCGGCGCGGCTCCGCCTCCGGTGCGCCCGCCCCGGCGGCCGAGGATCAGGTACGCGATGCTCCCGACGAACGGGGCGATCACGATGAAGGCGACCCAGCCGACCTTGCCCACCCTGCCCAGGCGCGGGTTCGCGAGCACGCCCTGGATCGCGAAGAGCAGCAGCACGATGTTCACGACCACGAGCAGGGACTGCGGATTCACGGCCGTGCTCTCCGCTCGAGGGTCTGCAGCCCCCGGCGGATCTCGCGGGGGGACGTGGGCATTCTGCCACGGCGCCGTAGGATGGAGGGCTCATGTCAGACGTCCTCAGCATCCGCTATCCGCCCGAGCTCCCCGTCTCGGCGCGGCGCGACGACATCGCCGCCGCGATCCGCGACCACCAGGTCGTCATCGTCGCCGGAGCGACCGGATCGGGCAAGACCACGCAGCTCCCCAAGATCTGCCTGGAGCTGGGGCGCGAGAGTATCGCGCACACGCAGCCGCGGCGCATCGCCGCGCGCACGATCGCCGAGCGCATCGCGGAGGAGCTCGACGACGAGGTCGGCGGCGTCGTCGGCTACCAGGTGCGCTTCACCGACAAGGCGAGCGCGTCGACGCGGATCAAGCTGATGACCGACGGCATCCTGCTCAACGAGATGAACCACGACCGGCTGCTCAGCCGGTACGACACGATCATCATCGACGAGGCGCACGAGCGCAGCCTCAACATCGACTTCCTGCTCGGCTACCTGCACCGGCTCCTGCCGCAGCGGCCCGATCTCAAGCTGATCATCACGTCGGCGACCATCGACCCGCTCAGCTTCGCCGCGCACTTCGCCGACGCCGAGGGGAAGCCCGCGCCGATCATCGAGGTCTCGGGACGCACGTTCCCGGTCGAGGTCCGCTACCGCCCGCTGGTCGCCGAGGAGCCGGAGGAGGAGGACGACACCGACACCCCGGACGCCACCGCCGGCAGCCGCGATCTGATGACCGGCATCGCCGACGCGCTCGCCGAGCTCGCCCGCGAGGATCCGGGCGACGTGCTCGTGTTCCTGTCGGGCGAGAACGAGATCCGCGACGCCGAGGACGCGATCCGCGGGCTCTCCCTGCCGGGCACCGAGGTGCTGCCGCTGTACGGGCGGCTGTCGGCCGCCGACCAGCACCGCGTCTTCGAGCGCTCGCGCACTCCGGGCGTGCGCCGCCGCGTCGTGCTCGCGACGAACGTCGCCGAGACGAGCCTCACCGTGCCGGGCATCCGCTACGTGATCGACGGAGGGACGGCCCGCATCTCGCGCTACAGCGCGCGGTCGAAGGTGCAGCGCCTCCCGATCGAGGCCGTGTCGCAGGCGTCGGCGAACCAGCGCTCCGGCCGCTCGGGCCGCACCAGCGACGGCATCGCGATCCGCCTCTACTCCGAGGAGGACTACCTCCGCCGCCCGGAGTTCACCGATCCCGAGATCCTGCGGACCGGCCTCGCGGCGGTCATCCTGCAGATGATCTCGCTCGGCCTCGGCGACATCGCCGAGTTCCCGTTCCTCACCCCGCCCGACTCGCGCGGTATCAAGGACGGTCTCGACCTGCTGACCGAGCTCGGCGCGATCCGCACGCCCGGCGCGTCCTCCTCCGACGCCCGCTCCTCCGACGCCCCCTCGCGAGATAGCACCTCGGTACGCGGCACGCCGCAGAGGGCGAACCGGAGCGGCATCCCGCGGAAGGAGCAGGGCCCGCAGCTCACCCGCATCGGCCGCGACCTCGCGCGCCTGCCGATCGATCCGCGGTTCGCCCGCATGGTCATCGAGTCGCGCACGCACCACACGAGCCGCGAGGTCATGGCGATCGTCGCCGGCCTCACCATCCAGGACGTCCGCGAGCGCCCGCTCGAGCGCCGCGCGCAGGCCGACCAGCAGCACGCCCGCTTCCTCGACCCGACCAGCGACTTCCTCACGCTGCTCAACCTCTGGAACTACGTCGAGGAGAAGCAGCAGGAGCTCTCCTCCAGCGCCTTCCGCCGGCTCTGCAAGGCCGAGTACCTCAACTACCTGCGCGTGCGGGAGTGGCAGGACGTGTTCCGCCAGCTCCGCCAGCTCGCGAAGCCGCTGCGCCTCGAGCTCGGCGAGCCGCGCGTGGATCCGGACGGCATCCACCGCTCGGTCCTGGCCGGGCTGCTCTCGCACATCGGCGTGAAGGACACCACCTCGCAGCAGGCCCAGCGAGCGGCCAAGAGCCGGGAGCGCCAGAACGTGCAGTACGTCGGCGCCCGCAACGCCAAGTTCTCGATCTTCCCCGGCAGCGCGCTGGCCAAGAAGCTGCCCGACGCGGTGATGAGCGCCGAGCTCGTCGAGACGAGCCGCCTGTTCGCCCGCTCGAACGCCGCCATCGACCCGGCCTGGGCCGAGGCGATCGCGGGCGACCTCGTGAAGCGGCAGTTCAGCGAGCCGCACTGGGAGAAGTCGCAGGGCGCGGCCGTCGCCTACGAGCGGGTCACCCTCTACGGAGTGCCGCTCGTCGCGCGCCGCCGCGTGCAGTTCTCCCGCATCGACCCCTCCTACGCGCGCGAGCTGTTCCTCCGTCACGCTCTCGTCGAGGGCGAGTGGGAGTCGCGGCACGCGTTCGACCGCAAGAACCGGGCCCTGCGAGCCGAGCTCGAGCGCCTCGAGGAGCGCACCCGCCGCCGCGACCTGCTCGTCGACGACGAGGCCGTCTTCGACTTCTACGACCGCCGCATCCCGCGCGACGTCACCTCCGTCCGCTCCTTCGACTCCTGGTGGAAGACGAAGCAGCACGACGAGCCCGACCTGCTGACGATGACGCAGCAGACCCTGCTGCCCGAGGACGCGGAGGAGATCGACGAGACCGCGTTCCCCACGCAGTGGCGTCAGGGCGACCAGCGCTTCCGCCTCTCCTACCGGTTCGAGCCGGGCACGGAGGAGGACGGCGTGACGGTGCACGTGCCGCTCGCGCTCCTGCCGCGCGTCACTCCGCTGGGCTTCGACTGGCTCGTGCCGGGGCTGCGCGCCGAGCTGGTCACCGCCATGATCAAGGCGCTCCCCAAGCACCTGCGCCGGAACGTGGTGCCGGCGAACGACTGGGCGAAGCGCCTCACCGCCTCGCTGCCGCAGGACGTGCCGAACCCGCCGACGGAGTCGTTCGCCGCGACGCTCGCCGGAGCGATCCGCCGCGAGGCGGGCGTGGTGATCGACGGCTCCGACTTCGATCTCGAGCGGATCCCCGCGCACCTCCGGGTCACGTTCGCGATCGCCGACGAGCGCGGCCGCACCATCGCCGCCGGCAAGGAGCTGGCCCCGCTGGCCGAGCGCCTGCGCGGACGCGTGCGCGACGAGGTCGCCCGCGTCGTCGAGGCCCGCGTGCCCGACGCGCTGGAGCGCCGGGGCCTGAAGACCTGGGACATGCCGGAGCTGCCGCGCACCACCGACACCCGCCAGGGCGGCAACACGATCCGCGCGTACCCGGCGCTGATCGACGACGGCGACTCCGTGTCGATCCGCCTGATGGCGACGCCCGAGGACCAGGCCCGCGAGCACCCCAGGGGCGTGCGCCGCCTGCTCCTGCTCGCGACGCCCAGCCCCGTGGCCTACGTGCAGCAGCACCTCAGCTCGAACGAGAAGCTCGTGCTCGCGCAGAGCCCGTACCAGAACACGACGGCCCTCTTCACGGACTGCCTGCTGGCCTGTGTCGACGCGGTGCTCTGGCGGATGAAGCCCGACGGCATGCTGTTCCTCCGCGCCGAGTTCGACGCGGTGCGCGACCGGGTCTCGGCGAGCGTGATGGACTCGATGTTCGAGACCGTGAAGACGGTCACCACCGTGCTCTCGACCGCGCGGGCCGCCGAGAAGGCTCTGAAGAACTCGACCAGCATGGCGCTGCTGCCGGCGCTGACCGACGCGCGCGAGCAGCTGTCGGCCCTCGTGCATCCGGGCTTCGTCTCGGCGACCGGTCTCGAGCGGCTGCGGCACCTGCCGCGCTACCTCGCGGCCATCACCGAGCGGTTCGGCAAGATCTCCGAGAACGTGGGCCGCGACCGCGTCTGGCTGAACGAGGTGCAGGCGGCCCTCGAGCTCTACCGCTCGGCCGGCGGCGCGCTGCCCCTGCCTCCGCACTCCCCCGAGAACCTGCAGCGCGCGCGCTGGATGATCGAGGAGCTGCGCGTGAGCTTCTTCGCGCAGTCGCTGGGCACCGCCGAGAGCGTCTCGCTGCAGCGGATCCGGAAGGTCCTCGCGGGCTGACCGGCGGCCTCGGGGCGCCGTCCCCGGCGGCCGCCCCGGGCGGCTAGTGTCGTCCGGTGGGCAGCTACACCGAACTCCTCAGAACCCCCGGGGTGGGGCGCATCATCGCCGCGCAGCTCACGGCGCGCTTCCCGTTCGGGATGCTCTCGCTCGCCTTCCTCCTGCACGTCGAGCACGTGCACGACTCGTACGCGGCGGCGGGGCTCGTGCTCGGCTCGATGTCGATCGGGCAGGCCATCGCCGGGCCGCTGACCAGCCGCTTGATGGGCCGCCTCGGCATGCGCCGGGTGCTCACGCTGACCCTGATCGTCTGCGCCGCCGCGATCATCGCCATGGCGGTGCTGCCGCTGGAGGTCTGGCAGTTCGTCGCGATCGGCTTCCTCGCCGGGCTCAGCATGCCCCCGGTGCAGCCCGCCGTCCGCACGATCTACCCCAAGATGGTGCCGAGCTCGATGCTCACCCCGCTCTTCTCGCTCGACGCCTCGGCGCAGGAGATCATCTGGGTGCTCGGACCGGTGCTGACGACCTTCGTGTCGATCCAGGTCTCGACGGTCGCGGGCATCCTGACCGCGGCCGTGTTCCTGATCGGCGGCGGCATCTGGTTCATCGCGTCGCCCGAGGTCGGGCGGGTGCGCATCCCGCGCTCCAAGCGCCGGATCGGCGTGGTGCTGACCAAGCCGCCGGTGCTGCTGGCGACCGTGGTCGGGTTCCTCCTGGTCGGCGCGTGCGCGGCGGTCGAGGCGGGCGTCGTCGCCGTGTTCGGCGAGGGCGGGGTGGAGTCGGGAGTGGTGCTCGCGATCTTCGCCGCCGGCTCGCTCGTGGGCGGTCTGACACTGGGGCACATCCCGATCAGCCGCTGGGCCACCGCACGTCGCATGCTGATCGTGACGGTCGGCATGGGGCTGGCCGCCTTCTCGACCGACTTCTGGTGGCTCTCGATCACGCTGTTCCTGGCCGGGGTCGGCATCGCTCCGGCCCTCGCCGCCCTCTTCACGATCACCGCCGCCAGCGTGAAGTTCTCGGACACGGCGGAGGCGTACGGCTGGGTCGGCACCGGCCAGCTGATCGGCGCCGCGCTCGGCTCCGCGATCGCCGGCGTGCAGATCGACTCCGAGGGCCCGACCGCGGCGATCGTCGTGGCCGCCGTCTTCGCCTTCGTCGGGTTCGTGGTGCCGGCGGTCGGCCGCCGCTACCACCCGGATCTGCGCGGCCGCGACTCGAGCCCGCTCCCCGACACCGAGCCGGTCGAGCTGCCGACCTGACCGCCCCTCGGGGTTTCCCCGGCAACACCCCTAAAGTGGTCGCCACGCGGCGGCCGGAGGTGAGGCGACGATGGGACTGCGGGAGGACGCCGAGGAGCTCGTCCGCGCGCATCGACGCGCGGTGGAGCAGGCCCAGGCGATCGAGCCCTGGGCCGATCCCGAGGCGCCGGAGTGGTGCGGCGAGCTGGCCGCGGCGCTCTGGCAGGGCGCGTTCCGCCCCTCCCCCGTCTACTACCGCGCCGAGGACCCGTCGCACGCGTGGCGGGGACCGCACACGGTGCAGCTGCACCACCTGGGCTTCGGCTGGATGATCACGGCCCGGTCGATGCGCGACGGCGCGCTGGTGCCGAGCACGGCGGTCGTGCTCGAGACGGGGTCGCTCTGGCTCGGGCTCGGGCCCGGCCGCCGGCCGCACCGGGGGCTGCTCGCCCTCGCCGACACCGAGAGCGTCGAGGGACTGCAGCCGGGGCACGACCACTACTTCGCGGTCCGCCGCTTCGCCGCGGGCGACGACGCCACGGCGGCCGAGCGGCGGCTGCTGTTCGGAGTCGCCGGGCTCGCCGCGCTGATCGAGGACGCGGTGCGCGTCGTCCGCACGGAGAGCTCGGCTGGGAGCTCTGAGCTCCTCCCGCGTCCAGGGACGGTGACGGACCGCGTGCCAGCATGGGGGGCATGAGCGTCCCCCTGATCCCCCTGAACGACGGCCGCGCGATCCCGCAGCTCGGACTCGGCGTCTACAAGATCGGCGACTCCGAGGCCGCCCGCGCGGTCGGCACGGCGCTGGAGGCGGGCTACCGGCACATCGACACCGCCACCCTCTACGCCAACGAGCGCGGAGTCGGCGAGGGCATCCGCGCGAGCGGGATCCCGCGCGAGCAGGTCTTCGTCACGACGAAGGTGTGGGACGACGACCACGGCTACGACGAGACGCTCGAGGCGTTCGACCGCAGCCTCGAGCTCCTCGGCACCGACTACATCGACCTCTACCTCGTGCACTGGCCGATCCCGTCCCGCGACCGCTACGTCGACACGTACCGCGCGCTCGAGCGGCTGCAGCAGGAGGGCCGCGCGCGGTCGATCGGCGTCTCGAACTTCGCGATCGAGCACCTCGAGCGCCTCGGCGCCGAGACCGGGGTCGTCCCCGCGGTCAACCAGGTCGAGCTGCACCCGCGGCTGCCCCAGGAGGAGCTGCGCGCGTTCGACTCGGCCCACGGCATCGTGACCGAGGCGTGGTCGCCCCTGGCCAGGGGGCGCCTGCTGGAGGAGCCCCTGCTGGCCCGTGTCGCCGCGCGCCACGGGGTCTCCCCCGCGCAGGTCGTGCTCCGCTGGCACGTGCAGAACGGGGTCGTCGTGATCCCCAAGTCCGTCACTCCCGAGCGGATCCGCGCGAACATCGACGTCTTCGGCTTCGAGCTGGACGCCGAGGATCTGGCAGGAATCGCCTCTCTCGCGACCGGCGAGCGCACCGGTCGCGACCCCCGCTTCGACTGACGCGCCCTAGCCTTCCACCATGACGACGCGGACCGCCCTCCTCCTGCACGGTCTCGGCGGCGCCGGGGGCACCTGGTGGCGGGTGGCCGAGGCGCTCGAGGCCGCGGGCTGGACGGTGAGCGCGCCGGATCTGCGCGGCCACGGCGACGGGGCGCGCGGCGGCTCCTCGCGGCACGACGACTTCGCGGACGACGTCCTCGCGCTGCGACCGGACGGCGGCGGTGCGTGGGGGCTGGTGGTCGGCCACTCACTCGGCGGTGCGGTGGCCGTGCGGGCGGCGGCGCGCGATCCGGAGTGGGCCGCGCGGCTCGCGCTGATCGACCCCGTCCTGCGCCTTCCCGAGGAGAGCGCGCGGAGGTGCGCGCCGACGAGCTCGACGCGCTCACCGCGACGGACGAGCAGCTCGCCGCCGCGGTGCCCGGCTGGGACGCCCGCGACCGCGCCGAGAAGCTGCGGGCGGCGCACTCGGCCGACCCCTCCTCCGTCGCCGCGGTATTCGACGACAACGACCCGTGGGACCTGCTGGCCGACGTGCCCGCCCTGCGGTCCCCGGTGCTGGTGCTCGCGGGCGACCCGCAGGTCTTCACGTTCCTCGGCCCGCGGCTGGCGGCCGAGGTGCTGCGGGCGAATCCGCGGGTGCGGTACGCGGTCGTGGCGGGAGCGGGGCACAGCCCGCACCGCGACCGGCCGGCCGAGACCGTGGCGATGCTGCGGGAGTGGGCGGAGAGCCCGGCGACGGCCTGAAACCGGCTCACCCGAGGAGCGGCCGCCGCGACGGTCCCGCCGTGTTTCTCAGAGGTGAAATCAGCCCCGGAAGGGTGTCCTTCTCGTGACTTCTGAGAATAGCCTCGCCTGCAGCGCACCCCGTTCGCAGAAGCGGGGAGCGCCGGTCGCCCACCCGGCGGCCTCTGTCATCGACGAAGGGACACCCCTGTGGTGAACAGCACACCCCGAGCACCCGGCGCACGGCGCCGGCGCTCCCTCCTCGGCACCAGCGCGATGATCGGAGCGGGCGCCCTCGTCGCCGGCTTCGTCTTCGCCCCGAGCGCGAGCGCGGTCGAGGCCGCCGACCTCGCCGACGCCGTCACGGTCGACGGCATCATGGAGCACCTGGAGGCGTTCCAGGCGATCGCCGACGCGAACGGCGGCAATCGGGCCATCGGCACGACGGGCTACGAGCTCAGCGGCCAGTACGTCGAATCCGTTCTCGCGGCCGCCGGCTACGAGACCGAGCGCCAGGACTTCACGACGACGACGCAGACGATCGACGCGTTCTCGCTCACCACGACCCCCGCCGTCGAGGGCATCCCGATGTCGTTCACGCCGTCCACGCCCGAGGGGGGCGTCACCGGCGAGCTCATCGCTCCCGTCGACCCGCTCGGCTGCACGGCCGATGCGTGGGCCGGTCTCGACGCCACGGGCGGAGTCGCCCTGGTCAGCCGCGGCACCTGCTCGTTCGCGGAGAAGAGCGCAGCCGCGGGAGCGGCGGGCGCCTCCGCGGTGATCATCTACAACAACGCCCCCGCCGAACCGCTGAACGGCACGCTCGGCGCTCCCGACGAGGCCTTCGTCCCGTCGGTCGGCGTCACCCTCGAGGAGGGCCAGGCGCTGCTCGCGGCGCTGCCCACGAGCGCGACGCTCGTCCTCGAGCAGACGACCACCGACACCGACACCTTCAACATCATCACCGAGACCGCGGGCGGGAACCACGACAACGTGGTCATGCTCGGCGCGCACCTCGACGGAGTGCCCGAGGGCCCCGGCATCAACGACAACGGCTCCGGATCGGCGACGCTGCTCGAGACGGCCGTCGAGCTGGCCGAGGCCGGCGAGACCACGAACGCGGTCCGCTTCGCCTGGTGGGGCGCCGAGGAGGTCGGCCTGGTCGGCTCCTACAACTACGTCGACTCGCTGACGGAGGAGGACGCCGCGAAGATCGCGACGTACATGAACTTCGACATGGTCGCCTCGCCCAACTACGTCGTCTCGGTCTACGACGCGAACGAGTCCACCTACGAGGCCCCGGTCGAGGTGCCCGCGGGCTCCATCGCCACCGAGAAGGCGTTCACGGACTACTTCGACTCCATCGGCCAGCCGTGGATCGACACCGCGTTCGACGGACGCAGCGACTACGACGGCTTCATCTCGGTGGGCATCCCCTCGTCGGGCGTCTTCACCGGAGCCGACGACATCAAGACGGAGGAGGAGGTCGCGCTCTTCGGCGGCACCGCCGGAATCCCGCACGACCCGAACTACCACTCGGTCGGCGACGACCTGGCGAACATCAACCAGGAGGCGCTCGGCATCACCTCGAAGGCGATCGCGTTCGTGACGGCTTCGTTCGCGGATGACACCTCGGCGATCGACGAGGAGAAGAACCCGACCCCGCCGACGCCGGAGCCCACGCCGGTCACGCTGCCGACGAGGGCCGAGATCCTGCGACTGCTCGCCTCGGGCATGAGCTACCGCGAGATCATCGCCGAGATCGGCATCACCGCCGAGAACGCTCAGCAGTACCTCGACGCGGGCCTGGGCGGGCTCGGTCTCGACCGCGCGAAGGTCGAGCGCCTCGTGCGCGAGTACCTCGCCGACCGCGAGCTGCTGACGGGCGCCGGCGTGTAGTCGACGGTCCCTGCGTTCAGGGAGCCCCGGGACGTCGAGACCGCCTGCTGCTGCAGGCTCCCTCGACGGCCCGGGGTTCCTTCGCGCGCGGCGCCGTCAGGGGCGGCGGGCGCGGTCGAAGGCGTCCTCGACGTCCTCGTCCGGGTCGGCGAGGAGGCGGAGGGTCGCGAGCGCGTGGATCCGCCTCGCCTGCTCCCCGGAGCGCGCGGCGGCCTCGAGGGCGGGAGCCGCGGACTCCTCGAGCATCAGGAGTGCCCGGGTGAGGCTCCGCTGCTCCGGACGATCGCCCTCGCCGAGGTGCTCGGCGAGCTGCCGGGCGAGGGCGGGACGCTCCTCCGGGGGTGCGAGGCGGGCGGCGGTGCGCCAGGCGGCCTTCGCGACCTCGAGGTGCTCGTCGTGCAGCAGCGAGGGCGTGATCGCGTCCCACGCCCGCGGATCGCCCACCTTGGACAGGGTGTGCAGGGCCTGCGCGCGGGCCTGCGGCGACTCCGACGTCAGCTCGGCGAGCAGCGGATCGACGGTGACCGCGGCGTCGTGCCGCACCAGCGCCCACGTGAGCATCTCGCGCACGCCGAAGTCGGGCTCGACGGCGCAGCGCTCGACGAGCACCGGCACGTACTCGTCGGCCGGTCTCGTGCCCGCGCTCATCGCGGCCTGCAGTCGCGACGAGGCGCTCGGCGCGAGCAGCGCCGCCCGGAGCCGGTCCGACGGCCGTGTCTCGTCGCTCATCCGCGTCTCCTCGCTCGCCATCCGCCCATTCCACACCCGCGGGCCGGGAGGACGTCGAGTGCCGGAAGGGCTTCCCGCCGCCGGGGCGCACGGTGTTCACTGAACGCATGCGAGCCATCTGGAAGGGCGCGATCACCTTCGGCCTGGTCAACGTGCCGGTGAAGATCTACAGCGCGACCGAGGACCACGACATCGCTCTGCACCAGGTGCACGACCGCGACGGCGGGCGGATCCGGTACCAGCGCAAGTGCGAGGTCTGCGGCGAGGTCGTCTCGTTCGATCACATCGACAAGGCCTACGACGACGGAGAGCACACGGTCGTGCTCACCAAGGACGAGCTCAAGGCGCTGCCCGAGGAGCGCGACCGCGAGATCGACGTGGTGCAGTTCGTGCCCAGCGACCAGGTCGACCCGATCATGTTCGACCGCGCCTACATCCTCGAGCCCGACTCCTCCTCCCCCAAGGCGTACGTGCTGCTGCGGCGCACCCTCGAGCAGACCGACCGCACGGCGATCGTGGAGTTCGCGCTGCGGCAGAAGACCCGTCTCGCGGCGCTGCGCGTGCGCGGCAAGCTGCTGATGCTGCAGACCCTGCTCTGGGCCGACGAGGTGCGCGAGGTCGAGTTCCCGTCCCTCGAGGGCACCACCCGGATCGCGGCCCGCGAGCTCGAGATGTCGTCGCACCTCGTCGACTCCTACTCCGAGGACTTCGACGCGTCGAAGTTCACCGACGCCTATCAGGAGGAGCTGCGCACCCTGATCGACGCGAAGATCGAGCAGGGCGACGCGCTCGACACCGCTGCGACCTTCGGCGAGAAGCCGGAGGAGGAGGGCGGCGGCGAGGTGCTCGACCTGATGGAGGCGCTCAAGCGCTCGGTCGAGCGCAGCCGCGGGGCGAAGGGCGACCCGAAGGGCGACGACGACGCTCCCGCGAAGACGAGCACCGCGAAGCGCTCGTCGAAGGCGGCCGCGGAGGACGACGCAGAGGGGTCGGGCGCTGCGGCGAAGAAGCCGGCGGCGGAGAAGCCGGCCGCGAAGAAGGCGCCGGCGAAGAAGGACGCCGCGAAGAAGCCCGCGGCGAAGCGGACGGCGGCGAAGAGCGACGAGGAGAAGGCCGCGTCCTGACGCGGACAGCCGGCGACTCCGGCGCGTCAGCGCCTCAGACGAGCTCGTCGACGTCGTCGAGGTCGACCGATGCCGAGCTCACCAGCGCCAGGAGCGCCTCCCCGTAGGCGTTCTCCGGCAGCGCGTCCTCGAAGGTCCGCGTCGCCCCGCCGAGCACGATCTCGACCACGTGGCGCGGGGGTTCGCCCTCCTCGCGGCGCAGCGAGCGGAACGTGCCCCGCAGCAGCTCCCGCAGCTGGTCCTCGCGCGGCATCCAGAGCGAGTCCTCGAGCGAGACCGAGTCCAGCGCCCACTCGGTGGTGCCGTTGAAGCCCAGCACGGTGCCGCTGGGGTACTCGTGCGCCTCGATCGTCATGTCGCTGACGGTGAACACGTCGCCGTCGAACCCCTCCCGCTCGATCCGGAAGCGGTCGCCGGTGGCGGGTGACCAGCGCACGCCCGCGGTGCGCAGCGCTCGGGCCAGCTCGAAGGAGATCATCCCCCGATCATGACCGCCGTTCCCGGACGTCCGCCGCGAGCGGTCAGAGCTGGGCGTCGCGCAGGAGCGAGCGCACGCCCAGGTCGGAGCGCCGCGCGTCGTCCTCCAGACCGTCGACCACGACGGCCGCGCCGACCCACTCCGCACCGGCGAGGGCGACCAGGCGGCGGCAGGCCGCGGCCTGCGTCCCGGTCTCGATCCAGTCGTCGACGAGCAGCACGCGGTCCCCCGGAGCGAGGACCGCGCGGCGCACCCGGAAGTGGATCGGATCGTCGCGGTAGTCGCGCGGGAGCGCCGACTCCCACCAGTCGACGCCGTCCTCGACCGGCGCCGACGCCTTCCGCGCCTCCACGAGGCCCGCGCCGCGGTGCAGGGCGACCAGGGCGGCCAGCGGAGTGCCCCGCGTCTGCGGACCGAGGACGACCGTCACCTCCTCGTCGGCGAACAGGGCGTCGAGGCCGGGGCCGAGTGCGGCGAGGAGGCCCGGATCGCGCCACCAGCCGGTCACGTCGGCGGATGCGAATCCGTCCGTCCGATCCCGGGAGTCGCCGTGCGAGCGGACCAGACGGCGGCGCAGGTCGTGGGGATCGCTCATGGCTCGACCGTAGTGGCGCGCGCTGCCGTGCCCGCTGCGACGCGATGTCGGTGGCTGAGTTCACACTCATGAAACACCCGGTTCACGGAGCGGGCATCTGGACTGCATAGCGTGGCTACTCGTGCCCCTTTCAGGGGAACGAGCACCACCGGCCGCGCTCCATCAGCGCCGACGCACGCGCGACAGACCGTCCCCACCGGGACGGCGATCGAGAGGACACCCATGCCCGACACCCCGGTGCACGACACCGCCATCCCCTTCCGCCGACGCAGGCGCGCACTCGCCGGCGCCGGCTCGCGGGCCTCGCGCTGGTCGCCGCCCCGCTCGTCGCCCAGTCCGCCTCGGCCGCCCCGGCCGGGGACGAGCTCGTCATCAGCGAGATCTTCACCCGCGGCGGCTCGACCGGGGCGGTCTTCAGCAACCGCTACGTCGAGCTCCACAATCCCACCGGGTCCGACATCGCCCTGTCCGGCACGAGCCTGCAGTACCGCTCGGCGACGGGCACGGCGAACCCCTCGACGACCGTCGCACTCCAGGGCGTCGTCCCGGCCGGCGGCCACTTCCTCGTGCAGGGCGCCAGCAACGGCACGAACGGCGCGGCGCTGCCCGATCCCGACCAGGTCGCGAACGGCCTCAACATCGCGGCGGGAGGCGGCACCGTCTTCCTCGTCGACGGCACGGCTCCGCTCGTCGCGCCGCCGACCGGGGCCGCTCCCCAGCCCGGCACGGTCCTCGACCTCCTCGGCTACGGCACGTCGAACACCTACGAGACCACGGCCGCCGCGGTCCCGACGAACACCGAGTCGATCTCGCGCGCCGACGGCACCGCCGGCGACACCGACGTGAACAGCGCCGACTTCACCGTCGGAGCGCCGACGCCCCGCTCGAGCGGCACCGACGCCGAGCCCGAGCCGACCCCCGGCCCCACGACGCCGCCCGTCACTCCCCCCGCGACCGCCGAGAGGGCGACCATCGCCGAGATCCAGGGCAGCGGAGCCGCGTCGCCGCTCGTCGGCCGCACCGTCACCACCACCGGCGTCGTCACCGCCCGCTACCCCTCCGGCGGGTACAACGGCTACGTGATCCAGACGCCCGGCACGGGCGGCACCACCACCGGCCGCACCGCCTCCGACGCGGTCTTCGTCTACTCCTCCGCCTCGGTCGGCTCGGTCGCGATCGGCGACCACCTCGAGATCACCGGCGTCGTGAGCGAGTTCAACGGACTGACCGAGCTCACGCCGACCTCGGCCGCGACCGTCGTGCGTCTCGAGGCCGCCGCCGCCCCGGTCGTCCCGGCGACCGTCGAGCTCCCCCGCACGCTCGAGGAGCGCGAGCTGCTCGAGAGCATGCTGATCGCCCCGCAGGGTGCGTTCACCGTGACCGACACCTACGACCTCAACAGCTTCGGCTCGATCGGCCTCGCTGCGGGCACCTCTCCGCTCCTCACCCCGACCGAGGTCGCCCGCCCGGGCTCCCCCGAGCTCGCCGCGGTCGTCGCCGACAACGCGGCCCGCGCGATCGTGCTCGACGACGGAGCCTCGATCAACTTCCTCGGGTCGGCCGCCAGCAAGGCGATCCCGCTGCCCTACCTCACGCCGACCGAGCCGATCCGCGTCGGAGCCCCGACGACCTTCACCGGGCCGGTCGTGCTCGACTACCGCAACAACGGGTGGGCCTTCCAGCCCGTCACGCAGCTGACCGTCGAGAACTCCGCGACGGTGCAGCCGGCCGAGTTCGCCGACACCCGCACCGCGGCCCCCGAGGCCGTCGGCGGCGACGTGGCGATCGCGTCCTTCAACGTGCTCAACTACTTCTCGACCACCGGCGACTCGGTGGCCGGCTGCACGTTCTACACCGACCGCGACGGCGACCCCGTCACGGTGAACAGCGGCTGCGACGCCCGCGGCGCCGCGAACGCCGACGACCTCGAGCGCCAGCAGGCCAAGATCGTCACCGCGATCAACGCCCTCGGCGCCGGCGTCGTCTCGCTGGAGGAGATCGAGAACTCCGCCAAGTTCGGCAAGCCGCGCGACGAGGCCCTCGCCACGCTGACCGCCGCCCTCAACACCGCCGCCGGCTCGGAGGTCTGGGCCTACGTCGCCTCGCCCGCCGCGCTCCCCGCGCTGTCCGAGGAGGATGTGATCCGCACGGCGTTCATCTACAAGAAGGCCGTCATCGAGCCCGTCGGCGAGTCGGTGATCCTGACCGACACCACTGCGTTCTCGAACGCACGCAAGCCGCTCGCCCAGGAGTTCCGCCTGATCGGCGTCGCCGAGAGCGAGTTCGTCGCGATCGTCAACCACTTCAAGTCGAAGGGCTCCGGATCGGGCGCCGACGCGACCAGGGAGACGGTCAGGGCGCCTCCAACGCCTCGCGCGTCGCCCAGGCCACCGCGCTCGTCGCCTTCGCCGACCGTCTGAAGACCGAGAAGGCGACCGAGCTCGTCTACCTGCTCGGCGACTTCAACGCCTACTCGCAGGAGGACCCGGTGAAGGTCATCACCGACGCGGGCTACCTCGACCAGGGCGCGAAGGACGGCGGCGAGTACTCCTACTCGTTCGACGGCGCGGTCGGCTCGCTCGACCACGTCTTCGCCTCGCCCGCCGCCGACGCGATCGTCACCGGGGTCGACACCTGGAACATCAACAGCGGCGAGTCCGTGGCACTGGAGTACAGCCGCTACGACTACAACGCGACGATCTTCTACGACACCTCCGCGTTCCGCTCCAGCGACCACGACCCCGTGATCGTCGGCCTCGACCTGCCCGAGGCGCCCGTCACGTCCATCGACGTCGCCACGAGCGCCGAGACCGGAGCCCGCGGCCCGTTCGCGACGATCACGGTCACGGCCGTGAACAACGGACCCGAGCCCGTCTCGGTCGTCGTCTCGACCGACTACGGCACCAAGTCGACCAAGAAGCTCAAGCCGGGCCGCGAGTTCAGCGTGACCTTCAACACTCACGAGCGCGCACTCGCCGCGGGCGTCGCGACCATCGTGGTCAGCGCGCCCGACGGGTCCGAGCTCACCGTCGAGGAGGCGTACCCCGCCCGCTGAGGCGGGCCGACTCCCCAGGAAGGCACGGGCCGCGCACTCTAGAGTGCGGCCCGTGCCTGAGGGAGACAGCGTCCACCGACTCGCCGCCCGTCTCCGCTCCGCGGCCGACGGGCGGTTCGTCGTGGAGGGCGAGCTCCGCTCCGGCAATGCCGCGGGGACCGCGCTCGCCGGCCTGCGCGTCCTCCGCCACGAGACGCACGGCAAGCACCTGCTGACGCACTTCGACCAGCATCTGGTGCTGCGCACCCACCTGCGGATGCAGGGCTCGTGGACCGTCACCGCGCCGGGCCGCGCGGTCCCGCGCCGCGTCCTCCCCGACGTGCGCGTCCGACTCCGCCTCGACGGCGGCACGACGCTGTGGGGCCTCGAGCTCCCGGTCGTCGAGCTGCTCCACGAGCGGGACCTGCCCACCGCGATCGGGCACCTCGGTCCCGACCCGCTCCGCGACGACTGGGACGCCGACGAGGCCGTCGCCCGACTCCTGCGCGCGCCGGAGCGGCCGGTGATCGCCGCGCTCCTGGATCAGCGGGTGCTCGCCGGGCTCGGAAACCTCTGGGCGAACGAGGTCTGCTTCCTCCGCGGCGCCTTCCCCTGGCGCCCCGTCGGCTCCCTCGCGTCCGCGCCCTCGTCGCGACCTCGGCCAGAGCCCTGCGCGCCTCGGTCACGATCCCCGGCATGTTCCAGACCACCACCGGCGACACCCGCGCCGGCGAGCGCCACTGGGTCGTCGGCCGGGCCGGTCGTCCGTGCCGCCGCTGCGGCACCGTCGTGCTCGTGCGGGCCGAGGTCCCTCACGATCCCGAGCGGCGCCGCACGTGGTGGTGCCCGCACTGCCAACCCGAGCCGTCCTGAGGAGCCCCGGGGCTCCCCTTCAGCGGATCGAGCCCGTAAATTCGAGAGGGAGCCCGCATCACCCCTCGCAATGACCGCGACCCCCGGGAGGCCCCGTGTACGACCCCGTGCTCCTCCGGACCTTCCTCGCGGTCGCCGAGACGCGGGGGTTCACCCGGGCGGCGGCGCAGCTGGGCATCAGCCAGCCGACCGTGAGCCAGCACGTGCGCCGGCTCGAGCAGGCGGCCGACCGCATCCTCGTCGTGCGCGACACCCGCGAGGTCGAGATCACCGACAACGGAGTGGCGATGGCCGGCTTCGCCCGGACGATCCTCGCCGCGCACGCCGCCGCCGAGGACTACTTCAGCGGCACCGCGATGAAGGGCCGGCTCCGCTTCGGCTCGGCCGACGACCTCGCGATCACGCAGCTCCCCCGCATCCTCCGGCACTTCCGGCAGCTGCACCCGCAGATCAAGCTCGAGCTGACCGTCGACCAGAGCGCCCCGCTCCGGCGCCGACTCGAGGCCGGCCAGCTCGACCTCATCTTCGTCAAGACCGCTCCCGGATCCACGGACGGCCGGCTCGTGCGCCGCGACACGATGGTCTGGGTCGCGCACGAGAAGACGGTCGTCGAGCGCGACGGGACCGTGCCGCTGATCGCCTACCGCGGTCCGAGCGTCTCGCGGCAGATCGCGATCGACGCGCTGGAGGCGGCCGGTCGCACCTGGCGCATCACCTGCAACACCCGCGAGGTGAACGGCGTGCTCGCGGCGGTCCGCGCCGGCATCGGCGTCGCCGTCTTCCCGCGCTCGCTGATCCCGGAGGACCTCGTCACCGTCGGCGACCGCGCCGGCCTGCCCGAGCTCGAGGACATCGACTTCCGCCTCCTCGAGAGCAGCACCGCCGCCCGCGAGCCGGTCGAGGCGCTGACCAGCGCGATCATGGAGCGCACCCACGTGCACGCCCGGTCCTGACGGCGGTGCGGGCGCCGCGGCCCCTGCGTAGTCTGGAGCGAGCGACACGGAGGGGGTCCGGATGAGCGACCAGTGGGGATCCCCGGATCCTGCGGCACGACGGGACGCGAAGGCGGTGGAGCCCGCGGCGGGAGGCGAGGCCCTCGCCGTCGAGCGGGTCGAGGACGCCGACCGGGCGATCGCGGTCCGCGAGCTCAAGCGCAAGCGCGACTTCTTCGGCTCCGTCGGCGGCTGGGCGAGCGTCTCGGCGATCACGACGACCGTCTGGCTCGTCTCGGGCGGCGACGGCTACTTCTGGCCGATCTGGCCGATGCTCGGCATCGGGATCGGCGTGGTCGGCCAGGCCGCCTCGATCTGGGGCCCGGTCAAGAAGGAGATCACCGAGGACGACATCGCGGCCGAGATGCGCAAGCGCGAGCAGCGCCGGCGCTGACGGGCGACGCGACGACGACCCTCCGGCTCAGCTGCCGCCGTCGAGCCGCCCCACGCCCGTGACCCGTACCACGGCGGCTCCCGCCTCGTCGGACTCCGCGAGGTCGACGGTCGCCGAGATCCCCCAGTCGTGGTCGCCGGCCGGGTCGTCGAGGATCTGCCGCACCCGCCACTGGGTCGGCGTCTGCTCGACGAGCAGCATCGCCGGTCCGCGGGCGTCGGGGCCGGTGCCGATCGTGTCGTGCTCGTCGTAGTAGTCGTCCAGCGCCTCCCCCCACGCGTCGGCGTCGAATCCGGCGGCCGCGTCGAGCTCACCCAGGGCCTCGTGGTCGTCGAGTGCCGCGAGCGTGACCCGACGGAACATCTCGTTGCGCACGAGCACGCGGAAGGCGCGCTGGTTAGCGGTGAGCCGGCGCGGAGCGGGCGGCACGATCGCCTGGTCGGCGTCGTGCAGAGCCGGATTGACCAGCTCCTCCCACTCGTCGACGAGCGAGGAGTCGACCTGGCGCACCAGCTCGCCGAGCCACTCGATCAGGTCGTGCAGCTCCTCGTTCTTGATCTCGTCCGGGATCGTCTGCCGTGCCGCGCGGAACGCGTCGGACAGGTAGCGCAGGACGAGTCCCTCCGACCGCGACAGCTTGTAGAAGGCGGTGTACTCGCCGAACGACATCGCCCGCTCGTACATGTCGCGCACGACCGACTTCGGCGACAGCTCGAAGTCGCGCACCCAGGGCTGCGCCGCCGTGTAGGTCGCGAAGGTCGCCTCGAGCAGCTCCTCGAGCGGCCTGGGGTGGGTGACCGACTCGAGCAGCTCCATCCGCTCCTCGTACTCGATCCCGTCGGCCTTCATCGCCGCCACCGCGTCGCCGCGCGCCTGGAACTGCTGGGCGCCGAGGATCTGCCGCGGGTCGTCGAGCGTCGACTCGAGCACCGAGATCACGTCGAGCGCGAAGGTGGGCGACTCCTGGTCGAGGACGTCGAACACCGCGAGGGCGAACGGCGAGAGCGGCTGGTTGAGCGCGAAGTTGGGCTGCAGGTCGACGGTCAGCCGGATGCGCACCACGCCGTCGGCTCCGACGCTCTGCTCCACGCGCCCGCCTCGCGCAGCGTGCGGTAGATCCCGAGCGCGCGCCGGGCCAGCTGCAGCTGCCGCTTCCACGGCTCGTGGTTGTCGAAGATCAGCGCGTGCACGTTCGCGAAGGCGTCGCCGCCGCGCGCGATCACGTTGAGCAGCATCGCCGACGTGATCGTCATGTGCGAGGTGAGCGTCTCGGGCTCCGCGTCGACGAGCTTGCGGAAGCTCGGCTCGCCCCAGCTGACGAAGCCCTGCGGAGCCCGCTTGGCGACCCACTTCCGCCGCTTCTTCGGATCGTCGCCCATCTTGTCGAGCGCTTTGCGGTTCTCGGACTCGTGCTCGGGGGCCTGGACGACGACGGTGCCCGCGGTGTCGTAGCCGGCGCGACCCGCCCGGCCCGCGATCTGGTGGAACTCGCGCGCCGAGAGCTGGCGCATCCGGGTGCCGTCGTACTTCGTCAGCGCCGTGAGCAGCACCGTGCGGATGGGCACGTTGATCCCGACGCCGAGGGTGTCGGTGCCGCAGATGACGCGGAGCATGCCCTGCTGCGCGAGCTGCTCGACGAGGCGGCGGTACTTCGGCAGCATGCCGGCGTGGTGCACGCCGATCCCCAGCCGCAGCAGCCGCGAGAGGGTCTTGCCGAAGGCCGTGGTGAAGCGGAACCCGCCGATCACCTCGGCGATGCGGTCGCGGTGCTCGCGGCTCGCGATGTTCGCGCTGGTGAGCGCCTGCGCGCGCTCGAGGGCGGCGGCCTGCGAGAAGTGCACGACGTAGACGGGCGACTGGTTCGTCGCGAGCAGCTCCTCGATCGAGTCGTGGATCGGCGCGATCTCGTAGAAGTAGTGCAGCGGCACCGGCCGCTCCACGCCCGTCACGCGCGCCGTCTCGCGGCCCGTGCGCCGGGTGAGGTCGGCGGCGAGCGCCGTCACGTCGCCCAGGGTCGCCGACATCAGCACGAACTGCACGTGGGGCAGCGTCAGCAGCGGCACCTGCCAGGCCCAGCCGCGCGAGGGGTCCGCGTAGAAGTGGAACTCGTCCATGACGACCTGGTCGACCGGCGTCTCGGCCCCGTGGCGCAGCGCCAGGTTCGCCAGGATCTCGGCCGTGCAGCAGATGATCGGGGCGTCGGAGTTGACGGAGGAGTCGCCCGTCACCATGCCGACGTTCGCGGCCCCGAACACGTCGACGAGGGCGAAGAACTTCTCGGACACGAGGGCCTTGATCGGCGCCGTGTAGTAGCTGCGCTTCCCGGCGGCGAGCGCCGCGGCGTGCGCGCCGATCGCGACGAGCGACTTGCCGGTGCCGGTGGGCGTCGAGAGGATCAGGTTCGCCCCCGATGCGATCTCGAGCATCGACTCGTCCTGCGCGGGGTAGAGCGGCAGTCCGCGGGCCTCGGCCCACTCCGTGAACGCCAGGTAGACGGCGTCGTCGTCCACGCGCCCGTCGGCGTCGGGCGTCGGCATCCGTTCGAGCAGCGTCGGGTTCATCCCTCCATCCTCCCAGGCCGCACCGACGCCACGGGCGGGGAGCCGGATCCCGTCGGCGGTGCGGGCTAGGCTCCCCGGATGCGCGCCGCGATCCCCGCTCCCCGACTCGACCCCCTCCGCCTCGACTCCCTCGCCGAGGGGTTCGCGGGTGATCTCGGAGCCCGCGAGCACGCCGAGGGCCTGCGCTTCGACGGGGTCGACCTGACCGGCGCCGATCTCACCGCGGCGTCCCTCAGCGAGTGCCTGCTCGACGCGGTCGTGCTCGCCGGCGCCCAGCTGCGCGCCGCCTCCGTCGTCGAGTCGCGCGTCGAGCGGATCGACGTGCCCGGCCTCTCCGCGGCCCGCAGCCGATGGCGATCGGTCGAGCTGCTCGGCTCGCGGCTCGGCTCGGCGGAGCTCTACGAGAGCACCCTCGAGCAGGTGCGCATCAGCGACTGCAAGCTCGGCTACGTGAACCTGCGCGGAGCCTCGCTCCGCGACGTCCTGCTCGAGCGCTGCACGATCGACGAGCTCGACCTGGGAGGCGCCACCGGTGCCCGGGTCCGCCTCGTCGACTGCGACGTCCGCTCCCTCGAGCTCGGCGGTGCCCGTCTCGAGCACCTCGACCTGCGCGGGGCCGAGCTGCACGTGCTCGGCGGCCTCGACGGCCTGCGTGGAGCGGCGCTCACCGAGCTGCAGCTGAGCCTGATGCTGCCGTTGTTCGCGCAGCACTTCGGCGTGCAGGTGCTGGGCTGAGGGTCAGCGCCGCGCGAGCCTCGTGAGGGCCCGCCGCCCCAGGAGGAACGCGCCCAGCACGAGCGCGGTGACGATCACGAAGCTCCACTGCACGCCCTGCTGCGAGACGATCCGGAGCAGCAGCCCGACGACGACCGTGCCCGCCCAGACGATCAGCCCGGTCGGCACGATCCGGTCGGGAGCGCGCCACGAGCGCGCGAGCGCCCAGCCCGCGAGCAGCCCCGCGAGGAACGGCCAGAAGGTGGTGAGGAAGCCCAGCAGCTCCGCGCCCTCCTCGTGGCTGCGGCGTCCGATCAGGACGAACACCGCGACCAGGAGGACGTCGAGCGCGAGGGCGACCGCCGCTCTCACGCGGGTTCCGTCACGAAGTCGATCAGCTGCTCCACCCGTCCCAGCAGCGCGGGCTCCAGGTCGCGGAACGTGGTGACCGTCGCCAGGATCCGCTGCCACGCGCGGGCGATATCGGCCTGCTCCTCGTGCGGCCAGCCGAGCGCCTCGCAGATGCCGTGCTTCCACTCGATCGAGCGAGGGATCTCGGGCCAGCGGGTGAGGCCGACTCGGTCGGGCTTCACCGCCTGCCAGATGTCGATGTAGGGGTGGCCGACGACCAGGACGTGCTCGCCGTGCGGGCCGGCGGCGACGGTGTCGGCGATGCGCGACTCCTTCGATCCGCGGACGAGGTGGTCGACGAGCACCCCGATGCGGCGTCCCGGACCCGGACGGAACGCTCGGACCAGCTCGTCCAGGTGGTCCACGCCCTCGATGTACTCGACGACGACGCCCTCGATCCGCAGATCGTGCCCCCACACCTTCTCGACGAGCTCGGCGTCGTGCCGCCCCTCGACGTAGATGCGGCTGGGCAGCGCGACGCGCGCCTTCGCGTCGGCGACGTGGAAGGATCCGGAGGCGGAGCGCGCCCGGCCGAGGTTCGCGTCGCGCTTGAGACCGGGCGCCTTCAACGACACCGGCTTGCCGTCGATCAGGAAGCCGGGCCCGATCGGGAACACCCGGACCTTCCCGAACCGGTCCTCGAGCCGCACCATCCGCATCTCGACGCCGAGCACCGCGCCCACGAATCCGGAGGCGACCTCCTCGACCACGAGGTCGCGCACGGCCTCGACGACCGCCACCTCGACCTTGTGCTTCGCCCGCCAGTCCCCGGCGAGCACGTCCTGCCCGTACCTGTCGTCCATCCGACCGAGGGTAGCCGCCGCACGCGCGCGCCCCGCCGCGCCGGGCCGGAGCGTCGACGGCGGAGCACCACCCCGGAGCCGAACGCCTCGTGCCGGTCTTCTGGGGACGTGGGTCTCGATACGCCCCTTCGGGGCTACTCGACCAGCAGGAGGACGGGGTCTACTGACCTCCCGCTGATCGGGCAGCCCGCGCAGCCCCCTCTCTGCTGATCGAGTAGCCCGCGCAGCCCCCATCTCTGCTGATCGAGTAGGCCGCGCAGCGGGCGTATCGAGATCCATGTCCACCAGCAGCCCCGCCTCCAGAGCGTCCCTGTCACGTTCCGCCGCCACCTGGCGCGATCGCGCCCGTGGTGTCGGTGGTCCCTGGTCTCATCCTCGTATGGTTCTCCTGGACGTCGAAGCAAGA
>NZ_MUKN01000034.1 GCF_001995175.1 Rathayibacter rhapontici
GGTCGCCGACTGCTGGACCACGGGGCGCCTGCTCGCCGCGGAGCTCGGGCGCGAGGTGAGCGTCTCGTTCATCTCGGCCGCCGAGCCGCGCGTCGCCGACGCGGTCGCCGCCGAGCGCGCCGCCCACCCCGGCGAGCGCGTCGTCGTCTCGACCTACCTCCTGGCCCCCGGCTACTTCACCGGGCTGGCCGCGTCCGCGGGCGCCGACGTCGCGTCCGCCCCTCTGCTCACCGCCGTCGACCCGCCCGCGCGCGAGCTCGTCGACATCGTCTCGGAGCTGTTCGGGCGCCACGCCTGAGCACTCCGCTCTCCCAGCACCACCACCGCTCCACCTCCCCTTCCCGAGCCCGCCCCCGCGCGCGCCGACCCTTCCCCGGAGGACCACGATGACTGCTGCACCACCGACCACCGCCCCCGCCACCGCCGCACTCGGCTCCGGCATCACCCGCCGGCCAGGCCGCTGGATCGACGGCTGGGACCCCGAGGACCCCGCTCAGTGGGAGGCGGAGGGGCGCTCCGTCGCCGGCCGCAACCTGCGCTGGTCGATCTTCGCCGAGTTCCTCGGCTTCGTCGTCTGGCAGCTCTGGTCGGTCGTCGTCGTGCAGCTGCCCGCGGCGGGCTTCGACTTCACCACGGGCGAGATCTTCTGGCTGATCTCGATGCCGAGCCTGGTCGGGGCGACGCTCCGGATCCCGTACACCTTCATGGTGCCCCGCTTCGGCGGGCGCAACTGGACCATCGTGTCGGCGGCGCTGCTGCTCATCCCGAGCATCGGACTGGCGCTCGCGGTCGGGAACCCCGAGACGCCCTTCGGAGTGATGCTGCTCATCGCGGCGCTCGCCGGCTTCGGCGGCGGCAACTTCGCCAGCTCCATGGCGAACATCACCTTCTTCTACCCGCACGCCCAGAAGGGCTACGCGCTCGGGCTGAACGCCGCGGGCGGCAACCTGGGCGCCGCCGTCGCCCAGCTGATCGTGCCGATCGCCATCACGATCGGCGCCGCCGCGACCGTGAACCTGCCGCTCGCCGGCTGGATCTGGGTGCCCCTGATCGTCGTCGCGATGATCGGCGCGTACAAGCGGATGGACAACCTCTCCACCGCCAAGGCCGACGTCGCCGCCTCCCTCGCCGCTCTGCGCGAGCCGCACCTGTGGATCCTCGCCGTGCTCTACATCGGCACCTTCGGCTCCTTCATCGGCTTCGCGGGGGTCTTCCCCAAGCTGATCGCCGACACGTTCCCCGAGTACTCGACCTTCGCCGTCGGCTCCGCGACCCTCACGCTCGCCTTCCTCGGCGCCCTCGTCGGCTCGCTCTCGCGCCCCTACGGCGGTCGCCTCGCCGACCGCTTCGGCGGGGCGCCGGTCACGATCGTCGCGTTCATCGCGATGGGCGCCGGCATCGTCGGGGTCATCGCGACCCTCCCGCTGGGCAGCTTCTGGCTGTTCCTCCTCGGCTTCCTCGTGCTGTTCGCCGCGGCGGGCATCGGCAACGGGGCGACCTACCGGATGATCCCCACCGTCTTCGCCCTGCGCGCCCGCCAGTCGGGCAGCGACGGCGTCGGCGCCCAGCGCAAGGCGGCGGCCGCTCTCGGCCTCATCTCGGCCATCGGCGCCTACGGCGGCTTCGTGATCCCGCAGCTCCTGGGCTTCTCCAAGACCGAGTTCGGCGATTACACGACGGCCCTGGGCTGGTTCGTGGGCGCCTACGCGGTGATGCTCGCGATCACGGCGGGCGTCTACCTCCGCCTCGCCGCGACGACGGGGACCAGGATCTAGGCATGGAGACCGCCGCCGCACCGTCCGCCCCCGCGGGCGTCGACTCCCACTGCCCCTACTGCGCGCTGCAGTGCGCGATGACGCTGACGCCGGTCGACGCACCGACGCCGATCGCCGTCGCCGGGCGGGAGTTCCCGACCAACCGGGGCGGGCTGTGCGCCAAGGGCTGGACGTCGGCCGAGCTGCTCGCGAGCGGGCAGCGGCTGCGCGCTCCCCTGATGCGCGGCGCGGACGGCTCCTTCGCCGAGGTGACGTGGGAGCGGGCGCTGGACGCGGTGGCGGAGGCGGTCGTCGCGACCCGCGAGCGCCACGGCGCCGACGCGGTCGCGGTGTTCGGCGGCGGCGGTCTCACCAACGAGAAGGCGTACCAGCTGGGCAAGTTCGCCCGGATCGCCCTCGGCACCTCGCGGATCGACTACAACGGCCGGTTCTGCATGTCCTCGGCCGCGGCGGCCGGCAACCGGGCGTTCGGAGTCGATCGCGGACTCCCGTTCCCGGTGGCCGATCTCGACGAGGCCGACACGATCCTCCTGCTCGGCTCGAACGTCGCGGCGACCATGCCGCCGTTCCTGGCGCACCTCGCCGGGGCGCGCTCGCGCGGCGGTCTCGTGGTCGTGGATCCCCGCCGCTCGGCGACCGCCCGGCTCACCGAGGACGGCGCGGGGATCCACCTCCAGCCCGCCCCCGGCACCGATCTGGCGCTGCTGCTCGGGCTCACCCACCTCGTGCTCGCCGAGGGGCTCGCGGACGCGGAGTACCTCGAGGCCCGGACGACCGGGTTCGACGCGGTCCGCCGCAGCGTCGCGTCGTGGTGGCCCGAGCGCACCTCCTCCGTCACCGGCGTGCCGGTCGAGCTGCTGCGCCGCACCGCGCGGCGGCTCGCCGAGGGCCGCTCCTACGTGCTCACGGGCCGCGGAGTCGAGCAGCACGTCGACGGCACCGACACCGCCACCGCGGCGATCAACCTGGCGCTCGTGCTCGGCCTGGTCGGCCGCCCGGGCTCGGGCTACGGCACCCTGACCGGGCAGGGCAACGGGCAGGGCGGCCGCGAGCACGGCCAGAAGGCCGACCAGCTGCCCGGGTACCGCTCGATCCGCGACCCGGAGGCGCGACGCCACATCGCCGGAGTCTGGGGAGTCGACGAGGCGTCGATCCCCGGACCCGGCCTCCCCGCCGTCGCGCTGCTGGGCGAGCTCGGCCGCTCCGTCCGCTGCCTGCTCGTGCACGGCTCGAACGTGGTCGTCTCGGCGCCCGACGTCGACGCGGTGAGGGCGGGACTCGAGGCGCTCGACACCCTCGTCGTCTGCGACTTCTTCCTCTCCGAGACGGCGGCGCTCGCCGACATCGTGCTCCCCGTGCCGCAGTGGGCGGAGGAGGAGGGCACCATGACCTCGCTCGAGGGCCGGGTGCTGCGCCGCCGCCGCGCCCTCGAGCCGCCGTCGGGCGTCCGCAGCGAGCTCTGGATCCTGAGCGAGCTCGCCCGCCGGCTCGCCGCGCCCTCGACCTGGTCGACCGTGCCGTCGGAGGTCTTCGACGAGCTGGCGCGCGCGTCCGCCGGCGGCCCGGCCGACTACTCCGGACTCTCGCACGCCCTGCTCGACACGGGAGCGGAGGCCTACTGGCCCTACCCCGTCGGCAGCACCGGCACCCCGCGCCTCTTCGGCGAGCGCTTCGGCCACCCCGACGGCCGCGCGCGGCTGGTCGCGGTCTCGGCCGCCGACCGCTCCGTCGTCGACCGCGGCGACGAGCTGACGCTGATCACCGGTCGCTACCTGCAGCAGTACCAGTCGGGCACGCAGACCCGGCGGGTCGCCGAGCTCGACGCCGCGCGGCCGGAGGCGCGGCTCGAGATCCACCCGGCGACCGCGTCGCGACTCGGCGTGAGCGACGGGGCCCCCGTCTTTGTGGGCAACGCGCGCGGAGTCGTCACCGCCCGCGCGAGCGTCACCGCCGACATCCGCCACGACACGGTGTTCCTGCCCTTCCACTACGCGGGGCGCCAGTGCGCCAATCTGCTGACGGAGGCGGTCGTCGATCCGATCTCGTCCATGCCGGAGTTCAAGCGCACCCGCGTCTGGGTCCGCGCGGAAGGAGTGCCCGATGCCGTCTGAGACCCCCGAGCGCGTGGTGCTCCTGGGCTACGGCCCCGTCGGTGCGCGCTTCGTCGAGGAGCTTCTGCCCGCCGTCCGCTCCGGCGCGGTCGCGCTGACCGTGGTCGGAGCCGAGCCCGAGGACGCCTACAACCGCGTGCTGCTCGCCGAGTACGCCGTCGGCCGGGCCGCGCGCGAGCGCCTCGACCTCGGCGACCGCGCGACGGCGGAGGAGGCGGGGGTCGTCTTCCGTCTCGGTGCCGCCGCCGTCGGCCTCGACCGCGCTCGCCACGTCGTCCGCCTCCACGACGACGAGCGCCTCGCCTACGACCGGCTCGTCTTCGCGACCGCGCGCGCGCGAACGTGCCCACCCTCGCCGGCATGGAGCGCTCGCGCCGCGACCGCCGGGTGCGCTCCGCCTCCCCCGAGACCCTCGATCAGGGCGCGAGTCCGCTGCCCGACCGCGTCGTGGCGCTCCGCGACCTCGCCGACGCGCACGTCGTCCGCGAGGCCGTCCGCGCCGGCTCGCGCATCGTCGTACTGGGCGCGGGAGTGCTCGGCGTGGAGTTCGCGCTCGCCGCCGCCGAGCAGGGCGCCGAGGTGGTCGTGGTCTACCACGGCGACATCCCCATGGGTCGCAATCTCGATCACGGCGGCGGGCGGATGCTCGCCTCGGCGGCCCGCGCGGCCGGCGTCGACATGGTCTCGCACGCCCGCTCCGAGAGCATCCTGCTCGCGCACGACGACCTCGGAGGCGCGCACTTCCAGGCGCTCGTCTGCGCCGACGGCAAGCAGATCGAGGGCGACCTGCTCGTGCTGTCCTGCGGAGTCGGCGCGCGCACCGAGCTCGCGGCGAGCGCCGACCTCGCGGTCTCGACCGGGATCCTCGTCGACGAGCACCAGCGCAGCTGGAGCGACCCCGACGTCTTCGCGATCGGCGACTGCGCGCACGTCGCCCCGCGCGGCTCCGCTCTGCCCGACGGCCGCGTCGAGGGCGGGCCCAGCGGACTGATCGGACCCGGCTGGCAGCAGGCCGACCGTCTCGCGGCGCGCATCACCGCGGAGTCCGCGGGCCGCGAGGCGGACGAGCGGATGCCCGAGGCGCGCCACGCCGTGGTCATGCTCAAGGCCGACGGCGTCGACCTCGTGGCCGGCGGCGACCCGACTCCGGAGCCGTGGGACGCGACTCCACACTCCGTCTCGTGCGCCGACCACGCCGAGGTGACGGTCTGGGCCGACCCCGCCCGCGGCGGCTACGCCAAGCTCGTGACGGTCGGCGGCGTGCTCCGCGGCTTCGTCTCGGTCGGCCTGCCGCGCGTGGGCGCCGAGCTGACGCTTCTGTTCGAGCGCGGCTCCGAGCTGCCCGCCGACCGCTCGAGCCTCCTGCGGCTGGACGCCCCGGACGCGGGCGCCGCGCCCACCGGCGACCCGTTCGCTCCCGACGCCACGATCTGCTGGTGCAACGGCGTCTCGGCCGGCACCATCGCCGAGGCGGCGGCCGCGGGGAACGACACCGTCGCCTGCATCGGCTCCGCGACCCGCGCCGGAACCGGCTGCGGCGGCTGCACGGGCCGCATCTCCGAGCTGCTGGCGCGCACGGCCGTCCCGGCCTGAGGCCCCGGACGCACCGGAGGGGAGGCGGGGCGGATGCCCTGCCTCCCCTCCCGGGAGCGTGCTCGGATCAGGCGCGCGAGGCGCGGCGCTTCACGGCGAGAAGCGACACGGCCCCGGCGAGGAGCAGCGCGGCGCCGCCGGCGGCGAGCCCGGCCGTCTCGGCACCGGTGCTGGCGAGCGTGCCGCGTCCGGTCCTGCCGGAGGTCGTCACGGCAGCCGGGGTCGACGGAGCGACGGGAGCGGCCGTGGCGGTCGGCGCCGGCGTCGCGGCAGGGCCCCCGCTCGACGCGCCGCCGTCGAGAGTCGCGGCCGCGATGAGGCGTCCGTACTCGTCGTAGGAGGCGTAGGTGTGCGGGTCGGTCGTGAACTCGGCGGGGATCGTCTGCGTGTAGGCGCCGTACTCGATCACGCGGAGGTCGAGCTGCGCCGGTCCGGAGGAGTCGGACGTCCCCCCTCCGGAGTACAGGTAACCGGTGACAGCGAGGTCGTCGAGGTCGAACGGCGTGTCGGAGTCGAACTGGAGACCGCTGACCGCGAGGTCGAAGGCGACACCCGCCTCGTACTGGGCAGGCGCGATGTCGTAGTCGGTGAGCGGGATCAGCCTGCCGTTCTCGAGCTCGTCCAGGCTCGGCACATCGGGGACCGGCAGCGCGAGGAGCCTTCCCTCCTTCGTCGCAGTGTCGATCGTCCACACGGACGTCTCGCCCCGGTACGCGGTGACGGAGTACGTGTCGAGCGGCGGATCGTCCGTGGGGTCGCTCGGGTTCGAGAGGTAGACGTCCACCGGGCCGGCATACGTCGTCACGCTGCCGTCGCCTTCGGTGTCGAGGGACGCAGTCGTCCAGGTGACGCCGCCACCCGATCCCGGGACCCGCGAGCCCGCCACGGCGGTCCAGCCCGCCCACTCCGGGCCGAAGTCCAGCTGCACGATGCCGCCGTTGGCGGCGATGCCGTCCTTCTCGTCGGCGGCGGCGGGCCCGGCTCCGACGAGCACCCCCGCCGCGGTGATGGACAGGACGACGGCGGACCCCAGGCCGCCGATGATGGTGCGCGCGCGTGAGTCCACGTGCTTCCCCCCGGATGATGCTGATGTCGCTGCGGCGCAGATCGGCCGCTCAGGGCGATCATCCAGGTCTGCTCAGGGAATCACAAGCACTCGCTCACGATCGGTCGCAGAGAGTCACAGACCGGCGTCGACCACGTCGGCCACGCGGCGCGTGACCGCGCGCAGCTCGAGCTCCACGCCCCGGAGCCGCTCCTCGGCCTCCGTCGCGCGCCCGTCGGCCTCGTCGAGACGTCGCGTCGCGCCCCGGCCGCCTGGTCGCGCCCGCGACGGCCTCCGCCAGCGCCGCCCGGAGCTCGTCGGACGCCGCGCGCAGGGGCGGCAGCTCCTCGCGCAGGGCGGCGAGCTCGGCACGCACCACCGTCAGCTCGTCCCGCAGCGCGGCCGTCTCGGCGCGGACCTCCTCGGTGCGCAGGCGCGCCTGCTCGAAGTACGGCGCCACGAGGCGGTGCACGGCCTCGCGCAGGGCGAGTCCGCCCCGGCCGAGCTTCGTCGGCACGGAGCCGGGGGCCTCCCGGTACTGGTCGTCACTGGTCATCGTCGTCGTCCCGTCCGGAGAGCCGGCGGTGGAGCAGATCCATCGCCCGGCGGTCCTTGTCCATGATGGCGGCCTCGAGGCCGGTGTCGGCGGTGCGCTCCGCGAGGCCGCCCGGTCTGGTGCGACGCACGAGCGAGCGCTCGATCAGCTCGACCGACCGCTCGAACGAGAGCGGACCGCGCGCCGTCGCCCGCCCGCGCCGGCCGAGGGCCTCCAGGTCGACGGCTCCCGTGACCACGTCGCGCATCGCGGCGAGCAGGGAGTCGGTCGAGCGGGTGATCTTGAGGCAGTCCACTCCGTCGATCAGGAACTCGGCCACTCCGCTCGTGCCGGTCACGATCGGCACGCAGCCCGCTGCGGCCGCCTCGACGGGAGCGACGCCGAACGCCTCGCCCGACCAGGTCGGGAACAGGAACGCGTCGGCTCGGCCGTGCGCGGCGAGCACCTCCTCGCGCGGGCGCGCTCCGTGGAACACGACGATCCCGTCCAGGCCCGCCTCCGCGGCCCGGGCGCGGTAGCCCTCGACGTCGCCGTCGCCGTACAGGTCGATGCGGAAGTCGCGCGTGTCCTCCGCCAGCGCCGCGGCCGCTCGGAGCACCAGGTCGACGCCCTTGTGCTCGCCCAGCGACGCGGCGAAGGTGAAGCGGGTGGTCCCGCCGTCGCGGTAGGCGCGCTCCGCGCCCGTGTCCGGCGGCGTGCTCACTCCGCGGCCGATGACCTCGACGTCGCCGAGCGGCCGCCCGCCGGCCTCGATCGCCTCGACCAGGGCCGAGCTCACCGCCACGATCTCGCCGCGGGCGAAGTGCCGCGGGTCGTCCGCGCCGTACACGGCGAGCACCTGCTCGGGCAGGCCGTCGACGAGCTGGTTCGGGACCCGGTCGCCCAGGTTCCACATCCAGCTCGCGTCGACCGCGCGCAGCAGGTCGATCAGCGCGAGCCCGCCCAGGCCGACGAGGTTGAAGGCGACGACGTGCGTCGGAGCGAAGTCGCGCAGCTCCTCGAGCAGGATGCGCGTGTTCTCGAACCGCGACACCGCGCTCTCGTGGTGCATCAGCTGCGCGATCTCGCCGCCCGTCCGCGGCAGCGGGAAGTATGTCCGCAGGCTCAGCGTGCGGTGCACCTCGACCGGCGAGGGCTCGGGCGGGAGGTAGGTGGGCGTGGTCAGGACCCGCACCGTGTGGCCGCGCGCCGCCATCGCCTCGGCGACCCGCGCGCAGGTCATCTCGTAGCCGCCGAGGACCTGCGGCGGGTAGAGGTTGCTGACGAAGAGGAGCCGCAGCGGCGGGCTGTCGGTGGTCATGCGGGGGGCACCTGCGATCGGGAGTGGCGTCGTCGCGGAGGCGGGCGGTCACGGCGTCGGTGTAGCTCGCCCGGGCCTGGCGGTCGTTGCCGCCGTCCCAGTAGTTGACGAGGTACAGACCGGTCTGCTGGGTCCGCGGGACGAAGGGGAACAGCTGAGCGCGGGGCTCGATCTGGGCGATGCGGTACCCGGCGTCGACGGCGCGCACGTGCAGCCAGATGTCGTCGGCGTCGGGGGCGACCTCGCGGAACGCGTCGCCGTGCCGCGCCACCTCCTCCATCAGGGCGCGGGGGAACAGCTGCCCCGACACGGAGGTGCCGAACACGTCGAAGGACGCCCGGGTGTCCTCGACCGGGCGCCAGCTCGTGTACGGGGCGACCGCTCCGTCGACGAGGCCGACGCGGTGCGCGCGGTAGCAGAGCACCGTCTCGCTCGGATAGCGGGAGCGGGCGTCGAGCAGGCCGCGCAGCCACGTGGGCGGGTAGACGATGTCGTCGTCCGAGGTGACCAGGTCGCGCTCGCCCGCGCGGCCCGAGAGCAGGTGCGGGTAGTACTTCGTGTGCACGCGGTAGCCGTCCACCAGGCGCACCTCGAGACCTCGGCGGCGCAGCCGCTCGATCGCAGGGGGCAGGTCGGCGGCGAGCGCCGGGTCGTCGAGCCAGAGCACCAGCCGGGCGGGCCGGGCGTCACCGCGCGCGATCGACTCCAGGGCCACGTGCACGCGCCGGATGCGGTCGCCGTGAGTGGTCATCGTGACCACGACCTCGCCGTCGGGGTCGACCACCGGTCGGCGCGAGAAGCGGTTGGCGAGGTCCAGCGCCAGGAGCTCGACGCGGAACGCGAGCGACGCGGGGTGGTCGATCGGACGCGCGGCGAGGGCCGCCGCGCGGCGCTCGCGGAGCCGGCGGGGCACGGCCCGGACCCGGCGGGACGCGGCCAGGAGGCGGGTCCTCGGGCGCACCCTCCGACCGAGCGCGGCGAGCCGGGTGCGAGGTCGTACTCGGCGGCCGAGCGCGGCGAGGGCGGGATGCATCGCTCCAGGATAACCGGAGCCGTCGGCGGGCCTCCGGAGCGCTAGGCCCCGTCGACCACGGCGAACGCGCGCACCGGGAAGGTCCCGAATCCGCTCACCTTCGGCGGCACGGCGGTGAAGCGCGCCCCGGAGGCGGGCAGCTCGGCGAGGCCCGTCAGGTGTTCGACGACGTGCACCCCGGCGCCCAGGAGGAGGGAGTGGGCCGGGCGCGTCCCGGTGCCCTGGGTGTCGTCGATGTTCAGCGAGTCGATGCCGACGAGCACCGCTCCGCCCGCCACGAGCGCTCGGGCGCGTCCTCGGTGAGGAACGGGGCGTCGCGCGCGTACTCGGCCGTGGCGAAGTGGACGTCCCAGCCGGTCGCGAGCAGCACGGCGGCGCCGCGCACGTCGAGGCCGGCGAACGCCTCCGGCCCGACGGCCCGCTCGCCCCGCGCGGTCACGACGAGCGCCGGCAGGTCGACGAGGGTCGCGAGGTCCAGGCCCGCCAGGTCCGTGCCGCCGTCGTAGCGGTGGAACGGGCTGTCGAGGTAGGTGCCGGTGTTGCCGATCATCTCGATGACGTCCAGAGCGAACTCGGTGCCCGGCGCGTAGGAGGCGCGCGAGGCCTCGCGGGTGAGGTGCGGCCGGATGCGCGGCGCGGGCAGCCCCGGGTAGGTGACGAGGCCGTCCGAGACGGTGTGGCTGAGGTCGACGAGGCGGCGCGAGGAGGTCATGCGCCGATCCTCGCAGTGGCCGGATGTGGCCGTCCCGCTACTTCCTGCCACTCCCCCGCACCTTCGGGCCAGGCCTCCCGCGCCCGCGCGTCAGCGCTTGGGCAGCGCCGCCGACAGGTCCGCGATCAGGTCGTCGGCGTCCTCGATGCCGACCGAGAGCCGCACGAGCGATTCCGACACCTCGAGCGGGGTGCCCTTCACCGACGCGTGCGTCATCTCGCTGGGGTAGCCGATCAGCGACTCCACTCCTCCGAGCGACTCGGCGAGCTGGAACAGCTCCGTCGACTCGGCGAACTTGCGCGCGGCGCGGGGCGTCGCGAGCTCGACCGACAGCATGCCGCCGAACCCCGACATCTGGCGCTTCGCCAGTTCGTGGCCCGGGTGCGTCGGCAGCCCCGGGTAGTGCACGGCCGTGACCGCCGAGTGCTCGGCGAGGAACTCCGCGACCTTCTGCGCGTTGGCCGAGTGCCGCTCCATCCGGATCGCGAGCGTCTTGATGCCGCGCACGGTCAGCCAGGCGTCCATCGGGCTCGAGATCGCTCCGACCGCGAACTGCAGGAACCCGATCTTCTCGGCGAGGGGGCCCGAGCGCAGCGCGAGCGCGCCGCCCACCACGTCCGAGTGGCCGCCGAGGTACTTCGTGGTCGAGTGCACGACCACGTCGGCGCCCAGTGCCAGCGGCTGCTGCAGAGCGGAGGAGGCGAAGGTGTTGTCGACGACGACGATCAGGTCGTGCGCGTGGGCCAGGTCGGCCAGCTCCGCGATGTCGCTGATGGTCATCAGCGGGTTGGACGGGGTCTCGACCCACAGCATCTTCGTCTCGCCGGGGACGATCGCGCGCTGGACCTCGCGCAGGTTCGACATGTCGACGGCGGTGTTGCGGATGCCCCACGCGGCGTGCACGCGGTCGATCAGCCGGTGGCTCCCGCCGTAGGCGTCGTTGCCGAGCACGATGTGGTCGCCCGGGGCGAGCGCGGCGCGGAGCAGGGTGTCCTCGGCGGCGAGGCCCGAGGCGAAGGAGTACGCGACGTCGGCGCCCTCGATCGACGCGATCAGCTCCTGAAGGGAGTCGCGCGTCGGGTTCGCCGAGCGGGCGTACTCGTAGCCGCCGCGGAACCCTCCGATGCCGTCCTGGACGAAGGTCGACGTCATGTAGACGGGCGGTACGACGGCGCCGGTGGTGGGGTCGAACTCCTGTCCGGCGTGGATGGCGCGGGTGTCGAAGTGCTGCTTCTTGGGCATGAGCGTGCTTTCCGGGTCGAGAGGAGTCGGGGAGGGGGGTGCGCCGGTCACGCGCTGGCGAACGAGAGGAGGTCCTGCCGCGTGATCACCGCGACGGGCTTGCCCTCGTCGGTGACGAGGAGGGCGGTGCGGTCGGTGAGCGCGGCCCGGGCGGCCGAGACGCTCTCGCCGAGGCCGATCAGCGTCAGCGGGTCGCCGGCGGAGGGGCCGAGCGGGTCGGTCATGGACGCGGCGCCGCTGAAGACGCGGTCGAGCAGCTCGCGCTCGTCGACCGCTCCGACGACCTCGCCCATCACGACGGGCGGCTCGGCCGAGAGCACCGGCAGCTGCGAGACGCCGTACGTCGTCATGATCTCGATCGCGTCGCGGACGGTGTCGCTGGGGTGCGCGTGCACGAGGTCGGGCAGCTCGCCGGTCTGCGGATTCGCGGCGCGGGCGCGCAGGACGTCGCGGACCGTGCTCTCCTCGCCGTGCTCGAGGAACCCGTACGAGCGCATCCACCGGTCGTTGAAGATCTTGCCGAGGTAGCCGCGGCCGCCGTCCGGCAGCAGCACCACGACCACGTCGTCCGGGCCCAGGTCGGCGGCCGCCTTGAGGGCGACCGACACGGCGAGTCCGCTGGAGCCGCCCACGAGCAGCCCCTCCTCGCGGGCGAGCCGGCGGGTCATCGCGAACGACTCGGCGTCGCTGGAGGCGATGATGCGGTCGACGACGCTCGGGTCGTAGGCGCTGGGCCAGAAGTCCTCGCCGACGCCCTCGGTGAGGTAGGGGCGCCCGCCGCCGCCCGAGTAGACCGAGCCCTCGGGGTCGGCGCCGATGATCTGGACGCCGCCGTCCGACACCTCCTTGAGGTACCGGCCGGTGCCGCTGATGGTGCCGCCCGTGCCCACGCCGGCGACGAAGTGGGTGATGCGGCCGGCGGTGTCGCGCCAGATCTCGGGACCGGTGGTCTCGTAGTGGCTGAGCGGCCCGTTGAGGTTCGCGTACTGGTTGGGCTTGAAGGCGCCGGGGATCTCGCGGGCGAGGCGGTCCGAGACGGAGTAGTAGGAGTCGGGGTCCGTCGGCTCGACGGCCGTCGGCGTGACGACGATCTCGGCTCCGTAGGCCGTGAGCACGTTGCGCTTGTCCTCGCCGACCTTGTCGGGCAGCACGAAGACGCAGCGGTACCCGCGCTGCTGGGCGACGAGGGCCAGGCCGACGCCCGTGTTGCCGCTGGTGGGCTCGACGATCGTGCCGCCGGGCTTCAGCAGCCCGTCGCGCTCGGCCGCGTCGATGATGCGGGTGGCGATGCGGTCCTTCGAGGAGCCGCCGGGGTTGAGGTACTCCACCTTCACGAGCACGGTGGCCCGCACTCCGGACGCGACCGGTCCGAGCTTCACGAGGGGGGTGTCCCCGATGAGGTCCAGCACCGATTCGGCGTAGGCCATCCCGGTCTCCGGGCGTGCTGGCAGGGCTCGATCGAGGGTCATGGGAAAAGCGTAGCAACCGCTGTTCGGCATGTGACGGGAGGCCCTGAACCGGTGCCGGGAACCCGCGCGGGCCCCGTGACGCGGGTGCTCCGAGTGCCCTATCGTGGGGCTCCGCGGCCGTGTCGACGCCCGCTCGAGACGCCCCCCGAGACGCGCGGAACGGACCAGCATGACCACTCCGATCGCCGCCGTTCCGCGGCGTCCGGCCGACGGCCGACTCCTGCGCCTGCTCGGGCCCGCCATGGTCGCCGGAGTCGCCTACCTCGATCCCGGCAACGTCGCCAGCAACATGACGGCCGGCGCCCGCTTCGGCTACCTGCTCGTCTGGGTGGTGGTCCTGGGCAACCTCATGGCGTGGCTGATCCAGTACCTCTCGGCCAAGCTCGGGCTGATGACGGGCCGCAGCCTCCCCGAGCTGCTCGGCGACCGGCTGCGCGGCCGCTGGGGCCGCCGGGCCTACTGGGTGCAGGCCGAGGTCGTCGCGATGGCGACCGACCTGGCCGAGGTGATCGGCGGCGCGATCGCGCTGAACCTGCTGTTCGGGCTGCCGCTGCTCGTCGGCGGTCTGGTGACCGGCGCCGTGTCGCTCGCTCTCCTGCTCATCCAGACCCGCGGAGGGGCGCGGCCCTTCGAGCGCGTCATCACGGCGCTGATGGTGGTCATCGCCGTCGGCTTCACGATCGGGGTCGTCGTCGATCCGCCCGACGCCGGCTCGGCCGTCGCGGGGCTCGTGCCGCGCTTCGAGGGCTCGGAGTCGGTTCTGCTCGCCGCGTCGATCCTCGGCGCGACCGTCATGCCGCACGCCATCTACGCCCACTCCGCCCTCGCCCGCGACCGCTTCGGCCGCGTCGACGGCGTCGGCGCCCGCCGGAGGATCCTCACGGCCACCCGGATCGACGTCACCGTCGCGCTCGCGATCGCGGGCACCGTGAACCTCGCGATCCTCCTCCTCGCCGCCCACTCCCTCGCGGGCGTCGCCGGCACCGACAGCCTCGAGGGCGCGCACGCGGCGATCGGAGCGGCGCTGGGCCCCGTGATCGCGACGCTCTTCGCGGTCGGCCTCCTCGCCTCCGGGCTCGCCTCGACCTCGGTCGGCGCCTACGCGGGAGCCGAGATCATGCACGGCCTGCTGCACGTGCGGGTGCCGCTCGTCACCCGGCGGCTCGTGACGCTGATCCCCGCGCTCGTCGTGCTCGCCGTGGGCTTCGACCCGACCCGCGCGCTCGTGCTCAGCCAGGTCGTGCTCTCGTTCGGCATCCCGTTCGCCCTGGTGCCGCTGGTCATCCTGACGCGCGACCGCCGACTGATGGGCGATCAGGCGAACCGCTGGTTCACGACGCTGGGAGCGGTGCTCGCGGCGGTGTTCCTCATCGTGCTCAACGCACTGCTGCTCTGGCTGACCTTCGCAGGCTGAGCCGCCCGGCCGAACCCGGCGCCGATCGCGTTGATCCGATCCGGAGCCTGTCTCGTTATCCTCTGAGAGCGCCTCTCAGGGCGCCTGCGCCGCGCGACGGCGCGACCGCCCCCGGATGGAACGAGAGAACGCCGCCGTGCCCAAAGACACGATGTCCGCCAAGAACCGCGCCCGCCAGGAGAAGGTCGAGGCCTACAAGCGCGAGCAGGCGCGCAAGAAGAAGAGCGGCCGCATCTGGATCGTCTCGCTCTCGGCCCTCGCGATCCTCGCGATCGGCGGCATCGTGGCCGTCACCGTGATCGGCAACCAGCAGATCGTCGAGGCCCGCAACATCGACGGCCTGCAGACCTTCGAGAACGAGGCCGACCACGTCACCGGCGCGGTCGAGTACCCGCAGACGCCCCCGGCGGGCGGGCAGCACAACGCCGTCTGGATGAACTGCGGCGTGTACGACCAGCCCGTCCCGAACGAGAACGCGGTGCACGACCTCGAGCACGGCGCCGTGTGGGCGACCTACGACCCCTCCCTCCCCCAGAGCGAGGTCGACGAGCTGATCGCCGCGCTGCCCGACACCTACACCGTCGTCTCGCCGTACGAGGGCCTCGAGTCGCCGATCGTGCTCAGCGCCTGGGACGCCCAGGTCGCGATCGACTCCCCCGAGGACCCGCGCATCGACGCCTTCGTCGAGCGCTTCTGGCAGGCGTCGACCGCCCCCGAGCCCGGTGCGCCGTGCACCGGGGGCATCGACGCCCCCGGCAAGCAGTGAGGGCGGCAGCCGACGCCCGGGGCCGCCTCCTCGTCGCCGCGGTCGCCGTCGTCGCCCTCCTCCTGGGCGCCGCCGGCGGCTACGTGATCGGCGCGCTCGCACCGTTCGCGCCGACCGCGACCCCGTCCTCGACGAGCGCCGAGGCCGGCTTCGCCCGCGACATGCAGGTGCACCACCTCCAGGGCGCCGAGCTGGCGCTGATCGTGCACGAGCGCAGCACCGACAGCGAGGTCCTGACGATCTCGACCGACATCCTGCTCACGCAGCAGCAGCAGGCCGGCCAGCTCTTCGGCTGGCTCGTCTCGTGGAACCTGCCCCAGGCCTCCCCCGAGCCGTCGATGACCTGGATGGGCCGGCCGACCCTCGAGGCGCCGCCGACGAGCACTCGTCGATGGGCATGGGCACGGAGGAGGGCGTCGTGCCCTCGAGCATGCCCGGCCTCGCGACCCCCGATCAGATCCGCGCCCTCACCGCGTCCTCGGGCCGCGACCTCGACCGGATGTTCCTCGAGCTGATGATCGCGCACCACCGCGGAGCGATCGACATGGCCGAGGCGCTGCTCTCGCGCAGCCGCGACCGCGTCGCGACCGACTTCGCGACCTCCGTCGTGAAGGCGCAGGAGGCCGAGATCTCGCTGATGGAGCGGATGCTCGAGGCCCGCCCGGCCGCCTGACGCGCGTCCGTAAAAACCCCGTTTGCCGTCACCTGTCGCTTAAATTACTGTGAGTCTGCCCCGTTCACGGGCGTCCACTCACCAGCGCAGGGGCCTCACCATGACGACCGACACGACCAACGACGCCTCCTGGCCCCCTCCCCTGCCCTCGGCTCGACGCCCCGAGGAGAAGAAGCCGCGGCGCGTCCCCCTCTGGGCGCTGGTCTGGTCGTCGGTCGGTGCTCTCACGCTCGGCTCGCTCGTCGGAACGGGCACCGCCGGTTCGGACAAGGCCGACCTCCAGGAACAGCTCGACACGGTCACGCAGCAGCTGGACACCTCGCAGGACGCTCTCGCCCAGCAGGAGGAGGATGTCGCGGCCGCGGTCTCCGACCTCGCCACGGCCACCTCCTCGGCTGCAGGACTGCAGTCGAGGATCGACGCTCTCACCGCTGAGGCGTCAGTATCGGCGACGACGATAGCCTCCCGCGAGTCGCGCATCGCCGAGCTGGAGTCGGCCGCCGCCGCGGCTGCCGCGACGGCGCAAGCTGTCGTCGCCCCCGCGGCGGCGGCCGCGCCCTCGGCGCCAGCCGCTGCCGTGCCGGTTCCCGCGGGCGCCTCGACGTACTACGAGAACTGCACAGCGGTCCGGGCCGCAGGAGCCGCTCCCATCCGTACAGGCGATGCCGGCTACAGCCGCAAGCTCGACCGCGACGGCGACGGGATCGCCTGCGAGTAGCCGGACTCGCCGACGTCGATCCACTAGGAACGATCGGCGGCGAGTGGGCGCGAAGTGGGCTTCGCACCGCTCGCAGCGCCCGGTCGGCGACCACTGGCGTCAGCACCTGACGCCGAGGGGACGCGGACCGGGGCCTGCTCCACCGACAGAGCCCGGTCCGGGCCCACTCGGGGCGACGGCGTGCGGCTCAGGCGGTGACGGACGACTCGGCCTGCTGGGCGTAGAGGGAGGCGTAGAGCCCGTCGAGCGCCAGCAGCTCGCGGTGCGTGCCCGACTCGACAATGGTGCCGGCCGCGACCACGTGGATGACGTCGGCCGAGACGACCGTCGAGAGGCGGTGGGCGATCGCGATGGTGGTCCGGCCGCGCGACGCGTCGTCGAGGGCGGCCTGCACGATCCGCTCCGAGACGGTGTCGAGGGCGCTCGTCGCCTCGTCGAGGATGAGGACGGCCGGGTCCTTCAGCAGGACGCGCGCGATCGCGAGGCGCTGCTTCTCCCCGCCGGAGAGGCGGTAGCCCCGCTCGCCCACCAGGGTGTCGTAGCCGTCGGGGAACGAGACGATCGTGTCGTGGATGTTGGCGGCGCGCGCGGCCGACTCGAGCTCCTCCTGCGTCGCGTCGGGACGGGCGTAGCGCAGGTTGTCGCCGATCGTCGCGTGGAAGAGGTACGTCTCCTGGCTGACGATGCCGATGTGCGAGACGAGCGACTCCTGGCGCAGCTCGCGCACGTCGGTGCCGGCGAAGCGCACCGCGCCGCCGGTCACGTCGTACAGGCGCGGCACGAGGTACGAGATCGTCGTCTTGCCCGCTCCGGAGGGACCGACGAAGGCGACGAACTGGCCCGGCGCGATCGAGACGGAGACGTGGTCGAGGGTCGGCCGCACCTCCTCGGTCTGGTCGGGGTAGCGGAAGACGACGTCGTCGAGCTCGACGCGGCCGAGCTCCCCGTCGACGTCGCGGGCCCCCGCGCGGTCGGTGATCGCGGGCCGCAGGTCGAGGTACTCGAAGATGCGGGCGAAGAGCGCGCCGGCGGTCTGGAGATCCAGGGCGACCCGCATGAGCCCGAGGAGCGGCCACATCAGCCGGGCCTGCACGGTGGTGAACGCGACGACCGTGCCCGCGGTGACCGTGGTGCCGCCGAGGATCAGCCACGCGGCGGCGAGGTAGACGACCACGGGGATCACCGAGAGGAAGATCTGCACCGTCGCGAAGAACCACTGGCCGGACATCTGCTGGCGCACCTGCAGCTCGATCTGGCGGCCGTTCTCGTCGGCGTAGCGCGACACCTCCGACTCCTGGCGGCCGAAGCTCTTGGCCAGGAGGATGCCGGAGACGCTGAGGGTCTCCTGGGTGATCGCGGTCATCTCGGAGAGCGACTCCTGCGTCTTCGTCGCGATGCGCGCTCGGACCTGGCCGACGCGGCGCTGGGCGATCACGAGGACCGGCATGAGCACGAGCGCGACGATCGTCATCTGCCACGACAGCAGCAGCATCGCCACGACGGCCGCGATCACGGTGACCGTGTTGCCGAGCACGCTCGACACCGTGTTGGTGAGGACGCTGGCGACCCCGCCGACGTCGTTCGCGAGGCGCGACTGGATCACTCCGGTGCGGGTGCGGGTGAAGAAGCCGAGCTCCATCGCCTGCAGGTGGCGGAAGAGGCGGATGCGCAGCTCGCCCATCACGGAGTTGCCGACCGTGGCGGTGAGGAGCGTCTGCCAGACGCCGAGGATCGCCGAGAGCACCCAGACCAGCACCATGATGCCGACGAGCTCGAGCAGGACCGGGAGATCCGGGGTGCCGTCGGGCGGGAACAGGCCGCGGTCGAAGGCGAGCTGGGTGAGCAGCGGCGGCACGACCGTGAGGGCGGCGCCGACGAGGACGAGGACGACCGTGAGCGTCAGCTTGGCGCGGTGCGCGCGGAACAGATCCGCGATCCGCCGCAGCAGGTGCTCGACCCGCGGGGCCTCCTCGTTCTGCCGCCGCTGGCTGTCGGGATCGCTGCTCGAGATCCTGCCGCGCACCGCTCCCGGGCGCATGCCGCCGCTCGCCGCCACGTCGCCCATCCTGCTCATCGCTCGACCATAACCCCGGCCGCCGACACCTTCTCCCGCTTCCGCCCAGGGCGGATCCGTGCTTGCGCTCCACCCGATCGGCGCGGAACGCCGAACAGCCCCGGGGCCCCTGCTGAGCAGGAGTCCCGGGCCGTTCGAGGGTGAGGAGATCAGCCCTTGGTGGCGCCCGCGAGGAGGCCGCGGACGAAGAACCGCTGGAGGGCGAAGAACACGATGAGCGGCACGATGATCGAGATGAACGCGCCCGCCGTGAGCAGCTCCCACGACTGGCCGTAGGAGCCCGAGAGATCCTGCAGCGCCTTCGTGATCGGCAGCCCCTGCCCGGAGGTGAAGACGGTCGCGACCAGCAGGTCGTTCCACACCCAGAGGAACTGGAAGATGCCGAAGGAGGCGATCGCCGGCACCGCGAGCGGCAGGACGATGCGGAAGAAGATCTGGCCGTGGCCGGCTCCGTCCACGCGCGCCGCCTCGATGACCTCGCCCGGGATCTCCGAGATGAAGTTGTGCAGCATGAAGATCGCCAGCGGCAGGGCGAAGATCGTGTGCGCGATCCACACCTTCGCGTACGAGCCGTCCAACCCGTTCACCCCGAGCCCGGGGAGGATGTACAGGTTGCCGATGCGCAGGCCGTCCGAGAACAGCTGCAGCAGCGGCACGAGCGCCATCTGGATCGGCACGATCTGGAGCGAGAACACCAGGACGAAGAGCGTGTTGCGGCCCTTGAAGTCGATCCACGCGAACGCGTACGCCGCGAGGCTCGCGATCGTGATCGGGATCAGCGCCGCGGGCAGCGTGATGACGAGCGAGTTCACGAACGCCTTGCCCAACGTCAGGCTGTCGCCCGAGTTGATGGCGTTGACGTAGTTGTCGAGCGTGAAGCCCGGGTTGGCGAAGATCGTCCACCAGCCGGTCGTCTTGATGTCGTTCGCGGGGCGGAACGACGAGATGAACAGGCCGAGGGTCGGGATCGTCCAGATGGCGGCGATGATCGCCGCCGCGAGTGTCGCTCCGCGCGAGGTGGTGGCCTTGCGGACCTTGCCGCTGGCCGTCTCGATCCTCGACTCCCCACGGGCGAGGCGCCGTTCGGTGGTGCGGTCGACCGGGACCTGGATCGGGGTGGGCGTGACGCTCATCGGATCTCCCTCTGCTTGGCGAGCTGGCGGGCGTGTAGACGACGATCGGGAGCACGAGCAGGAACAGGATGACCGCGAGGGCCGCGCTGTAGCCGCTGCGGGCTCCGAGCTGGAACTGGCGCACCATCTCGAAGGCCAGGACGGTCGTGTCGGAGCGGCCGCCGGTCATCGCCGAGACGATGTCGAAGACCTTGAGGGACGCGATCGAGATGGTCGTCAGGACCACGACGATCGAGGAGCGGATGCCCGGCACGGTGACGTTCCAGAACGACTGCCACGCGTTGGTGCCGTCCAGCGACGCCGCCTCGAGCTGCTCCGCGGGGACGCCCTTGATGGCGGCGGAGAGCACCGTCATCGCGAAGCCGGCCTGCGTCCAGATGAGCACGACGACGAGGAACAGCGTGTTCCACGGCTCCAGGCCCAGCCAGTCGACCGGAGTGGCGCCGAACGCGGTCAGGATGCCGTTGAGCACACCGATCTGCTCGCCCTGGCGCACGTCGTAGAAGAACTTGAAGATGATCGACGCGCCGACGAACGAGATCGCCATCGGCATGAAGACCAGCAGCTTGAAGAACTTCTCGCCGCGGCTCTTGTCGATGAAGACGGCGTACGCGAGGCCGATGGCCGTCGCGGTGATCGGGGCGAGGAGCACCCAGACGACCGTGTTGAGGAAGGCGGTGATGCGTCGGGGCTCGTGAAGACCCAGACGAAGTTGTCGAGCCCGGCGAAGCCGGATCCGTCGTTCTTCATGAAGGCGTTCAGCGCGGTCGTGATCGTCGGGTAGATCAGGCCGATCAGGATGAAGAACGCGGCCGGAGCCATGAACGCGACCAGCTGGAGCCCGTAGCCCGCGCCTTTGCGGGATCGGAAGTCGAGCAGGAACAGCGCGCCGCCCAGCACGGCCGCGACGACCGCGACCCACATGACGGAGTTGTAGAGGCCGAACGCCAGGAGCAGGACGACCGGCAGGAGCACGGTGACCGCGAGACGCAGCAGCGTGTAGCCGGTGCCGCGGCGGGGCGCGACCTCGACGAAGAACAGGATGATCGCGACGACTGCCGCGAACGCGAGGAGGATGAGCGGGATCTGCGCGAGCGGGGGGATGCTCGCGAGCCACTGGAAGAATGCGGACATGGACGCCCTTTCGAGTGCGACTCTGAACTCAGGTGAAGCCTAGTCACGACGAGGGGCCGCCGCCCAGGGAGCGGCGGCCCTCGTCGTCAGGCTGCTAGGAGGTGTATCCGGCCTGGATCTCCTCGAGGACCTGGTCGGTGCTCGAGCCGTCGATCCAGTCGACCATGCCCTTCCAGAAGCTGTCGGCACCCACGGACTTCGGCATGAGGTCCGAGCCGTCGAAGCGGAACGTGGTGTCCTCGCTCTGCAGGATGGCGATCGAGTCCTTCAGGATGTCGCTGCCGGCGTTCTCGGCGTCGAGTCCCTTGTTGGCCGAGATGACTCCACCGAGCGCGACGCGGCTGTTGGCCCAGTCGGCGCTGGCCAGGTACTCCTGGACCTTCGCGGTGTCCTCGTCGTTCGAGAAGGCGGCGACCATCTCGCCACCACCGGTGACGGCCTGGGGGTCCTCGGCCGACATCGGCGGGGTGAGGAAGGCCCAGACGTCGCCGTCCTCGGACACGTCGGCGCCGGCCGAGATCAGGAAGCCCTCGAAGAAGGACGCCTGGTGGGTCAGCGCGCAGGTGCCGTTGGCGATGTTCTGCGCGACGTCGCCGAAGGCGGTGGAGTTGATCGACGAGACGTCGCCGTAGCCCGCGTTGACGAGGGTCGGGTCGAGGAGGATCGAGCCGACGGAGTCGAACGCGGCCTTGATCTCGGGGTCGGTGAACGGGGTGTCGCCCGCGATCCAGGAGTCGTACACGTCGGGACCGGCCTCGCGGAGGACGGCGTCCTCGATCCAGTCGGTGCCGGGCCAGCCCGACGCCTCACCGGAGTTGAAGCCCGCGCACCAGGACGGTCCGCCGGTCTTCTCGGCGATCGTCTTGCCGAGCGCCTCCATCTCGTCCCACGTGGTGGGGACAGAGACGCCCCACTCGGCGAACTTGGCCGGGGAGTACCAGATGTAGCCCTTGACGCTCGCCATCAGCGGAGCGCCGTACTGGGTGCCGTCGACCTGGCCGTACTTCTGCCAGTCCTCGGACCAGTTGTTCTGCACCTCGGTCAGGGCGCCCTCGGGCAGCTCCTGGACCTTGCCGGAGGCACGGTGTCGGCGAGCAGACCCGGCTGGGGGAAGATCGCGAGGTCGGGGGTGTCCCCACCCTGGACCTTGATGCCGATCTGCTTCTCGAACTCCTTGTCGCCGGTGTACTTGATGTCGATGCCCGACTCCTCCTCCCAGGCGGCCCAGGACTCCTCGAGGAGCGTGGCCTCGTCACCGTTGATGGTGCCGTAGACGTTCACGACGCCGTCGGCCGTGCCGACGGAGTTGCCGGTGCCGCCGCCCGCGTTCGGGTCGTTGGGGTCGCTGGCGCCGGAACAGCCGGCGAGCGCGATTCCGGCGGCCGCGAGAACGGCGACCGGAAGGGTGATACGGCGGTGCAGGGATGACCGCATGGTTCCTCCTCATTGAGTGGTGGTTCAGCCGAGGGCGAGGCCCGTCAGACTCGAGTGCCGCAAGGAGGTCCTCCGTGCGGATCACCGGTTTCACGTGGGCAGGGCTCCCACGGAGGGAAACCTTTCCACAACTTCGATGAAACCACAACGCCCGCGGTAGAGCGCTCTCTCAGATAACGATTCGGCGTCGAACCGCGGATCGCGCCGCGGAACGGCGGTGCTCGGCCTCGGCGCGGAATGGTGGCGACCCCACGGAAGGGGTATAACTTCCTGGAACCGTTTCCAGCATCGACGCCGGACGGGACGGGAGGTACGCCGTGACGGGCATCGAAGAGGTCGCCGAGCTCGCCGGGGTCTCCAAGGCCACGGTCTCCCGTGCCCTGAGTGGTCGCGGCTACGTCTCCGCCGGCACGAAGCAGCGGGTCGAGAAGGCCGCCGCGAGCCTGGGCTACGTGGTCTCGGCGAACGCCTCGAGCCTGGTCACCGGCCGCAGCAACAACGTCGCGGTGATCATCCCGGTGATCAACCAGTGGTTCTTCGGCGGCATCATCGACGGCATCGAGCACGCCCTCCTGGCGGCCGGTTACGACCTGCTGCTCTACAACATCGACAAGCACCGCGACGCGCGGCGCAGCGTCTTCGAGTACTACCTCGTCCGCAAGCGCGTCGACGCGATCGTCGCCGTGACCCTCGAGATCTCCCCCGGCGAGACGGAGGCGCTCCTCGCGCTGGGGAAGCCGGTGGTCGGCATCGGCGGCGAGCTCCCCGGGATCCCCACCTTCAGCATCGACGACGTCGCGGCCGCGCGGCTCGCGACCGAGCACCTGCTCTCGCTCGGCCACGAGCGCATCGTGCACATCGGCGGCCTGGCGGAGGAGGAGATGGACTTCCGCGTGCACACCAAGCGCCTCGTCGGCTTCCGCCAGGCCCTCGAGGCGGCGGCGCTCGAGTTCGACGAGAGCACCTTCACCCCGACCACCTTCGACATCCCCGGGGGGCACCGCGCCGGACGCCAGGTGCTGGGCGACCCGCGCACCCGCCCCACGGCGATCTTCGCCGCCTCGGACGAGATCGCGATCGGCATCGTGCTGGCCGCGCGCGAGCTCGGGCTGTCGATCCCGGAGGACGTGTCGATCATCGGCATCGACGACCACCCGCTGGCCGACCTCTTCGGGCTCACGTCGATCCGCCAGGACCCGCGGCAGCAGGGCGAGCTGGCCGTCGAGCTGATCCTCGAGGCCCTGGCGGCACTCGCCCGCGGGGAGGCTCCTCCCCCGGCACGGCACACCACGATCCCGGCGTCGCTCGTGATCCGCACCAGCACCTCGGCACCGCGAGGGGCCCGGATCGGAGCCTGAGGGGCAGAATCGGAGCATGAGCGACACCGACTCCGACTCCCCCGTCGTCCAGGACGTCCCCGAGCGATCGAGGTTCGAGATCTCGATCGGAGGAGAGACGGCCGGCTACGCCGCGTACTCCCTCCGCGGCGACCGCGTCGTCTTCACCCACACCGTCGTCGAGGACGCCTGGGAGGGCCACGGCCTCGGCAGCGCCCTCGCCCGCGCCGCGGTCGCCGCCGTGACGGAGGCGGGGGGCACCGTGGTGCCCCGCTGCCCGTTCATCGCCGCGTGGCTCCGCAAGCACCCCGAGGTGCAGGCCCGCGTGGAGTGGCCCGAGGGCTGAGCCCGAGTCAGGCCGGCGGGCGGGCGTCGGCGCCGATCTGCTGCAGCGCCCAGGAGTTGCCGTCCGGATCGGCGAAGTACGCGTAGAGGACCCCGCCCATGTCGTGCACCTCGCTGATGTCGAGCCCGCGCGAGACCAGCTCGGCGCGCGCTCCGGCGAGGTCGTCGACGACGAGGTGGAGGTTGCGCACCACGCCGTCCGCCGGATCCAGGCCCATGCCGGTGCCGAGGACGACCGAGCAGGCCGAGCCGGGCGGGGTCAGCTGCACGATGCGCATCCCCTCGGTCGGACGGACGTCGTGGTCGACCTCGAACCCGACGACGCCGCTGTAGAAGGCCACCGCCCGATCGACATCGGCGACGGGCAGGGGGACGAGCTCGAGTCGCATGCGCACGACCCCAGTGTGGCGTGCGGCCGGTCGTCAGAACAGGGCGAGCGGAGCGCTCTCCCGCGGCACGAGGCCGGTGAGCGCGACGCCGACTCCGACGAGCGGAGGCGGCAGAGCCTCGTCGAGCAGCTCCCGCGCCGTCGCACCCCACTCCTCCTCGTCGGCCGAGGCCTCCACACGGGTCCGTCGCAGCACGATCGCGGGCGCACCCGACGCCGGGCGGAGCGAGAGGGACAGACCCGTCGCGACGAGCCCGGCGCGGCGGGCACGACGGCAGACGCGGGCGAGGCAGGTGCCGATCAGCTCGGACGCGGAGTGATCGGCGCGGTCGTACCCGGCGGTGGTGCCCTCCGAGCTCAGCGTGCGGCGCTGCTCGACCGGACGGACGACCGCGTCGTCGGTCCCGTCGCGATAGCCGCGCAGGCGCCGCGCCATCGCGAGACCGCAGACCCTCGTCAGCTCCCCGTCCGAGACGGCGTCGATGTCACCGAGCCGCTCGACCCCGATGACCCGGAGCCGCTCGAGGCTCACCGGTCCCACGCCCCAGGCGTCCACCAGGGGCAGCCGCTCACGCAGATCCGCCTCCTCGGACGAGTCGATGCGGACCAGCCCGTCCGGCTTGGCCGCCCGGGACGCGAGCTTCGCGATCAGCTTCGTGGACCCGATGCCGACGCTCACGGGCAGGCCGAGCTCGACGGCGGCCCTCCGGCGCAGCTCGCGAGCCGCGGCGAGGGCGCTCGACTCGTCCGAGGCGGCGACGTCGAGGAACGCCTCCTCCATCGAGCCGGGCTCCACAGCCCGGGCCGCGGAGGAGAAGAGGTCGAACAGCGCGTCGCTCGCCTCCTCGATCTCGTCGCGCGGCAGATCGACCAGGACGAGCGAGGGGCACAGGGACCGCGCCTCGGACACCGGCATGCCACCGCGCACCCCGAGCGCGCGGGCGGGGTAGTTGGCGCTGGCGACGAACACGTGCGCGACGGCGGCCATCGGGACCCTCCGCAGCTCCGGGCGCCGCCGCATCACGACCGAGGCGAAGAACGCGTCGGCGTCGGCGTGGAGCAGGAAGCGGGTCACGCAGGGACGGTAGCGGGCAGGACCGACATCGGCGGTCAGTGGCGGGGGCCGACCACCAGGCGCTCGTGCATGATCTCGACGGCGCGCTCGAGGACGCGGCGGTCCTCGGGGGCGAGGTCGGCGAAGATCGGCGTGAGGGCGTCGCCCAGCTCGGAGCGCCAGGCCGCGAGGGCGGCGGCTCCGACGTCGGTGAGCTGGATCTGCCAGGCGCGGGCGTCGTCCGGGTCGGCGATGCGGGCGAGCCAGCCGCTGTCGACGAGGTTCTTGACGATCTTGGTCATCGTCGGCTGCGAGACGCGGCTCTGCGAGGCGAGCTCGCCCAGGCGCATCGGCCCCATCGACAGCAGGACCGAGAGCGTGCGCCAGACGGCCTGCGACTCCTGGTTGTCGGTGGCCTGCGCGGCGAGTCGGGTGATGCGGTGGGTCACGGAGACGAAGTCGCTCAGCAGTTCGCTGAGCGAGACCTCGCTCGGCGGCACGTCGCGCGCGGGCAGGCCTGCGAGCGGATCAGGAGCGGACACGCACCGATTCTAGAGCCCGGGCGATTCCACGGCCCGCGGGAACACGGCGCGGGAACGGCGAAGGGCGCCGCCTCCGAGGAGACGGCGCCCTGCGCGCATGCGCCGACCGGGGTTGGCGCGGTAGTGCTGTCCGACCGGGGTCGGCGCGGTAGTGCTGTCCGACCGGGGTCGGCGCAGTACTACTTGACGGTGACGGTCGCGCCGGCGGCCTCGAGCTGAGCCTTGGCCTTCTCGGCGGTCTCCTTGTTGACGGCCTCGAGGACGGCCTTGGGGGCGCCATCGACAACGGCCTTCGCCTCGCCGAGGCCGAGGCTGGTGAGCGCGCGGACCTCCTTGATGACCTGGATCTTCTTCTCGCCGGCGGCCTCGAGCACGACGTCGAACTCGGTCTGCTCCTCGACCTCTTCGGCGGGAGCGGCCGGGCCGGCGACTCCGGCAGCCGCGACGGGCGCGGCGGCGGTGACCTCGAAGACCTCTTCGAACTTCTTGACGAACTCAGAGAGCTCGATGAGCGTGAGCTCCTTGAAGGCCTCGATGAGCTCGTCCTGCGTGAGCTTTGCCATGATTTTTCTCCTAGTTTTTCTTGTCTACGAACCGCGTGCGCTGTCTCCCGGAGGAAGACGTCAGCTCGCGGACTCCTGCTTCTCGCGCAGCGCCTCGACCGTGCGAACGGCCTTGGACAGCGGGGCGTTGAACAGATATGCGGCACCGAACAGCGAGGCCTTGAAGGCGCCGGCGAGCTTGCCGAGCAGCACTTCGCGGGACTCGAGGTCGGCGAGCTTGCCCACCTCTTCTGCGGTCAGGGGGTTACCGTCGAAGTAACCGCCCTTCACCACGAGCAGAGGGTTTGCCTTGGCGAAGGCACGCAGCGACTTCGCGACGGCGACGGGGTCGCCGTGCACGAACGCGATGGCCGAGGGGCCAGCGAGCTCGTCGTCGAAGGACGAGATACCGGCGTTGTTCGCCGCGATCTTGGTCAGCGTGTTCTTCACCACGGCGTAGGTTGCGTGCTCACTGATGTCCTTGCGCAGCGTCTTCAGCTGCGCAACGGTGAGACCGCGGTACTCGGTCAGCAGAACGGCCGTCGAGCTCTGGAACTTCTCCGTGAGTTCGGCAACCGAGGCTTCCTTGTTCGCCATGGCTACTCCTGTGAATTCTCGTGCCGGTAGCCCGAAGGCACGCAAAGAAAAAAGCTCCGGCGCAGGCGCTCGGAGCTTCGGGAGACGCGATCTCTCGCGTGTCATGATCTCGTTCACACCTGCGCGGGCCATTCGCTTCGCGAATCCTTCGTCCGAGTGGCGATCTCGCGGGGCCGGGGCCCTGCTCGTGCGCACACCGGAAACCGGCGGTCTTTGGCTTCGGAGAGCGTACGACATCCAGTCGGTGCGACGCAAGTCGAGGAGGGGGCACCATGGAGGCATGACCGGTGCGAGCCCGACCCCCGCCCACGACGTCGACGCGGCCATCGCCTCCGTCGAGGGCGAGCTGAGCACGCTCTTCCGGCGGGTGCGCGCGATGATGCGCTCCTACGCCGAGCGCGTGCATCCGGAGCTGACGGCGGCCGGGTACAAGACGCTGTCGGCGCTGGAGCGGCGCGGGCCGGTCTCCTCCGGGGCCCTGGCCGAGCTGCTCGAGACCGATAAGTCCACGCTCAGTCGGCAGATCACGGCGCTGGACCGGCTGGGCCTGCTCTCGCGGGCGCCGATCCCGCCGACGGGCGGTCGACGATCCTCTCGGTCACGCCGGAGACGGCCGCGCGGCTGCGCGAGATCCGCTCCTCGGATCAGGCGCAGCTGCACGAGGAGCTGCGCGGCTGGGGGGACGGCGACGTCGAGCGGCTCGCGCGCCTCCTGCACCGGATCAACGCCCTCGAGCTGTGACGGGATCCGGCGGCTAGCACCGACCGGCCGCCCGGGCAATCAGCGCGGTGGGGACCGCCCACTGCGTAGCGTCGGCCCCGATGGAACCGCTCACCTCCGCCCTCCCCCTGCACGCGCCGCTGCCCACGGACGTGGCCGGCGCGCTCGCCTTCGCCCGCGCGTTCGGCTCCGACGCCCCGCTGCCGGGTTCCGGTCGCACCGCCGAGCTTCTGGCACTGCTGGCCCGCCTCGCGCGGCACGACCTCGGTGTCGCCCGCGCCGTCGAGCCGCACCTCGACGCCCTCGCGATCCTGGCCGAGGCGGGGCTCGCTCCGGCCGACGTGGGCATCTCCCCCTCCGCCGTCTGGGGGGTCTTCGCGGCGGAGGGAGGAGAGGACCCGCTCGTCGCACGCCCGGACGGCGACGGCTGGCGGCTGGACGGCGTGAAGCCGTGGTGCTCGCTGGCGGACCGGCTCGACGCGGCGCTGGTCACGGCGCACGTGGGCGAGGCCACCGGCGAGCGCCGCCTCTTCGCCGTCGGGCTCGGCGCCGGATCGGCGACGCCCCTCGAGGGCGCCTGGCACGCCCGCGGTCTCGCGGAGATCCCGAGCGGGCCCGTGCGCTTCTCCGGCGCTGCGGCCGTGCCGGTCGGCGAGGCGGGCTGGTACCTCTCGCGTCCCGGGTTCGCCTGGGGCGGCATCGCGGTCGCGGCCTGCTGGTACGGCGGAGCGCGAGGCATCGGCGCCGTCGTCGCGTCGGCCGCCGCGCGCCGCGACGACCCGCACCTGCTCGCGCACCTCGGCGCGGTCGACACGGCTCTCGAGGCGGCCCGACGGGCGCTGGCGGAGTCGTCCGCACTCGTCGACGGCGGCGCGGCGAGCGGATCCGCCGGGGCGCTCCTGGCGAAGCGCACGCGGGCGAGCGTGGCTTCGGCGTGCGAGGAGGTCCTCGCCCGCGCCGGCCGCGCCCTCGGACCCGCGCCGCTGGCGCTGGACGAGGAGCACGCCAAGCGGGTCGCGGACCTCGCCCTCTACGTGCGGCAGCACCACGCCGAGCGCGACGACGCGGCGCTCGGGCGGGCGGTGCTCGCCTCCGGCGGTTCGACGGCGTGGTGAGCTTCGACGGCCACCTCGAGGGGACGCCGCTCGAGGTGTGGCAGGAGGACGGGCGCCGGGACGGCCTCCCCTCGGCCGAGGTGCTCGCGGGCGTGCAGCGCGTGCTGGTGGTGGCCGCGCACGCCGACGACGAGACGCTCGGCTGCGCGGGCACGATCGCCCGCGCGCGCCGGCGGGGGCTCGCTGTCGACGTGGTGGTCGTGACCGACGGAGCCTCCTCCCACGGCGAGCCCTCCCCCGCGATCGCCGCCGAGCGCCGGAGCGAGGCGCGGGCCGCGCTCGACCGGCTCGGCGACGGCATCGGCCTGGCCTTCCTCGAGGTACCCGACTCCGCGACCCCCGAGCACCGCGACCGCATCGCGGACGAGGTGCGCCGTCGCGCCTCGGGACCCGCGGGCACGGTGCTCCTGCTCTCGACGTGGGCGGGCGACGGGCACCGCGACCACCGCGTGGTCGGCGAGGTGTGCGCCGAGGTCGGACCCGCGTGCGGCCAGCCGGTGCTCGCCGCCCCGATCTGGCTGTGGCACTGGGCGCGGCCGGACGACGCGGCGGTGCCGTGGTCGTCCCTCCTGCGCGGAGAGGCCGACGGGGACGCGCGGGCGCGGCGCCGGGCGGCTCTGGGCGAGTACGCGAGCCAGACGCGGCGGGGCGGGGACGGGTCCGCGGCGGTGCTGCATCCGCTCTTCCTCCGGCACTTCCTCGGCGACGACCACCTGATCCGGGTCACCGGATAGCGCACTGCGGCTCCGCGGACAAGTGGCCGCCCGCCGCGGGCCGCGTGCCTAGGGTCGAGATGATGGACGGCCGGACGACCTACTTCGACGAGCTCTACGCGCGGCACGAGGACCCCTGGGGCTACACGAGCCACTGGTACGAGGAGCGCAAGCGAGCGCTGACGCTGGCGAGCCTTCCGGAGCGGCGCTACGACTCCGCCCTCGAGATCGGCGCGTCGATCGGTGTGCTCGCCGAGGCGCTGGCCGAGCGCTGCGACCGGCTGCTCGCGGTCGACGTGTCGGAGGCCGCCGTCGACCGGGCGGCGCGCCGACTCGCTCCGCTGCCCCACGTGCGGGTCGAGCACCACGACATCACCCGCGGGATCCCGGAGGGGCCGTTCGACCTGATCGTGCTCTCGGAGGTCGGCTACTACCTCGGCGCCCCGACCCTCGAGCGGGTGCTGCGGGGCGTCCGCGACGCGCTCTCCTCCTCCGGTGAGCTCGTGACGGTGCACTGGCGGCACCCGATCGCCGGGCTCGAGCTCGACGGCGACGCCGTGCAGGCCACCGTCGGCCGGCTCGGACTGCACCGGATCGTGCGGCACGAGGAGGAGGACGTGCTGCTCGAGGTGCACGCCCGCGACCCCCGCTCCGTGGCGCGCCGCACGGGACTGCTGTGAGGCGCCTCGAGCACGTGCTCGTCTCGTGCCCGCGCACGACGAGCAGGAGCGGATCGGCGGACTCGTCGCCTCGGTGCAGGCCAGCGCGACGCGGCTGCTCCGCTCGCACCCCGGGCTCGCCGTGCGGCTGCTGATCGCGGCGGACGGCTGCACCGACGCGACCGCCGAGCGGGCGAGGGCGGCCGGCGCGAGGTGCTCGAGCTCGAGCGCTGCGGGGTCGGCGCGGCGCGCTCGGCGGGCATCGCGCACGCGCTCTCCTCCGCTCCCGCCCCCGTCGAGCGGATCTGGATCGCGAACACGGACGCGGACACCCGGGTCCCGGCCGACTGGCTCCTCGCCCACGTCGAGCACGCGCGCCGGCACGACGTCCTCGTCGGCACCGTGCGGCCGGATCCCGCCGATCTCGACCCCGCGATTTACGCCCGCTGGCAGCGCACCCGCGAGCGGGAGCAGTCGATCGGGAGCATCCACGGGGCGAACCTCGGGGTGCGCGCGGGCTGCTACCTGCTCGCCGGCGGCTTCGGCGTGGAGCCGCTGCACGAGGACGTGCGGCTGGTCGAGCGGCTGCACGCGATCGGGGCGCGGGTCGGAGCGACGGACCGCGGCGAGGTCGTCACCTCGGGGCGTCGCGACAACCGGGTCGACGGCGGCTACGGCGGCTACCTGCACGAGCGCTTCGCCGGAACCCGCGCCTGACGCACCGCGAGCGGGAACGGCACTGACGGCCGGCGAGCGGGAACTGCGCGGATGCGCCACTGCGCGCACGCGAACCAGGCCGGAGGGGTCGCTGTCAATGGTCGGGCCCTGAATTGCCACGCACTGCGCAGGAGAGTCAAATGGGGGTCGAGCACGTCCCTGTGCTCTCCGATGGAAGGGTCACCGCATGAATCCCCGCCTCGTCCTGCTGACGCTCGTCGCTCTCGCAGCGTACGTCTTCGGCGCTCGCGCCGGGCGTGCCCGCTACGAAGAGCTGCGTCACCTCGCACTCGGCGTGTGGAACGACCCTGCCACGAAGAAGACGCGCAAGAAGCTCAAGAAGACCTCGAAGCGCGAAGCCGAGCACTTCGCCTCCATCGCGGACAAGGCCCGCGCGAAGGTGCAGCGCTCACTCCGCTGACCGGAAGAGAACTTCACGGGACGCCCCCACGACAGGCGTCGACGCTCGCATCGGAACGGCCGGTCGAGCACGAACACGAAGGAGAAACATCATGGGCATCATCGGATTCCTCATCCTCGGACTCATCGCCGGAGCCATCGCCAAGGCGATCCTCCCGGGCCGTCAGGGCGGCGGCTGGGTCATCACCCTGGTCCTCGGCGTCGTCGGCGCGTTCCTCGGAGGCTTCATCGGCAGCGCGATCTTCGGTCGCGGTCTCGAGGAGTTCTTCGACCTGGGCACCTGGGCCCTCGCCATCGTCGGCGCCCTGATCGTCCTGCTGGTCTACGGCGCGATCACCGGCCGCAAGTCCCGCGCGTAGTCACGCGCCCCGCACCTCCGGGTGCAGGACCGAAGGCCCCCGGCATCCGTGCCGGGGGCCTTCGTCGTTCCCCCGGGGCGCCGGGTCGGCGCCCGTACACTGGAAGCCCTCTACCGACGGGAGACCCTGCCGTGGTCCGCGCCTCCCTCGTCACGACCGTGGCGGACGCCCTGCTCGACGACATCGTCGCCGGCGTCCTCGCGATCGGCTCCGAGCTGCCCAGCGAGGCGGAGCTGGCCGAGCAGCACGACGTCAGCCGCGTCACGATGCGCGAGGCGCTGAAGCGCCTGCAGGGGCTGGGCGTGCTCGACGTGCGGCGCGGGAAGCGCGGCACGGTCGCTCCCCTCTCGCTCTGGACGGATCTGGGCGCGATCCTGCGGGTGACCGCGCACGGCACCGACCCCGGCACGACCGAGCTCGAGCTGATCGAGGTGCGCGAAATGATCGAGAGCGGAGCGGCCGCGCTCGCCGCGACCCGTCGCTCCGACTCCGATCTCGAGGACCTGGAGCGGCTGCTGAGCCTCATGCGCGCGGCGCACGACGACGAGGACGTCGCGGCGTTCGTCGAGGCCGACATCGCGTTCCACGACGTGATCCTGCGCTCGACCGGCAACGTCTTCGTCGGCACGGTGTTCGCCCCGCTCTCCCGGGTCATGCGCGAGAAGCGCGCGCAGACCTCGGCCGTCGAGCGGATCCAGCGCAACGCGATCGCGAAGCACGCCGCGGTCCTCGACGCCCTGCGGGGCGGAGTCGCCGAGGAGGCCCGCCTCGCGATGGCCGACCACATGAAGCAGACGGCCGACGACTTCCGCGAGCACGTCCTGCCGACGCTGCGCTGAGCGGTCCCGGCGGACCCGCTCTTGACGCCGCTCCTTCTACTTGTATGATATCTGCTATCAGCTACAAAGGAGTGATGATGGAAGAGTCGAGCGCCCTCGCGGGCCACCCCGAGCACGTCCCCGTCGATGCGGCCGACGTCGCGGCGGCCGTCGAGCGCGGCACCCGGGTCCTGATCGTCCTGGACGACGACCCCACCGGCACGCAGTCGGTCTCGGACCTGCCGGTCCTGACCGCCTGGGACCCGCAGGACTTCGACTGGGCGCTCGCTCAGGACGCCCCCGCCGTCTACGTGCTCACCAACACGCGGAGCCTGGACGCCGAGTCCGCCGCCCGCCGCAACCGCGAGATCGTGGCGAACGCGAGTGCCGCGGCAGCCCGGACCGGCACTCCGATCGCCTTCGTCAGCCGCGGCGACTCGACGCTGCGCGGCCACTACCCGCTCGAGACCGACGTCATCGAGGAGACGGTGCGCGAGGCGACGGGCCACGGCTTCGACGCCGTGCTGCTGGTGCCCGCGTTCCCCGATGCCGGTCGCGTCACGATCGGCGGCGTCCACTTCATGCGCACGCCGGACGGCCTCACTCCGATCGCCGAGACCGAGTTCGCCCGCGATGCGACGTTCGGCTACTCCTCCTCCGACCTCGCCGACTACGTCGCCGAGAAGACGGACGGCCGCTGGAGCGCCGATCAGGTCGTGCGCCTGGACCTGAGCGTCCTGCGCGGCGGAGTGGACGGCATCGTCCGCGCGCTCCTGCCCCTGACGGGCTCCGTCCCGGTCGTCGTCGACGCGGTGCACGAGGACGACATGCGCCTGCTGGCCCTCGGACTCGCGGCCGCGGAGGAGCAGGGCAAGCGGTTCCTGTTCCGGGTCGGCCCGCCGTTCGTCCGGGCCCGCATCGGGCAGGAGGTGCACCCTCCGCTCACGGTGCAGGACGTCTTCGGCGCGACGGGAGCGACGCCGTCGGCGGGCTGATCGTCGTCGGATCGCACGTGGGACTCACGTCGCGCCAGCTCGCGGTGCTCAAAGCGCAGGGCGCGCTGGAGCAGACCCTCGAGATCGACGTCGAGGCCGTGCTCGCCGGCGACGCGGCCCACCTCGACGGTCTGATCGACGCGGCGGTCGACGCGCTGGGCCGCGGCGACGTCGCGGTGCACACCAGCCGCCTCCTCCGCCGCACGGACGACGCCGACGAGAGCCTCGACATCTCGCGCCGGGTCTCGGCCGCGATCGTCGAGGTCGTGCAGCGGGTCCTCGCCCGCACGCGCCCCCGATTCGTCATCGCCAAGGGCGGCATCACGTCCAGCGACGTGGCCACCCACGGGCTCGGCATCAGGCACGCGATCGTGCGCGGCCCGATGCTGCCCGGGATCGTCTCGCTCTGGGAGCCGGTCGACGGCCCCGCACGCGGCATCCCCTACATCGTATTCGCGGGGAACGTCGGCGACGACGATTCGCTCGCCGCCGTCGTCGGCACGCTGACCCGTCCCACCACCGCAGTCGCGTGACCCGCGAGCACCCCCTCCCCCACTCCCCAGGAAGAAGGACCACCGTGACCACCCCCTCCTACCGCGTCGCCGTCCTCGGACTCGGCGCCATGGGCCTGCCCATGGCCACCCGCCTCGCCACCGAGCTCACCGTGCACGGCTTCGACATCGCCGAGCCGCGCCTTGCGCTGGCCGCCGACGCCGGCATCACCCCGTTCGACTCCGCGCGCGGGGCGGTGGCCGGCGTCGACGCCGTGCTGCTGGCCGTGCGCAACGGCGCGCAGCTGCGCGACGTGCTCTTCGGCGCCAACGGGGTCGCCTCGACCCTCGAGCCCGGCGCGTCGTGATCATGACGAGCACCGTCGGGATCGACGACGTCGTCGCCGTGGCCGCCGAGCTCGACGCGCTCGGCGTGCACCTGGTCGACGCCCCGCTCAGCGGCGGGCCCGTCCGCGCCGGAGCGGGCGACCTGCTGATCGTCGTCGGAGCGGCCCCCGAGGCCCGCGCGAAGGCGCAGCCCGTGCTCGAGCTGCTCGCCTCGACGCTGAGCGTCATCGGCGACCGCGCCGGCGACGGCCAGGCCTTCAAGACGGTCAACCAGCTGCTGTGCGGCGTGCACATCGCCGCCGGAGCCGAGGCGCTCGCCCTGGCCGAGGCGCTCGGACTCGACGTCGCCGCCACCCTCGAGACGCTCTCGGCCGGCGCGGCGGGCTCCTTCATGCTCGGCAACCGCGGACCGCGGATGCTGCAGGCCTACGACGAGGACGGCGCCGAGGTGCTGAGCCGCCTCGACATCTTCGTGAAGGACATGGGCATCGTCACCTCCGCCGCCCGGGGCTCCGGCCTCGCCACTCCGATCGCCGCGGCCGCCGAGCAGCTCTACCTGCTCGGAGCCGCGCAGGGCCTCGCCGCCGCCGACGACTCCGCCGTCATCAAGGTCCTCGCCCCGCAGCACCTCACCCCGAAGGACGCCCGATGAACCTCGCCACCGCGATCCGCAGCGCCGCGGACGCACCGATCGCCCCGGCGGTCACCCTCGACACCCCGGTCCTGCTGGGGATCGCCGCGGCGGGCATCGCCCTGCTGCTCGTGCTCATCATCCGCTTCAAGATCCACGCCTTCGTGGCCCTGCTGCTGGTCAGCGTGCTCGTCGCCGTCTCGGCGCGGATCCCGCTCGAGGACATCTTCGTGCTCGTCGCCAACGGCGTGGGCAGCACGATGGGCAAGGTCGCCCTCATCATCGCGCTCGGCGCGATCCTCGGCCGCCTGATCGAGGTGTCGGGCGGCGTGCAGAGCCTCGCCGACCACTTCACCCGCGTGCTCGGACCCAAGCGGGTCGCCGTGGCACTGACGATCGTGGCGTTCCTCGTCGCGATCCCCGTCTTCTTCGAGGTCGGCGTCATCGTCCTCGTCCCGATCATCTACGCGTTCAGCAAGGTCGCCGGGCTCAGCCCGGTGAAGTTCGGCCTGCCGATGGTGGGCCTGATGCTCGCCGTGCACGTCGCCGTGCCGCCGCACCCCGGCATCGTCGCCGGAGCGGGCGTCTTCGGGGCCGACGTCGGGCTCATCGCCCTGATCGCGCTGCCCATCTGCGCGGTCCTCGGCGTCCTCTCCTACGCCGTCTCGGCGATCATGAACCGCCGCGACTACGAGCTCGCCCCGGCGGTCGCCGCGCAGCTCGCCGAGGTCGGCGGGGTCACCTCCGCGATCCGCACGGTCGGCCGCGACGGCACCGAGCTCGCCCCTCCGCGCGCCGGGCTGATCATCCTGCTCGTCGCCGTCCCGATCGTGCAGATCCTGGTCGGCACCGTCGGCGCCCTGATCCTGCCCGAGGGCACCTTCGCCCACGGCCTCAGCGTCTTCGTCGGCACCCCGGTGCTCGCGCTGCTCGTCGCCGTCGGCATCGCGTTCTTCGCGCTGCCGGTCAAGCGCGGCTGGTCGCTCACGCAGACCAACGAGATCTTCGAGAGCGCGCTGCCGCCGATCGCGTCGATCCTGCTCGTCGTCGCCGGCGGCGGGGTGTTCGGAGCGGTCCTGCAGGCCAGCGGCATCGGCGGAGCGCTCGCGAGCACGCTCGACACGCTCGGCGTGCCCCTGATCGTGCTCGGCTTCGTGGTGTCGCTCGTGCTGCGCGCCGCCCAGGGCTCGGCCACCGTCGCCATCGTGACGACAGGCGGACTGCTCGCCACGGGTGTCGCCGAGGGCGGCTACACCGCGCTGCAGATCGCGATCATCACCGTCGCGGTCGGCTTCGGCTCGCTCGGCCTCTCGCACGTCACCGACGCCGGCTTCTGGGTCGTGACCCGCTACCTCGGCCTCAGCGTCGCCGACGGGCTGCGCACCTGGACGGTGCTCACCACGATCCTGGGCGTGGTCGGGTTCGCCCTGACCTACGTCGTCTGGATCGTCGCCGGCGGCCTCGCGTGAGGGTCCGGATGGACGACCTGATCCGCGAGCGGCAGGCGGCGGGCGGGGCGGTCGGCGCCCTCACCTGCTACGACTTCTCGACGGCCCTCGCGGTCGTGGACGCGGCGGAGGAGCTGGGCCGCGGGGTGATCCTGCTGGTCACGCCGAAGACCGCGGCCGACCGTCACGGGCCGCGGTTCCTCACCGCGCTGCGCGCCCTGGCGGACGGTGCCGCGGTGCCCGTCTCGGTGCAGCTCGATCACGCGACCGACCTCGCCCTGATCCTCCGCTCGGTCGAAGCCGGCACGGACGCGGTGCTGGCCGACGGCAGCGCTCTGCCGTTCGAGGAGAACGCGGCGTTCACGGCCGAGGCGGTGCGCCGCTCCGGAGTCGTCGTCGAGGCCGAGCTGGGCGCTCTCGCGGGCGACGAGGACCGCGCGCTCGCCTCGCTGCCGTCGGGCCGCACCGACGCGGCCCTGGTCGCTCCGTTCCTCTCCGCGTCGGGTGCGCACGTGCTGGCGACGTCGGTCGGGAACGTGCACGGGACCTACGCCGCGGAGGCCGAGCTCGACTGGCCGCTGATCGACGCGATCCACGCGGCGAGCGCGGTGCCGCTGAGCCTGCACGGCGCGTCCGGGATCCTCGAGGCCGCGACCCGGCAGCTCCCGGCCTCGCGCGCGGCGGGCGACGACGTGCTGACGTTGGAGCGCACGTGGCGCTCCGGGGCGTCGGCCTTCGCCCGCGAGGCGATGCTGCGGTTGGACAGCGCGGTCTGACGCCCGACCTGGCGGTCGGCCGCGTCGGGGAGGCGTTCCCGCCGTCGCGGGGACGGTCATCGCGGGCGGCCTGGGGCTCCGAGCACCAGATGCTGACGGCGCTCCGGCCCATGTCGACGTCCGCTTGCGGACACGTCCGCAAGCGGAGCTTGCGCCGACACGGCCGGTGTCCCGAGAATCGGAGGTCGGCGACCGCTCCCGCGCCGAGCGGCCCGGGTGCTCCCGACCCGAAGGACGCCATGCGGCCCCGCCCCGACCGATCCCCGTCCGCACCTCGCACCCCGGAGTCGTCGTGGTTGCTCGTGGCCGCCGCGATGGCGGCCCTGGGCTGGGGCGGCAACCAGTTCATCCCGCTGATGGTGATGTACCGGCAGGTGGCCGGCTTCGAGCAGACCGAGGTCACGCTGCTGCTCGCCGTGTACGTGATCGGCATCGTGCCGGGCTTCGCCCTCGCCGGGGCGTGGTCCGACCGCTTCGGCCGGCGGAGGATCATGCTGGCCGGAGTGGCGCTCGGCGCGATCGCGAGCATCGTGTTCGCGATCGCGGGGACGGACCTCGCCGGGCTCTGCGTCGCGCGCCTGCTCGCCGGGGTCAGCGTCGCCGTCGCGGCCGTGGTCGGCAGCAGCTGGGTGAAGGAGCTGTCGGCGGCGGCGGGCACCGGAGCGCGCCGCAGCGGGATCTCGCTCTCGATCGGCTTCGGCGGAGGAGCCGCGATCAGCGGGGTGCTCGCCCAGTGGGCGCCAAACCCGACCGTGCTGCCCTACCTCGTGCACGCCGGCGTGACGATCCTCACCCTGATCGCGGTGCTCCGCGCGCCCGAGACGCGCACGTCGAGCCCGCACCGGCGCTCGCTCCTGGGCGACCTGCGCGTTCCGGCGGTCTACCGCAGCCGGTTCCGCGGCACGGTCGCTCCGATCGCGCCGTTCGTCTTCGGCAGCTGCGGCCTCTCGTTCGCCGTCGGACCGAGCCTCGTGACCGGCGGGCTCGGCACGCTCGGGATCGCGTTCGCGACCCTCGTCATGCTGATCACCCTCGGGGTGGGGACCTCGGTGCAGCTGCTCGCGGCCCGCATCGACCACGCGCTGCGCGGGCGGAACGGACCGGTCGGCACGATCTGCTTCGCGGTCGGGGCGCTCCTGCTCGCACCGGCCGCCCTCACGGGCTCGCCGTGGCTCGTGCTCCTCGCCGCCCCCTTCCTCGGTGCCGGCTACGGCATCTGCCTGCTCTCGGGGCTCAAGGCCGTGCAGACGATGGCGGCGCCCGACGACCTCGCGAGGCTCACGGCGACGTTCTACACGCTCACCTACCTGGGCTTCTTCTTCCCGCTGATCATCGCGGCGCTGGTGCCGGTGACCGGGCACCTCCCCCTCCTGCTCGCCCTCGCGATCGCCGCGCTGCTCGGCGGGTCGGCAGCGGACCGCTCCGCCCGTCGACTCGACGCCACCGCGACCCCGGCCCGACCGACCCGGGCGTGACGCCGAGAGGCGCCCGCTCGGCGTTCCCTGAGTGTTCAAGGGGTTGCAGCCGACAGGGCTCCGGGCGTGGACTGGCCTCCTGGCCGCGGGCGCGAGCGCGCGGCCTCCCCGATGAAAGGACGAGACTCAGTATGAGCACGGACGCCACGACGGTCCCCACGATCACCCTCAACAACGGAGTGGAGATCCCCCAGTTGGGCTTCGGCGTGTTCCAGATCGATCCCGCCGAGACGAAGGACGCGACTCTCACCGCCCTCGAGGTCGGCTACCGCCACATCGACACGGCCGAGATGTACGGCAACGAGGCGGGCGTCGGCGAGGCCGTGCGCGCCTCCGGACTCGACCGCTCCGAGGTCTTCGTCACCTCGAAGCTCAACAACGGCTTCCACGCCCGCGAGGACGCCCTCGCCGCCATCGACCAGACCCTGGGCGAGCTGAAGTTCGACTACGTCGACCTGTTCCTCATCCACTGGCCGCTGCCGAACGTGGGCGACTACCTCGAGACCTGGAAGGCGATGGAGGAGATCTACCGCAGCGGCAAGGCGAAGGCGATCGGCGTCTCCAACTTCCAGACCAACCACCTCAACCGTCTGCGCGCCGAGGCCACCATCGTGCCCGCCGTGAACCAGATCGAGGTGCACCCGTACCTGGTCCAGGACGAGCTCCGCGCCTACGGCGTCGAGCACGGCATCGCGACCGAGGCGTGGTCGCCCATCGCCCAGGGCCTGGTGCTCGAGGACGACACGATCACCCGCATCGCCCGCAACGTCGACCGCTCCCCCGCGCAGGTCGTGCTCCGCTGGCACATCCAGCGCGGCGACATCGTGTTCCCGAAGTCGGTCACCCGCGCCCGCGTCGAGGAGAACTTCGCACTCTTCGACTTCGAGCTCGACGACGAGTCGATGACCGACATCACGGCGCTCGACCGCGGCCACCGCACGGGTCCCGACCCCGACACCTTCAACTACATCCCCAGCTGATGCAGCGCTAGCCGCACGCGCAGAAACGCGACCGGCCCGCCGGATCCTCGGATCCCGGCGGGTCGGTCGCGTTCGTGCGGGGTGCTGATCTGCAGGGTGCTGCGGGCGGAGTCGCCCGATCAGCCCTGCTGCGAGTCGCGCCACGAGTGCTCGGGCGCGTAGCCGAGCACCTCGCGGGCGTGGTCGATCGAGAGCAGGGTCTGGTTCGCTCCGACCTCGCCGCGCACCTCGACACCGGGGAACACCTCGGCGATCAGCTCGTCGTTGGGGCGCGACATGACGGTGTCGGCCGCGGCGATGATGAAGCGGTCGAAGCCGGTCGCGTCGTGCGCGAGCGCCTTCTCGACGGCCTGCGCTCCGTCGCGGCCGTCGATGTAGCCCCACAGGTTCCACTTGCGCATCAGGGCGTCGGAGTCGAACGACGGGAACTCCGCGTAGTCCGCCTCGTCCATGACGTTCGAGAAGCGCAGGCCGATGATCTTCAGGTCCGGGTGCCAGCGGCACAGCTCGATCGCGAGCTGCTCCTCGAGGTGCTTGGTGAGCGAGTAGACCGACTCCGGGCGGGCGGGGTACTTCTCGTCGACCGGGATGTAGGGCGGCGGCACGTCGAAGGGCAGGCCGAGCACCGTCTCGCTGGAGGCGTAGACGACGTTGCGGATGCCCGAGCGGATGGCCGCGTGGAACACGTTGAACGTGGACAGCATGTTGTTCTGGAAGGTGGCGATGTCGGGCACGATGCCCGGCGCGGGGATCGCGGCGAGGTGCACGACCGCGTCGATGCCCTCGTACTGATCGCCCACGGCCTGGAGGGCGTCGACGACCTGGCCGTAGTCGGCGACGTCGATGCGCACGAAGCCCGGGCCCCGCTCCCCCGCACGGTCGAGGTTGTAGACGTCGTGGCCGGATGCGCGGAGGCGGGAGACGACACTGCGGCCGAGTTTGCCGGATCCACCGGTGACTGCGATTCTCATGCGTCGAACGCTAGCGGCCGGGCCCCGCGCGGACGAGGGGTGGCGGATCGGCTCCGGGTGCCCCTCAGGAGCGCGTGTGGAGCGAGATCCCGCCGCCCGCCTCGGGGGTCGTCTCGTCGTCGACGAGCTCGGTCCAGCGGCGCAGCACCGCCGCTCCGGCCGCATCGTTGACGAGGTCGTCGACCACGAGGATCGGATAGGGCTTCTCGGGGACGCCCTCGGCCGGGCGGACGTCGACGTGGACGACCTCGTAGGCGTGCTCGTACAGCCAGTCGGCCATGGCGTAGTCGCTGCGGGAGTCGCCGACGGTGCGCCAGCGCTGCGGGATCGGCCCGGTCGCGCCGAGCAGCTCGACGGCGCGCTGGGCGCCGAGATCCTTGCCGAGGCGGTTCGACTCGATGTCGGTCGAGATGACGGTGGGGTCGATGCGGTAGTCGACCGTGCCCGCGTCGTTCGGGTAGCGGATGCCGCGGCGCTGGACTCCGAGGCCGGCCGCGGTCATGATCTGCAGGGCGTCGGCGTCGAAGACGAGCTGGCGTGCGAGGTACTCGTCGCTGGGGAGGTCGACCAGCTGCTCGGCCGAGACCATCGCGCGCTTGGTCTCGTCGAAGAAGACGAGGTCGTCGTAGTCGGAGCGGATCATGCGCTCGAGGTCGCGGGCGACCGGCTCGGGGATCGCGAGCGACTCGTCGACGATCGGCTCGGAGGTGCCGCGGTAGTCGACCGTGAACCACACGGCGCCCTTCTCGCAGACGCAGACGATGCGCGCCTCGGGCGAGACCCCGCGCTCCAGGAGCGAGGGCAGCACGCGCTCGCGCAGGAACGCGTCCGAGCGGCCGGTGTTGAAGACGATCGGGATGCCCGCGTTCGCGAGGCGCACGAGGTCGTCGGCGATCGTGGGGATCGCGATGGTGCGGCTGATCGGGCTGGCGATGGGGCCGTCGACGTCGAGGAGGAGGCCGAGCGGAGGCGGTGTGGAGGTCATCGCGCTCCATTCTGCCGTGCGGGGCGCGTCGAGCGGGTGCTCAGTCCTCGGCGGTGATGACGAGGGTGCGCTGGACGGTGGAGCCGTCGGCCGCCTCGACGGTGAGAGCGACGAGGGTCTCGGAGTCGCGGCACGCGACGGTCAGGCCGTATCCGGACGCGGCGAGCTCGACGGGGTCGCCGGCCGCGGTGCCGGTCGTGCCGGTCGCGAGACGGGCGGCCGTTCCTCCGCTGGTCGACCACGAGAGCGAGACGGGGCGGTCGGCCGTGCGGTCGCCCTCGCAGGACACGGTCGAGGGCGAGGCCGAGAACGCGTCGACGGCGAGTGCGGCGGCGGGCGCGGGGCGTCGGCGGCGGGCGCGGGGGCGTCC
>NZ_MUKN01000035.1 GCF_001995175.1 Rathayibacter rhapontici
AAGCCGACCGCGGCACGCCGGGCAGGAACCGGCACGCACACGAACACAGGCGAACGAACGGATCGCGTGCGAGCGATCCGTCCTAGCCGTACGCAGGACGCTCCCCAGAACGCAACCACTCCGAGAAGCCGACCGCGGAAAGCCGGGCAGGGACCGGCTTTCGATCAAACTCAGAACAGCGAGATCGGCTTCACGATGTCGGCGTAGATGAGCAGGGCGCTCATCCCGCCCAGCAGCAGCACGACCGCGTAGGTCAGCGGCAGCAGCTTCGCGATGTCGACCGGTCCGGGGTCGCGCTTCCCGAAGAGCTTGGCGATGCGGCGGCGCAGGCCCTCCCAGAGGGCGCCGGCGATGTGACCGCCGTCCATCGGGAGCAGCGGGACCAGGTTGAAGACGAAGAGCGCCACGTTGAGCGAGGCGAGCACGCCGACCATGGTCTGCACCTTCGACACCACGGGGAGCTGGTCGGAGGCGGCGATCTCGCCCGCGATGCGGCCGACGCCGACGACGCTGATCGGGCCGTTCGCGTCGCGCTCCTCCGGGCCGAATGCCGCCTGCGCCACGTCGAGCAGCCGCTGCGGCAGGTTGAGGATCACGCCGGCGACGCTCGCGACGTTCTCCCCCACCGTCTCCGGGACCGCGGTGATCGGCTGCTGGACCAGCGCCTGCGCGGGCGAGATGCCGATGAAACCGACGGTCTGCGTCCGGACGGCTCCCGAGGAGTCGAGCACGGGGCTGCCCGCGTCGTCCACCACGGCCACCTCGTTCTCGGCGGGGGTGATCGAGAGGGTGAGGCTCGTGCCGTCGCGGTCGATCGCCACGGCGAGGGGCGTGCCGGCCGACTCGCGGATGATCGGGGTCAGGTCGTCCCAGGAGGAGACGTCGGTGCCGTCGATCGAGACGATCCGGTCGCCGGGGAGCAGCCCGGCGGCGGCTCCCGGTGCCAGCGGATCGTCGGGCGAGCAGGTCTCCGCGCTCGACTCGGTCGCGGGAACCACGCACTGCGAGACAGTGGAGATCGTCGACGTGTTCTGCGCCACTCCGATGCCGCACAGCAGCACGGTGAAGAGGACGGTCGCGATGAGGAGGTTCATGAAGGGGCCGCCGAACATCACGATCACGCGCTTCCAGACCGGCAGCCGGTAGAAGGCGCGGTGCTCCTCCCCCTCGCCGATCGTCTCGGCGCTGGCGGCCCGCGCCTCGTCGATCATGGTCGAGTAGGCGCCGCGTCGCGGTTCGGGTGCGGACTCGTTGCCGTTCAGCCCGTTGAAGAAGCCGGTGCTCGACTCCGCGACCCGGTCGCCGGGGTGCTTCGGCGGGTACATGCCGATCATCGCGATGTAGCCGCCGAGCGGCAGCGCCTTGATCCCGTACTCGGTCTCGCCACGGCGGCGCGAGTAGATCGTCCTGCCGAAGCCGATCATGTACTGCGTGACCTTCACTCCGAAGAGCTTGGCCGGGACGAGGTGCCCCACCTCGTGCAGGGCGATCGAGAGGGCGACGCCCACGGCGATGATGACGACGCCGAGGACGAAGAGCAGCACGGATTCCACCGCATCACTGTAGGCCTGGCCGACGCGTGCACGCTGGGGTGCGCCTGCACGATCCCGATGAGTCGACCACGCGGCCGATCGGGGCTCAGGCGGCGGCGATCCTCGCGTCGGCCGCTCGTCGCGCCCAGGTCTCCGCCGCCGCCAGCGAGTCGCGGGTCAGGGCTCCGTCGACGACGTGCGCATCGACGACGGCCTCCACCGTCGCGAGGATGTCGAGGTAGCCGATCCGGCCCGCGTGGAACGCCTGCACCGCCTGCTCGTTCGCCGCGTTGAAGACGGCCGGGTACGACGCCCCGGCGACGCCGACCTTCTTGGCGAGGCGGACGGAGGGGAACGCCTCCTCGTCGAGGGGCTCGAAGGTCCAGGAGTGCGTGCGGGTCCAGTCCAGCGGCACGCCGACGCCCGCGACGCGGTGCGGCCAGTCGAGGCCCAGCGAGATCGGCAGCCGCATGTCCGGCGGCGACGCCTGGGCGAGCGTCGATCCGTCGACGTACTCGACCATCGAGTGCACGACCGACTGCGGGTGCACGGTCACGTCGATCCGCTCGTAGGGGATGTCGAAGAGCAGGTGCGCCTCGATGACCTCGAGGCCCTTGTTGACGAGCGTCGACGAGTTCGTCGTGACGACGAGACCCATGTCCCAGGTCGGGTGCGCGAGCGCCTCGGCGGGGCTCACGTCCCGGAGGGAGGAGCGGTCGCGGCCTCGGAACGGCCCGCCGGACGCGGTGAGGACCAGGCGGCGCACCTCCCGGTGCTCGCCCGCCAGAAGGGCCTGCGCGATCGCGGAGTGCTCGGAGTCGACCGGCACGATCTGGCCGGGAGCCGCGAGCGAGGTGACCAGCTCGCCGCCGACGATCAGCGACTCCTTGTTGGCCAGGGCGAGGCTGCGCCCCTCCTCGAGCGCGGCGAGGGTCGGGCCGAGTCCGACCGAGCCGGTGATGCCGTTCAGCACGACGTCGGCGTCGACGCCCCGGACGAGCTGCTCCGCCTCGTCCGCGCCGAACGCGGTGTGCTCGACGCCGAACGCCCGGGCCTGCTCGGCCACCGCCTCCCGGTTGGAGCCGGCGGCGAGGCCGACCACCTCGAAGCGGTCGCGGTTCGCGCCGATGACGTCGAGGGCCTGCGTGCCGATGGACCCGGTCGAGCCGAGGATGATGACCCTGCGCATCCGCCCATCCTGGCACGGCGCGCAGGGCCGCTCCCGGGTCAGCTCACGGCGAGGATGTCGATCACGAAGACGAGGGTGTCGGTGCCGGAGATGCCGGCGTTCGCGTTGCCCGCCTCGCCGTAGCCCAGGGCCGGCGGGATCACGACGACCACCTGCGAGCCGACGGTCTGGCCGACCAGGGCCTGCTTGAAGCCCTCGATCACGTCGCCGGTGCCGAACGACGCGGGCGTGCCGGTGCCCCAGCTCTGGTCGAACACCTCGCCGGTGCCCCACACGGTGCCCTGGTACTGGACGATCAGGCTGTCGCCGTCGGCCACGACCTGGCCGTCGCCCTTCTTCAGGACGCCCAGCTGCAGCTCGGCCGGCGGGTCGGTCTCGGGGATCGTGACGGTCGGCGTGCCGTCCTCGGCGAGCTCGACGGTGGGCAGGCCGTCGACCGGCGGCTGCGGCGCCCCCGTGGCAGTGGTCGGCACGATCGCCTCGACGTCGATCACCATGACGATCGAGTCGTCCGCGCCGACGCCGAAGTCGGCGCTGCCCGCGTCGCCGAAGGCGTCCGCCGGAGGCACCACGGCCACGACGCGCGAGCCGACGGCCGCGCAGTTGACGGCCTTCACGAGACCCGAGAGGTACTGGTCGGTGTCGACGGCGAACGCGGCGCGACCGCCGGACGCGTAGGTGCTCGCCGAGAACTCGGCTCCGCTCGTCGCGTTGTAGAGGGTGTAGTCGACCAGCACGGTGTCGCCCTCCACGACCTCGTCGCCGGTGCCCTCGATCACGGTCGTGCGCTCGGTCTCGTCCACGCTCAGCGGCGAGGGGAACACGGTGACCGGCTTCGTCGCGAACTCGCCGCTCGTCTCGACGGCCGCCGAGGCGTCGCCGTCGGACACGCAGCTCAGCGGAGTGGGCGACGCGCTCGGCGCCGCCTCCTCCGCACCGCCGGTGCAGGCCGTGAGGCCCAGGGTCGCGCCGACGACGGCGAGGATCGCGAATGCTCTGCGCACGGGGTGCCTTTCCTGTCCGGTGCTGCCGGACGACGTTCGGGGATGCACCCATGCTCCGTCATCCGCCTCGGGACGACCTGGGCGCGGAGCGTCGGAGCGCCCCTGCAGGAGCGCCGCCTACGATTGGGGCATGCGTGAATTCTCGGTCCCCCAGTCCCGCGCGCTCGTCACCGAGCTCCCCGGCCCGCGCTCGATCGCCCTGCAGGAGCGTCGCGTCGCGAGCGTCTCGCGCGGCGCGGGCACCCTGGCCAACATCTACATGGACCACGCCTCGGGCGCGGTCCTGGTCGACGTCGACGGCAACCGCCTCATCGACCTCGGCTGCGGCATCGGAGTCACCACGATCGGCCACGCGCACCCCGCGGTGGCCGCCGCGGCCGCCGCCCAGGCCGAGAAGCTCACCCACACGCTCTTCACGGTCACCCCCTACGAGAACTACGTGCGGGTCGCCGAGAAGCTCGCCGAGATCACCCCCGGCGACTTCGAGAAGCGCTCGATCCTCGTCAACTCCGGCGCCGAGGCCGTCGAGAACGCCGTGAAGATCGCCCGCAAGCACACGGGCCGCCGCGCGATCGCCTCGCTCGATCACGCCTTCCACGGCCGCACGAACCTGACGATGGCGATGACCTACCGCCCCTGGCCCGAGCGCGCCGGCATGGGTCCCTTCCCCGGTGAGATCTACAGCCTCCCGATCAGCTACCCGTTCCGCGACCCCGAGGGGATGACGGGCGAGGAGGCGGCCGAGCGCTCGATCGACTACATCCGCACCCACATCGGCGCGCAGGAGCTCGCGGCGCTGTTCGTGGAGCCCATCCAGGGCGACGGCGGCATCATCATCCCGGCGCCAGGCTACTTCCAGCGCCTCTCCGAGTTCTGCACCGAGAACGGCATCGTCTTCGTCGCCGACGAGATCCAGGCGGGCATCGCGCGCACCGGTGCGTGGTACTCCATCGAGCACCACGGAGTCGTCCCGGACCTGATCACGACCGCCAAGGGCATCGCCGGCGGCTTCCCGCTCGCGGCCGTCACCGGTCGCGCCGAGATCATGGACGCCGTGCAGCCCGGCGGCATCGGCGGCACGTTCGGCGGCAACCCCGTCTCGACGGCGGCCGCTCTCGCGACGTTCGAGGCGATCGAGACCGAGGGGCTCCTCGAGGAGGCTCAGCGCGTCGAGCGCGCGCTGTGGGCGCGGATCGGCGACTGGGCCGAGCGCTTCGCCGTCGTCGGCGAGGTGCGCGGCAAGGGCGCCATGTTCGGTGTCGAGCTGGTGCACCCGGGCACGAAGAAGCAGAACCCGGAGGCGCTCACCGCCGTCCTGAAGCACGCGACCGCCAACGGCGTCATCCCGCTGGACGCGGGCAGCTGGGACAGCGTCCTGCGCATCATGCCCAGCGTCGTCATCAGCGAGGAGCTGATCGACGACGCGATGTCGGTGATCGAGGAGGCGCTCGCGCAGCTCGGCTGAGCCTCCCTCCCGCCGGTCCCGCGCATGACCGGCGGGGCATGCGACCGCCGGTACTGTCGTGCGAATGCGGACCGACGACGACCACGACGCGCCGACCCCACCCGGGATCGGCCTCTCGGCCCGATTCGCCCGCTTCGCGATCGGCGGGGTCGGCCGCGTGGTCTACCGTCCGATCGTCGAGGGACGCGACAACGTGCCGCTGACGGGCCGCGTGATCCTCGCCGCCAACCACCTGTCGTTCATCGACTCCCCCGTGCTGACGCTCCTCGCGCCGCGCCCGGTGCAGTTCCTGGCGAAGGCCGACTACTTCACCGGCACCGGACCCCGCGGAGCCCTCTCCCGGTCCTTCTTCACCGCGGTCGGCGCCGTCCCCGTCGAGCGCGGCGCAGGGCACGCGGCGCAGGAGGCGCTCGACCTCGGTCGCGCGATCCTCGAGCGCGACGAGGCGTTCGCCGTGTACCCCGAGGGCACCCGCTCGCGCGACGGCCGGCTCTACCGGGGCAGGACGGGAGTGGCGTGGCTCGCGCTCACGACCGGCGCCCCCGTGGTGCCGGTCGGGCTGATCGGCACTCAGGAGCTGCAGCCCGTCGGCTCGGTGATCCCGCGCCTGCACCGCATCACGGTGCGCTTCGGCGATGCGCTCGACCTCTCGCGGCACGGCTCCGCCGACTCGGGGCGCGCCCGCCGTCACGCGACCGACGAGGTCATGACCGCCATCCACGCACTGTCGGAGCAGGAGGCGGCCGGCGTCTACAACGAGTCGCCGCCGACGACCACGGCCGAGCGCATCCGGCGCGCGCTGCCGCACGAGCGGCGCTGATCCGGGAGGCGCCGGTTCCAGCGGCGCCGATCCGGGCGGCGCAGAGCTCTTCGGCGCAGGATCAGCCGGCCGCGACCGTCTCGGGCTCGTGCGCCACGGGGAAGGCGACGGAGTTCGCGATGAAGCACAGCCGTGCGGCCTCGCCGTGCAGCGACTGCGCGAGCTCGATCATCGACTCGTCCGCGACCGTCACCCGCGGTCTCAGGGTCGCCGCGGCGAAGCGACCACCGTCGCCCTCCTGCACCATCCGGCCGACCGCGTCGTCGACGTAGTCGGTGACGACCACTCCGTTCTTCACGGCCACGTGGAGATAGGAGAGGAGGTGGCACTGCGCCAGGGCGGCCAGCAGCATCTGCTCCGGGTTCCACCGGTCGGCGTCCCCGCGGAAGGGCTTGTCCGCCGACCCCGCGATCGGTTCGCGCCCGTCCGCCCGGACCGTGTTCTGGCGCCCGTAGTCGCGGTACCCGCTGGTCCCGGTGCCCCGATTCCCGTCCCAGACGACGGATACCGCGTACTGGTGGTCGATCTGCATCGGATTCCTTCTTCCCCTGGCTGGATCGAGCCGGTCTCGTCGGTCTGGACCCCTGCCCTCGTCAGCGCCGCGGGTAGGATCGCAGGACCATGACAGACACGCTCGCCCCCCAGGTTCCCACGTCGGCAGTCCCCCAGGAGAGGCTCGTCTCGACCGAGATCCCCGGACCGCGCTCGAGGGCCCTGCACGAGCGACGCCTGGCCGTGGTCCCCACCGGAGTCGGCACCGCCCTGCCCGTCTACATCGACCGCGCGCACGGCGCGATCCTGGTCGACGTCGACGGCAACCGCTTCATCGACCTCGGAGCGGGCATCGGAGTGACCACCATCGGCCACACCGACGACGCGGTCGTCGCCGCCGCGACCGAGCAGCTCGGCCGCCTCACGCACACGCTCTTCACCGTCACGCCGTACGAGCCCTACATCCGGGTCGCCGAGCTGCTCGGCGAGCACACCCCCGGCGACTTCGCCAAGAAGACCGTCCTGGTCAACTCGGGCGCCGAGGCGGTCGAGAACGCGGTCAAGATCGCGCGCAAGCACACCGGTCGCCCCGGGGTGGCGGTCCTCGACCACGCGTACCACGGCCGCACGAACCTGACGATGGCCATGAACTTCAAGGCCCTGCCCTACGGCCTCGGCTTCGGCCCCTTCGCGAGCGACATCCACCGCGCGCCGAGCTCCTACCCCTACCACGACGGGCTCTCCGGCGCCGAGGCGGCCGAGCGCACGATCTCGTACCTCGAGAAGACGGTTGGCGCCTCCGCTCTGGCCTGCCTCGTCGTCGAGCCGGTGCAGGGCGAGGGCGGATTCATGGTGCCCGCCGAGGGCTACCTGCCCGCCCTGCAGGAGTGGTGCACCGCGAACGGGATCGTCTTCGTCGCCGACGAGATCCAGTCGGGCATGGCCCGCACCGGCGCGTGGTTCGCGAGCGAGCACTTCGGTCTGGTCCCCGATCTCGTGCTCTCGGCCAAGGGCATCGCGGGCGGGCTGCCGCTGGCCGGAGTGACGGGTCGCGCCGAGATCATGGACTCCGCGCAGGCGGGCGGGCTCGGTGGCACCTTCGGCGGCAACCCCGTCGCCGCCGCCGCCTCCGTCGCCGTCTTCGAGCGCATCGAGCGCGAGGGGCTGCTCGCCGAGGCCGACCGGATCGCGCCCGCCTCGGCGCCGCTCTGCGCGAGCTGCAGGAGCAGTACGACATCATCGGCGACGTGCGCGGGATCGGCGCGATGATGGCGGTCGAGCTCGTCCTGCCCGGCACCGCCACGACCACGAAGATCCCGAACGCCGCCGCCGTGACCGCGATCACCGAGTACGCGGCCTCGCACGGCGTGCTCGTCCTCAGCGCGGGCACCTACGGCAACGTGGTGCGCTTCCTGCCCAGCCTCGCCCTCACCGACGAGCTGCTCGACGACGCGGTGTCCGTCCTCCGCGACGCCTTCGCCACTCTCTGACGAGGCTCTCCTGCCGTCGACGGCCCGGGCCCCGCACGAGGGGTGCCGGGCCGTCGGGCAAGATGGGGGGATGTCTGCAGGAACCTTCACCGTCGCGGAGTCCGTCGAGCTCGCCGTCGTCGAGCGCTCGGGATTCGTCGAATCCCGCCACGCGGGCTCGGCCGTCCTCCTCGACAGCGACGGCCGGATCGCCCGCACCCTCGGGAACCCGGCGGCGCCGATCCTCCCCCGCTCCTGCCTCAAGCCCTTCCAGGCCCTCGCCGTCATGACCGCCGGGGTCGAGCTGAACGCCGCGGAGGCGGTCATCGCGTCCGCGAGCCACGCCGGCCTGTCGCAGCACGTCGCCCTGGTGCAGAACCTGCTCTTCCGCGCGGGGCTCGACCACACGGCGCTGCAGTGCCCCGCCGACTGGCCGAGCGACTCCGCGAGCCGGGCGCAGCTCCTCCGGGCCGGTGCGGCGAAGGACCCGCTGTACATGAACTGCTCGGGCAAGCACGCGGCGATGCTGCTGGCGTGCGTCCAGAACGGCTGGAGCACCGACGACTACCTCGAGCGCACCCACCCGCTGCAGCAGCACATCGTCGACACGATCGAGCGGCTGACCGGCGAGCGGGTCGCGGGGACGGCGATCGACGGCTGCGGTGCTCCCGTGCACGCGCTGCCGCTGACGGCGCTCGCGAAGGGGATCTCGCGGATCGTCTCCTCCTCCCCTTCCTCGCCGTTCGGTCTCTACCGGCAGGCGGGGATCCTCACGAACGCCATCCTCGAGAACGCCTGGGCGCTGGACGGCCCCGGCCGCGACAACACGGTGGTGATCGAACGGCTCGGTCTCGTGGCCAAGCTGGGCGCCGAGGGCGTGCTGATCATGGCCTCACCCGACGGCACGACCGTGGCGCTGAAGATCCTCGACGGCAGCCTGCGCGCGGCGACGGTGGTCGCGCTGAAGCTCCTCGTGGAGGCCGGCACGGTCGAGCGCGCCGCGGCGAACGAGGTGCTCGTCCGCCTGAACCCGGTCGTCACCGGCGGCGGACGTCCGGTCGGCGCGATCCGCGCCTCCTACGTCTGACCCGCGCGGCCCCTCCGCTCGTCACTGCTCCGCTCGTCACTGCTCCTTCGCGAGTCGCTTGGCGCGCGCCGCCGAGGAGACCTGGGTGACGACGACGATCACGATGGCCAGCAGGAACACCGCGGAGGCGATGACGTTCGCCTCGGCCGGGATCCCGCGCGCCGCAGCGATGTAGATGTACTTCGGGAAGGTCGTGACCGAGCCGGAGTTGAAGTTCGTGATGATGAAGTCGTCGAAGCTGAGCGCGAAGGACAGCAGCGCCGCCGCGAGGATCCCGGGGAGCAGGAGCGGGAAGGTGATCCGCCAGAACACCTGCCCGGGCGAGGCGTAGAGATCGCGCCCCGCCTCCTCGAGCTTGGGGTCGAGGCTCGCCACACGGGCCTTGACCGTCACCACGACGAAGCTGATGCAGAACATCGTGTGCGCCAGGATGATCGTGACGAGGCCCTTCTCCGCTCCGACGGTGAGGAACTGGGCCGCGAGCCCCGCGCCGAGCACGACCTCCGGCGTCGCCATCGGCAGGAACAGGAGCAGGCTGATCGCCGAGCGGTACCGGAACCGGAACCGGACGAGCGCGATGGCGATCATGGTGCCCAGCGCCGTCGCGAGCACGGTCGCGACCGCACCGACCAGCAGGCTGTTGCCGAAGGCGGTCATCACCTCCTCGCTCGTCCACGCCGAGATCCACTTGTCGAAGGTGAACCCGCGCCAGGCGATGTTGCTCTTCACGGAGTCGTTGAACGAGAACACGAAGGTGTAGCCGATGGGGATGAGCAGGAAGATCAGCGCGAGGGCGGTGTAGACGCCCAGGCCGAGTCCTGTGAAGCGGCGCGGGCCGCGCACGGGGGCGGGCGCCGGGGCCCCGAGGGCCTCCTGCGCGCTGGCGACGGGCCGGTCGGCGGTAGCGGTCACAGCAGGTCCTCCGTTCCACTGCGCTTCACGTAGAAGCCCACGATGACGAGGATCACGGCCATCAGCACGATCGAGAGCGCCGCGGCGGCGGGATAGTTCTCGAGCGTGAGGAAGTTGGCCTCGATCGCGTTGCCCACCATGGACGTCTGCGAGGATCCGAGGAAGTCGCGGCTGGCGTTGATGTAGTCGCCGGCCGCCGGGATGAAGGTCAGCAGGGTGCCCGAGACGATGCCCGGCATCGAGAGCGGCACGGTGACCTTCCAGAACACGGACGCGGGAGGGGCGTAGAGGTCCGAGCCCGCCTCGAGGAACCGCACGTCGAGCCGCTCGAGCGAGGTGTAGAGCGGCAGCGTCATGAACGGGATGAAGTTGTAGGTGATGCCGAAGATCACCGCGATCGGCGTCCCGGTCAGGTGGCCGTCGGCCGGGAGGATGGCGACGGCTTTGAGCCCCTGCACGAGCGGGCTCTCGTCGGCCAGGATCTGCTTCCAGGCGAGGGTCCGCAGCAGGAAGCTGATGAAGAACGGCGCGATGACGAGGGTCAGCAGCAGGTTCTGCAGCAGCGGCCACGGGCGCGCCTTGACGCCGATGAAGTACGCGAGCGGGTAGCTGATGACGAGGGCGAGGACGGTCGCGATCAGGGCGTACCCGAAGGAGCGCAGCGCGTGGGGCCAGTAGTCGGCCATCACGACGAGGTAGTTCTGCCACGCGAATCCGGGAGCGTACTCGCCGATGTCGCCGTCCGGGATCTCGGCCTGGAACGACGTGAGCACCAGGGAGATCAGGGGCGCGAGGAAGAACAGCAGCATGTACGCGATGCCCGGCAGCAGCAGGACCAGCGCGAGGGTCGAGCGCCTGCGGACCGGAGCGTCCAGCGGGTTCGCGGGACCGGACGCGAACGCGGCGAAGGCCATTCCTACGCTCCCGCTCGCCCGGCGAGCAGGCCGCGCTTCTGCAGCGCGATCGCGCGGGTCGAGTCGTCGGCGTCGAAGCGCGGCACGGAGCCGGGCTCGTCGGCGAGGCCGAAGCCGTGCTCCGTGCTCCAGCTCACCCAGACCTGCGCTCCCTCCCCCACGACCGGGCCGAACACCATGTTCTGCGCGAACACGACGACGGGACCGAGCCCCGGGATCTGGAGGGTGTACTGCGTGCTCACGCCGCTGAAGGACACGTCGACGACGACTCCGGGCCCGAGCACGTTCCGGTCGGGGAGGTCGCCCGGCGCCTCGGTGAGCAGCAGCAGCTTCTCGGGACGGATGCCGATGGTGATCTCGCCGCTCATGCGCGCGGACCGCGCCGCCGGGACGGTGATGCGGTGGCCGCCCGCCTCGACCGTGAGCGCGCGATCGGTCGAGCCGACGACCTCGCCCGTGAAGAGGTTGGACTGGCCGAGGAAGTTCGCGACGAACGCCGTGCGCGGCAGCTCGTACAGCTCCTCCGGAGCGCCCATCTGCTCGATCCGGCCCTTGTTCATCACCGCGACGGTGTCGGCCATGGTCATGGCCTCCTCCTGGTCGTGGGTGACGTGGAGGAAGGTCAGGCCGACCTCCTCCTGGATCGACTTGAGCTCGAGCTGCATCTGCCGGCGGAGCTTGAGGTCGAGCGCCCCGAGCGGCTCGTCGAGCAGGAGGAGCGCCGGACGGTTGACGATCGCCCGGGCCAGCGCGACCCGCTGCTGCTGCCCGCCCGAGAGGGAGGCGGGGCGGCGCTGGGCGAGATGGTCGAGCTCGACCAGGCGCAGCGCTTCGTGCGCCTTGCCCACGGGGTCGTCGATCCTTCGGCGCTTGAGGCCGAACGCGACGTTCTCGAGGATCGACATGTGCGGGAAGAGCGCATACGACTGGAACACGGTGTTGACGGGTCGTTGGTAGGTCTTCGTCGCCGTGACGTCCTCCCCGCCGATGAGGATCCGGCCGGCGGAGGGCTCCTCGAGCCCTGCGACGAGTCGCAGCGTGGTGGTCTTCCCGCAGCCCGACGGGCCGAGCAGTGCGAAGAACGAGCCGGCGGGGATGGTGAGATCGAGCGAGTCGATCGCGGTGAATCCGGGGTAGTGCTTGCTGATCCCGACCAGCTGGAGGTCGGCGCCGCTCTCGGCGAAGGTTCCGGTCGCCATCAGATGCCCAGCAGCACTTTCTGGAACTCCGCCTGGTAGTCCTTCTCCTCCGACGCGGTGAGCGTCCGGAACACGTGCGCCTGCGACAGCGTCTGCTCGTCGGGGAAGATCAGCTGGTTCTCGGCCAGCTCCGGGTCGATGCTCTCCATGGCGTCCTTCGCTCCGTCGACGGGGGTGATGTAGTTGACCCAGGCGGCCACCTCGGCGGCGACCTCCGGCTCGTAGTAGTAGTTCATGAGGGCTTCCGCGTTGGCCTTCCGCTTCGAGCCCATCGGCACGACGAACGTGTCGTTCCAGAGCGTGCCGCCGGAGTCGGGGAGAGCGAACTCCCACTTGTCGCCCGCCTCCGCGTTGATGAGCGTGATGTCGCCCGACCAGCAGATCGCCGCCAGGGTGTCCTCGTTCTGCAGGTCGTTGAGGTAGGCGTTGCCCTTGATGTTGCGGATCTGGCCGTCGTCCACCTGCTTGCGGAAGACGTCGATCGCGTTCATGAACTCGTCGTCGCCCCAGGTCCCGGCGATGTCCGTGCCCTGCGCCTGCATGATGAGTCCGATCGTGTCCCGCATCTCGCTCAGCACGCCGACGCGTCCGCGCAGCTCCGGATCCCACAGGTCGTCGACGCTGCGCAGTCCGTCGGGCAGCTTCTCCTTGTTCCAGCAGATCCCGGCGAACCCCGCCTGCCACGGCAGCGAGAGCCGACGGCCCGGATCGAAGTCCGGGTTGGCGAGCGAGGCGCTCAGATTGGCGATGTTCGGGATGTTGGCGTGATCGAGCTCCTGGACGAAGCCGCGCCGGACGAGCCGCGAGACCATCCACTCGGTCAGGCACACCGTGTCGGCGCCGATGTACTGGCCGAGAGCCAGCTGGTCCTTGACCTTGCCGTAGTAGGAGTTGTTGTCGTCGACCGCCACGTTGTACGTGACCGAGATGCCGGACTGCTCCTCGAAGGCCAGCAGTGTCGGGTAGGCCCCGTCGTCGTCCTCGTCGAGGTAGGCGGGCCAGTTGTCCCAGACCAGTCGCGGATCGGCGGCCGACCCGTCGGCGGCCGCCGTGGGGGCCGGACGACTGACCGGCGCGCAGGCGGCGAGCGCGAGCGCGCCCGCTCCGAGCCCCAGGCCGCCGAGGACGGCGCGCCGGGACAGCGTCGCACGACGCTCTCGCTCTCGGGAGCGGGCGACGGCGATCGCCTCGCGGAGAACGGGATCCCTCGGGAGGGGACGGGTCATGGCTGCGGCTCCTGACTTCGTCGGTGCGCGGGCTCACCGGCGTGAACGTGGGGAAATACTGGCACAGCACCGATCGGCCTGTCGACGCGCGACGGACGGAATCGGGCATTCGGAAACATGATCGTCACGAATTCCGCGCTCACACGCCCTCCAGACCACGGATTCCCGGGGTCGACGCCTTTCCGGTCCTGCGGTCCGGCCACCGCGCCCGCCGGAGCTGTCCGCCCTCCTCGAGCACCAGGCTCCCGGGAGCGCACAGCGGGGCGACCGGCAGCGGGCCGAGGACGATCCGCGCCTCGAGCGGCGGCACATCGAGCGCGACTGCTCCGTCCCGTCGGATCCCGCCGAGCAGTGAGCGGGCCGTCGCCCACTCCGCGACCGTCCCGAGGACCACCGCCGTCGGGTCCGCGCCATCGGCGGCGAGCGCCTCCTCGACGGTGAGAACGGGAGCCGAACCGTTCAGCAGCTGGCGGAGCGGTTCGGCCGAGTTCGTGAGGACCGCCACCCGTGCGGAGCCCACCGGTACGAGCTCGGGGAGGCGTCGATCGCGCTCGGGAGCGAGCAGGGCGCACTCGAACACCTGGAGCCGATCGCCGTGCCACCATCCCCCGCCGGGAGGGAGATCGGAGCGGAACGGCTCGCCGTCGACGGCGAGCAGCTGGTGCTCCTGCCTGCCGGCGGCCCGCAGCAGCAGCACGTCGTCGATGCCGTCCCGGAGCCCGGCGATCCCGTCCGTGGTCCGTCGCGCTGAGACGACGATCCGCCGACGACCCGATCGGACGGCGGTCTGCAGCGAGTCGAGCAGCCGCCGCCGCTCCTCCTCCGAGCATCGACGCAGCAGCAGATCCAGGTCGTCGAGCAGCAGAGGGCCCTCTCCCGCTCCGGCCGGCACCACCTCGTCCCAGACCTCCTCGGCGTCGTCGGCGCCGAGCACCGGAAGACCCCCGAGCTGCTCGGCGAGCATCCGGAGAGCACTCGTGCGCCCCGATCCGGCCGCACCGAGCACGAGGAGGGAGGGACGAGCCAGCACGATCACCTCCTGCGCCTGCTCCGCCGGCCGGTCGACGACGCCCAGCAGCAGACCCGCGGGGCCCCCCGGGGCCGGACGAGGCGGGAGGGGAGCGGATCGAGCCACGGACGGTGGACCGGCACCTCGGCGTCCCCTGGCGCGATCGCCGCGTCGACGTCTCCCGGCCCCGCGAGCGCGGTCTGCACGACGGTCCGTCCTCCGCCGGCCGACACCACGCAGCGGCCCGGAGAGGAGTGCGGGATCCGTGCCGCCGCATCGGTGCCGAGCAGGGAGCGGGAGTCGGCGGCGTCCTGGACGCGCAGTGCGATCCGCAGTCCGCAGTTCGCCGCCACCGCGTCGCGCACGACGCCGACGGGACGCTGCGTGCACAGCACGAGGTGGACGCCGAGCGAGCGCCCCCGGGCCGCGATGTCGGCGAACGCGCGGTGCAGGTCCGGCGAGCGCTCGAGGACCACGGCGCACTCGTCGACCACCACGACCAGGCGGGCCAGCGCGCCGGGCGGCAGACGCGCGATGTCCGCGACCCCGTGACCCGCCAGCACCACCTCCCGCCTCCGCAGCTCCGCCGCGACACTCGCGAACGCGCGGTCGGCACCGTGAGGGTCGAGGTCGGTGATGACACCGGCGACGTGCGGCAGCCTCCCGAGCGGAGCGAACCCCGCCCCGCCCTTGAAGTCGGCCAGCAGGAAGGTCACGGCCGCCGGGCCGTGACGGGCGGCGAGCGCCAGGACCCACGCCACGAGCAGCTCGCTCTTCCCGCTGCCGGTCGTCCCTCCGACGATGGCGTGCGGCCCGTCGGCGACCAGATCGACCTCGACCGGACCGTGCGCGCCGATCCCGAGGACGACCGGCAGCCCGGATCCGCCGCCCGCGCGGCGCAGCGCCCCGAGCTCGGCGAGACTCACGGCGTCCGGGACGACGCGGGTGCCACCGGGAGCGGCCGACGCGGCGAGCGCCTCGGAGTAGCGGCGCGCCTCCTCTGCCGAGACGTAGCCGACCGACAGCTCCTCCGTCCGACCGGCGGCCTCCCTGCCGATCACCCGGTCACCGCCCGACCCGCCCAGTTCGACGACGCACCGGCACGCGGGCGGCAGATCGGAGGAGTGGCGCGCGAGGACGAGGATCCGCTCGCTCCCGCTCCCGCTCCTCACCCCGCCGTCGTCGGCCTCGACCACCTGCCAGACCGCTGCTGGAGCATCCCCGCGCACGTGGGGCGCGCTGCGCAGGCAGTCCCACTCGGAGCCGGGCGGGAGGACGACGCCCAGCTCCTCCGGCGGGACCAGCTCCAGCGCCTGGATCAGGAGGCCGCGGGCGAAGGCCCGGGTCAGGACCGGAGGACCCGATACTCCGATCCCGGCGGTCGCCGGTGCGCGCAGCGGCGCACCCGCGGTCGGCGCATCGGAGCCGCCGGTCCCCGATGGGAGCACTCCCCTCCCGAGCACCGCGGCGAACCCCTCCGCTCGTCGCCGCCACCTCGTGTCGGCGGGCAGCCCGCCTCGGAGGATCGCCCGCGCGTCGGGCGCCTCCGCCTGCAGTGCGGCGAGGCGGTCCCGCTGCCGCTGTGCGAGCGCCTCCTCGTACGCGGCGAGCTCCCGCGCGTACCGCTCCCCCTCGGCGCGCTCGGTCCTGCGTCGCACGCGCTTCGCGTCGAGGGAGGAGGCGATCACGACGACCGGCCCGAGCGCCGCGAACGCCAGCACCGTGGGCGACCGCGTCACGGCGAACAGGACCACCGCCGACAGGACCGGGGCGAGAGCAGCGATCCAGGGGAACGCCGGGCGCGGCGCGGAGGAGGGCGGACGGGGCGGCGAGAGCCCGGGGAGGTGGTTCATCCCCCCATCAGAACGGAGGACGGCCGCCCGTGGGGCCTCAGCGGAGGATCGGGGGGCGCCCGGACCCTGTGGAGGAGCCGTCCAGCCGCTCGACCGCCATCTCGACCGAGGAGAGCAGCAGTCGGCTGCCGATCTTGGCGCGGTAGCGGCGCCCCGCCTCCAACGGCAACGGCGCCTGAGCGGGAGCGACGAGCACCGTGCCGTTCGCCGACCAGCGGTCCCGCACCCAGAGGCCGACCTCGTCGAAGCCGAACTCGAGGTGGGTCTTCGACAGCGACCTCGTCGCATCGGGGATCGCGAGGATGTGGCGGACCGTCTCCCCGGGATCCGGCAGCGGCTGCCGGCCGACGAGGCCCGTGCCGGTGACGATGGCGTGGTGCCCGGTGGCGAAGCTCAGCCGGACGAGTCCCTGCGCCGGCGGCGCGAGAGGCGCTCCCGGGGCGGGTCGGCGGTGCCGACCGGGTGCGAGGCCCGGCAGCCACGCGCGTCTCGACGGATCCAGGACCGTGGTGTCCCCCGTGGCGCTCGGACCGGGAGTCCCGGGGGTCGCGTGCGTCGCCACCGGAGACCCGCACTCACCGCAGAGGATCGCCCCCGGGGCGAGGGTGGAGCCACACGTGCTGCAGATCACCGAGAACGCCCTTTCCTCCATCCATGCTATCCGGCGGCGGCCCGGCACCGACCGGGTGGCGGGATCAGCCGGGGTCGCCCGCGACGTCGAGCACATCCACGACGATCGCCGTCACGTTGTCGCGCCCGCCGTTCTCGAGCGCGGCGTCAACGAGCGCGTCGACGGCGTCCTGGGCACTCGTGGTCGAGGAGAGCAGATGCTCGAGCCCCGCGTCCGTCAGCTCCTTGGTCAGCCCGTCCGAGCACAGCAGGAGGCGCGACGGCGCGATCACCGGGACGAGCCGGTAGTCCGGGACGGGTGCCTCGTGGAAGCCGACCGCCCGCGTGATCACGTTGCTGTGGGGGTGCACGTCGGCCTCGTCCCGCGAGATCAGCCCCGCGTCCACCAGCTCCTGCACCACCGAGTGGTCCACGGTCAGCTGCACGAGCGAGCCCTGCACCCACAGGTAGACCCGCGAGTCCCCGATGTTGAAGATCGACCAGTAGGGCTCTCCCCCGACGGCGGTGAGCGCGGCTCCGGTCACGGTGGTGCCCGTCCCGCGGTCGGCGGAGTCGGAGTGGCGGGCGATGTCGCCCACCGCGTCGCGGAGAGCGCGGTCGATCTCCTCGGCTCCCACGGTGGTCCCCGTGGCGGCGACCGACAGCCGCGAGACGACGGCCTCGCTGGCGATCTCCCCGGCCGCGTGCCCGCCCATCCCGTCGGCCACGGCGAAGAGCGGCGTCTTCGCGAGGTAGCTGTCCTGGTTGGCGCTCCGGACCCGGCCGGTGTCGGTCCGGGCCGCCCAGCCCAGGGTCACCTCTGCCGCCGGAGTGTCCGAGCTCCAGGCCGAGACGGGCACGGTGACGCTCGCGCGGCTGCGGCCGATCTGCGTCATCGCGACTCCTCGTCTGAGCTCCCCGGCCGCTGTCCGGGCACGAGGGACCCTCCGATGCTACTTCCTGCCCGCGCTGCACCCCTCCCGTCCGGCTCCCCCGTCGATCCGCAGCCCCCGTGAGGCCGTCACGGCCCAGCTGGCCGACCGGCATCGACGGGTGGATCCGTGATTCCGGACCCCGTCTGCGTGCGGAATCACTTGCCGCACGCCCCCGGCGCTGCCAGGATCGTCGCATGAGTCCGAACCGCCCTCCTTCGCAGCGCCCCGTCCAGCTCGACGACGTGTCGAAGGCGATCATCGAACAGCTGCAGGCCGACGGACGGCGCTCCTACGCCGAGATCGGCAAGGCCGTCGGCCTGAGCGAGGCGGCGGTGCGCCAGCGGGTCCAGAAGCTCACGGAGTCGGGCGTCATGCAGATCGTCGCCGTGACGGATCCGATGCAGCTCGGCTTCTACCGCCAGGCGATGATCGGCGTCCGTGTCACGGGCGACACCCGCGAGGTCGCGGATCGCCTCGCCGCGATCCCCGCCGTCGACTACGTCGTCCTGACGGCCGGCACGTTCGACATCCTCGCCGAGGTCGTCTGCGAGAACGACGACGACCTCATCGCGCTGCTCAATCAGGAGATCCGCTCGCTGCCGGGCGTCCTCTCGACCGAGACCTTCGTCTATCTCAAACTCCACAAGCAGTTCTACAACTGGGGAACGCGGTAAGCCATGACTGACACAGCCTTCTCGACCGACGCGATCGACGCCGGAGAGACGTTCCGAGCGGACGACGCACCGGCCCCGATCGACGACGCCGACCTCCAGAAGAAGGCGAAGGACCATCTCTGGATGCACTTCACCCGGCAGTCCGTCATGGACTCCGGAGCCGGTGTGCCGATCATCACGCGCGGCGAGGGCCACCACATCTGGGACAGCACGGGCCGCAAGTACATCGACGGCCTCTCCGGCCTGTTCGTCGTGAACGCCGGCCACGGGCGCCGCCGTCTCGCCGAGGCCGCGGCCAAGCAGGCGTCGGAGCTCTCCTTCTTCCCGCTGTGGTCGTACGCCACGCCGAGCGCCATCGAGCTCGCCGACCGCCTCGCCGACCACGCCCCGGGCGATCTCAACAGGGTCTTCTTCTCCACCGGCGGAGGCGAGGCGGTCGAGACCGCGTTCAAGCTCGCCAAGCACTTCTGGAAGCTCCAGGGGAAGCCGGGGAAGCACAAGGTCATCTCGCGGTCCGTCGCGTACCACGGAACTCCGCAGGGCGCGCTCGCCATCACCGGCATCCCGGCGATGAAGTCGATGTTCGAGCCGCTGGTCCCGGGCGGTTTCCGGGTGCCGAACACGAACTTCTACCGCGCGCCCCAGCACGGCGACGATCTCGAGGCCTTCGGCGTCTGGGCCGCCGATCGGATCGAGGAGATGATCGAGTTCGAGGGGCCGGACACCGTGGCCGCCGTGTTCCTGGAGCCCGTCCAGAACTCCGGCGGATGCTTCCCGCCCCCGCCCGGCTACTTCCAGCGCGTCCGCGAGATCTGCGACCGGCACGACGTCCTCCTCGTGTCGGACGAGGTGATCTGCGCCTTCGGCCGCATCGGCCACATGTTCGCCTGCGACGAGTACGGCTACGTCCCCGACATGATCACCTGCGCGAAGGGCATGACGAGCGGCTACTCCCCCATCGGCGCGACGATCGTCAGCGACCGCGTGTACGAGCCCTTCCGCCACGGCCAGGTCTCCTTCCCGCACGGCTACACCTTCGGCGGCCACCCCGTCTCGGCCGCCGTCGCCCTCGAGAACCTCGACATCTTCGAGGAGGAGAAGCTGAACGAGCGCGTCCGCGAGAACTCGCCGGTCTTCCGATCGACCCTCGAGAAGCTCCTCGATCTCCCCATCGTCGGAGACGTGCGCGGAGCCGGGTACTTCTTCGGCATCGAGCTCGTGAAGGACAAGGCGACGAAGGAGACCTTCGACGACGCCGAGTCCGAGCGGCTGCTGAGGGGGTTCCTGTCGAAGGCGCTCTTCGACGCGGGCCTCTACTGCCGAGCCGACGATCGCGGCGACCCGGTCGTCCAGCTCGCTCCGCCGCTGACGACGGGCCCGGAGGAGTTCGACGAGATCGAGCAGATCCTCCGTGGTGTTCTGACGGAGGCCTGGTCCCGGCTCTGAGGGTGCGAGCGCGCCGCCCACTCAGGCGGCGCGCTCGTGCACGAACCGCCAGGGCGAGCGCTCGCCGCACTCGAGTGCCGCGACGAGGCGGCGCGCACCCTCCTCGTGCGGGTCGGTGCGCCCCGCTTCCCTCGCGCAGCGGAGTGCCGCTCCGGAGCCGCCGGACGACCAGTGCACTGCCGCGAGGAGCACGAGGACGCGCGCCCTCTCGGTCCGTGGAGCGAGCTCCGCGACTCGTGCGATCGCACTGATCACATGATCCGGGTCCGGGTGCTGCTGCGGCGCCAGGAGGATCGCCAGCGCGTGCCCGATCCAGCCCGGCCGTTGCGCGCTCACGATCACCGCGGCCGTGAGCTCCGGTCCGGGTCGGATCTCCCGGCCGTCCGCCGCCCTCCGGAGCAGGGCGTCGACCCTCGCGCGGTCCGTTCCGGGCAGCTCGGCGCGCGGGTGCCGGTCGAGCAGCAGGTCGACGTGCTCCGCCACCGCCTTCCGCGCCTCCCCGAGCGGTCCTGTGCCCAGGTCATCGATCGGCGCCGGCGCGCGTGTCCCTCCGATCGCCTCGAACGCCGGGAGCGAGGTCTGACGAGCGCGGGCCCGCAGCGCGGCGGCGACCGCTCCCGATCTCTCCGGATCGTCCGCGTAGAGCACCGCGACGACGGAGTCGGCGCGGCCGAAGCGTCCCAGTGCACCGAGGAACGCGCGGGCGGAGAGCGCCGGGTCTCCTCCGGGCAGATCGAACCGGAGGGCTCCTGTCGGGGCGCCGTCGCGCACGGGGACGAGCACGACGCTCTCGCGCGGGTGGAAGCCGACGAGCTGCGGGATGCGGGACAGGAGGGCGGTGTGCCCGAGGGGCGAGGCCGTGTCGAGAGGTGTCATGGGAGCACAGTGGCGCTCCGGCACGCCCGCGCGGCGGACGGCCCCCGGACCCGGAGGAGAGCGGCGTCCGGCCCGCCGCTGTGGAGGACCGGACCGCCTCCTCCTCCCCAGACGCCGTCGCGGCGGTCGATCCACCGATGTCCGTTTCCCGCCGGTCGGCGGAGGGACCGGCGGATACTCTCGGGGCATGAGAACGACTCCCCTCCACCTCCGCCGCACGACGAGTCCGCTCGGCCGGATCGAGGTCGGCAGCGACGGCAGCTCGATCGTGTCGCTCGCGATCGCCCGGGCCGACGTCCTCCCCCACGACCACCTCGACGAGACCGCGGATCCGGTGCTCGACGCCGCCGTCGACCAGCTCGGCGAGTACTTCTCCGGAGCGCGCCGCGCCTTCGACCTGCCGGTGAGCCTCACGGGCACCGTCTTCCAGCTCGAGATCTGGAAGGCGCTGCAGGCGCTCCGCTGGGGTGAGATCACCTCCTACGGCGCACTCGGTCAGGCCACGGGGCGACTCCGCTCCGGGCGCCCGATCGGCGGCGCGGTGGGGCGCAATCCGATCCCGATCATCGTGGGATGCCACCGTGTCCTCGCGGGAGACGGGCGGATCACCGGGTACAGCGGAGGCGAGGGCATCGCCACGAAGAAGTGGCTCCTCGACCACGAGGGGATCGCGCACCGATGACCGACGACGAGGGGGTCCTCGTCGGGGAGGACGGCCGGGCCCGCTGCGCGTGGGCCGGCCACGATCAGGAGTACCGCCGGTACCACGACGAGGAGTGGGGTGTCCCCCTGCACGGCGATCCCCCGCTCCTCGAGAAGATCTGCCTGGAGGGCTTCCAGTCCGGGCTCTCCTGGCTCACGATCCTGCGGAAGCGACCCCGCTTCAGAGAGGTCTTCCACGACTTCGATCTCGAATCCGTGGCCGCTCTCGGGGACGACGACGTCGACCGCCTCATGGCCGACACGGGCATCATCCGCAATCGCGCCAAGATCGTCGCGACGATCGAGAACGCGCAGGCCACTGTCGCCCTGCGCGACCGGCACGGCGACGGCGCGCTCGACCGTCTCGTGTGGTCGATCCCCGACGACCGATCGGGCGGCAGGCCCGCGACCAGGGAGCAGGTGCCGACCAGGACGGCTGCATCCCTCGCTCTGTCCCGCGCCCTCCGCTCCGCAGGCTTCCGCTTCGTGGGCCCCACCACGATGTACGCCCTCCAGCAGTCCGCCGGCATCGTGGACGATCACCTCGCGGGGTGCTTCCGAGCGGTCGAGTGAGCGTCAGACTTCGGGGACGACCAGGTCGAGCTCACCGGACTGCGCATTGACTGCGAGCTCGAAGCCGCGGCTCGCCGACCACGCGACGAGGTCGTCGGTCGAGTCGGTCGAGAAGCCGTCCAGTGCGAGGGCTCGGACGAAGAGCCCCTTGCTCTGCTTGTTGAAGTGGTTGAGGTTCCGGAGGGAGCCGTCGGCGGCCCGCGACCGGACCCGGACGAAGTACCGCGACTCCCCGTCGAGCGGGCCGAGGGCCGCGTAGGCCTCGCTCCGCAGATCGAGGACCAGCCCGTCCAGAGACGCCAGCGCCCGACCTGCCTCGGCAGCCCACCACCGCTTCAGCGGCATGCCGGGGATCCGGGAGTCGTGCGACAGCCGGTACGCCGGGATCGGATCGGATGCCCGTACCGGCCCCCAGAGAGCCGACTGGACGAGGACGGTCCGGCCGAGGAAGGCCCGCGCCTTTGCGCCCAGACCCGCCGCGTCCAGCGAGTCGTAGAGGACGCCGTCGAAGCGGTCGACCGCCGGCATCGCCGGTCCGGTCATCAGCTCGGCGTTCCGATCGATCTCCGAGAGCTGTCGCGGGCCGAGCTTCAGGGCGCGCGCGGACGCGTCGCGATCGCCAGCGAGCCGCACCAGCGCATCCCGCAGCTCTCGACGGCGTCCCGTGAGTTCCGGGAAGGCCAGTTCCTCGAGCGCGAAGACGGAGGAACCGCCCGAGCGCTTCGTCTCGGACGGCGGGAGCAGGACGTGCACGGATCTCCTCGCAGGTTCTCGTGCCGCAGAGGGCACACGACGGAGGGGCCGGGCGATCGTGGTGATCGCCCGGCCCCTCCGGTGCCGCGGAGTGCGGCGGGTGTCTCAGACGAGCGCCGCCTCGCGGGCGACGACCGTCACGACGTCGTTCTCGACGGACAGGAATCCTTCGTCGGCCTGCGCGGTGATGCGCGTGCCGTCGACCGCGGTGACGCGGACCTCACCGGTGGCGAGGATCGCGAGGAGCGGCTCGTGGCCGGCGAGGATGCCGATCTCGCCCTCGACCGTGCGCGCCGTGAGCTGCTTCGCCTCTCCCGACCACACCTCCGCGTTGGCGGAGACGACGCTGACCTTCAGGGTCCCGGCCATGATCAGCCGTTCTCCTTCTGGATCTGGACCCACTTCTCCTCGCGTCCGAGATCGAGCCGACGTTGAAGAACGCCTGCTCGGCCACGTGGTCGAACTCGCCCTTGGTGATCGCATCGAACGACTCGATGGTGTCCTTCAGCGGGACGGTCGAACCCTCGACGCCGGTGAACTTCTTCGCCATGTACGTGTTCTGCGAGAGGAACTGCTGGATGCGGCGCGCACGCGACACCGTGATCTTGTCCTCTTCGGAGAGCTCGTCGACACCGAGGATCGCGATGATCTCCTGCAGCTCCTTGTTCTTCTGCAGGATCTGCTTCACGTTCGTCGCCACGCGGTAGTGATCGGCGCCCAGGTAGCGGGGGTCGAGGATCCGCGAGGTCGAGGTGAGCGGGTCGACGGCCGGGTACAGGCCCTTCGACGCGATCTCGCGCGAGAGCTCGGTGGTGGCGTCGAGGTGCGCGAACGTGGTCGCCGGCGCCGGGTCGGTGTAGTCGTCCGCGGGGACGTAGATCGCCTGCAGCGAGGTGATCGAGTGACCCCGGGTCGACGTGATGCGCTCCTGGAGCACACCCATCTCGTCGGCGAGGTTCGGCTGGTAGCCCACCGCGGAGGGCATGCGGCCCAGGAGGGTCGACACCTCCGAGCCGGCCTGCGTGAAGCGGAAGATGTTGTCGATGAAGAGGAGCACGTCCTGCTTCTGCACGTCGCGGAAGTACTCCGCCATCGTGAGCGCCGACAGGGCGACACGCAGGCGGGTTCCCGGCGGCTCGTCCATCTGGCCGAAGACGAGGGCGGTCTTGTCGAAGACGCCCGCCTCCTCCATCTCGGCGATGAGGTCGTTGCCCTCACGGGTGCGCTCGCCGACACCGGCGAACACGGACACTCCACCGTGGTCCTGCGCGACGCGCTGGATCATCTCCTGGATGAGGACGGTCTTGCCGACGCCCGCTCCGCCGAACAGGCCGATCTTGCCGCCCTGCACGTACGGGGTGAGAAGGTCGATGACCTTGATGCCGGTCTCGAACAGCTCGGTCTTGGACTCGAGCTGGTCGAACGCCGGCGGCTTGCGGTGGATGGGCCAGCGCTCGGTGATCTCGAACGACTCGCCGTTGATCTTGCCATCGGCGTCGGCGTTGAGCACCTCTCCGATGACGTTGAAGACCTTGCCCTTGGTCACGTCGCCGACGGGGACCGAGATCGGCAGGCCGGTGTCGTGGACCTCCTGACCGCGGACGAGTCCGTCGGTCGGGTTGAGCGAGATGGCGCGGACGAGGTCGTCGCCCAGGTGCTGCGCGACCTCGAAGGTCAGCTTGCTCGAGACGCCCTCGACCTCGACGTGCGTGTAGAGCGCGTTGTAGACCTCGGGGATCGCGTCGTGGGGGAACTCGATGTCAACGACGGGGCCGGTGACGCGGGCGATGCGGCCGATGGCCCCGCCCGACGTCCCGGTCGCCGCCTCAGGTGCGGTCAGTGTCATTGCTTCTTCCTTCTTGGTCTCACCGCACCCGGGGCGCGGAGTTTCGTGTCTGGGGAGGAGAGCCGTCTACTTGGCGGACGACAGGGCGTCCGCGCCGCCGACGATCTCCGCGATCTGCTGCGTGATCTCGGTCTGGCGGGCGTTGTTGGCGAGACGCGTGTAGGTCTTGATCAGCGTGTCGGCGTTGTCGCTCGCCGACTTCATCGCCTTCTGACGCGCTGCGTGCTCCGACGCCGCCGACTGCAGCATCGCGTTGAAGATGCGGCTCTCGACGTAGACCGGGAGGAGGCGGTCGAGGACCGTCTCGGGGTCCGGCTCGAACTCGTACAACGGGTAGAGATCGCTGTTCTGATCCTCCGCGCCCTCGACGACCTCGAGCGGCAGCAGACGGACGACCGTCGGCTGCTGCGTCACCATGCTGACGAAGCGGTTGTACACGAGGTGGATCTCGTCCACGCCGCCCTCTTCGTCATCGAGGTTGTACGACTCGACGACCGCGTCCGCGATCTCTTTCGCCGTCTCGAACACGGGCTGGTCGGTGCCTCCGGTCCAGACGCGCACGCTGGGGCGCTTCCGGAACGAGAAGTACGCGTTCGCCTTGCGGCCGACCAGGTAGAAGACGACCTCCTTGCCCTCGCTGCGCAGCAGCGAGGCCAGCTCCTCCGCCTCCTTGAGCACGCTCGAGGAGAAGGCTCCCGCGAGTCCGCGGTCGGAGGTGAAGATCACGATCGCGGCCGTGTCGAGCTTCTCGCGCTCGGTCGTGAGCGGGTGCTCGACGTTCGAGTAGGTCGCGACGGCCGACACGGCCCGCGTGATGGCGTTCGAGTACGGAGCCGCGGCGGCGACGCGGTTCTGCGCCTTCTGGATGCGCGAGGCCGAGATCAGCTCCATGGCCCGAGTGATCTTCTTGGTCGTCTGGGCCGAACGGATCTTCGACCGGTAGACCCGAAGTTGCGCTCCCATGTGTCTCCTGTAGTCCTTGTGTGACGAATCGCCGGGGTGCCGCTGTTAGCGACGGCCCTTGACGATCTTCTCCTGGCCGACCTCGTCGGCCGAGATCGCCTGGTGCTCCTCGCGCCCGACCGAGGCGAGGGGCTTGCCCTCACCGGTCTGGAACTCGAGCTTGAAACCGTCGACGGCACGGGACAGCTCGGCGACGACGTCGTCCGAGAGCACGTTCGTGTCGCGCAGCGTGGAGAGGACCTTCGTGTTGCGGCCCAGGTAGTCGAGCAGCTCGCGCTCGAAGCGGAGCACGTCGGGGACGGGCACCTCGTCGAGCTTGCCGTTCGTGCCGGCCCAGATCGAGACGACCTGCTCCTCCACGGGGTACGGCGAGTACTGCGGCTGCTTGAGCAGCTCGGTCAGGCGCGCACCACGGGCGAGCTGACGGCGAGAGGCCGCGTCGAGGTCGGACGCGAACATCGCGAACGCCTCGAGCGAGCGGTACTGCGCGAGCTCGAGCTTCAGCGTTCCCGAGACCTTCTTGATCGACTTGACCTGGGCGTCGCCGCCGACTCGCGAGACCGAGATCCCCACGTCGACCGCCGGACGCTGGTTGGCGTTGAAGAGGTCGGACTGGAGGAAGATCTGGCCGTCGGTGATCGAGATCACGTTGGTCGGGATGTACGCCGAGACGTCGTTCGCCTTGGTCTCGATGATCGGGAGGCCGGTCATCGATCCGGCGCCGAGCTCGTCGGACAGCTTTGCGCAGCGCTCCAGCAGGCGGGAGTGCAGGTAGAAGACGTCACCCGGGTACGCCTCGCGTCCCGGCGGGCGGCGCAGGAGGAGCGACACGGCGCGGTAGGCCTCGGCCTGCTTCGACAGGTCGTCGAAGATGATCAGGACGTGCTTGCCGCCGTACATCCAGTGCTGGCCGATGGCCGAGCCGGTGTAGGGGGCGAGGTACTTGAAGCCGGCGGGGTCGGAGGCCGGGGACGCGACGATGGTCGTGTACTTCATGGCTCCGGCGTCCTCGAGCGCGCCCTTCACCGAGGCGATGGTCGAGCCCTTCTGGCCGATGGCGACGTAGATGCAGCGGACCTGCTTGTTCGTGTCGCCCGACTCCCAGTTGGCCTTCTGGTTGATGATCGTGTCGATCGCGATCGCCGTCTTGCCGGTCTGGCGGTCGCCGATGATCAGCTGGCGCTGGCCGCGGCCGACGGGGATCATCGCGTCGATGGCCTTGATGCCGGTCTGCAGCGGCTCGTGGACCGACTTGCGCGACATGACGCCGGGCGCCTGCAGCTCGAGAGCGCGGCGGCCCTCCGAGGCGATGTCGCCGAGGCCGTCGATCGGGTTGCCGAGCGGGTCGACGACGCGGCCGAGGTATCCGTCGCCGACGGGGACGGAGAGGACCTCGCCCGTGCGGGTGACCTCCATGCCCTCCTCGATGCCGGAGAACTCGCCGAGCACGACGACGCCGATCTCGTTCTCGTCGAGGTTCTGGGCGAGGCCCAGGACGCCGTTCGAGAAGCGGATGAGCTCGTTCGCCATGACGCCGGGGAGACCCTCGACGTGCGCGATGCCGTCGGCGGCGTCGATGACGTAGCCGACCTCGGTGGTGGATGCCTTGCCCGGCTCGTACGACGAGACGAAGTCCTTCAGCGCGTCGCGGATCTCATCCGGGCTGATGGTGATATCTGCCATTGGAATTCCTGTTCGTTGGGTCCGTGCGAGCCGAAGAGGTCGTCGGGGCCTGACCTGGATGGTGCGGGGGTCGGAGGCGGCGCGAGCCGCTCCCTGAGGATACGTGCGCCCGTCAGGACGCGAGCTGGAGCTTCAGGTCGGAGAGCCGTGCGGACACGGTCCCGTCGATGACCTCGTCGCCGACCTGCAGTCGCATGCCGCCCAGGAGGGAGGGATCGACGAGCATGTTGACGGAGACGGGCCGGTCGTACTGCCGCGAGAGCGCGGACCGGAGCCGGTCGAGCTGGTGCGGCGGGAGCGGGGACGCGACCGAGACCGTGGCGATGGTGAAACCGCCCTGGTCGGCGACGACGCCGGCGGCGAAGCGGACGAGCTCCGGGATGCGGCGACCGCGCGGGTGCGCGATCAGCTGCCGGAGGATCGCGAGGGTCTCGGCCGAGGCCTTGCCCTCGAGGAGGCGCTGCACGAGCGAGACCTTCGAGTCGGACGCGGCCAGCTTGCTGCCCAGCGCCAGCTCGAGCTCGGCGTCGGACGAGACGACCGCGCCGAACATCTGCAGCTCGCGCTCGATCGAGACGCCCTCCGGAGCGGACGTCGCGATCGCGCGGACCCCGACCTCCTCGATCCCGGCGACGAGGTCGCTCGGGCTCGACCAGCGGTGGCCGGCGATCACGGTCAGCAGGCGCTTCGCGCTGACGTCGAAAGGAGCGAACACGCGGGCCACGAGGGCCCGCTTGCTCGCCGCTTCGACGCTCGGGTCCGAGAGGGCCGAGCGCAGCTGCGCCTGCGAGTCGATGACCCGGGCCGCTTCGAAGAGCTGCTGAGCGGCCTCGAGCGACACGTGGCCGTGGAAGGCGGACAACTCCGCCTTCGCGGCGGCCAGGGCCTGTCGTGACGCGCTGCCCATCAGCTGTTCGCCTTCTCCGAGGCCTCGAGGTCGGCGAGGAAGCGGTCCACGATCGCGGACGCCTTCGCGTCGTCGTTGAGGCTCTCGCCGATCACGCCGGAGGCGAGGTCGATGGCGAGGGTTCCGACTTCGGAGCGCAGGGCGACGACGGCGGCCTGACGGTCCGCCTCGATCTGGGCGTGCGCGTTGTGCAGGATGCGCTCGGCCTCGGCCTGAGCCTGCTCCTTCTTCGCCGCCACGATCGCGTTGCCGTCGGCGTTGGCCTTCTCGCGGATGACCCCGGCCTCGGCGCGCGCTTCGGCGAGCTGAGCGGTGTACTTCTCGAGTGCGGCTTCCGCCTGGCGCTGAGCCTCGTCGGCCTTCGCGATGTTCCCCTCGATGGCGGCGGACCGCGCGTCGAGCATCTTCTGGATGCGCGGCAGGACCAGCTTCCAGAAGAAGAACAGGAGGATGAGGAAGATCACCCCCGACCAGAAGAAGTCGTAGAACTCCGGGATCAGAATGACCGCGGGGACGTCACCTTCTTCCGCAGCGATGTTCACAGCGGTGCTGAACATGACTAAACCGTGAAGATGAAGTAGGTGGCGAGGCCGATGAGCGCGAGCACCTCGGTGAACGCGATGCCGAGGAACATCGTGGTCTGGAGGCGGCCGGCCATCTCGGGCTGGCGCGCCATCGCCTCGACGGTCTTGCCCGCGACGATGCCGACACCGATGCCGGGGCCGATCGCTGCGAGGCCGTAACCGACCGTCGCGATGTTGCCGGTGAGTTCGGCGAGAACGGTGACTGAGTCCACGAGTGGGTCCTTTCAGTGGGGTGATCGTGTGAACGGGTGGGAGCCCGTGAGTTGAGGTGTCAGTGCTCCTCGGCGACGGCCAACTGGATGTAGACCGCGGCGAGAAGAGTGAAGATGTACGCCTGGAGGACGGCGACGAGCAGCTCGAAGAGCGTGAAGGCGCCTCCGAAGGCGAAGGTCACGACACCGAAGAGCTTGAAGCCCGGGTCGACCTGCGAGCTGAAGAGGAAGAACTGCGTGGCCGAGAAGCAGAGGACCAGCAGGAGGTGCCCGACGATCATGTTCATGACCAGTCGAAGCGCGAGCGAGAGCGGACGGATGATGAACGTCTGCAGGAGCTCGATCGGCGTGAGGATGAAGTAGATCAGGAACGGGGCTCCGGGCGGGAACAGGGCGTTCTTGAAGAAGCCCATCCCGCGGTCCTTGATGCCGGCGTAGATGAAGGTGACGTAGGCCACCAGACCGAGGAAGAGCGGCATGCCGACGACGGACGTTCCCGCGATGTTGAGGAACGGCACGATCCCGGTGAGGTTCATCGCGATGATGGCGAAGAAGATCGTCACGAGGATCGGCAGGAAGCGGCGCGCGTCCTTCTCGCCGAGGATGTCCTTCGCGATCGTGACGCGCACGAAGTCGAAGGCCAGCTCGACGACGCTCTGGAAGCGTCCGGGGACGATGCGCATCTTGCGCGTCCCGAGCCAGAAGAACAGCATCAGGGCGATGACCGCGATGAAGCGGACCATCATGACGCGGTTGATCTCGAAGGGGGTGTCCACGAAGAGGAAACCGGGCGGGAAGAACTCAGAGATCGACGGGGTGTGGAAGTCACTCTCACCGGTCGAGGCAGAGACCAACAGGGTCACAGCGTTAGCAAACAGCGCTAGCTCCTGGAATTCGGGGCGTGGCACGCGGCAGCCGGATGATCTTCATCATTCGGACACAACGCTCTCGCGACGACGAAAGGTGGGGGTCTTTCCGCTCGGACGACGCTCGTACTCGACGACCGACATCAACGATGAGACGACCTGAGGACGGGCACACGTTCGCCTGCGGATTCGTCCCTACTGTAGCAACAGAACGGCCTGAGAGCCGAATCGTGTCGTTCTCAGACAGTGCACGGGTGGCGCTCACCTGGCGAGATCGCTGACGTTGGCCATCCGCGACCGCGACACGACGAGGACGTCGATGACGAGCGAGCCGAGCACCGCCGCGATGATCGTGACGAACATCGCGGTGCTGTTCAGCCAGGGCTGGTCGCGGAGCACGAGCGCCGCGATGACGAAGAGCACGAACTTGGCCAGCCAGGTGCCGAGCACGACGGCGAAGAAGCCGCCGATGTCGAGCCTGTTGGCGACCAGGATGCTCGCAGCGGTCAGCGCGACCATCACTCCGCCTACCAGCGCGCCGACGAGCGCGCCGATGGCTCCCTCTCCCCCGGCGACCAGCGCGCCGACGACGGCGCCCACGACGGCGAGAGCCAGGACGAACACCCCGCCCAGGACGAGGGTCCGCCGCAGGATCGGGACGGAGGCGGGCTGGGGACGGGGGGTGGCCGGGGTGTCTCCGGTCATGATGCTTCTTTCCGCGCCGGCGGCGGCGCCTGGGTGTCCCGGACGAACGGCGAGCCGACCGGGGGTTCGACGGGCTCCGCTGCGGAGGCCCGGTCGAGGGGATCGAGGACGGGGGACGCCTCCGCCGACTGCGCCGCGGCCTCGAGCCGCTTCCGGCGGCTGAGGGGTGCGAGTGTGACCACGGTGCAGCCGAGCAGACCGACGCCGAGGAACGCGAGCGGGATCCAGATCACGTCGACGACGAAGATCAGGAGGCAGCCGAACGCCACCACCGCGGTCCAGGAGTAGAAGATCAGGACCGCGTGCAGGTGCGAGTGCCCCATGTCGAGGAGACGGTGGTGGAGGTGCTTGCGGTCGGCGCTGAACGGCGACTTCCCGGCGCGGAGCCTTCGGATCACGGCGAGGCCGAAGTCCATCAGCGGCACGATCAGCACGGCGAACGGAAGGATGATCGGGATGAACGCGGGCAGGAGCTCCTTCGCCTTCAGCTGCGCCGGATCGATCTGACCGGTCACCGCGATCGCGGCCGTGGCCATCAGCATCCCGACGAGCAGCGCTCCCCCGTCGCCCATGAACATGCGCGCGGGACGCCAGTTGATCGGCAGGAACCCCGCGCAGGCCCCGACCAGCACGACCGCGATCAGCGAGGCGAGGTTGAAGTAGTCGGTCGGCGACGTCCGCTGGACGAGCAGGTAGCTGTAGAGGAAGAACACGCCGTTCGCGATCAGGGCGACGCCCGCGACCAGGCCGTCGAGGCCGTCGATGAAGTTGAGCGCGTTGGTCACCAGGACGATGGCGAGAACCGTGATGATCAGCGACATCCACGGCGATCCGACCGTGAGCCCGCCGATGGGCAGCGACACGATCTGCACGCCCTTCCAGGCGATCAGACCGGCGGCGATCAGCTGGCCGGCGAGCTTCGTCGTCCAGTCCAGGTCCCAGATGTCGTCGGCGACGCCGATCAGGACGATGAGCAGGCTCGCCCCGAGGATCGCGAGGATCGGCTCGGGATTCGCGAACACGAGCCGGAAGTACGGGACCTGCGAGGCGATGCCGAACGACGCCACCATGCCGAGGAACATGGCGATCCCGCCGAGACGGGGGGTCGGCCGAGTGTGCACGTCGCGGATGCGGATCTTCGGGTAGAGCCGGTAACGCAGGGCCAGCCGCCAGATCACGAAGGAGAGGACGAACGTCACGACCGCGCAGGCGAGCGAGACGAGGACGAAGGCGATCACGCGCTACTCACCCGGGGCGGAGTCGGGGCGCGCGGTACCGCTCGCCGCCGGCCCGTCCTGCAGGCGCGCTCCGGAGGCCCAGTCGGGTCGCGCGGAGGGAGCGGCCTCGTCCTGCGCCTCCACCGGCTCCGAGGAGGCGGAGTCCTGGGACGTCTCGGTCGTGTCGCCGGTCGTGACCGCGTCGTCGGTCCCGTCGGGCAGCAGCCCGCCCACCACCTCGCGGATGCGCACGGCGGAGACCACGCCCTGACGCAGGATCCGCAGGGTGCCGCCGTCGAAGCTGAGAGCCGTGGCGTCGATGATCGTCGACGACTCGCTCGCTCCTGCGGGGCGGTCGCCGTATCCCGTGCCCGCGGTTCCCGCGTCGAGGTACACGTCGACGGCGTCGCCGAGCTGGTCGAACGCCTCCTGCGCGGTGGTGGCGGAGGGACGACCGGTCCGGTTGGCGGAGGACACGGCGAGCGGACCCGTCTCGGCCAGGAGCTCGAGTGTCACGGGGTTGTCGGGCATCCGCAGCGCCACCGTCCCCCGGGTCTCCCCCAGGTCCCAGATGAGCGACGGCTGCGCGTGCAGCACGATCGTCAGTCCGCCGGGCCAGAACGCCGCGGCGAGCTCGCGCACGGCGTCGGGCACGTTCTCGGCCAGAGCATCCAGTGCGGCGACGTCGCCGATGAGCACGGGCGGAGGCGACTGCCTCGTGCGGCCCTTCGCGTCGAGCAGGCGCTGGACGGCCGCGGCGTCGAAGCGTTCGCGGCGACTCCGTAGACGGTGTCGGTCGGCAGGACGACGAGCTCACCCCGCCCGATCGCCGTCCGCGCGAGACGGGTGCCGGTGAGGAGGTCCGTGTCGACGGAGCAGTCGTAGATGCGTGCCATAACGCGGCAATGATACTCGGACGGCTTTCGCGAGCGTTGAAGGCGTCGCGTGCGGCACGAAGGGGGGCCAGGCCCGCTCTCGGGAAAGCGCTCCCGGAGCGCGCCAGGCAACGGAACCGAAACACGGAGCGATTAGTGTCGAGCACCGTGCAGATCCATCAGCGCTCCTCCTCCTCGGCGATCGGGACCCCTCCCGCTTCCTCCGCGCCCGTCCTCGTCCTCGCGATCGGGGTGTCCTCGTGAAGGGCATCATCCTCGCGGGCGGTTCGGGCACGCGGCTCTGGCCGATCACCAAGGGCATCTCCAAGCAGTTGATGCCGATCTACGACAAGCCGATGGTCTACTACCCGCTGTCGACGCTGATGATGGCCGGGATCCGCGAGGTGCTCGTCATCACCACTCCCGAGTACAACGAGCAGTTCAAGGCGCTGCTGGGCGACGGCGCGGCGCTGGGCATGTCGCTGTCGTACGCGGTGCAGGAGTCGCCGGACGGGCTCGCGCAGGCGTTCCTGATCGGCGAGGAGTTCATAGGCGACGACTCGGTCGCACTCGTGCTGGGCGACAACATCTTCCACGGGACGGCGCTCGGCACCGCCCTCGCTGCGAACGCCGATGTCGAGGGCGCCGTGATCTTCGCCTACCAGGTCGCCGATCCCCGGGCCTACGGCGTGGTGGAGTTCGACGCCGACTTCCACGCCCTCTCGATCGAGGAGAAGCCGGCGAAACCGAAGAGCAACTACGCGGTGCCCGGCCTGTACTTCTACGACAACGACGTGGTGGCGATCGCCAAGACGATCGTGCCGTCTGCCCGGGGCGAGCTCGAGATCTCCACCGTCAACGAGCGGTATCTCGAAGCCGATCGGTTGAACGTCCAGGTGCTCGACCGAGGCACCGCGTGGCTCGACACGGGCACGTTCGACTCGATGATCGAGGCGACGGAGTTCGTGAGGGTGATCGAGCAGCGCCAGGGCTTCAAGATCGGGTGCATCGAGGAGATCGCCTGGCGCAACGGCTGGATCGACGACTCCGCGCTCGCCGAGCTCGCCGCGCCGCTGGTCAAGAGCGGCTACGGCGCCTACCTCCAGCGGCTCCTCGCGCTCGAGTCCTCGTCGTTCTGACGACGAGCCGCGGATCGATCCTGCACTAGCGTCGATGACGAGCGAATCCGTCTCCGTTCCCTCAGTCCACCAGCCCACACCACCTGCAGGAGCACTCGTGCGAATCCTCGTCACCGGCGGCGCCGGCTTCATCGGAAGCAACTTCGTCCACCTCACGCTGAGCGAGCGTCCGGACAGCGAGATCACGGTGCTCGACAAGCTGACCTACGCCGGCAACCGCGACTCCCTCGCGCCCGTCGCCGACCGCATCACCCTGGTCGAGGGCGACATCGCCGATGCCGACCTCGTCGACCGACTCGTCGCCGAGTCAGATCTGGTCGTCCACTTCGCGGCGGAGTCGCACAACGACAACTCGCTGAACGACCCGGCTCCGTTCCTCGAGACCAACATCATCGGCACGTACACCCTGCTGCAGGCCGTCCGGAAGCACGACGTCCGCTACCACCACATCTCGACCGACGAGGTCTACGGCGACCTCGAGCTCGACGACCCGGCGAAGTTCACCGAGCACACGCCGTACAACCCCTCGAGCCCCTACTCCTCGACCAAGGCCGGCAGCGATCTGCTCGTGCGCGCCTGGGTCCGCTCGTTCGGGGTGAAGGCGACGATCTCGAACTGCTCCAACAACTACGGGCCCTACCAGCACGTCGAGAAGTTCATCCCCCGCCAGATCACGAACGTCATCGACGGCATCCGCCCGAAGCTCTACGGCGCCGGCGAGAACGTGCGCGACTGGATCCACGTCGACGACCACAACAGCGGCGTCTGGGCGATCATCGACCGCGGCGAGATCGGCGAGACCTACCTCATCGGCGCCGACGGCGAGAAGAACAACCTCGAGGTCGTCACACTGATCCTCGACGAGTTCGGCCTCGCCGAGAACGCCTTCGACCACGTCACCGACCGACCCGGTCACGACCTCCGCTACGCGATCGACTCGACCCGCCTGCGCACCGAGCTCGGTTGGGAGCCCCGCTACACCGACTTCGAGTCCGGCCTCGCCGCGACCGTGAGGTGGTACCGCGAAAACGAGCCCTGGTGGCGTCCGCAGAAGGCTGCGACGGAGGCGAAGTACGCGGCTCAGACCGCCTAGCATCGCAGAAGGCCCAGCAACATCGCCCGGTTTACGCAGGACCAATACAGTCACACCAACGGACCCCCGCCTGAAGCAGGGACGCGGAAGGAACAGCGTGAGCAAGTCAGTCGCCATCATCGGGACTCGCGGATACCCGAGCTACTACGGCGGATTTGAGACAGCTGTTCGGCGTCTCGCTCCCTACCTTGCCGAGAACGGTTGGGATGTGACTGTTTACGGACGCGAGGGTTCTACCAAGCCGGACGACCCTGCACGAGACCTCCGCGTGCACAGCAAGGTCACGCGGGGTATCGAATCGAAGTCGCTCAGCACCCTGACCTACGGACTGACGGCAACCGCCGATTCAGTCTGGAAGAAGCCGGACGTCGCCTCGTGATGAACGTTGCCAACGGCTTCTGGTTGCCCATGCTTAAGGCACGTGGAGTCCCAACGCTCGTCAACGTCGACGGCATCGAGTGGGACCGAGCGAAATGGGGCCGGGCGGCAAAGGCCATGTTCCGCGCCGGCGCTAAGATGACAGCACTCTGGGGGACGGAACTCCTCTACGACGCAGAGGCGATTGCTGCTCGCTGGAAAACTGATTTCGGCCGGGACGGCGTTTTTGTCCCATACGGCGGCGAGGTGCCCGCGCCGTTGCCGCTGGAAGAAGGACTTACCCACCGACGCTACGTGCTGATCGTAGCCCGGTTTGTCCCTGAGAACTCGATCGCAGAGTTCCTAGAAGCAGCAGCACACCTAAGCGTGAACCATGACGTTGTTATCGTGGGCTCCACTGGCTATGGCGGTGAACTCGACGAAGCTGCAGAAGCACTACAGCGGTCATCCCCCCGCGTCCACTGGCTTGGCCATGTCAGCGACGATGCCAGACTCCTTTCCTTGTGGCAGCACGCTGGCGTCTATTTCCACGGCCACAGCGTAGGAGGCACGAACCCTGCACTGGTCCAAGCGATGGCGTGCGGCGCCCCAATCGTCGCGCGAGACACGATCTATAACCGAGAAGTCCTCGCTGACTCCGCACTCTTCACTGAACCGCAATCTTCCGCCATCGCTGAGACAATCGAGTCGCTTCTCACTGACACCGAGCTTCAGAACCGCCTCGCCGCGCGAGCGCAAGAACGCGCTATCTCCGAGTACTCGTGGCAGTTGGTTTGCACTCGCTACGAAGACGCACTCAGCAACCTAGTCGCACGACGCTGATCTATAAAGCGCACAGGAATCGGCTACTCGCCATTACCGATATGCACCATCGCACCTGTGCGCGGCCCGGAAATCCACTGCTGCGGTTTCTAGGCCCAGGATCTACACATACCGGCAAAACCCACCAAACTCTCTCGCCCCTCCCCGCGTACGATCAGGCTACTCTTGCCGATTCTGGAGGCACGTGGCCATCCGTTCAGATTGACGCGAGCACCTGACAGGAAAGCAGCGCAGAGCGATCATTCCGCGGAGAACCTGGGCGCGAGGACCGCACGCGCGTAAGCTCGGAATTTTTCGCTTTCGCGCAGCCAGATCGCTGCACGAACTCTGTCTTTCCGCCCGAGAACGGCGAATCGCAGAGCCCGGAGTCCCAACCCGCTGGCGACAATCAATCGCCACGCCCAGAATTTCGTCGCCGAGGGGTTGTAGACCTCACGATAGTAATCGGCGAGGCTTTCGATCCACATCGTGAATACGGGCCCGGTGGCAACTTCGCTGGACGCCCCCACCTCGTGCGTTGCCAACGTAGTCGAGTCCTGGACAACCAAGAGCCCTCCCTCTCGCACACGTCGGCACAGATCGATATCTTCCGCGTACATGAACCAGCGTTCGGAAAGTCCCCCAATCGTCCACCAAAGGTCGGTGCGGATTGCGAAGCACGCCCCCGAAACCCAGTCCACTCGCGTCATCGGAGCGGTCTCCCCGGCCGCGTAGAGGTTGAATCCTCGGAACAGGTGTCCCGCGATGCGCCTGCGCCCAAGACCGAGTGCGTGGACCGTCATGTGCGCCAAGTTGGGTTCGTAGCCTGCCGACCGGACTTCTAAGCGGCCATCCGGATGCGTGATCGTGGGTGCCACGACCCCGATTTCACTATTGTTCCGCACCTGGTCCGCAAGAGCACGAAGATCGGCCGCCGCAACTCGACAATCAGGATTAAGCAGAATGATGACGTCCCCCGTTGCGCGAGTGGCCGCCTGATTAACCGCTTTCGCGAAGCCTACATTCTCGCTGTTTGCGATTACGACTACATTAGTGAGCCCTCTCGCTATACTCGTTGAGTTGTCACTCGAAAGATTGTCGACGACGATCACTTCAAAGTCCGGGATATCCACCAACGGCCCGATGCAGGGGACGATGTGCTCTGCGCTGTTGTACGTAACGACGATGACCGAGATACTTCGAGCGATTCCCATGATCTTCCTTCTCCGTTGCATTTCCCAGCCCGGCGCGTTCCTCACGCAGGGCAGCGAGTCCAAGACCCACCGCAATCCACAGCGTATAGCTTGTCGACCCGTCTTGAAGAGACGGGAGCACCAACTGGCTCGGAATGGAGCTCGCTATGGCAACCGCAATCAACGCGATCCCCATTGTCCTGCCTCGGAGCGAAAGCACGACGAGACTGAAGAGCAGAACAAAATACAGCAGCAAAACGAACGGACCCGCCTCCAGCCCAATCAGCAGAAGGAAACTCTCGACCAAAATCGGGTCATTAGTGAATAGATAAGCCCTCGGCCCAACCTGGCCCACACCATAACCGATCGGGTGGCCGAACATCTGCGGTAACGAGTCGGCGAGACTCACTATGTGGCCTGACGTCGAGAGATCGACTTCGGCCCCGCCGATGTACTCCAGGAATAGGAAGCAAGCGGCCAATCCACCCGCTGCGAACACCGGAACCAGCAATTGGCTATAAGTCGCTTTGCTGGTCCGAGCCCGGATAGTAACGAGAACCGCAATAGCCGCTGCGAGTCCGAGCATCGCCGAACGAGACTGAGTCAGCCATAACGCAATCAAGGGTAGCACCAGTAGGAGCCCTCGGCTGGTAACTCGCCACTCCGATCGAGTTATGATGACGCAGAACAATATGACGAGATACAGCCCGAGCTCATTGGGCCCCGGGGCCGGGCTGAAGGCTCTGGGCTCAGTCGCGCCCTGCACGAAGAATGAAGCTGGGAAGCTCTGGCCCTCCGGCACGGGCAGAATTTCCAGGTCGTACAACCATTGGACACCCAACGATGACGTGTAGATTGCAACTAGAGCGACCGCTTGGCCCGCAAGAACCATGACCTTTCCGACCCGACGCATGGAGTCGGCGTCGAGGACCGCTGGCACGACGACCACGAGGATCAGCGGCAGATAGTTGTTCCGCAGGCCGTAGATTCCCTGAAACGGGTCGGATTGCAAACTCGACCCGATTGCCAGAAGCACGATACTGGCAATCACCAGCGCGAGCCAGCCATTAACTCGGCGAAGGCGCTTGGCAGAAAGAATCGTCACCAACACAAGTAGAACGACAATGACGTCCTTGATGGCTCCAAACAAAGTTGCATCCCGCCCGGCCGCCAAAGACGAGGAGATGATGCTGTTGAAGGGCACTAAAACGACGAGAGCGGCGACCCCGAGCCATGGTCGCGAAAGGGTCAGAAGCATCAGAATCGCACCGACGGTTGCGACTGCTGCGATGATCATGACAGCTATAGTAGCATTCGCCTGCCTCAGACGCGCGAATCGTCCTCCGCTGATTAGCGGCAGAACTCCCGCGGAGCAGCGAGGCAGAAGGACATGCGCCGTTCCCCTCCCCCTTTGGGGGTAAGAGCAAGATTTGATGCTAACTCCGTTGGCGCGTGATCACCGTCGGACGGGGCTAAATCGCGGCTGAAGGCGCGCGCTCGTCCCTCTCGAAAGTGAAATTGCAGCACGGAAACATCTCCGGCGCGAACTGATTCACGCAATTGAAGGCTCCACTTCGTAGCATCGAACCCCGTGATCGATGACGCCGTTGCGTTCAATCGGGTGGTCGTATTCCCAAGGGTCACTGGTTTTCCTCACGGCGTTGAGCACGGAGCTAAAGAGGTCGCGCATGCGCGACGTGAATATTTCGCGCGTGAACTCTTTCTCGTACCTTGAGCGTGCGTTAGCGCCCATCTCGGCAGCTTGCTCCTTTGTGATCGAATCGATTGCAAGAGTCCAAGCTGGGACATTGCCGGGTGGGACTGTCACGCCGGAGATCCCGTCGACGACAATTTCCGACAAACCGCCAGTATCGCTCACTATCGCAGCGCGCCCGGCGCCACTTGCCTCGAGGGCAATGGTCGGGAAGGGATCGGGCTTGATGCTCGGAACAAGAATTACGTCCGCGCCATCAATTATGGAGCGCACGTCCCGCGTTTCCCCGATAACTTCGACCGACGAGGTGATCCCAAGGTCATCGATCAACCCAAGGACATCAATAGTCTCCCCACTGGAGGGTGGGCCGCCGAGCACCAGTAGCCGTGCGTCTTCTCGCTGCGTCTGTGCCCAAGACCGCAGAAGGACCTCGTGCCCCTTCCAGGCGTTCCAGCGACTCGCGAGCACAAACACCATCTGGCCGCTATGACTGTCCTTAGCCACTGGTGGAGGCAACTCAAATCCGTTGCGAATCACAACCGCTCGCGCTCTGGCTCGGCGCGGAAGAGTCTTCAGAACAGCGTCGCTCACAACGACTATACGATGTGCAAAAAGGTACATCAACGAAAGAAGAAAGGACTCGACTCCCGTCGCGTACTCATGCAGGTGCAGTACTTTTGGGACTTTCCGCAGAGGAACAGCAACAAGCGCTGGTGCAAGTGCAGCAGTATTCACATAAACGAGATCAGGCTGGTGATTCCGAATCGCATTGCGCGTCGCCCAGAATTGGCGAAGCAGTTTGGGGGCATTCACCAAGCGGAGATTTGCTCTGCGCAGAACAGGCAGATCCATTCTGCGCACATAATGTCCACGTCGTTCGAGCTCGTGCGTCAGGGCTCTTTCCGGATAGTCGACGTCACATGGCAACCACACTTCGATACGGGAGCCTTTCGGGAGCGCGGCGAGGGATTCGAGTAGAACCCGATCCGCCCCATACAGCTCATCAGAGGGATGCAGAATGAGTACCCGAATCACTTCTTCGTACCTTTGACTTGTCGCGCCGGTACGCCAGCGACGACTGTGTGCGCCGCGACGTCCCTTGTCACGACAGATCCGGCCGCCACGACAGCTCCGGGGCCGATGGTTACTCCCGCGAGAATCGTGACTCCACTAGCTATCCAAGCACCATCACCGATTAGGATGGGAGACCATGTCACTCCCTGTCCTTTGACGGAACCGCTATCGCCGAAGTTGTGATTTTCCGAGAAGAGCCGCACGCCGGGTCCGAGCATCACCTCGGAACCTATATCGATCCCGCCCGAACAGCCGATATAGCAGTGCGGCCCGATGCTCGAGCTGTCGCCGATCGTGAGTCCGACCCCGATCTCTCGCGAATAGTAGCTGCTAGGCCTGATTTGCGCAAACGAGCCAATCGAAACATCGTTGCCGATTTCCAAGCCTCGTATCGAAAGACCCTGAACCTCCGCATAGTCCTCAATTATGAGACCATGCCCCGCCCGTATGAATTGGGGGTTCTCGAGGCGCACTCCTCGGCCGATGAGTGGAACCCCGGCTACCTCCTTGAGGCGAACCTTCAACGAGACCCCGCGTGCCGCCATCGGCCCGACCTTGGTCGCGAGTTGCAGGCTTACTTGCGGCCAGTCCTCTTCTCGTCCCGCTTGGCGTAGACGTTCCCGTTGTTGCACCGTCAGACGATCAAAGATTTCGCGAAGTGAACCGATCATTGAGATATCTCCTTGGATTCGTCAGGAGGAAGCTGTGCTGAAATGCGAACGAGCCGTGCCAGAGGAGCACCCACTTGAGACCGTTCTCCTCGCCCGCTCCCGGCAAAGGCGGACAGATCAGTCGGCGATGCTTTTCGCCCCGGCAGGACGCCGAACGTAGAGCAACGGGGTCGATGGTAGCGGACCAAGAGCCGCCTACCCGTGCTGACGTACGGTGGTGGCGCTGGCCCGCTGCACGGGCGGCTTGCGGAGTGAATTTCTCATCCGGAATCGCGTGGTGATCGCTCAGTGGACGTCTGGACGGAAGCACCACAGCCGCGACTTCAATCCGTCCTCGGACCAAGCCCCACATGGTGTCCATGACGGCTGAAGTCCTCGCGAGCACAGAAGACGTATCGCCTGCTGCTCGTCTGACGAGGGTGGCCACTGACGTGGAGCGGGTCCACGCGTCGTGCGACGCCGCGACCTTGAGTTCCGACGAACTTGCGGCTGTCTGCGCGTGGAGCGGCGAAACGCGATCGCGAGGTCGAAGCTCCGATCAGGTGCGGAGCACCTCCTCAAGTCAACGCGGACCCCGGCCCTTGCATGAGGCGCCTCGTCTGCGCGAGTACCGCGACGGTTGCAGCGGCCAGGATCGCAGGCCGGGTGGATGCGCTGTGGGGCCGACGGCCCGCCTCGAGAGCTTCCTGAGGATGTCTCCCCGTCGCCCCTCGCCAATGGGGGTCAAAGGCATGAGCCATAGCTTGAATAGCGTATATAGCCTCCTTAACAACCGTTAAGAGGAGCATATGTTTGTCGTGACTTTCCGACGCATCAAAGCCAAAGCGGCATTTATCATCGCACTTGTCTGCGTCGGTGGAACGCTGGGCGCATCCTCGCCGGCGTCCGCCCAGATGCGGCTCGAAAGCGCCGTCACCAACCCGG
>NZ_MUKN01000036.1 GCF_001995175.1 Rathayibacter rhapontici
GCCGTTCTTCCCGCGGATCGCGAACGCCCCAGCGTGCCACGGCTGGACCTTCGCCCGGCCGCCGATGCTGATGCCCTTGAGGACCTCGAAGTAGTTGTCGGCAGTCCACCCGGCGATGAGCTGCCGCACCCGGTTCCAGTAACCGACCCGGTACTTTTCCGGCAGCTGGAAGGAGAAGCTGGGTGCCCCGACGTCGCTCTTCATGACGATCTCGGTGTTCGACATGATCAGCTCAGCTGCGGCCTCGCTGGCGGCCTCGAGCACCTGAGGCGAGTTGACGACGCTCTCGACCGCGACGGGCTCGATCCGTTCGTTGATCGCCTGTTGGGTCTCCGAGCCGGGCTGCCGGATGTTGGCTGCCATGGTGCCGTCGGTGACGGGCTGCAGGTCGCCGATGTAGGCCATGTTCGTCATGTGGTGGTTGCCCTCTCAAGTACGTGGACGCGAGCTTTCTCGCCGGAGATGTCGAGGTAGACGAGGTAGTCCCGGTCAGGCGGGCCGAATCCCCATCCGACCGCCCCGGGAGGTGCGGGCTGGACGAGGAGCTTGCCGATCGGTCCGCCACCGAGCGGGACGCGTAGCTTGGCCGGGATCCGCTTGATGATCGGTGCGCGGCCCGCCGCGCTCCACACGGCTTCCACGTCGTACCAAGTCGCTGGTGCGAGGAACGTTGTCTCCCACAGGTCCAGCCGGAAGGCTCCGTAGAGGTCGGGGATGATCTCGATCGGCTCAGTGATGAGGAGACGATCGTCCTCGGTGGCGGGCCCCGAGAGCGTGAACCGGAGGCGGAGCTGCCGGTTAGCGAGGGGGCGCAGGCCGCAGTCGGTGACGGTGCCGTAGACGGTCGCGAGCGCCATGGCGGGTTCCTCCGGTTCGTCGGGATCTTCTGGGTCGGTCGGGTCCGTCGGGTCCGTCGGGTCCGTCGGATCCGTCGGATTCTCTGGATCGGTGGGATCCGTGGGATCTGTCGGGTCCGTGGGGTCTGTCGGGTCCGTCGGATCGGTCGGAGGTTCGGGCTCCGAGGTGACCGGGCGGATCGCCGCGAGGGTGCGCAGCATGATCTTCGCGATCGCGGCGTGGCCGGCCTTGTTGGGGTGCAGGCCGTCGCCGATGCGGAGCGAGAACACGTTCGGCGGGAACAGCTCGTCCATCAGGCGCGGGTCGACGCGCACCAGGTTCGGGTAGTCGCCGAAGTCGTCGAGTGCCTCGACCTGCAGGTCGCGGAACATCTCGATGGTCTCGTGCGTCGGCCGGGGTGCGTCGTACAGGAGGTACGACGCGGCCTTCGCCGGCGGCGCCATGACGACCATGGGCCGGTCGACGATGCTCGGCGCCCACCGAAGGATGCCGACCGAGATGAGCTCGTCGCCGGCCGCGCCCTTGTGCGTGATGGTGACCGTGTGCTCGCCGTCGTCAGCGAGATCCTGGAAGTGGATCGGCTGGGGCGCGTACTTTCCGCCGTTGGACCCAGGGGCGCCCTGGGACTTCGTCGACCGCGCCACGGGGGCGCCGCCGTCGAGGGACCAGGTGTAGTCGCAGCCGGACTGGTCGATGCGACCGAGCATCATCAGGGTCGCGTTGCGGCCCTCGAAGACGTAGGTCTTCGTCGCCCCGTTGACGGTGGTGATGCGGGTCTTGTCCGAGAACTGCTCGGGGTTGTCGCTCCACGCGCCGGTCTCGACGCCGGCGCCGATCTTCTGGTCGGACCAGAGGATCGCGGGGATCGCGGACATCGCGTTCTTGAAGCCGCGCTGGCCGGCCTGCGAGATGGAGTACTTCGCGTCGTTGCCGCCGACGACGACCGTGACCAGGTCGCGGTCGGCGACGTTCGCGTGGTCCCACTCGCGGACCCGGTCGAACTTGTCGGGCTGGCCGAGCAGGCGCATGGCGACGTCGATCGCGATCGATCCGCCGTCGGCCCAGTTCTTGACCGTCGTGTCGAGCTCATCGGCGACGAGGACGGGCCAGATGTCGCCGGGGCCGTAGTCCTTGAGCGGGGCGTCGTCGCTGATGTTGATGTTCGCCGAGTCGCCGAGGGCGGTGTCGTCGGCGAGCTTCCACGGCGTGAGCGACGGCTCGTCCGGAGGGGTCGGCTCCTCCGGGTCGACCGGCGGGTCCTCCGGATCGACCGGCGGGTCGACCGGCGGGTCCTCGGGGTCCACCGGCGGCACGGTGTCCGCCGCGAGGGTGCGGAAGGTGACGGGCGCTGCAGGCTGCTCGTCGCCGGCCTCTGCCTCGAGCGTCGCGAGGACGAGGGTGTAGACGGTGTCCGGCTCGAGCTCGCGCAGCAGCGCAGGCGACTCCTCGACCGCCTTGACGGTGTCGCCGTTGAGGGCGACCGTGAAGCCGAGGGGGGTGGCGCCCGTCCAGGTGATCAGGGCGTCTGTGGCCGAGACGTCGGAGACGGTCACAGCGTTCGGTGTCGGCAGCGGCGGGGGCGGGGGTACCGCCTGGCCGTCGCCGACACCGAACGGGGACGTTCCGAACGGCTGGGTTCCGAATCCAGCCATCGGATCAGGCGAACGTGGTCGAGGGCAGGGTCTTCTTGGTCACGGTGCCTCCACTGATCTTGAGCGCCGGGATGTCCCCCGTCCCGTTGAGGACGGTGATCTTCGGGCTCGAGTGCTTGATGGTTCCCTTGCCGGACACGTGCGTCACCCACGCCTCGGGCATGCCCGTGACGCCCGCCTTCTTCGCGACGGACACGTTGCCGTCGAGGACGAGGTTGATGACGCCCTCGGTCTCGTGGCTCGTCATCCGGATGAGCTTCGTGCTGTCGGTCTCGTTCCGGGAGAAGTCCGCGAACATCGGGCCGATGAAGGCGATGTGCGCGGTGACGGGGACCTTCGGCTTGGGGCCGGGGTCGCCGTCCTTCCAGTAGCCGCCGGGGACGATGTCGAACATCGCGAGCGTGTTCCGCCCGGTGCGCGTGCCCGAGATCCAGGTGTCGACGCCGGTGAGGCGCATGCCGACCGTCTGGTACCGCGTCGCCGAGCGGCCTCCGTCGTCGAAGCCGTTGTCGTGGTAGACGGCCGAGTGGAACGGGGACTCCGCCGCGAGGCCCTGCCGGTAGCCGACCTCCTCGTAGCCCCACGCGTCGTTGCCGATGTAGGTGGAGCGGGAGTGGACGGGCTTGAGGACCCAGCCGGTCGTGTTCGGGTCCGGGTTGCCCTGCGGGACGGTGAAGCCGGCGGTCGCGTCGGTGAAGCCGTAGATCCCGCCGATGCTCTTGTTGCCGATGTACCAGGTGTTCGTCGAGCGCGTCTGGAACACCGACTTGCCGGCGTCCTTCTGGCCGCCGGAGATGACGCCGTTGCCGATGTTGCCGATGAAGTAGATGCTGTCGGCGCCGTGGTGGGTGTCGAAGCCGGGCGCGTAGGTGTCGAAGGTCTTGTTGAAGGTGACGAAGAGGAACCGCTGCGTGCCGTGGCGCAGCGTGTCACCGACGGCCGAGAGGAACTGGCTGTTCCCGGTCGGGTTCGTCGTGAAGCCGTGGCGGACGTTCGTGAAGACGTTGCCGGTGACGAGGAGGTTCTGACCGGTGCCCTCGACCTCGACGCCGTAGCCGAACGCGTCCTCATCGGTGGCGTCGTTCGGGAGCGCGAGGACCTGGTTGTTGGCGACGACGCCGCCGTAGGGCGATGCGAGGCGGAACGCGTTCCGGTAGCCGTTCTTGAAGATGTTGCCGACGTAGCGGCCGTTGACGGCGCCGCGGATGTCGACCGCTGCTCCGCGGACCTGGTTGACGCCGTTGGGGTCGGTGACCGTGTCGAACGTGAGGTCCTCGAGCTGCGAGACGAGGTTCGAGAAGTAGTCGCCCACCGGGAACAGCGCGGAGGGCGTGTAGCCCTTCTGCGAGCCGCCGAGCTTGCGGATGGTCTTGCCCGCGGTGATCTTCGACCAGTCGTAGAGGGTCGTGCCCTTCGTGATGACCTGGCCGGCGGCCGCGATCTTCCCGACGATGGTCGTGCCCTTGAGGACGTTCTCGCCGACCTGGAAGCTGCCGAGCACCTGCCGCGTGGTGACCCGCTTGTTCGTGGAGCCGTTGTAGTCGGCGCCGAAGCTCTCGATCTTCATCGACGCCTTCGACGTCGCACCGGTGAGCTTGTCGTTCTCCGCGAGCGTGCTCGCCGCGCTGCTGAGGAGGTAGGTGACGCCGAGGATCGCCACGGCCTCCGCCATGACGGGCTTGCCGGACGAGAGAGGGGTGTCGCCGCTCGAGAGCAGGTCGTGCACGACGGTCCCGGGCAGAGCCCAGGTGTAGAAGCCGGACCGGTAGTCGCTGGTGGTCGACTTGGTCGCGCCGGACGCGACGATCTGCCAGGCCGTGTCGGCGCGGAACTTGGGGATGTCGGCGGCGGGGACGTCGATGAAGTTCGAGGCGTGCTTGCCGTCGGTGTTGACACCGTCGCCGCCGACGACGGCCTCCTTGAACGCGGAGACCGTGACGCCGGGCGAGGGCGCGATGATCTGGCGGACGATCGTGCCGCCCTGGCCGAAGAAGCCGCCGCCGCCCACGCCGATGACGTGCATGTTCTTGTCGTTGAAGTTCGACCCCGCCGTGGTCTCCGCGACCAGGTAACGATGCGGCGCGAGGATGGCCTTCTTCGTGCGGTGCGCCTCGGCGTAGAGCGCCGTGGCGTCGTTCGCGACCGGGGTCTCCGCGTCGGGGTCGAAGGAGGTGAGCTTCCACTTCGGGTCCGCGGCGTTGAGAAAGCCGACGGACTGCTCCGCGATGCCTCCGACCTGCAGTTCCTGGATCGCGGTGGTGGCAGCAGCTGCCCACCCGCGCCAGTCGGTGTTGTTGAGGGCGGGGGCGGGCGGGACGGTGGTAACGGTGGCGGCCACGGCGGTCTCCTGTCAGGGGTGTCGGCGCGCGTGAGGCTCAGCCGCCGGGAGGGGTGTAGGGGCATGCGAAAGCTCCCGCCGGGTCGACGGGGGCTGGGGTGGAGCGCGGGGCGGGAGTGGGTCAGCGGCGAGCGCCGAGGGCGTCTCGTTCCTTCTGGGAGCGGACGACGGCGGCGGCGAGGGCGGACTCGGAGGTGCCGGGCGCGGCGGTGACGTTGATGGTCACCGGCTCCGCTTCGTGGCGTCCCTGCCGCTGCCCGTCCTCGCGGACCTGCACGCCGATCTCGGTGGCGAGCGCGGAGAGCGCGGCGAGGATCGCGATGACGAGGGACTGCCAGGTGAAGCCGAGCACGAGGGGGATGATCAGCGTCGCGACGGACGCCAGGATCGCGGCGCCGGTCTTGAGACCGCCGGCCCAGCGGCCCTTGAGCAGCGGCACGCCGAACGTGGTGATCGCGCCGGCGACGAGGGCGAGCAGCTGGCCCGCCTCGACGTCGTCGATGCGCTCGTCGGCGAGCGCGGTCTGCAGGGCGCCGAAGATGAGGATGAAGCCGGGCAGCAGCGCGGCGAGGTACTTCTGGATCACGGGGTCTCCTTGGGTGTGGCGGGCGTGGTGCTGGCGGGCAGGGCCTCGATGGCGGGCCACGGTGGGATCTCGGTGGCGCCGAACTCGGCGAGGAGGCGGCGCAGGTGTCCGGCGTGCTCTTCGATGCGACGGCGGTTGCGGTCGGAGATCTCGGCGCGCTGGTACTCGCGGTCGCGCTGAGCGACCAGGTCGTTCTTGCGGTGCGACTCGCGCGCGGACATGCCGTTGCGGATCTTGAGGTAGATGGAGACGCCGCGGGAGCTGAACGCTCCGATGCCGCCGGCGCCGAGGATGGCGACGATGAGAGGGACGAGGTTGTCGTCGGTCAGCACTCGTTGCCCCCTACTCGTGCCGCGGTGCGACGTTCTGCGTTCGCCTCCGCAGCGCGTCGGCCAGTCGGTCGGTGAGGTCCTGGTGGCTGGGGTCCGTGCCGAAGATCTGCAGTTCGACGTAGCGGCGCAGCAGACCCAGGAAGGCCGCGAGGACGAGGACCGTGGCGACGGCCGCGGTGACGGACTCGAGCGCGGTGCTGCCAAGGATCACGACGTAGATCGCGACTCCGAACATTCCAGCGGGCCCGGCGGGCACCTCGAGCACCCAGAAGCGCGTGATGCGGCCGAGGGCGCCGAGCCCGCCTCCGACCAGGAGCAGCGACGCCCAGACGCCGATGAGCCACTCGAAGCCGCGCAGCTCCGTGGTGACACTGTCGGGGGTGAAGGCGAGCGCGTAGATCCCGCCCGTCAGCACGGCCAGGTACGCGACGATGTCGATCCACCGGATGATCGCCTCCGCGCGCCGACGGCGGCTCTCCGGGATGGGGTTCCGGTCCATCAGCTCAGGACGCCAGGCTCGCCGCGAGCGTGGACGGGATCGCCGCGAAGTCGTCCTTGAGGGCCTGGTCGACCTTCTCGGCGATCAGGTCCGTCAGCGCCTGCGGGTCGACGCCCTGCGCGAGAGCGAGCGTTTGCACCGCGGCGGTGAGCGCGGTGATGCGCGCGTCGACGCCGCCGAGGATGACGCGGGTGTGGTCGGCGAGGATGCCCATGGTCACGGGCTGCGGCTCGCCCTTCTCATTGACCATGACGGTCGAGGGGAACGGCTGGTCGCGCGAGCCGGCGGCGGCGACCTTCGCGGCGTCGGCGGCCGCGGTGACGTGGACGAAGAGGTGGTTGAGCAGGGTGCTGATGTAGACCTTCTGCTTGCCCCCCTTGAGGTCGTCGATCTCGATGATGTCGGACAGCTGCATGTCGTACTCCTCAGGCGGTGCGGTGACGGTAGTGGCCCCGCCGCCGGTGGCGGCGAGGTAGAGGGCGGGGTCGACCTGGCGGCCGTTCCTCCGGAGCTCCTGGTGGCAGTGCACGTACTTCGTGCCCGTGTTGCCCATGACGCCGATCTCTTCGGCCTGCTCGACCTGGTCGCCGACCTCCGCGAGGAACTCGGCTAGGTGAGCGATGAGGGTCTCCCAGTGGTCGCCGTTCTCGTCGCGGCCGTGGTCGATGACGATGCGGTTCCCGTAGGTGCCGAACCAGCCGGCGACGGTGACCGTCCCGGCGGCGGGAGCGACGATGCGGAGGTCGTCCTTCGTCGCGTTGCCATGGCCCCAGTCGGTGCCGCCGTGAGACTTCACGTTCGCGCCGGGGACGTTCTTCGCGCCGAACGGGCTGGTCATGCGGCCGCGCGCCGCCTTGATGATCTGCATGCGGATCTCCTTGGTCGAGGGTCAGGCGGCGGCGCGGAAGAGGCGCCCGTCGGGGCCGACCTGCAGGTCGCCGGAGCCGGTGTCCGTTCGGGTGAGGCGTCCGTCGGGGCCGACGCCGACGTTGCCGGCGCCATTCGCACTGCGGGTGAAGCGGCCGTCGGCGCCGATCGTCAGGTTCCCGCCGCCCGGGTCGCCCGGGTCGTTCGGGTTCTCGGTGGGCGGGCCGTCTGGGCCATCTCCCGTGTCGGGCCAGTCGCCGGCGAGCGCCGCGCGGATGGCGGGGTCGGGGTCAATCAGCCCGTCGGTGATGCCCTGCCAGATGCCGTCGCTCGTGCCGTAGGTGGTGTGGGAGTGGGAGCCGGACCAGGCGGAGCCGGTGAAGTCGCCGTAGGTGGCGGCGTAGCGACGACGTCGCCGGGCTCGACGTGCTGGCCGACGGCGACGGTGATGCCCCAGAGGTGGGCCCAGGCGGCGCGCTTGTCGGAGTCGTCGATGCGGATGCCGACGACGGGGCCGAGGCCGCCGGTGCTGCTGATGACGTAGACGGTGCCGGGCGCCCAGACGGGGATCGCCTGTCGGGGCGCGGCGGCGATGTCGAGGCCGCGGTGCCCGAAGGACGAGTAGTAGGGGCCCTGCTCGCGGAAGCGGTTGCGGAAGTTCGACGGGTCGTAGAACGCCCGCCAGTTCGCGACCGGCATCAGCTGGTGGGGAGATCGGTGAGGTACGCGTCGCCGTCGCGCAGTTCGAGGCCGGGGCCGGTCTTCTGCTTGAGGCGTACGTTGGGGCCGTCCATGAGGACGTACGCGCCGCCGGCGTTGCGGACCTCCACGGATGCGCCGACGACGACGCGGGAGTCGCCGCGCTCCACGCGGATCTCGTCGTCGCGGAGGGTGACGCGCGCTCCGCCGCGCTCGACGCGGACCTCGTCGCCGCGGATGGCGATCGCCGAGCCGGCGCGGTCGAGGGTGATCTGGTCGGGCGCGACCTCGACCCGGCCGTCGCCGGTCGCGATCTTCGCGCTGTGCGGGGCGAGGCGCATGCTCGCGTCCTCCTGCAGCGCGACGAGCTCGTTCTCGGCGAGGACGAGGTTGCTGTCCCAGGCGAGCAGCCGGAGCGGAATGCCGAAGGCGACGAGTCGTCCCTCTCCGGCCTCGTGGATCAGCTGCGCGGACTGGTTGACGTCGCCGCTCGCGGAGACGACGAAGCGACCGCCGCCGAACGCTCGGACGTCGCCGGTGACGTCGACTCGTCCCTTCTGCCCGGCCTGCCCGTCGACGAAGAGGGTGCCAGTGACGCGGCCCGTGCCCTCGAGGAGGAACGCTTCGAGGCCGGCGACGCGGAGGCGGCCGACGGTGATGGAGCGTTGCCGAGCTGGGTGCCGCGCTCGATGCGGTCGAGGCGCTGGTTGGCGCGGCGCTGCGGGTCCTGGGCGAGGTTGTCGATGCGGGTCACACGGGCTCCCTCAGCGGCTGCAGGTGCAGGGTCACCTTCGTGGTCGTGTCGGTCGAGTAGCCGATGCAGTAGAGGTCGTGCCAGCCGTCGGGGATGACGGGGTCGCCGGTGAGCCCGAGGGAGACGCGGGCGCCAACGCGCAGGCGGTCGAGGAGGGTCTCGCCGGGCGCGATCGGGTAGTCGGCGTCGAGGTCGAGGGACCACTGCTCGGTCGGGGCGCGGTGGCTCCACAGGTCGGAGTAGGCGTGGCCGAGGAGGGTGCCGGCGTCGGTGATCTCCTTGTAGGACTCGACCATGTCGCGGATGACCATGCTCGGGCCGGGGAGGTTGTTGGCGAAGGCGACGAGCATGTCGACCTCGGAGCCGTTGCCGACTGCGATCGAGCCGGAGCGCTGGTCCTGCCCGTTCGCCTTCCACGCCCAGTCCATCGCCGCGTTCTCGGGGGCGTCGAGGTTGATGTCGAAGTCGGGGCCGGAGAGCTGCGGTCCGCCGACGCGGACGACCCACTCGATGCCGCCGTCGTCGCGGTAGCGGGGCTCGAAGTCGAGGTCCGGGCCGTCGGCCAGGTCGCTCAGCTCGGCGAGGGCACGGTCGGGGCTGACCATGTCCCAGTAGCGGTAGACGCGCTCGAGGTCGCCGGAGCCGTCGGGCGGGAAGACGAGGGGCAGGTTCCAGCCCTCGCCGCGGCCGGAGGCAGACGGGATGAGGATCGCGCGGACGGCGCCGGAGTAGTTCTTGCCCGTGAAGGCGACCTCGCCCGCGCGGTAGCTGACGGCGTCCGCGGCGTACATGAGGCGGGCGGTGAGCTGGTCGCGGACGTCGACGAGGGACACGGTGAGGGTGCGCGACTTCCGGCGCCAGCCGTCGTCGTTCTCGATGTAGCCGGCTGCGTGCACGCGGCCGCCGCGGGCCTTGACGAGGATGCTGCCGTGCGTGCGGGTGAGCAGCGGCCCCCAGAGGTTGCCCGGCTCGAGGACGATGGAAGCGGAGCCCGTCGAGACGTCGTTCGCGACGCGGTCGAACGAGAACGACGAGACCCCGTCGATCGCGCCCAGGAGGTTGCCGGTCCGGGCTTCGTGGAGGGTGTAGGTCCAGTCGGCCACGGGCGTCTCCTCAGATGTCGGTGTCCAGGACGGTCCCGGCGATGTACGCGCCCTCGGTGACCGCGTGCACGACAGGGACGCCGGGCGGGATGCCCCAGGTGATCGGGGAGGCGAGGCCGCCGGCGACGGTCTCGCCGTTGACGCGCAGCGACCCGTCGCGCATGTCGATCACGTGAGGGCTGCCGGGCAGCAGCGGCTCGAGGACGTCGAGGCGCAGGTCGGCGGGCCCGGCGAGCGTGTAGCCGTCGGGCCGGTTCCCGGTGATCGTGAGCACGGGCGTCGCGGTGAAGTTCCCGTCGTGCGTGGCCGGGTCGGAGGTGCTTCCGGTGAAGGTGTGCTCGGCGCCGTACTTGCGGGGGTCGACAGCGATGAACTGGATCTGCCAGGTCGCGTCTCGGCGAGCGAGGCCGGAGACGTCCCACTCGACGTCGTGGTCGCGCGGGAGACGCGCGCCCACCAGCTGCCGAAATCACCGGACTCGCTGAGCTCGTCCTCGCTACCGTCGGCGAGGACGCCGTGAGACGGCGGCGGAGGTCGTTGAGGTCCTTCGCGGACTCGGCGTGCGCGCTGCCCGAGAGGGTGATCGTGCGGGCGCGAGGTGTCCGGGGACGCGGAAGGCGCCCGGGGAGTTGGGCCGGTCGATCGACTCGCGGCGCATGGGCGGGGCGGAGTCCCAGCCGCGGATGCCGTCCTCGCCGAGGACCAGATCGCCGTCCTGCCGGCGACCGAGGCCGTCTGCGAAAGCCCGCAGGCCGCCGGGCAGGGTGAAGGTCCGATCGACTCTCATCGACGCCTCCTGTCGCGATAGGCGAGCTTCTCGGCGAGGAGCTCGGCAACCACCTCGCGTCGTCCCGGGTGATGATGGTCCAGCTGTCGCCGCCGCCGCCCGCGTTGCTGATGTCGGGGTCGACCGACGCGCGCGCGGGAGGTTGAGCAGCTCGGGGCCCCGCTCGCCGACGATGACCGAGCCTGAGCCGGTGATCGTGCCGCCCTTCGCGAGCATCGGGATGCTCGGGATGGACAGCGAGATCCCGATCGCGTCGCCGACGACTGAGGTGACGCCGTTGACGCCGTCGATGAGGTCGTTCAGCGGCCGGACGATGCCGTTGATCAGGTCGATGACGAACGCGACGACGCCCTCGAAGGCGCCGCGGATGACGTCTCCGATGGTCCCGAACACGGTGGCGAAGGTGGAGCCGATCAGGCCGAGGATGCCGACCATGCGGTTCCAGGAGTCGGTGAAGTAGGAGACGATGCCGTCCCACATGCCGTTCCAGACGCCGGCGATCAGCGCGCCGACGGCCGTGAAGACGGTGAGGACGGCGGTGATGTAGGCGGTGACGAGCTCGACGATCCAGGTCCAGACGCCGACGACGAAGTCCCCGATGCCCTGCCAGAGTCCGGTCCACCAAACGGAGATGAGGCCGCCGATGATCTGCAGGCCGAGCAGGAACAGCGCGAAGGTCTCGCCGATCCAGGTCGTGAAGCCGGTCCAGATCTCGACGATCCAGTTCGCGAAGCCGCCCCACATCTCGGTCCACCAGGCGCCGAAGGTGTTCAGCCCGTCGGTGATCCAGCCGATGAAGCCGCCCCAGATGTCGGTGATCGTCGTGACGACCGTGTCCCAGTTGAGGACGAGCAGGACGACGGCGGCGATGAGCGCCATGATGCCGATGACGATCCAGGTGACGGGGTTGGCGAGCAGCGCGATCGTCGACGCCCAGATCGACGCGGTCCAGGCGACGAACGCCGCGACGAGGCCGACGCCGATGACGCCGGCGATGATGCCCACGGACTCGGTGTTTTCGCCGACCCAGGTGCCGAGCTGGTCGAGCATCGGCATGGCGGCGGTGAGGCCGTCGCCGAGGGCAGTGAAGACCGCGGTCGCGATTGGCTCGAAGGCCTCCATCGCCTTGTTGAGGGTGACCTGCCACCGCTCGGCGAAGTCCATCGTCTCCTCGCCTACGCCGAGGATCGTGTCTCCGGTGGCGCCGGTCGCAGCCATCAGGTCGTCCATGTTGAGGACGCCGGACTGCAGCGCGCCGACGAACTGCGACGCGCCCTTCGTGCCGAAGATCTCCGACGCGAGGTTCAGCGCGGAGGCGGTGTCGCCTGCGTCGACGAACGACTGGATCTCGCCGGTGACGCGCTCGAACGCGGCCTGCGGCTCCTCGCCGTCCTTCGCGAGGTTGATCATGCCCTTCGACATCGACGAGAGGATCGCGGTCGAGTTCAGGCCCGCCTTGTCGAGCGTTCCCATCAGGGCTACCGACTCGTCGAAGCCAAAGCCGAGGTTCTGCAGCGCGGGCGCCACGGTCTGCACCCCGGTGGCGAGCTCGTTCATGCCGACGCCGGTGGCCTGCGACACCCGGAAGAGCGAGTCCATCGCTCCGGTGACGGCGTCGCCCTCGATGCGGAAGGCGGAGAACGCTGCCGACGTCGCGTCGATGTCGACCTCTTGGCCGAGGATGCGGCCGGCCTCGAGGTACTGCGACGCGACAGTCTCGAGGGTGTCGCCCGAGAGGCCGAGGCGGGTGTTGAGGTCGGCGACGGTCTGACCGGCGACGGCGAAGTCCGCGGGGACGGTGGTCGCTACGTTCTTCGCGACCTCGGACAGCCCCTCGAGCGCCTCGCCCTGCGCGCCCGTGCCGACACGGATGGTGTCGGTGATCTCGTCGAAGGTCGACCCGATCTCGTAGAGGCCCTTGAAGGCCCCGACGACTCCGGTGACGATGCCTGCACCGGCGAGGGCCTTGACCATGCCGCCGCCGAAGCGGCTGCCGGCGCGGTCGCCCTCACCCTGCGCGGCATCGGCGGCCCCACCGAACTGCTTCGCGATCTCGTCCTGGATGCCCTCGAGCGTCGGGACGAGGCGCATGTAGCCAGTGACGACCTCGTTGCCTTCGGGCATGGCGACCTACCTCTCGTCTTGCACGCGGCGCGGACGCTGCGCGCGCGTCGGCGAGATGAAGCGACCTCGGGAGTCGCGCGGGCGCGCGGTGCTCGCAGGCGCTTCGGCTTGGCCTGCGCGTCCCACCAGCCGGAGAAGTCAGCGACGGGGATCGCGTCGCGGCCGAGCTGCTGGGTGCGCTTCTTCTCCCACGGGCGCGGGATGGGCTTGGGCCGAGGTGCGGACTTCTTGCCCGCGCGCTGCCAGTTGCCCTGCGCGATCGAGTCGGCAACCATCGCGAGCAGCTGCGCGGAGATGTCCCAGCGGATGCCGTGCACGGACTCCGACGTCGACGACTCGGGCCGCTGCTCCCAGCGGCGGATGAGCAGCCGGAGCTCGTACCAGCTCAGCCGCTCGGTGGCGACGTCGTGCAGGTGAAGGCCGGCGAGGACGAGGTCCGTGCGAATGGCCTCTGCGTGCTCTCCGGTCAGGAGGTCGAAGAGGCCGTAGATTCCCCCAGGTCGATGTCCGAGCCGTCCTTCCACGCCATCATGAGGTCGTTGAACTGGGTCTTGTCGAGCTCGTCGAGATGCTCGAGCTGCTCGTCGGTCATGACGGACTCGAGGAGGGTGAACGTCTGGTCGAGGCCGCTGAGCTTGCGCGTCTTGCGGATGGTGCCGATCGACACGTTCTCGAAGCGGGGCAGGACGAGCTCGAAGCCGTCGGGCAGGGTGTGGTGGAACTTCTCCATCATCAGGAACCTCTCGTGGGTCCAGGAGCCGGGTGAGGACCGGGCGGGGGCGGGTTCCTGGGGCGCCCCCGCCCGGTGGTCGATCAGGCGGAGAAGACGCCGTCGTCGGTGAAGATGTAGATGTTCTGGCCGTCGGCGTCCGGGTAGGTCGCGAGGGTGACGGGCAGCGTGATCGCGCCGGTCGCGGTGAGGGGGATCTCGCCGCGGGAGACGACCTGCGCGCGCGGTGCGACGATGAGCACCCGGCGGTCGCCGTCCTTGACCTTGAAGTACCAGGCCTTGATCGGCAGCTCGTTCTTCCCGAGCGACGCGCGCATCTTCGTGCCGGAGTTCGCGGTCGCGGCGGTGATGTCGACGTGGTCCTCGCCGAAGTAGTTCCGGGCGGACTCGGCGTTCAGCTCGAGGTGGGTCCACGCGATCTCGCCGGTGAATTCGGAGAGGATGCGGCGGATCTCGGCGCCGGACCAGTCCTTGATCGTCTCGGTCGAGTCGGAGGGCGTGATGGTGACGCCGTCCTCGTTGACGTAGCCGGAGTCGCCGAGGCCGGCCGCGGTGAAGTCGTCGATGTCGTCGAAGACGGTGTCGAGCTCGGGGCCGGAGAGGATCGCTCCGGTGGCCTTCTGATCGGGCGCACCGACGAAGACCTTCTGGTTGCTGACAGGCATGAGTGCCCCTTTCAGACGTGGTGGAGTGGCCGCGGCGCGCGCGACGAAGGCCGTCCCCGGCGGGGACGGAGCGGGTGGGTCGTCAGAGCGCGGTGAGGCGTGTGTCGACGACGAGGGTGCGCGTGTAGCGGTTGCGCTTCGTGACCTGGTCCGCGCTGTTCGCCCCGCCGCCGAGCGAGCCGACGCGGTAGACGATGACGCCGGGGAGGTAGTCCTCGCCGACGAGCGACCGGATCAGGGCCGAAGAGACACGCATCAGTCGACTGGACTCGGTCAGGGTGCGGCCGAAGCACTCGAGGGTGATCTGCTGGCCGACGAGGACCCCGTCCCGGGTGTCGGTGCCGCCTGTGTCGACGATGCGCACGTGCGGGGCGTCCTCGACGCGGCCGGACACCGTCGCTTTGGCGCCGTTCTGCTCGAGCCTCTCGGGCAGCCAGTCGATCAGCCCGTCGACGAGGTCGGGCTCGGCGAGCAGCTCAGCCACGACGCACCGCCCCGAGGGCGGAGGCGAGGATGGTCGAGTCCTCGCGGACTGCGTCGAAGGCCTCGGGCGAGACCGGGCGGACGATAGTGGAGACCCGGTCGAAACCGTAGAGCCGCTTCGGCTCGAAGCCGTCGCCGAGCTCGTCCGCTGCGCGCTGGCCAGCGGCATCGACCCAGTCGGCGACCGCGTCGGAGCGGAGGATCTTCGCCAGCGCGGGCGAGTGGAACTCGAGCCGCGACTTGCCCCTACTGGCCATGCGTCCACCTCCGGAGCACGAACTGTGTGTGCGCCAGCGCTCCGGTCGGGGACGGCACCCGCATCGGCTCGCCCTCGACTTCGAAGTCGGCGCCGGCGTACTGGACGCGGTCCTCTGCGTTGACGTCGGCGGCCGCAGGGGCGACGACCTGATAGCCGGTGGCCACAGCGAGACGGTCGTCGGTGACTTCGGTGGAGGTGATCGGCTCAAGCCAGCATCCGGCGATTGTTTCCACGTCGGGCGCCTGGCTGTAGTCGGGGACGAGGGTGCCCTGGTCGTTGATCTTCGGGTAGCGCTTCCGGATGATCACCATCCGGGCGAAGCTGGGGAGCATCAGTACCTCGCGATCGCATAGGCGTCGACGGTGGCTTGCTCGTTCTCGAGGATCACGTTGCCGCCCGCGACGCCGGGGGCGGTTGCGGAGTTGACGATGGAGGCGCTGAGCGTCTGCTCGCGGACGACTCCGGTGCGCGCTGTGAGTGCGCGGGACGCCATCTGCAGGCAGAGCGTCTCGAGGTCGGCGGGCACGGCGGAGAAGCCGTGGCGGAAGGTGGCCACGACCGCGCCCGGAGTGGTGGACCAGGTGCGTCCGTGGATCTGCCCGTCGACGGTTTCGTCGTCGTCCTGCGCGACGTCGTAGCTGAGGCGGGAGACGGGGATGGAGACGCCGCTGTCGACGATCGAGACGAGCTCGACGAGGTGCAGCGTGGGCAGCCATGCAGTGCCGTCGCGGCGGATGCGCAGTGTGCGCGTGTCCTCGCGCGTGGTGGCGATGTGCCAGCCGGCGCGGTTGCGGATCTTCTTCGTGGCGGAGGCGAGCTCGCGGCGCACGTCCGGGTCGTTGGCGGCGAACAGTCCCTGCCCGCGGGCGACGAGGTCGGCCGGGAGGACGAAGAGTGCCCCGCCCGCTTCCTCCTCCTGGCCGGCCACTACTTCGTCTCGACCTTCGGGCGGCTGGTCTTCTTCGGCGCGGCGGCGGGCTCGGGCGCGGTGACCGGCTTGGTCTCGACCTCGGAGAGCCAGGAGACCGTGGTGGTCACGGGGCCGCCGGTGTCGTGCTCGACGACGACGGGCTGGTCGAGGTGGGCGACGGAGGTGGTTCCCGGGGGGATGTGCGCGACGGCGCCGGTCGAGCGGTTGTCGGCGGGGAGCTCGGTGACGACGGGAGCGCCGTCGAAGGGCGCCGCGCCGGTGCTCTTGGGGACGGTGACTTCGGGGGCGACGGTGAGGGCCACGGTGGTCTCCTTCGGTGAGGTGTGAGGGGTGGGGCGCGGCGAGTGGCCGGCGCCCCGTGGGTGGCGAGGTCAGCCGTTGAGGGCGGTGACCAGGCCGAATGCGCCCGGACGGTAGACCGCGAGGGCGAGGCGCTCCTCGGCGCGGAGCGCGGTGAGGTTCTTCTGGAAGTAGTCGGCGTGCGAGTTGCTCGCCTCGACGGTGATGCCGCCCTTCCGGAAGATCTGGCCGCCCTGCGCGAAGGCGCCGACGAGCGCGCTGTTCGACGCGATCGCGGGGGTGCTGACGACGCGCTTGCCCCAGAGCGAGGGGGTCGCCTCGGTGACGAACGGGCCCTGCGAGTAGTACGCGCCCTGCGCGTTCTTCGAGAGGGCGATGCCCTCCCAGCCGAGCGGGTCGATGACGACCGCGTCGGGCTCGAGGAACTGCGTGGTGCGGATGCGCGTGATCTGGCGGTAGATCGCGTCCATCGCGTTGTCGTCCGCGGCCGACGGCGCCGCACCGCGGGCGATGGGGGTCGCGAGGCCGGGGCGGTTGAGCAGGCCGACGAGGTTCGCGCCGGTGCCGTCGCCGGAGAGCAGCTGCGCCTCCTCGGCGAGCTTGACGAACAGGATCAGGCGGGCGTCGATGTACGAGCGCGCCTGCGCCCAGTCCTCGAGCATCTCGTCGGAGATGGGCAGGAAGGTCGCGATCTTGTGCAGGACTCGTCGACCTTGGTGAACGCGAGGGCCGACTCGGGCTTCACGCCGCCCTCGGCGACGGCGGCCGCGCCGTTGGTGACGACGGACTCGACGAGGTAGCGGATCAGCGGCGAGGTGGTCGTGCCGCCCGGGAACAGGTCGGAGATCGTGAGCGTGCGGAAGCGCTGCTCGACGACACCGGCCTGGACGGCGGGCTGGTTGGTGACCTGGTAGCCGCCGGCCGGGGCGCCGGCGGTGCCCTGCAGCAGGGGCGCCTTCACCTCGACGTCGTCGGTCGACCAGTTGCCCTTGAGCCCGCGCTCCATCAGGTTCTTGTAGCCCTGGGAGTTCACGAACTGGTGGCCGATCGACTCGGCGACCGCGGACTTGCGGTCCTCGGAGCTGGCGTCGTCGAGCGAGCCGCCGGCACCGGCGAAGCGCTTGCGGGCGCCGTCGATGTACTCGAGCTCCTGGACCTCGGTGGTCCACTTCTTGATGTCCGCCTCGAGCGGGTCGAGCGCGGCCTTCTGGTCCGCGAACGACTTGTAGGTGCCGTCGGTGTTCTCGGCGACGGCGAGCGCCTTCTGGGAGAGCTCGCGGACCTTGTCCTGGGCGTCCTTCAGCTTGGTCATGGGTTACTCCTCCGGAGTGGTGATGGTGGCGAGTGCGAGCCGCGCGCGGATGCTGGCGGCCTTGGTGGCGAGGTACTCGGCTTCATCGCCGGAGGAGTCCGAGGAGGCGCCGGCGGCGGGCTCGGTCGAGCCGGCGGCGGGGGCCTTCTGTTCTCCGTCGGGGGATGCTTTCGCCTCTGATTCCTCAGGGTCCGGCGTGAGGACTTCCGTCACGCCCGCGGCCGTGCGCTCACCGGTGAGGGTGATCGTCGTGCCGTCGTCGGTGTAGCTCTGTCGCCAGAGCTGGGTCTCGTAGGTGTCTCGGTCCTCGGACTCGAAGACGAGCTCGCCCGCGCCGTCGCCGGCCGGGATCGTGCCGCGCAGCCATGCCCACGAGCCGGGGTAGGCGGCGCGCAGCGCGGCGCGGGCGCGGTCCTGGATCGCCTCGAGGCTGCCTGCGATGCTCTTCGTCTCGCGGTGCCCGAAAGCCTTGCCCTCTGGCTTGGCGGCGCCGAGCGCGAGAGCGGCGTCGAGGATCGCCTGGATGAGCTCGGAGTCGGCCGCGCTGTTGCGCGCGCCGGCCTTCACCGCGATCGACTTCGACGTCAGCACGAGCGCCTCGCGGTTGGACGGCACGGCGACGAAGGCGCCGTTGAGCAGCTCGCGGGTGGACTTGGCGTCGGGCCCCTTGCCCTCCTTCGTCGACATGAACGCGACGGAGGTGGTGCGGATGTGCTGCTCGTTGACGAGGGTGCGGACCTCCTGCGCGCGGGCGAGCGAGCTGTAGGTGCCGCGCACGATGAGGTTGCCCGTCTCCTTGTCGAGCTCCGGCTTCCCGGATCCGACCGTGGTCGCGACGGACATGCCGTGGTCCTGGTCGAAGGTGATGTGCTCGGGCAGCGGCTGCTTCCACTCTCCGGGGAGGAGGGTGTCGCCGTCGCGGTCGAGGGTGGGCGCGGAGAGGATCACCTCGAACTCGCCGGGGAACGCGTCGTCCGGTCCGGTGTTGGTGATCGTGGCGTCCTTGCGGATGACGTTCATGAGGCTCCTCAGGTGACGTTGATGGTGATGCCGCACATGCAGCCGGCGACCTCGTCCGCGCCGCCCGCGGGATCGCCGGGTGCGTTCATGCCGTTCGAGAACAGCTCGTCGATGCCGACGGTCTCGCCGTCCATCGCGGCGTGAGCCGAGCGGGGGTTCCCGGACTCGGTGTTCCAGGTCTTCGTGACCTGCTTGTCGAGCTGCTGCCCCGCCTGCTGCCCGGCGACGATCGCCGCGAAGCCCATGACGCTGGCGACGCGCGAGGTCGCGATCTCGGTCGCGCGTGTCGACGTCTGCCCCTCATCGAAGAGCCGGCCGAGCGTGTCGGCCGGGTCGTCGTCGTCCTCGAGGCTGTCGAGTGCGGCGTCGATCTGGTCGGCCGTCGTGCGGTTGATGCGCTTCGCGGAGTCCGTGGCGTCGGAGTCGATCCAACCCTGCACGGTGCTCGGGTCGTAGGTCGCGCCGAGAGACGCGGCGGTGGCGCCACCGGCGACCTTCGCGGTCGCCGTGGACAGCGAGCCGAGAATCTCGGCGAGCGCCTCGTCCCAGTCGGCCGGCTCGAAGACGCCGGACGCCTTCGACGAGGCCGCCGAGACGACCGAGTCGCGCTGGGTCTCGAAGAAGATCTCGAGCTGCTCGACGTGCTCGGTCACGAGCTTGTCGCGCGCCGCGTTCTTCTTCGCCTTGACGCGGCCGCGGCGCCCGGCGGCCGATCGGGCCTCGCGGGTGTGCTCGATGGCGCGCTGCACCGGAGTGGGGATCAGGGTCCCGTCCGTCGCGACCTGCTGGCCGCCGGGCTGGCGAGCCTGCTGCGCCGCGACAGCCGAGAGGGGCAGGAGCGCGGCGTTCGCGAACAGCTGGTCGGCCTCGTCGCCCGCGCGGGGCAGGCCGAACATCGGCCGCGCCTCCGACGGCTTCACGACGCCGGTCTGGATGAGGCTGGTGACGGCGGTGGCGCGCGTCTCGAAGTCGCCGCGGAGGACCTCGTCCATGTTGAACTTCGTGAAGACGTCACGGTCGGGGTAGAAGTCGGGGACGAGCTGGCTGTCGACGACCGACTCGAACTTCTCGAACCGCGGCGCCATGGTGTCGCGGTACATCGAGCGCAGCTGCTCGGTGATGTTCGAGAAGGTCGCCTTGTCGAGGATGTGCACGACCGGCGGCGGGACGTCGTAGGCCGAGCACACCTCCTCGCGGTTGAGCTTGCGGCCCTCGATGTACTGCATCTCCTCGGCGGAGAGCTGCACTGTGGTCGGCTCCATCGCCTCCTCGACGACGAGCACGCGGCCCATGTTGTCGGCGCCGGAGAGGTCGCCCTCGATCTGCTTGCGCAGGCGGGTGACCGCGGCGTCGGAAAGGTTCTTGGGGTGCTTGAGCACGAGCGAGGGGCGGGCGCCGTTGCGCCACCAGGCGGCGTTCGCTCGGCGGGACGCGTCCTCGTTGAGGAGCGTCATGCGCAGGCCCTCGAGGTTCGAGAGGCCGCGCCGGATGTTGTCGGGGTTGTAGTTCTTGAACACGACGACGTCGGCGGCCGGCCACTCGATCGGCTGACCGGACGCGTTCACCGCGGACCCGTACCGGTAGATCAGCTCGCCGCGCTCGTTGCGGTGCGCGGTGATGTTCGTCGGGTGGACCGGGTGCAGCTCGCGCACGCGTCCGTCGGTGCCGCGCAGCTTGAGCCAGAACGCCTCGCCGTAGATGTCGTACGTCGACGACGTCCACTCCCACAGATCGAATCCGGACATGTGCTCGTTCGGCGACGCGAGCAGCGCGGAGAGATTGCCGGCCTCGGGCTCCTGCTCGGTGCCTTCGAGCTGGCGCTTCACGTCGAAGGGGTTGCGAGCGGTCGCCATGGCCAGCTTGCGCACGACGATCCCGACCCAGAGCTGCTCGCTGTAGATCTTCCCGAAGGCGGTCATCTGGCCGAGGCCGGCGCCGCTGGCGTAGTAGCTGCCCTGGTTGAACATCGGGGTCAGGTCGCCGAGGGCCGACCCGGGCACGGAGACGAGGGCGCCGTTGGAGATGATCACTCGGGCCTCCTCGTCACTTCGTCTGCTGCATGTAGCGATGCCGAGGCGGGGCAGCCAGAGGCGGCCCTCGACGGGGACCCGGTCGCCGTTGGGGACGAGCGCGAAAGCGTTCGCGAGGATCACATGCGTGTCGTCGGCGTCGACGAGGACCCCGTCGAACGTCTCCTCGCTGAGGAGGGTGACGACGATGCTCGAGCGCAGCTGGTTTCGGATCAGCCGGTCGGGGTGTGCCATGGGGTGCTCCTCGCAGGTCAGAGCGCGATCAGGCCGCGCTCCTCGTAGACAGATGGGCCGGCGGTCGGGTGAGCTCGCATGAGCCAGTGAGCACCGATGACGCCCATGAGTGGCGAAGCGTCGCCGGGCGAGTTGACGCGGTCGGGGACGTAGACGTCGCCGAGCTTCTTCACCACGGCCGAGCCTGCAGCGACGTCGAGGACGGGCTGGTCGCGATGCCACGCTTTGCCGTTGTGCACGGCGTTGAGGAGCATGCCGGTGCCGATGCCGAGGTCAGGGCCCTGCCACTCGGTGAGCTCGAAGCCCGCGGCCTCGAGTTCGGGGATCAGCGAGGACGCAGGCGCGCCGCGGCTCTGTAGCGTGATGCCGCCGATCGGGAACTTGCGGTCGGGCGAGCTCAGCCACGGCACGAGCCAGTCGGTGCCCGGGCGGGACTTCATCACGCCGACGTGCGCGTCGCCGTCCTCGCGCTCTGCAGCGAAGGCGATGTGCGTCCACTCGAGGTTGTGGGAGACCTCGACGCAGAGGTACACCGGAGTCTTCGGGTCGGCGCGCTTGGAGAGCGGGTCACGCTGTCGCGCCCACGTTCCCTCGTGGAAGGGCCCCCCGGTCGCGTCGTCGGGGAAGACGTTCATCACCTCTGCGAGGAACACGGACGCGGGGTCGTAGCTGTAGGAGGCGGCCAGGCTGTCGACGTGGATCGTGTGTCCGAGCGACGGGTTCCCGTACGCCCAGGTTTCCGGAGCGTCTGCCGGCGCACCCTTCGGAGGGGACCACCAGAACAGGCCGGTCGCAGTCGTCTTGTCGCCGGCTTCGATCGCCTCCATCGCCTGCTTGTGCAGGTGGCGCTGCACGACGGCGTCGAGGTACCCGGTGTTCGCTGCAGCGAGGATCTGCGCGCGCCGGCGGGCGTTCGTGGTCTTCGACAGCGCCGACCAGGCCGAGAAGGTCTTGTGCTTGAGGATCTCGTCGACGAAGACGAAGTCGAAGGTGAGGCCGCGGCCGCCGTTGTCCGCGGAGTCGACCCAGTAGCGCTGCTCCCCCGCGAGCTCGAACCACAGCTCGCCGTTCGTGTTCGACTCGCGCGTGTACTCGGCGCGCAGCTCGGCGACCGCGCGGATGATCTTCTTCGCCTGCTCCCACGGCTTCTTCGCGGTCGCGAGCTTCTGAGCGACGCCGATGACCTGCGCGTCGCCGTCCATGAACATGCGGAAGAGGATCATCAGCGCGGCGACGAAGGTCTTCCCGTTCTGGCGCGCGACCCAGAGCAGTACGAGCTTGAACCGGTAGGAGCCGTCCGGGTTGAGCTCGAGCGCGTGGATCAGGAACCAGCGCTCCCAAGGCAGCAGCGGAGGCACGAGCGGCTCGAACTTCGTTCCGGCGACCTCGTCGTGCAGCCACTCGGAGAAGCGGATCGCGGCGAAGCCGGCCGAGGTCTTCTCGGTCAGCTTGCGCCGCGGCGGCGTGAAGACGCGCGGCACCTCGTGCCCGAGGACCGGCTTCGCGCTACGCCTCCCGCTTCCTGCTCCCGCCACTCTGTGAACCTCCGTTCCAGAACTGCGTGCGCAGCGTGTCGAGCTTGCTGACCTCCTTGGTCTTCGACGCCTCGGCGAGCTTGGTCATCATCTCGACGTAGCGAGACGCGAGGTTCGCGCGCTGCGGCACGTTCTCCGCGCCGTCGAGGTCGCGCGCCAGCGTCATGACGAGATCGGCCAGGAAGCCCATCGCGTCGGGCACCTCGAGCGCCGCGATCGCCTTGATCGCCGCGGCCTCGTTGGACCCGGCGAGCGCGGCAGGGCGCTCCCCCGCGACCGGCGGAGGCGGGACAGGGGGGACAGCAGGTGTCCCCCCTCGTGTCCCCCCGGATGTCCCCCCTCGCGCAGGGCGAGGCGTGTGCATGTCGGTGACCGGAGCGACGTGTCCGGACTCGCGGGATCTAGCTCGCTGCCTGGCCTTTTTCTCTCGCTCGCGCAGCCGCTTCTCGTCAGGGGTGAGAGGCATGGAGACCACCTCCCAGAGGTGGGGGGACACGGGACAGGGGGGACAGCACTGCTCGGGGGGGACAGATCACTGCCGGTGGAAGTCGTCGTGCGATTCAGCCAGAGATTTTCGAGGCCCTACCCTCGCGGGCGGCGTCGAAGTGCGCGTGCGGGACGCGGAATTCGGCGGTGAGCTTGCAGACGGGGCACCACGGCGGCTTGGCGTCGCGGTGCTGGACCGGGCGGTGGTCGTGGTCGAACGCGGGCTGCTGCGGGCGGGACGGTGCAGAGGAGTCCTCGTCGATCTCGGTGAGCTGCTTGATGCTCGCGAGCTGGTCGGCGTCGAGCTCGATGGCGAGCGTCGCGTGGAGGAAGGCGCCGCCGTTCGCGAAGGTCTCGATCTCGATCGGCTGGTCGGCGAACTGCACGAGAGGGCGGAGGCTGAGGGTGACGCCGGCGATGCTGGCGAGCAGGTCAGCGATCGCCACGGCGTTGGCGCGCTGCACGTGCTGCGTGGTGATGAGCGTTGCGGACATGCCTACCAGACCTCCGATGGATCTCCGAGGCCGGGACGCTGGTCGCCGGCACCCTTGTTCTTGTTGCAGCGTGCGTGGCTGGGCTGCCCGTTCGCGGGGTCGTCGGCGAGCTCGGGGTAGGCGATGCGCGACTTCTTGTGGTCGTACGCGAAGGACTGCGGGTCGCGCCAGTCGAGCGTCGTGTCGATCGGCTCCCCGCACAGCGCGCACGGCAGGTTGTGCTCGCGCGTCTTCTGCTTGAGGTCGGCGCGGTTCTTGCGGTGCGCTGCTGTGGTGCGGCCCGGGATCCCAGCAGCCACGCGCGCCTCCCCGAGAACGACGAAGGCGCCTCGACCCGGTTGCCGGGGAGGCGCCTTCCGCTCGACACTTTCGCTTCCTACACGTGTCGGCCTGTGGCCATCATACACATTTCGTGATCGAGTGAAAGTCAAGCCGACTCGGCCAGGATGACGGCGGCCAGGATCTAGGCGCTCCCGCCGACCGCGCCCTGGTGGGATGATCGCCAGGCGCAACGCTCGCGCCTAGATGGAGAGGTCCCCTTGGTCAAGATTATCCGCGTCGACCCGCTGACGACCGCCACCCTCCCTCTCACGCTGTGGGCGGGGGACGAGCAAATCGGCACCGGATCCGGGTTCCTGGTTGAACACGCGGGCCATTACAACCTCATCACCAACCGGCACGTCCTCCGTGGAAGGCATGCGTTCACCGGCGAGGTACTCGACGCGCGCGGTCGACGACCCGACCGGGTGCAGGTGACCTTCCTTCGCAAGGGAGTGAACGAGAGGACGATCGCGACATACCTGCTCTTGGACAATTTCGAGCCGCGCTGGCTCGAACACCCTGAGCTCGGTGGCGACGCTGATGTCGTCGCTTTCCCGATCCCCATCCCCGATGGGTTGCTCCTCTCACCGGTCAATATCGATCCACTCGTTCTCGGTCCTCCCCAGCTCCGCTTGGTCGTCTCGGTCGCGAGAACCGTCTTCATCGTCGGCTACCCGCTCGGCCTCACCGGAGGCGCCCCCGCCGCTGCCATCTGGATCCAGGGCACAATCGCGACCGAAATGGAACTCAACTACTTCGACCGGCCGATCTTCCTCGTTGATAGCAACACCAGGAAGGGTCTCTCGGGGTCACCCGTCTACGCCTACGTCCCCGCGGGCGGCACGCCAGTCCAGGACACGACGACCGGCCACCGGATGCTCATGGGCTTCGTCGATCCAGAAGGCGACGGCACCCAGCGCCAGTTCATCGGTATCTACGCTGGTCGGGTCTCAGAAGAGTCCGGCCTCGGGTACGTGTGGAAGCAGGAGGTCGTCGAGGCCGTCGTGCGACGCGGCGTCCCCGGGACCCTTTAGGGAGCCGGCGACTCTTCAGCGGCGGCGGCGTCCCTCGGATGCATCGACCGATCGATGCGGCCCCCTAGCGACTCGTAGTGGCGCAATAACGCGGCTGCAACGTCCTGCGGGGCGCCGGGCATCGAAAACTCGCCCTCGGGCCCCCACAGCATCAGAACCTTCCCCTCGTGATGCACCACCAACCAGCGACGCACCGTGCCGAACTTGATGTGCTGGATCTCGACGGCAGGACCGTCGATAATCTCGGCCTGCTCGACGGGCTCTTGGGGCGTGACATCAGGCACGGTGTCCCTCCTTCGTGTCTGCGGCGAGCGCCGTCTGGTCGTGTTCGTCGTCGTCTTCGTCCGTGTCGGTGAGCAGTCCGATCAGGAGCATCGCGCCGGCGGTCTGCGTGTCCGTGAGGCGGTTCTCGCGGCCGCGGATGACCAGCGGCTCGCCGCCGGCGCAGGGGGGCTCCTCGACGCCGTAGCCGTACACGGTGCGGTCGTCGTCGCTTCGGGTCATCGCCAGTAGTCCTCTCCGTGACGGATGATCGACCACGCCTCGCGGAGACGAGCACGCGCCTCCCGGACTTGGCGGCGGATCCGCGTCCGCCGAGTCGGCTTCGGGACGGGGGTGGGGTCGCCGTGGCCGAACTCGATGCCGTAGCCGAAGGCCAAGACGGGATCCGCGCGGAAGGCGACCGCGTTCCGCTCGGCGAGGGTCGGCTCGGGCGACGCGGACGGCGCGGACGGCGCCTCAGTGTGCAGGTGCCGGACGTTCGTCGGTCCTGACTCCATGTCGTGCTCCTATCGGTCGGCGGCAGGCGCCGGGGGTCTGGTTGATCGGTTCGGTCGGCCGTACTTGCGTCGCGCCGACTCCCAGCGAGGCCCGCGGAGGCTGGGGCGGGTCTGGTAGCGCTCTTCCCACAAGTCGCGGTGCCGTGCGTGCAGGCGCGCTATCAGGTCGTGCCGGGCCTCGTGCATCACGTCGACGAAGTTCGACTGGCTGCCGTCGAGATCGCGGGAACGGATTCCGAGCTCGCGGCACCAGTCGCAATGACCACGCGCCACGCCACTCGGCTGCGCGGCCTCGCGGATGACGATGCAGAGCCCGACGATCACCGCCAGGGCAGGGATGGTGGCGACGCCGAGCGCGTAGGAGACGCCGGGGCTCACGTCACACCCCCGCGATCAGGCGCCACACGGACACGATCCCGAGGACGAGGACGCTCGACACGAGCACCCCGGCGAGAGTGATGATGACGACAGCGATGGTGGCGCCGGCAGCGGACGCGGCACGGCTTCGAGTTCTGGGCATGGTGGGCTCCTACAGGGCGAGGTACGGGTTGGTGTGGGCGACGACGATGTCTGCGGCGGCCGGCGCTTCGATGACCTCGATGGTGTCGATGCGGTAGGTGTAGAAGCCGCCGATCACGAAGCCGACCGCGACTCGGTCGATGCCATCGCCTCGCACGCCGTTGATGCGGCCGGTGATGTCGACTGGCTTCTCGGGTCCGGTGACGAGTCCCGCGAGGTAGCTCGGGCCGGGGTTGATGCCACGTACGCGGACGACCTGGCCGATGAGCGAGTGCAACAGGTCGACGGCCGGCTCGGCCTTCGCGAGTGGGGTGACGCGCGAGCGGGACCGGGGTCGGACGCGTCGGAGGGTGCGGGTGATGCTGGTGCGGGTGGGCACGGGCGGGCCCCCCTACTTCGCGACGCGGGCGGCGGCGCGAGCGGCGACCTGAGCGATCGCGTTCTCGGACCAGATGGGCGTCTTCCACGTGCTCTCCGGATAGCCGGCGATCGCGGCCGCCACCAGAGCACGAGTGGCCGCGAACTCCGCGGACACCTCGGCGAGGAACTTCCTGAGGTGACGCATGAACGTCGGCCGGGCCGTCGAGATCGGATCCGTGCGGAGCTGCTCGAGCAGGCCGTCCGTCGTGCCCTCCGAGTGCAGCTGCCGGCGGGCCTCGGCGCGGATCGCCTCCGAGAGGCCCGGGTGGACGTGGTCGATGCGCTGGGCGGTGGTGGTCATGGTGATCTCCTATCGGTTCTGACCCGCGGCGAGCGCCGTGAGGTCGGTGGTTCGGTCGAGCACGGTCCGGCGGTCAGGCGGCGTAGCCGGCCAACTTCGCGAGGTACAGGTCCTGCAGCTCTGCGCTCGTCGACGGGAGCGGGCCGCGGACGAGGATGACGATGAGGTCGCCGTCCTCTCTCGCCTTCTCGCACATCGCCGGGGTGATCCCGTAGGCCGTGATCCGGGCTGCCAACTCAGCGGGATCGATGAAGGGCGCACGCTCGCGTCGCGCGGCGACCGCCCCCACGAACTCGCCGAGCGGGCGCCTGATGAACCAGACCCCCGGGATGTTGCTGCTACGGGGTTCGGGCATCGTCGTCTCCGATCGTGTTCTGTCCCGCGGCGAGCGCCGTGGGTTCGGGGGTGGGGACGAGGCGCAGTGCCTCGGTGAGCTTGCGCTCGAGCACGACGACCCGCTCCCGGGCTCTCCGCTCCGCCAACTGCAGGCAGCCCATCTGCACGAGGACCCGCTCCGGCCGCCGGACGTCCAGGGCCTCAGCGAGGGCGGCGAGGAGCTCGCGCTCCTCCGAGCCCGCCGGGTGATGCGCGGCGAGGAGACGGCCGTACGCGATCAGGTCGACCACCGGAGCCCCGACCATCGACCCGCCGACGGCGACCTCGAGAGCCGGCCCGTCGGCCTCCGCCTGCGCCGCATCGATCGCCATCTCGAGATCCCAGTCCTGCACCTCGCGCTCAGCCGGGCCGGAGATGTGCAGGTGCGACCACTCCGTGCCCACCTTGACGATCTCGACGCCGCTCACCGAGTCCTCCCCACCGTGCGCAGAGCAGCATTCGCCACCCGGACCGACGCCGAGCGGAGCACGCCGGGGTCGCCCTGCGACACCTGCAGCGCCACCGCGGCGGCCGCGAGCACGCCGAGGACCACCAGCACGCGCCTCACGAGCGCACCTCGCGAGCGCCGAGAGCTCTTCACGGGCGATCGCCCAGTCCGTCGGATCCGACCGGCTCTGCTGCAGGGTCCGCGTGATCACGTCGGCGACCACAGCGGGGCTCAGGCCGAGCTCGTCGCCGAGATCGCGCGTCGCCTGCGCCTCCTCCGCGCTCCGCTCGAACGCGAGCACCGCCCCCATCACATGCCGCTGCCACTCGTCGACGAACAGGCCGAGGCACTCCTGCACCCACACGAGGGCCGCCGACATCTCGTCGAGCGCCTTCCCGACGTCGCGGTGCCCATGCCGCCGCCGGCCCCCGCGGACCTTCATCCGCGGCCACTCCTCCGCCGTGCGCTTCCTCGTGCTCATACCGTCCCCGTCTCTTCCGTGTACTTGCTGACCAGGTGCCGCTTCACTCGTGACGGGCGCGCCAGCGCGCGCAACTCCGCCTCGTAGGCGAGTACCGCGGCCGCGTACTCGTCCTCCGTCCACAGGTGCCCGCACCCGTCGCACCGGATGTGCCTCGACTCGCCCTCGCCCGGCGCCGGGATGATCGCGATGCGGCGCGGCCAGCAGCACGTCACCCCGTCTGAGTGCGGGAGCCGGGAGTACGCCGCGCGCATCTCGAGCGGCCACCGCGCCGCCAGCCGGCGGAAGTCGCGGACCTCATCGACGAAGTACGAGATCACGTCGACGTACTCGTCGTTCCGTGCCGACACGAACACGCGCTCGAGATGCTGATCGAGCCAGGCCGTCATCACCGCCACCTCGCGACGAGCCAGCCACGACGACGCATCCCCCGGCAGGCCCTTCACCCGGCCCGTCGACGTCCGCCACGCCCGCAGAGCCGCCTCCGGGCGCTGCACCCGCAGGCGAGCAGCGAACAGGCCAGCGAACTGCACCACCGACTCGTACAGGCCGTTCAGGTCATCGAAGGCCTGCGCGTTGAACGGCAGCGGCGCCTCCTTCCCGCCGCGCACCTCGGAGTCGACGTCGCCGCCCTTCACCCCCACCAGCGCCGCGATGTGACCCGCGAGCACGGGCATCAGGCGGAGCGTGGACTGCGTTCCGAAGAAGCACCGATCGCAGAAGCGGCCATGCCGAGCACCCAGCAGCTCCGGGACGTCATCGTGCTCAGTCCCCCGCCGCACGCACCCACGGATGCAAGCGGGGGCCCCCTCGTCGGCCGCCTCCGCGGCGAGCGCCGTCTCGAGCTCCTGCTGCTTCGTCACGAGTCCTCCGCTCGGAAGTGGATGCCGTGCAGCAGGGCGCCGCACGACGGGTTCGTCTGCGTGTCACCTATCTCCATCGCGATCCCGGTCGCCGGCTCCCCGCACCACGCGCACCGCATCAGAACGGCGTCTCGTCGTTGTAGGAGCCCGGCGTCGACCAGACGTCGCCCGGAGCGGGAGCGCTCGGCGCCCACGGCTCCTCGGCCTGGCCACCGCGAGCGCCGCCCGAGTTGCCGCCGAAGCCGCCACCCTGACTCGCGCCCTGACCGCCGCCGACCTGCCCGCGGCCGCCGCCAGCGCCGCCACCCGAAGCCTTCGTGACCTGTGCGGTCGCGTAGCGGAGCGAAGGGCCGATCTCGTCGATCTCGAGCTCGGTCGACGTGCGCTTCTCGCCGCCCTCCGTCTCGTAGCGGCGCTGCTTGAGGCGGCCCGTCGCGATGACGCGCACGCCCTTCGTCAGCGAGCCGGCGACGTGCTCCGCGAACTCGCGCCAGACGCTCGCCCGGAGGAACAGCGGCTCGCCGTCCACCCACTCGTTCTTCTGTCGGTCGAAGGTGCGCGGCGTCGAGGCGATCGTGAAGTTCGCCACGGCGAGGCCGCTCTGCGTGTACCGCAGCTCGGGGTCGGCGGTGAGGTTGCCGACGACGGTGATGATCGTCTCGCCGGCCATCAGCGCGCCGCCTTCGCCGGTCGACGGGCCGCGAGCTCTTCGCAGGTCCGCAGGTCCGAGGCGTCGTGCCACTCGCCGTCCCGGGGGCAGCGGTACTCGACGACCTCGCCCTGCTGGCTCAGGTCGCACAGGGCGAGGTCGTCGTAGACGTCGAGGGGGTGGTGCTGCGCCCACTGCTCCTCAGACATCTCGAGCGCCGGGTCGCGGTCGTCCTCGCCGTCCATCTCGACCATCCAGGCGGTCCAGTGGCCGCAGTTCTCGGCGAGGTCGAGCGAGACGAGCGTGCGCGTCTCGACTCGCCGAGTGATGAGGCGCCGCAGCGCCGTCAGGATCTTCATCGCGTGGTCTCTCTGTTCGTGGTCGGGGCCGCAGCGCGGCGGAAGGGCAGCTCGCCCGGGTGGCGGCCGCACTGGCACTTCCCGAGCTCGCGGCGGTGGCAGTCGGTGTCCGTGCATCCGCGGGCGCCGTGCTTGTCGCCGGCCGCGTTCTCGCACGTCAGGTCCCGGTCGGAGATCCGGAGCGCCTGCTCGACCTGGCCGAGGCGCTGCACCGGGATGTACGACGGCGGGACGATGCCCGGCGGGAGGTACAGCGAGACGGTCTGGTCGTCGGGGAGCGCGTAGGTGAAGCCCGTGTGCATCAGCTCAGCTCTCCTCGGAGTAGATCTGCTGCTCGTACCAGCGGCGGGCGCGGAGGCGTGCAGTCCCGCAGTTCCGGCATGGTCGTTCGGTGCCTGACGGGTGCGCCTTGCAGAACGGGGACGGTGGCATGCCCTCCGGATCGGGTCCGGACGGGGCTCCCTCGGCGGGCACCCACTGCTCGCCCTCCTCTCCCCCTCCCTCCTCTACCGGTACGGAATCCGGATCGGATCCGTAGCCCGTACGGAACGAGCCGGCAGGCGGCGGCGGGAACCGCGACGGCGTCGGGTTGTTCTGCTTGCACCAGGTCTCCCCGATCGCGAAGCACGTCCGTCGCGGATCCGTCGCGTAGATCGCGATCACCCCGATCTCGTCGAGGAGCAGAAGGTGCTCGTCGATCGTCGAGTCCGTGATCGCCGGCCGATTCGGCCACAGCGCCGACCGGATCAGGCCCGGATTCGCCGACTCCCGGCCCTCGTCGTCCGCGTACATGTGCAGACCGACCGCCGTCGTGAACACCTCCGTCGGCAGCTCGATCAGCAGCTCGTGCCGCCACAGTTCCGGATGCAAGATCCGGCGCTTCGTCATGGACATACCGTCGAATCCCTCTGATGATCGTGCGCACCGCCTCCGCCACCTCCGCGGCCTTCACGCGGAAGCACTCCGTGTAGCCGCCCGTCTTCCCCAGCACCACGGCGGCCTCGATGCGCGAGGAGTACGCGCGATCGAAGGTCGCGTCGAGCTCGGCCAGCGCGGCCGCCTCCCACAGGTCCGGGGTTCCGCGCAGCAGCATCAGCACCTGCGCGCCCGCCTCGGCGAAGCGGCGGATGCGCGACTGCTTCGCCGCGCGGCCAACCTTGAGCACGCCGTGCTCGGGCCACCAGACCGCGTAGGTCATGGCCAGCTCGGGGGCGTTCATGCGGCCCTCTCCTTCTCGTACTGCTCGGGGGTGATGGTGTAGCCGTCGGCCGTCAGGTGGACGAGCCGGCCGCGGTAGGGGACCGGGACGTCGAGGGGGTCCTCGTCCGTGCGGACCTCCCAGCCGATCGCCTCGCAGCGCTCCGGCGCCGGCCGGGCTCCGTGCGCTGCGCCGTGGCATCCGGAGTGGTTGCCGGACCCGCAGAGGTCGAGGAGGTTCTCGACCGTGTCCTCGCCGCCGCGCGAGCGGAACTTGCGGTGGTGCTTCTCGGTTGCACGGTGGAGGCCGCAGCCTTCGCACATGCCGCCTGACCGCGCCTCGACGGCGAGCTGCACCCCGATCGGGACCGGCTCCGGCCGCGACTTCGGGCGCGGCGCGGGCTTCGGGTGCGCGGGCGTCATGCGGCCTCCTCCGAACGCTCCGGGAGCGGCCACTGCCGCTCGTACTCCGCGACCGTCATCCGCGGGTACTTCGCCCAGTGCTCGACCAGCTCGGGCGAGGCATACGCGCGAGCGCGCACCGCCGTGCCGTAGAAGAGCGAGTAGGCGTCGACCCCGGCGCGGCGGCCGCGGTCGTTCAGCAACCGCCCGTTGCACGCGGTCTCAGCGCGCTCGTAGGCGTTCTCGAGGAACAGCTCGAAGTCGGCGCGCATCTCCTTCCAGCGGTCGAGCGCGTCGGCGAAGATCGGCGAGCGCGTCATGACGCCACCTCTCCGGGCGCCGCGGCGAAGACTGAGACGAGATCGGGGTACGCCTCGAGCATCAGCCGGGCTGCTCCGAGGTACGTTCCCGCGCGGCCGGTCGTACCCGAGGTGTAGCGGCCCAGAAGCGTGGCGAGCGTCATCGCAGCGGCCATCTCCGGCGAGTCGCCGTCCTCAGCCACGTCAGGCTGAGTGGTCGACCGGTAACGGAGCTCGGAGCGGACGGCTTCGGCGATGCGGATCTGGATCGTCGTGAACGCGCTTTCGACCGAACCGTGCCGCCCCTGACACGCGCGCTTGTGGCACTCGGGCCAGTCGAACTCGACTGATGCGCGGCTCACCGAGGCGTCATAGATGGCGGCGATGACCCTACGCTCGAGCGCCTCGAGGCCCTCTTGCCCACTCATGCGACGATCCGTTCCCTGTCAGCACCGACGGCGGCGGAGATGGCAGCCCGTTCGCGGACCTTGTTCACGGCGGCGCGGGTTAGTCCCAGGTGCTCGGCGATCTCGGCGTCGCTGAGGCCGCGACCGTTCAGCGTCGCGATGGCCTCCCGGCGCTCGGCGTAGCTCGCTCCCGGTTCGCGGTAGCCGTCGACGAGGTTCTGCACGATGACCTCGTCGATCTCGACCGGCCCGCCCGAGACCGCGGGCGCGTCGTCGGCGTCGATGTCGTCCCAGGCCAGCGGCGGAGCCCAGCCCTCAGCGGCCGCTCGCTTCCGGGCGCCGGCGATCGCACCGCGCTCGTGCGCGGTCGACGACGGCGGCTCGCGCAGCTCGAGCTCCGCGAACACCTCGCGGACCTTCTCGAAGGTCGCGGGCATGACGGACTTCTCGGTCAGCAGGAACGCGGTCTTGCCGCGAGGGAAGCCGATGCGGCGGTCGAGCTCCCGGAACGACCAGCCCGCGGCGTGCAGCGCCTGGATCCGGCGATGCATGCCACGCGGATCCACGAGGCTGCGCGGCCGGCCGTAGAACCGGTCGAGCCGATACTGCCGAGCGGCCGCCGAGCGTGCCCGATAGCAGCCGTCGCAGGTGCAGCGGTGGTTCCTGTAGCACGCGCCCGTCGCCCCATGCGGGTGCTCCGGCGGGCAGACGAAGCCGGGCGCACGACGCGGCCGCCCCAGACCCAGGAAATCGCCCCGTTTGCGCGCCGTCTCGTAGTCGGAGTCGCAGAGGCCGCGGGCGAGCACCGGGCGCGAGCAGCCCTCACGGGCGCACATCTCGGCGGCCATCAGCGCAGCCCCGCGACCGTGCGCGTCGCTCGCGCGTTCTTCTGCCGCGCCGCGACCGCGAGCAGCCGGTACGTGACCTCGGCGTTCACGTCGAGGCACTCCTGCATCCGGTACCCGAGAGCGTGGAACAGCAGCTGGCGGTAGCGGGTCTCCGAGAGACCCCACCGGTTGCGGATGACCTCGTCGTGCGTCAGCAGCTCGCCGTCGACGCGCATCCGCCGAGAGCGGTCCGGCCAGAACGCCTCGAGCTCGATCATCTCCCGCACCGTCGGCGCGGGCTTTTCCCCGAACGGCGTCAGCACGATGCCGCCTCCGGCTTCACGAGCGAGAGGAGACCAGCGACTCCCGCGAGGACGATCAGCACGACGATCAGGACCGACACGCCATCGAAGACGAAGGAGCCGACCGCTACCTTCGCCACGGTCAGGGCGAGGGCAACCAGGACGAGAGCGACGATCGCCGGCATGTGCCACGTCATCGCGCACCACCAGAGGAGAGCATCAGGAGGACGGCGACGATGCCGCCGAACCACTGCACGAGCTCGAACATGATCGAGTCCTTCCCGCGCCGAGGCGCGACGATGAGCGCCCCGAAGGGCAGCGAGAGAGTGAAGAGCTAGGGAGACGCCGAGCCGGCGGGGGGAGCCGGCTCGGCGCCCTCGCCGAGACGGGTGACCGTGTCGGCGGGATCCCCTACGGTCGAAGCGACGGAAGCCGGTGTAACGAGCACCTGCCCGTCAACCGAAGGGGAAGTCTCATGGGAGAGCTGCGTAACGAGGTCGCTGAGCTGCGTAACCAGATCGACAAGCTGCGCGAGGGCACCGCCAAGATGTCCGCCGCTTGGGAGCCCGACGGCAAGGGCGGCAACACCCAGTTCAACCTCACCGCCTGGATTCCGAAGGCGAATAAGACGGTCCTCGACCTCGTCGAGACCGTGGCTAACACCGTTGCCGTCCTTGACCGTGCCGTCACTCAGATCGAGACGAAGATCACCGACGCTGACGGATCGGATGGAGTGATCTCGGGAGGTCGCGAGGTCTTCTGAGCTCGCGGGGCTGCCGGCTTCGGCTGACAAGCCGTCGATCCACAACTGGCCGTCTGCAACTCGAAGTACCGCGGGAGCGGGGACGCTCATCAGGCAGCCCCGCTCTCGGCGAGCGCCGTAGAGGCAGAGAAGGAGCCTTCTAATCTGTTTGCTGCGGGTCCAGTGGGCTGCAGCGCCGAGCCGCTGGCGGTGTGCGCCGCCTCGGACGCGCTCGGGCTCATGCCCAGCTGGCGCTTTGCCTCAGCGAGGTCGAAACGGAAGTGTCCGCCCGGCGTCACCGCCGTCGGGATGAGCAGGCCCTTCTCGACCCAACGTCGCACGGTGGAGGGATCGACGGGGATCGCCTCGGCGAGCTTCCTTGTCGTGATATTCACGGTTGCGTCGGTCATGGGTAGGACCATACGCGCCGAGTCGTGAAATACAAACTTTACGCGCAGTGATTTTCACGACTCGTCGCATGTTGCGCGGTTTGCGCGGATATGGATAGAGTCTCCCCATGACCACGACGACTCTTGCTCACGCATGGATCCCCGACACCGCGTCTCTCGGCGCGCGCCTGGCCCTCGTCCGCTGGCGCATGGGCTGGAACGTCAAAGAGGCCGAGCGCGAGTGCGGAATCTCTCAGAACCTCTGGTCCGGGTGGGAGGCGGGATCGCAGCCGCGCAACTACAACGCGCAGATCAACCGCATCGTCCTGCGGACCCAGGTCGACAAGTACTGGCTCATGACCGGCGAAGGGTCGCCCGTCCCGCCGAACACCGACCCATCAGATTAGAAGGCTCCTGCTCTATCCGCTGAGCTACGGGGGCGTCCGTCCCCCAGAGTACCGGGCCTCCGACGAAGGGTCGGGAACGACGCGGAGCCGACGCGAGGCGGTCAGCCCTGGACGAGCCCGACCACGCCGACGATCAGCGAGACGACCGCCAGCAGCAGCGAGATCCCGATCAGGATCGTGTGCACCCGGAGGAAGGTCGTCGCGCGACCGTTGGCATCGCGCGCCCGCGGGTCCTTCCGCACGCGACGGAGGAAGGGCGGCCAGACCACCGCGTTCCAGACGGCGTTGGCGATCAGCATCCAGCAGACGAGGGTCATCACGGGAGTCGAGTGTACGAGGCCGGCCCGGCCGCCCGCGGCGTGTCGGCGGCCGCGGATAGACTGCCCGGCATGAGTAGCGCCCCCGACCGTCTTGTGTGGATCGACTGCGAGATGACGGGGCTCGACCTCTCCGTCGACGAGCTCGTCGAGATCGCCGTCGTCGTCACCGACTTCGATCTCGAGCCCCTCGACGAGGGCCTGTCGATCGTGATCAAGCCCGACGCGTCGGCGCTCGAGCACATGGGCGACTTCGTCCGCACGATGCATGAGACCTCGGGTCTCCTCGAGGAGATCCCGTCGGGTGTGAGCGTCGCCGAGGCCGAGTACCAGGTCCTGGAGTACGTGCTGAAGCACGTGCCCAGCGAGCAGCACGCTCCCCTCGCCGGCAACACGATCGGCACCGATCGCGCCTTCCTCGCGAAGTTCATGCCCCGCCTCGACGGTCATCTGCACTACCGCAACGTCGACGTGTCCTCCATCAAGGAGCTCGCGCGGCGCTGGTACCCCCGCATCTACTTCAACGCCCCCGCCAAGCACGGCGGGCACCGCGCCCTGGCCGACATCCTCGAGAGCATCCGGGAGCTCCGCTACTACCGCAGGGCCGCCTTCGTCGCCGCCCCGGGGCCGTCGACCGCCGATGTCCAGGCCGTGTCGGCCGCCGTCGTGGACGAGTTCGCCTCGCGGATGTAGTAGTCTCGTACAGTTGCTTCGGGAGGGACACCCTCTCGGAACACCGTCCTGGTGGGTATAGCTCAGTTGGCAGAGCGCCTGGTTGTGGTCTAGGAGGTCGCGGGTTCGAGCCCCGTTACTCACCCCAGTGATTGAGCGGGATGTAAGCCCCTCGTGTTCGGTTTGCCTACACGATGTGCCTACATCCCGCTCGACAGTTAAGCCGCGGACTCCAACCAGAGGAGCCGCAAGTGACCACCAGAAGAAGACCGCTCGACGAGCTTGTCGCCAGCCAGTCGGACGTTTCCGATCTTGCCCACGATGCTGGGTGCAGCGCTGAGTACCTCGCCCGGACCGTCCTGCGCGCAATCGCGGATGTCGGTGGTGTCGTCCATGATTTGAACGTGGATTCGAGCAACTGCGGTGCGCGGACTAAATCGCTGTCGTGCGTTGGGCCAGTCGGGCACGCCGGAAGCCACATCGCTTACCGCGGCGCGGAGGTTCTCTTGTGGAAGACGAGCAACAGCTACAGCTTCGAGTGCAGCCGGGGGCAGATCAATGCTTACTGAGCGGACCCACGAGGAGTACGCCGTCTTCTGGGGCGACCCGAAGCCTTTCGCTGAGGGTCTGAGGCTCGTGGACATGGAGTGGATGATCCTCGAACGCCGCTACAGGGCCAGTGCATTCAAGCCCGGCTCGATCTTTTACGACGAGCTTCCCCAGGGTGAGCCGAAGATCATGCGGCGCACCGTGACGACCGCCAAGAGCGACTGGGAGGCGCTCAATGAGTGAAGACACGTTAGCCAGCCGACTCGCAATGAGGCGCCGCGCGGCGGGACTGTCCGCGCAGAAGCTCGCGGACATGCTGCCGCCGAAGATCACCCGGAGCGTCATCGCGAATATCGAGTGCGGCAACAAGAAGGACGTGTCCGTGGCAGACGTTGCCGCGCTGGCTAGGGCGCTCGGCGTGCCATTCTTCGAGCTCGCGCCCGAGGCGGACGTAGACCTTCGAGATGAGGCGTACCGGGCGGGCTACGAACAGGCCGTTGCTGATATGCGCGCGTTCAGCAAGCAGGATCTCTATGGCTAGCGTCACCCCGCGCCGGAACCGCGACGGCACCACCTCATGGCGGGTGCAGTTCCGCATGGGCACCCCGCCGAAAATGAAGCAGGAGACGTTCGCCGAGGAGAAGGCGGCACGATCGTTCGGTGCGCTGCTTGACCGTGTAGGCGCGGAGTCGGCTTTGGCTGTGCTCCGGTCGCGCAACACGAACCTCGACGCGCCCTCGCTGCGAGAGTGGACCGGCCGCTACCTGGATCTCGAGTCCGGCATCCTCACCGGCATCCAGCCCGGGACGCGTGTCGGCTATCGGTCGATCGCGGAGAAGTCATTCCTGCCCGTGCTGGGCGAGCTGCCCGTGGACGCGATCACGAAGGCGGACGTGGGCCGCTGGATCGCGTGGCAGGAGTCGCAGGAGTCGGGGCGCACCAAGGGCCAGCCGATCAGCGCGAAGACCGTGAAGAACTACCACTCGCTGCTGTCCGCGATCCTCAGCGCCGCCGTCGAACACAAGCTGATGGCCGACAACCCCGCGCACAAGGCGCGGCTGACGCGCGGACGGAAGTACGAGGCCACGTTCCTGTCGCGGCAGGAGTTCGCCACGCTGCTCCACTTCGTGCCCGAGTACTACAAGCCGCTGGTCAACTTCCTCGCCGGCACCGGGGCGCGGTGGGGAGAAGCTACCGCGCTTCTGCGTTCAGACGTCACCCTCGACTCCACTCCCCCGACCGTCCGCATTGACAAGGCGTGGAAGAAGGGCAACGTCATCGGCCCGCCGAAGTCGCCGAAGTCGCGGCGCACCGTCAGTCTGTGGCCCGCGATGATCGCCGCTCTGCCGCTCGACGGCCCCGGGAACGAGTTCCTGTTCCAGGGCCGCAACAACGGCGGACGCCTCTGGTATGGGTCTTTCAAGACGCGCATCTGGGATCGAGCGGTGGCGGCTGCCAACGATGCGGAGAGGTGCGCTGCGGCTGGCTTGCCCACGCTGGGGAAGCGTCCCAACCCTCACGATTTGCGGCATACCCAGGCGTCATGGCAGATCGCCGCCGGGACTCCACTGCCGTTCGTCCAAGCGCGATTGGGGCATGAGAAGATCACTACCACCGTCGACACCTACGGTCATCTGCTTCCCGACGCGCACCGGCAGATGAGCGCCACGATGGAGGAGGCGATGGGGCACGTTCTGCCCGTCATCGAGCCGCCGCTACAGCTAGAGGCGCTCTAGCGTCCTCGCGGCCCGACTCCCCCGCCGTCCGTCTCTGATCCTCCGCAGCCGGTACACGAGCTGCGGGTCACTCTCGAGCACGTCAGGGTCGTCGATCGCCCGCCCGAGCCGCTGGTAGTAGCGCGCTGGGCTCCCGAACAGGCGTCGCATCTCGACGTCGGTTTGCTCGCACGCCCGATGGTCGCGTGCGAAGTGGAGCACCTCGAGGTCGGGCATGGGTCAATCGTGCGGCCGACTACCGACATCTTGTGCCCACTTCAGGAACGTTTCAGCCGCATCCTTCAGCGTCTCCCCCTGACACACGACCATCTCGTCTGTCGTGACGCACACGTACCGCTGTTTCCCGTCGATGTACACGAGCCTGATCCACCCGAGGTGTTCCCTCTTGTCGCCCATGCGCCATTCGCGGGGTCGAACGGATCTCGAGACCATGCTCATGGGGGTCCAGTGGTGCGCCATGACCCGATGATGAGGGTGACCGCCGACACCCGCCAGTCGGTAGGCTCGCGCGTATGTCTGAGAAGAAGATCGCCGGTACCCCGCGCATTGTGATCGGCGCGGTCCTCATTGCATGGGGATTTTTCGCTGGCATCTACGGGCTCGGGAGCAGCGAAGGGGGCGGCCCTTTCCCGGGTCTCATTCTCCTCGGCCTCGGGGTCTGGTCCCTCATCGTCGGCCTCAACGCTCGTCGCCGCAGCCTGAGCCGCTGATGGCCATGAAGCGTCTACTGCCTGGCTCGTGCTCGCTCTCGTCCTCGCGGGTTGCTCATCCTCCCCGGACGCTGCACCCGAGACGCCCACGCCCACAGCGACGGCTGACCCGAACGCTGCTGCATGCGGGGCGTTCTCGGATGCGACGGTCGAGGTCGGTACTGCGATCGCGAACAGCAAGGGTCTTGAGATAGACATCCCCGCGATCTACGACGAGGTTGCGTTGAGCGCGTCAGGCGACGTGAAGGCGCGCATCTTGACGGTGGTCGACAACCTTCCCGAGCCGGCGCACATGATCGGCTGGATGGATAACCGGGAGGTGTACAACGGTGATCTTGCTGCCGTGGCGCGTGCTTGCGAGGCGGCTGGTCATTCCATCCAGTACGGGGAGCTGCTGGCCGGCTAGGTCGCCGTAACGGCATGGGTCGCCTTGGTCACTCGAGGGAGGAGAGCACCGATCGGATGAGCTCTTCCGCGGACACGAAGACGTCCACGTCGCCACCGATGTCGTAGCTACGGAAATCGGTGTCGGCCTGCATCTGGTATCGGTCCACGCCAAGATCGGCGCGAATTCGTTTCAACGCGCGTTCGATGTCGTCTTGCGTGACTTCTCTCACCAGTCGCCCCTCTGGTCCAGCCAGCAGGTGCAGCGCGAGGCGAGCGACGGTGGCTGGTCGCCCTGATGCCACGGCCGCAGTGCGCAGCTTGGGTCGTGCTGGCTGTAGAGCCGTTGCCGTGCTTCTATGGCGGCGATGCGTTCCTCGAGCGTCATGACTTGTCCTCTCTCGCGTACTCCCTGAGCAGGTCGACGACGACCCGCGTTAGATCCTTGCCTTCGCGCTCAGCCTTCTCTTTCGCCGCCTGCTTGATATCCAGGGGGATGCGGAAGTTCGACACGGGCGTCTTGGTCACACGGTCCATGTTCGCAGAGGTCATCGGTCACACCCGGCTCGCTCCTCTGCCGCGAGGCGACCGGCGACATGTTGGAGGGCGCTCGCGTGGTCGCCGAAGAATTCCCCGGTGTGAAGATCCTGGTCGTAGACGACCCACGGGTACCACTTTCGCCAAGCGTCCCCCGGGGGTCGGCGGATCATGAAGCGCCTCACGCTCTGTTGACTGCTCATGCGTCTCCCCCTCGTCCGAACCTGTCTTTGCCTGCTTCGAACCGGATTTCCCCTATGAGCCTTCGACGCGCATCCCAACGGGCGTACGAGCTCGATTCGCTACAGGTGCGCGCGTCCACTTCGACCGTGCTTTCGAACAGCCGTACCGCGGCTTCGATCTCTGCGGAAACCTCGGTTGGCTTGGTTCCGTCACTATCTGTAGCAACCTGAGCCCAGTGATGCACCGCGAGCGCCGCGCGCGTGAACAACCAGAGAGCGCATGAGAATGCAGGATGCTGAGGCTGATCACGAGGAAAGGGTGCATACCCCAAGTGTCCCACGCGTAAAGACATTCGTAAAGACACGTGCTAACGTTCCCGCCATGTGGTTCGCCCTGTACCGTCGCCTGTTCTTCCACCGCCTATGCACAGCATGTGGCCTGCGCCGGGCGCGTCGTGACGGGTTCTGCTCCGACGGGTGCGCGCGTACGTTCGAGTTCTACGGGGCATGAACACGAAAGGCCCCGCCCTCCTATTGGAGTCGGGGCCTTCGCTGCGCTGCCTCTCGCGCTCTCGCCTTGCGGCGACCGGGGCTCGAACCCGGACCTCTGCGGCCATTAGGCCTGCGTCCAGTCTAAAGGGCGAGCAGGAGCCGGTTGAGGATTCCGCGGACCTCTTCGGCTTCCTTGTGTGAGACGCGGAAGTCGATACTGTTGCCGCCGGTGAGTACGGAAACGATGGAGTTGAGGAATCCGTCGCGCTTGGTGGTCACGGAGGTGACGCTGCGGAGGGGGATCATCTCGGTGGACGCGGACCCCTTCTTGCCGACGCCGGTGGCCGCCAACGACATGCCCATGGTCACGACGCCAGCGGTCAGCTTGGCTCCCGAGAGTCCGCGCGGCTTCTCCCATTCGATGCGGTCGGCGTAGATGTTCACCTTCGCGTTTTTGCCTGCGATGTGGGAAGTGAACTGGTGCAGCAGCGCGTCGGTCATGCGCGCGATCCTATCTGCGAGCTTGACGACCGCGGGAGCCCCCGTCCGTCGGTCAACGACAAGAACGCCCCCTCGCCGCTCCCTGAGGAGTAGCGAGGGGGCGTTCGTGTGTCAGGCGGCGGTGTACCAGGAGCGGAGTGCGGCGACCATGTTTTCCCGGTCGGCGGTGTTGTGCACGGTCGGGTAGAAGATGACGTCTCGGAGTGCACCGAACAGGGGTGTGCTTCCGTCTGGGGCTGCTCCGAGTGAGGAGTAGCCGGGGTTGGCGCCTCGGGTGAGTGCGGTGGAGGTGGTGAGCGCGTCGTTGAAGTTGATCGTCGCGGTGGTGCCGGTGAAGGTGATCGCGAAGACGTACCAGCGGCTCGGGATGACGGTTCCGCCGGAGATTCCGGTGTTGGAGCCGCCCATTCGGAGGACGCCTTCGCTGTTGACTGCGAGGACGATGCCGCCGAGGTGCGACAGGATTCGCGACACGGCACCGATGCTGTCGATGCGGAACACGTAGTAGGCGGTGAAGCTCGCTCCGGGGACGAACGTGGACGCCATGAAGTCGCCGCCGTCGAATGTGACAGCTTGGGCTCCTTCGATTGCGGCGACGTTCGGTTGCGCGGCGACGGTGGATTGGGTCCACGTGGTGCGGTCGCCTTCGGAGCCGCGCCAGGTCGCGAGCGGTCCGGTAATGGGGACGTCCGCCGCGACCCACCGCTGCACT
>NZ_MUKN01000037.1 GCF_001995175.1 Rathayibacter rhapontici
GGACGCGGACGACGGGCGTTCCGTCGACGGCTCGTCCGCCGGAGCCGACGACCGCTCCGGACGCACCGCGGAGACGATGCGGATCGGCTCGGTCGGCTCGCCGCCGGACTCCGGCGCGCGCTCCGGCTCGCGGGGCTCGGAGCGCACGGGCGAGGCCGGGCGGCGCCCCTCCGGCCGCTTCACTCCCGTCGCCCCCTTCGGTCCGCAGCGGTCATCGACCGACCGCGGCGTCCTCGCTCGCTCCGAGCGACTCGAGCAGCTGCGGGATGATGCGGTAGACGTCGCCGCAGCCCAGGGTGATGACGAAGTCGCCCTCCCGTGCGATGCGGGCCGTCTGCTCCGCGGCCTCCTGCCAGTCGGCGAGGAAGGACACGCGCGACGGGTCCGCGAACTTCCCGCTCACGAGCGCGCCGGTGACGCCGGGCTCCGGGTCCTCGCGGGCTCCGTAGACGTCGAGCACGATCGTCTCGTCGGCGTAGCGCTCGAGCGTCTCGGCGAACTCCTTCGCGAAGAGGCGGGTCCTGCTGTAGAGGTGCGGCTGGTGCACCGCGATGATGCGCCCCTCCCCCACGACGGTCCGTGCGGCCGACAGCGCGGCCGCGACCTCGGTGGGGTGGTGGGCGTAGTCGTCGTAGACGCTGACGCCGCGGACCGCGCCGTGCAGCTCGAACCGGCGCTCGGTCCCTCCGAAGGCCGACACGGCCTCGAGCGAGGCGGCGGGATCGAAACCGAGGCCCACGAGCACGGCGAAGGCGCCGGCCGCGTTGACGGCGTTGTGGCGGCCGGGGATGCGCAGGCGGGCGGAGTAGCGGCGTCCCTCGAACTCGACGGTGAACCCCACCGGGCCCACCAGCTCGAGGTCGACGACCCGCACGTCGGCGCCCTCCGCCTCGCCGAAGGTGAGGACGCGCTTGCCCTCGAGCTTCTCGGAGACCGCGACCGCTCCCGGGTCGTCGGAGGAGATGACGACGAGCTCGCCGGCGTTCGAGGCGAACGTGACGAACGCGTCCTCGAAGGCCTGCAGCGAGCCGTAGTGGTCGAGGTGGTCGGGGTCGACGTTGGTGATCAGGGTCACGGCCGTGTCGTAGAGCAGGAAGCTGCCGTCGGACTCGTCGGCCTCCACGACGAACAGGTCGCTCGACCCGGCCGCGGAGGAGGTGCCCAGGCTCTCGATGATGCCGCCGTTCACGAAGCTCGGATCGGCGTCGAGGCCCAGCAGGCCGGTGACGATCATGCCGGTCGAGGTGGTCTTGCCGTGCGCGCCGGCCACCGCGACGAGGCGGTGCCCGCGGACGAGCCAGGCGAGCGCCTGCGAGCGGTGCAGGACGGGCAGGCCCCGCTCCTTCGCGAGGACGTACTCGGGGTTGTCCGGCCAGAGGGCGGAGGTGACGACCACGGCCTCGGCGTCGCCCAGGTTCTGCGCGTCGTGCCCGATGGCGACCGGGATGCCGAGCTCGCGGAGCTGCTCGATGGGGTGCGACTCGCGCACGTCCGATCCGGTGACCCGGTGGCCGGCGTGGTGGAACAGGCGCGCGATGCCGCTCATGCCCGATCCGCCGATGCCGATGAAGTGCACCGATCCGAGTTCGTCGGGGACGGTGATGCCGAGGTCGGGCTTGATCACGGAGGTCTCGCTTTCGGGTCTTCGGCGGCCAGGGATCACCGCGGCGAGGAGGCCGCGGCGTGGCGCCGGATCAGTGTAGACGGTGCTGCGGGAGCGCTCGGGGACCCGCGCCCGGGGGTGTCATCGGGCTGCTGCGAGAGCCGAGTCGACGAGGTCGACGAGCCGCTGGGACCCGTCGCGGACGCCGGCCGTGGCGGCACGGCGGCCCATCGCCTCGAGCCGGGCCGCGTCCTGCAGCAGCGGGACGAGACCGCTCTGCACCCAGTCGGGGAGGAACGCGGCGTCCTCGACCAGGAGCGCTCCCCCCGCCTCGACGACGCCCCGGGCGTTGAACCGCTGCTCGCCGTTGCCGACGGGGTAGGGGACGTAGACCGCGGGCAGTCCGAGCGCGCTCAGCTCGCTGACGGTCGCGGCCCCGGCCCGGGAGACGGCGACGTCGGCGGCCGACAGGGCGAGGTCCATGCGGTCGCAGTACGGCAGCAGGTGGTAGCCGGGGAGTCCAGGATCCGGGATCTCGGCGCGGTCGCCGGTGATGTGCAGGATCTGCACGCCGGTCGCGAGGATCTCCGCAGCGGACGCGTGCACCGTCGCGTTGATCCTCCTGGCCCCGAGGGACCCTCCCGTCACGAGCAGGGTGCGGCGGCCTGCGTCCAGCCCGAGCGCCGCGATCGCCTCCTCGCGCCGGGCGGAGCGGTCGAGCTCCGCGATCTCGCGGCGCAGCGGCATGCCGACGGTGCGCGCGTGCGGCAGCGGGGTGCCCTCGAACGCGACGCCGACGAACCGCGTGCCGCGCGCGCCCAGGCGGTTCGCGAGCCCGGGCCGCGCGTTCGCCTCGTGCACCACGTACGGGACGCCGGCGCGACGGGCGGCCAGGTAGGCGGGAGCCGCCGCGTAGCCGCCGTAGCCGACCACGGCGTCGATCCGGCGGTCGCGGATCGTCCGCACGACGCCGCCGATCGCGGCCGTGAGGGCACCGGGGAAGCGCAGGGCCGCGGCGTCGGGCCGCCTCGGGAAGGGCAGTCTCGGGATCACGGACAGCTCGTAGCCGCGCAACGGCACGAGGCGGGCCTCGAGCCCCTCGGCGGTGCCGAGCACCAGGACCTCGGCGGCCGAGTCGCGCGCTCGGATCTCGTCGGCGGTCGCGAGCAGCGGATTCACGTGGCCGGCGGTACCGCCGCCGGCGAGCAGGTAGCGGGTCACTTCGCAGCGGCCTTCCTGGAGCGGCGGGGCGCACCGAGGTGCGGCATGCCGGTCGTCTGGTTGCGGGAGAACGAGAGCACGACCCCGATGGCGAGCAGCGAGCTGACCAGGGCGGTGCCTCCGGAGGAGATGAGAGGGAGCGGGACGCCCAGGACCGGGAGGACCCCGAGCACCACTCCGATGTTCACGAACGCCTGGCCGATCAGCCACACCATGACGGCCGCCGTCGTGACGCGCACGAAGGGGTCGGTCGCGGCGTGGATGATCCGGAAGAAGGCGACGGAGAGGACCACGAACAGCGCCAGCACGACGACCGCCCCGATCAGGCCGAGCTCCTCCCCGATGATCGCGAAGATGTAGTCGTTGTCGGCCGCGGGGAGCCACGACCACTTCGCCTTGGAGTTCCCGAGCCCGACGCCGAACACTCCCCCGGAGGCCATCGCCCACGTGCCGTGCAGCGGCTGCCAGCAGGAGGTCTCGTACTGCCCGGGTCCCGAGCAGTCGCCGAGGAAGGAGAAGATGCGCGTGCGGCGGTTCTCGGTCGAGATCGCGAAGAGGACGGCTCCGGCCGCGCCGATGAGCACGAGCGGCGTGAGCACCCGCATCGGCATCCCGGCGTAGAACAGCGCGGCGAGCACGATGCCCGCCATGATCACGACCGTTCCGAGGTCTCCTCCCGCGAGCACCAGCCCGATCGCCGATCCGGCCACGAGCAGGACGGGCACCAGCGCGCTCTTCCACTCCGTCACCGCGCGGAAGCGCCGGGCGAGCAGCAGGCCGAGCCAGAGGGCGAGGCCGAGCTTGAGGATCTCGGAGGGCTGCATCGTGAAGGCGCCCAGTCGCAGCCAGTTCCTGTTGCCGCCGACCGACCACCCCAGCGGGGAGACGAGGACGAGGATCTGCAGGACGCAGCCGGCGCCGAGCAGCCACGGCGTCGAGCGCTTCAGCAGCGCGAGGGGGATGCGCGAGACGAGGAGCATCAGCGGGATGCCGGCCAGCGCGAAGATGCCCTGCCGGAGGAACCCGCCGAACGAGTCGGCGCTCGACCGGAACGACGTGACGGAGGAGGAGGAGAGGACCATCGTCAGCCCGAACAGCACCAGGAACAGCGTGGTGCCGAACAGAAGGTAGAAGTTCGGCGACTCGGAGGCGAAGACCTTCGTCAGGACGACTCGCGCGGTGCGTGCGCCGCCCCGCTCCTTCGCGGGCCTGCCGCTCGAGGACTTCGCGCCCTGCTGACCCCGGCCGGGCTCAGTGCGGGAGCGGCCCGTCGTCGGAGCGGTCATCGGCCCCTCCTCCCAGATACGTCTCGACGGCCGCGGCGAACGAGCGGCCCCGCGCCGCGTAGTCGCGGAACTGGTCCATGGACGCTGCGGCGGGTGCGAGCAGGACGACGTCGCCCGCCAGGGCGAGCACCGCGGCGGCCTCGACGGCCGTCTGCATCACCGCCCCAGTGTCATCCGGGACCACCTCGGTGACGGGGAGTTCGGGCGCGTGTCGCCGGAATGCCTCGAGGACCGCGACGCGGTCGGCTCCGATCACCACGGCGCCGCGCAGGCGCTCGACGTGCGCGGCGACGAGGGCGTCGACGTCCACGCCCTTGAGCAGGCCGCCGACCAGCCAGACGACCGACGGGTACGCGCGGAGCGACGCGTCGGCGGCGTGCGGATTGGTGGCCTTCGAGTCGTCGATCCAGGTCACTCCCGAGCGCTCGGCGACGACCTGGATGCGGTGCGCGTCGAGTTCGAAGACCGCCAGGGCGCGGCGGATCGCGCCCGGCTCGATACCGCAGGCCCGCGACAGCGCGGCGGCGGCGAGGACGTTCTGCACGATGTGCGGGGCCGCGAGGTGGCGGGCGGCGAGCTCGTCGACCGTCGCGATCTCGATCGCGCTGCTGTGCCGGTCCTCCAGGAACGCGCGGTCGCAGAGGATCCCGTCGACGATGCCGAAGTCGCTGGGCCCGGGCACGCCGAGCCCGAAGCCGATCGCGCGAGCGCCCTCGACGACCTCGGCGTCGACCACCATCTGCTCGGTGGCGGCGTCGGCCCGGTTGTAGACGCAGGCCACCCGCGTGTTCGTGTAGACCTTGGCCTTCGCGTCGCGGTACGCCTCGAACGAGCCGTGCCAGTCGAGGTGGTCCTCGGCGATGTTGAGGCAGGTGGACGCGATCGGCTCGATCGCGCCGAGGTAGTGCAGCTGGTAGCTCGAGAGCTCGACGACGAGCACGTCGAAGCCCTGCGGATCGCGCACCGCGTCGAGGACGGGGACGCCGATGTTCCCGCAGGGCGCCGCGCGGAGCCCTCCGGCGACGAGCATGGTCGCGGTGAGCTGGACCGTCGTGGTCTTGCCGTTGGTCCCGGTGACGAGCACCCAGTCGGCCGGGGTGCCGTCGGGGCGCACGACCTTGTCGCGCACGCGCCAGGCGAGCTCGACGTCGCCCCACAGGGCGGTCCCTCTCGAGCCGGTCCACTCGAGGATCGGATGCGTCGGCCGGAAGCCGGGCGAGACGATCACGAGCTCCGGATCGAACGCGACGAGCTCCTCGGGCACCGCGTCGAGGCTCTCGGCGCGGTGGAGGCGGGCGCCGATCACCTCGAGCAGGCGCTCGCGCTCCTCGTCCGCGCGGTCGGCGAGCACGAGGACCTCCGCACCGAGCTCGGTCAGGGTGTCGGCGACGGAGAAGCCCGTCACTCCGAGCCCCAGGACCGCGACGCGGAGACCGCGCCAGTCGGAATGCCAGCTGCGGAGGGAGTCGAGCCGGTCGGCGCGTGCGGAGTCGGTCATGCCAGTGAGAGCCATTCGAGGTAGAAGAGCCCGACGCCGGCGGCCACGAGGATGCCGGCGATGATCCAGAAGCGGACCACGACGGTGATCTCGGCCCACCCCTTGAGCTCGAAGTGGTGGTGGAGCGGGCTCATCAGGAAGATGCGCTTGCCCCGGGTCAGCTTGAAGTAGATCCGCTGCACGATCACCGATCCGGTGACGATCACGAAGAGGCCGCCGATGAGGATCACGAGCAGCTCGGTGCGGGTCAGGATCGCCAGCGCGGCGAGGGCGCCGCCCAGGCCCAGCGACCCGGTGTCGCCCATGAAGATCTGCGCCGGGGAGGTGTTCCACCAGAGGAAGCCGACGAGGGCTCCGGAGATGGCCGCCGCGATGATCGCGAGGTCGAACGGATCGCTCACCGTGTAGCACTTGTCGGCCACCTCGGGGTTGAGCTGGGCGTCGAAGCACCACTGGTTGGACTGCCAGAAGCCGATGATGACGTAGGAGCCGATGGCGAGGATCGAGGAGCCCGTCGCGAGACCGTCGAGTCCGTCGGCCACGTTCACGCCGTTCGAGGTGCTCGTGACGATGATGCAGATCCAGAGCACGAACAGCCCGATGCCGATCCAGCCGAGCGAGGCGAAGTCGAACGGCAGGTCCCGGATGAAGGAGATCGACGTCGACGCGGGGGTCAGCCCGTTCTGGTCGCGGACCATGATCGCGATCACCGCGAAGCCGGCCGCGACGATCACCTGCCCGGCGATCTTCGCCCAGCCGCCGAGCCCCAGGCTCCGCTGGTTGCGGGTCTTGAGGAAGTCGTCGAGGAAGCCGACGAGGCCCAGGCCCACCATCATGAACAGCACGAGCAGCGCCGACGGCGCCACGGCGCGATTGCCGAACAGCATGCCGAGGAAGTAGCCCGCCACGGTCGCGATGATGATGACGATGCCGCCCATCGTGGCGGTGCCGTGCTTGACGTGGTGGGACTTCGGTCCGTCCTCGCGGATGAACTGGCCCCACTGCAGCCGGTGGAAGAGACGGATGAACAGGGGCGTCAGCAGGAGGGTGAACGCGCCCGAGAAGGCGCCCGCCAGAAGGAGTGCTCTCATCGGTGTCGCTCTCCCAGTCGGTCGCCGAGGAATCGCAGCCCGGCGGAGTTCGAGGACTTCACCAGGACGGTGTCGCCGCTTCTCAGGTAGCCCTCGAGGAACGTGTACGCGTCGTCCGCGCTGTCGACGAAGACGGACTCGCCGCTCCACGACCCTTCGCGCTCGGCCGCGATGTGGATGCGGCGCGCCCGGGCGCCCACGACCACGATCTGCGAGAGGTTGAGGCGGACGGCGTGCAGGCCGATGCGGTCGTGCTCCTCGTCGGCCCACTCCCCCAGCTCGCTCATCTCGCCCAGGACCGCGACCGTGCGGCCCCCGGGCCTCGCGATCTGCGCCAGGGTGCGCAGCGCCGCGGCGGTGGAGTCGGGGCTCGCGTTGTAGGCGTCGTTGACGACCACGACGTCGGATCCGCCCAGAACCTGCATCCGCCAGCGCTCGGCGAGCGTGACGGTCGACAGCGCCTCGACGATCGCCGGCAGCGGGACGCCGACCGAGAGGGCGGCGGCGGTCGCGGCCAGCGCGTTCATGACGTGGTGCTCGCCCAGCACGCGCAGCAGCAGCTCGGCGCGGCCGGCCTCGCGGCCCTCGCCCTCGCGCACGACGATCGTGAACCGGGTGCCCTCCGCGGAGGGCTCGACGTCGACGGCGCGCACGTCGGCCCGCTCGCCGCGGCCGAACCAGAGCACGCGCGCGGCCGTGCGATCGGCCATCGTGGCCACTCGTCCGTCGTCGGAGTTGAGCACCGCGACGTCGTCGGCGGTGAGATCGGCGACCATCTCGGTCTTCGCTTCGAGGGTGCGCTCGATGCCGCCGAACTCGCCGGCGTGCGCGAGACCGACCGCGAGGACGACCCCGACGTCCGGCTTCGCCATGCGGACCAGGCGCCGGATCTCGCCGACGGCGCTGGCGCCCATCTCGGCGACCAGGAACCGCGTCGACTCCGACACCTGCAGCATCGTGATCGGCGCACCGACCTCGTTGTTGAACGAGCCGCGCGGGGCGACGGTCTCGCCGACGCGCTCGAGGATCGTGCGGAGGAGGTTCTTCGTCGTCGTCTTGCCGTTGGATCCGGTCACTCCGACGACGGTCAGGCCGCCGAGTGCGCGGACGCGCCGGACGACCTCCGTCGCGAGGGCTCCGAGCGCCTGCACGGAGTCGTCGACGAGCACCTGCGGCACGTCGAGGTCGAGCGGGCGCTCCACGATCAGGAGGGCCGCGCCGTTCTGCACGGCGGCGGGCGCGAACAGGTGCCCGTCGGTGTGCTCGCCGCGCTTGGCGACGAAGATCCCGCCGGGGCGGATCTCGCGGGAGTCGGTCTCGGTGGCGCCGTCGACGAGCGTCGAGGCCGTGGAGGAGGGTCCGGCGAGGTGCAGGCGTCCGGAGACGGCGTCGGCGACCTCGGTGAGGGTCAGGGCGATCATCTAGAGCCAGCCCGCCTCACGCAGTGCCAGACGGACGTCGTCCCTGGCCGAATACGGCATGTGCACTCCTGCAACCTCCTGGTAGTCCTCGTGGCCGGGTCCGGCGTAGAGGATCGAGTCCCCCTCGCGCGCGAGCGCGACGGCGGCGCGCACGGCGGCGCGCGGGTCGGGGATCTCGTGGATCTCCCGGTCGGGCGATGCGTCCCTCGCCGCGCGGAGGAGGACGTCGCGGATCGCGGCGGGGTCCTCCCAGCGGGGGTGGAAATCGGTGACGACGACGACATCGGACAGCCGGGCGGCGATCGCGCCCATGTCGGCGCGCTTGGTCGGGTCGCGGTCGCCGTCGGCCCCGAACACCATGATCAGCCGGCCGGGCGTGAGCGCCCGCAGCGCCTCGAGCGCGTTCTGGAACGCATCGGGGGTGTGGCCGTAGTCGACGTAGACGCGCGGTCCGCGCTCGCCCGAGACGCGCTCCGCGCGCCCCGGGATGTACACGTCGAGGCTGCCCTCCTCGAGGGCGTGCGCGATCGCTCCGAGGTCGAAGCCGGACTCGACCAGCATCACGATCGCGAGCGCGGCGTTCGCCGCCATGTACCAGCCGATGAGCGGCACGGTCACCTCGACCGCGCGGTGCTCCGGCCCGTCGAGCCGGAAGGTCGTGCGCTCCGCCGTGCCCTCGACGACGGTCATCGTCCAGTCCGCCGGCACGCCGGGGGCGACTCCGACCACCTGCGAGCTCGCGAGGGTCGTGACGGGGATGCGCGTGCGCTCCGCCAGCTCGCGGCCCCACGTGCTGTCGACGGTCACGACGCCCCGGCGTGCGCGGTCGGGCTCGAAGAGATCGGCCTTGGCCTCGAAGTAGTGGGCCATGTCGGAGTAGTCGTCGAGGTGGTCGTGGCTGAGGTTCGTGAAGCCCACGACGTCGAAGACGACGCCGTCGATGCGGTGCCGGGTGAGCGCCTGGGCGGAGACCTCGATCGACACGGCGCGGACGGCGGACTCGCGCATCCTGGCCAGGAGCGCGTGCAGCTCGCTCGCCTCCGGGGTGGTCAGAGAGCTCGGGACGGCGACGTCGCCGATGCGGCGCTCGGCCGTCGAGCTCAGTCCGGACACCACTCCCAGGCGGCGCAGGAGGGCGTCGAGCAGGTAGACCACGCTCGTCTTGCCGTTCGTGCCCGTGACGCCGAAGAGGGTCGGGACGTCCTCGCGGGTGCGGTGGATCCAGGAGGCGACGTCGCCGAGGGCGGCGCGCGGGTCGGGGGTCACGAGGAGGGGCAGTCCGCTCCCGGCCGCGAGGGCCGCCCCCTCGGGATCGGTCAGCACGGCCACGGCCCCGGAGGCGGCGGCGTCGGAGGCGAACGCGGCGCCGTGCGCACTCCGGCCGGCCACGCCGACGTAGAGGTCCCCCGACTCGACCTGACGCGAGTCGAGCGTCACACCGCTCACCTCGACGCCCTCGGTCCCCGGCACGGAGCCGAGGGAGAACTCGGACACCAGCTGCGACAGCGACCGCGGGACCGGATGCTCGGGTCGGAGCGAGGACTGCGGGCGAGTGACGTGCAAAGCCCGCTCTTTCTCTCGTGGTGGTGCGATCACCACGTCGTGGGGTAGTTCACGGCGGGGACCGTCGACGGCTCCACCCGGTTGGTCTTCAGCACCTGGGTCATGACCTGCTGGAAGACGGGGGCGGTCGCCTGGGACGTGTTCATCTTAACCGGATCGGCGATGGTGACCGTCACGACGTACTTCGGGTCCTCCGCCGGAGCGAGCCCCGCGAGGGAGACGGTGTAGCTCGACGAGTAGCCGCCGTTGCCGTCCGGCTGCTGCGCGGTGCCGGTCTTGGTCGCGATGTTGTAGCCGTCGACGTGGATGTAGTCCGCCAGCCAGCCGTCGGTGTAGTGGGTCTGCAGCATGTCGACCACGTCGTGGGCGGCACCGGCCGAGACGACCTGCGTGCCCGTGGCGTCCGGGACGTCGACGAGGTCCCCGTCGGCCGTCGTGCAGCCCTCCACCAGCTGAGCCGGGAGGCGCACGCCGTCGTTCCCGAGGGTCTGGTAGATGCCGGCGACCTGGACCGCCGTGGCCGAGACCCCCTGGCCGAACATGGTCGTGTAGTTGGTCTGGCCGTCCCAGTCCTGGTAGTCGCTGAGCAGGCCGCCGGACTCGCCCGGGTACCCGACCGCGGTCGGCGCATCGAGCCCGAACTTCAGCAGGTAGTCGTAGCGCTGCTGCGCCGACAGCTTCGAGCCGATGGTCGCGATGCCCACGTTCGACGAGTCCTTGAGGATCCCGGTGAGGGTGTAGTTCGTCGGGGTGTGCGCGAAGTCGTCGCTGAAGGAGACGCCGTTCTTCTCGAACGTGTCGGGCGTCACGACGTGGGTCGTCGGCGTCGCGAGGCCCTGGTCGATCAGCATCGCGGCGGTCATGGGCTTGAACGTCGATCCGGGCTCGAACGGGCTCTGGAACGCGCGGGATCCGCGATCGTCCGGGTCGCTGGCGGCGACGTCGTTCGGGTCGACGGTCGGCGTCTCGGCCACCGTCAGCAGCTTGCCGGTCTCGACCTCCTGGACCACGACGATCCCGTAGCTGCCGCCGACCTCGGCCACGCGCTGCGACAGCACCTGCTGCGCGTAGTACTGCAGATCGGAGTCGATCGTCAGCTGCACCTGCCCGCCGTCGACTGCCGGGGTCTCGGCCACCGTGCTGCCCGGGATCCGGACGTAGTCGGCGCTGCGCTCGAAGCTCTCGGAGCCGTTCCTGCCGGCGAGGCAGGCGTTCTCGGTGTACTCCACGCCCTCCTGCGCCGCGCCGTCCGCGCCGACGTAGCCGATCAGGTTGCCGGCGACCGCGCCGTTGGGATAGGTCCGCCCCTGCTGCGTCTCGTAGTAGAGCCACGGGATGTCGAGGGCGACCAGCTTCTGGTAGGCCTCGAGGTCCAGGCCCTCGGCCAGCACGAGGTAGTTGGCCTTCGCGTTCTCCGCGAGCTCGGCGTCGACGAGGCCCGTCACCTGCTCCACGGTCTGGCCGGTGATCGCTCCGATCTCGGCGGCGGCCTGCTCGACGCTGACCATGACCTCCTGCCCGTCGGGCATCTCGCGGAGGAACTCGCCGACGTTGCGCGGCGAGGTGGTCAGCCGGTAGCGGGTCGTCGTGTCCGCGAGAACGGCTCCGGCGCGATCCACGATCGCGCCGCGGGTCCCGAACGTCACGCTGCTGCTCGACTGGCTCTCGGCGGCGGCGTCCGTCAGCTCGTTCGCCCGGACGATCTGGATGTCGACGAGCTTGCCGACGAACAGGCCCACGATCGCCGCGATGACGAGGAACGTGACGGCGGTGCGGCGTCGGCTGGAGCGGTTCTGTCTCACTGCGGCGGTGTCCTTCTGCGTCCGGGCGGGGTGGAGCCGTTCGTCGTGTGCTGGTCGGAGCGGCCGGAGGCCGGACCGGTCAGTGCGTGATCGGGGCGGGCAGCTCGCCCTGCAACGGTACGGCCGAGGCCGCTCCCGCCGCGGACGACGCGCTCGCTGCGGCCGGAGCCGCGGCGGCTCCGGCGGGGAGGATCAGTGCGTTCGGCACGAGCGCGGCGGCGCCCGCGGTGCCGACCTCGCTGGCGGCCGCGGAAGAAGGGTCGCCCAGCACCGCGCCGTCCGACAGGCGCAGGTACACGGGAGCCGTGTTCGCGACCATGCCCAGACCCTGCGCGGCGGTCGCCAGGTTCTGCGGCGAGCTCAGCGCGTCGACCGTGTCCTGCTTCTCGGCGTTGCTGCGGGTGAGGGTCTTCTGCTCGGTCTGCAGCGCCGCGATCTGGTAGGCGCCCTGCGACAGGCCCACGCTCACGAGGAGCTGCACCACGATGATCGCGAACAGGCCCGCGACGGCGACGATCCCGTAGACGAGCTTCGGACGCGGCGCGCTCGCGGGGGCCGGGACCGCCTCGATGCGGGGCCTCTCGGACGGCTCGCCCGGACGCGCCGGGCGGGTGTGCTCGATGACGACGGGGTCGATGACGGCGGTGGCGCTCACGCGGTCCTCCTGATCCTCTCGGCCGCGCGCAGACGCACGGGTGTTGCTCGGGGGTTTCGGGCCTTCTCCTCGTCGGACGCCAGTTCGGCGCCCCTGATGACGAGACGGAACTCGGGTCGGTGCTCGGGCAGCTCCATGGGCAGCCCCGCGGGCGCCGTCGAGGAGGACGCGGCCTGGAGGGCGCGCTTGACGATGCGGTCCTCGAGCGACTGGTACGCCTCCACGACGATCCGGCCGCCGACGGCCACGCGGTCCAGAGCGGCGGGGATCGCGCGCTCGAGGACCGAGAGCTCCTGGTTGACCTCGATGCGCAGCGCCTGGAAGACGCGCTTGGCCGGGTGGCCGTTGCGCTGGATCGCGACCGGCGTCGCGGCCTGGATGATCTCGACCAGCCGGCCGGAGCGCACGATCGGCGCCTCGCGCCGGGCCTCGACGATGCGCTTCGCGTAGCGCTGGGCGAGGCGCTCCTCGCCGTACTCGTGGAAGATGCGCCGGAGGGCGCCCTCGTCGTACTCCGCCAGGATCGTCTCGGCCGTGAGCGGCGCCGTGGCGTCCATCCGCATGTCCAGCGGCGCGTCCTTGGAGTAGGAGAAGCCGCGCTCGGTCTCGTCGAGCTGCAGCGAGGACACGCCGAGGTCGAAGAGGGCCCCGTCGATCTCGTCGATGCCGAGCTCGTCGAGCACCTCGGGCAGCTCGTCGTAGACGGCGTGCACGAGGTCGATCCGCGAGGAGTGGGCCGACAGCCGCTCCCCCGCCAGCGCGAGCGCCTCGGGATCGCGGTCGAGGCCGATGAGGTGCAGACCGGGGAAGCGCTCCAGGAGGGCGAGCGAGTGCCCGCCCATGCCCAGGGTCGCGTCGACCAGCACGGCGCCGTCGCGCTCGATCGCCGGAGCGAGGAGCTCGACGCAGCGCTCGAGGAGCACCGGGAGGTGGCGCTCCTCGGTCGGGCGCACCTGCTTCTTCTCGGAGTCGTCTGCCATGGCGGTCCCGCCGTCCTGTTCCTGCTGCCCGATCCCCATCCATCTCACGACCGGACACCGGGGAAGGTGCGTCCGGGCGCCGAGTGGCTGGGAGTCGCGCGGCAGGAGCTAGAACAGTCCGGGGATCACCTCCTCCTGGGTGTCGGAGAAGACGGACTCCTGCTCGGTCAGGTACGCGTCCCAGGCGTCCTGCGCCCAGATCTCGGCCCGGTTGCCCGCGCCGATGACGGTGAGGTCGCGGTCCAGGCCCGCGTAGGCGCGCAGCGGCGCCGGCAGCGTGACCCGGTTCTGCTTGTCGGGGGTCTCGGCGCTCGCGCCCGAGAGGAACACGCGGAGGAAGTCGCGGGCCTGCTTGCTGGTGACCGGCGCCTGGCGGATCTTCTCGTGCATCGTCTCGAACTCGCTCTGGCTGAAGACGTAGAGGCACCGCTCCTGCCCGCGCGTGACGACGACTCCGGAGGAGAGCTCGTCGCGGAACTTGGCGGGGAGGATCACGCGGCCCTTCTCGTCGAGCTTGGGGGAATAGGTGCCGAGGAACACGGACGTACCCCCACTTCTTCCGGCCCGGATGGTGTGTCCTCCACAGTACTCCACTTCACCCCACCCACAACCCCGCGGCGCGCGGCAGCGTGCCCGATTCTCCCCGGTCATCCGCGGGATTCCGCGGCGAGGGGCGGGTGGAGAGGAGTGGAGGGCCGTCGCGCTCCGGAGGCGGTCCCGGGCATGAAAAAAGGGCCGATCCGTGAGGATCGACCCTGTGGGTGGTGCGGAGTGGTGTCAGCCGCGGCCGTCGCCCCTGTTGTCCCACCGGTCGTTCAGACGGTCCATGAAGGACGAGTTCTGCCGCGCTCCGGTGGAGCGGGGCTTCGCGGGACGGGCGGCGCCGGGCAGGCCGGGCTCCTCGACCCCGCCGACGGCGGGGCGCATGGCGACGACGACTCCGGCGAGCATGACGGCGAAGCCGCCGACGCCGACGAGCGGGACCTGGACGATGACGCCGGTCACCAGGATCGCGAGACCGAGGAGGGAGAGGAGGATGCCGAGCACGAGGGCCCGGTAGTTGGTGCCGCCGCGCCCCTTGCTGACCGCCGCCACGAAGTCGGCGTCGTTCTGATAGAGGTTGCGCTCCATCTCGTCGAGGAGCCGTTGCTCGTGTTCCGAAAGCGGCATCTTGACCCCTTCAAGGGTGCGGCGCCGGTCCTCTCGGGAGCGACGCCAGGTTGGCGACACGGTGTGGTCGACCGGGCGGGTGGCGCTTCAGTGTAGACCGAGCCCGGCACAGGCGCCAGGAGGCGCCGGTGCATAGGCTGGTCGGGTGAACAACAGCACTCGTCTGGTCGATCGCGTCCAGTTCCGAATCGATGAATTCCTCGCCGGGCGCACGCCAATTCTGCGCTCCATAGGAGAGGACGTCTCCGCCCTCGGCGACCTTTCGCGGGACTTTCTCAGCGGGGGCAAGAGGTTCCGCGCGCGCTTCTGCGAGGCCGGCTGGACGGCCGTCTCGGCGGTCCCCAGCGAGGCCCATCCGAGCGGCTCCGACCCCGTCGCGCGCGTCGGCGCCGGCCTCGAGCTGTTCCACGCGGCGGCCCTCGTCCACGACGACGTCATCGACAACTCCGACACCCGTCGAGGTGCGCCCTCGGCGCACCGGCGCTTCACCGGGATGCACTCGGCCGGCGGCTGGGCGGGCTCCGGCGACGAGTTCGGCCGCTCCTCCGCGATCCTGCTCGGCGACCTGCTCCTCGTGTGGTCGGACGAGATCTTCGCCGACGCCGAGTGGGCGCTCGAGGACCGCGCCGGCGCGGCCCGCGCGCGCACCGAGTTCAACCTGATGCGCACCGAGGTCACCCTCGGCCAGTACCTCGATATCCTCGAGGAGAGCGCGTGGGCCGGCCACGACGAGCAGGAGCACCTCGCCCGGGCCGAGCGCGTCGTCGTCTACAAGAGCGCGAAGTACAGCATCGAGGCGCCGCTCGCGATCGGGGGGTCTCTCGGCGGAGGGGACGACGACCAGATCGACGCACTGCGTCGGTTCGGGCTCCCGCTGGGAATCGCGTTCCAGCTGCGCGACGACGTCCTCGGCGTGTTCGGCGATCCCGCCCTCACCGGCAAGCCCGCCGGCGACGACCTGCGCGAGGGCAAGCGGACGATGCTCCTCGGCCTCGCGCGCGCCGGCTCGTCGGACTCGGCGCGCGAGGCGCTCGACGCCGTCGTGGGTCGCAGCGACGCGACGCGGACGACATCGTCCGCGCGCAGACCATCGTCGCCGAGAGCGGGGCGCTGGACCGGCTCGAGGAGCGGATCGGGCGGGACGTCGAGACCGCGCTGGCGGTGCTGCCCGGCTCGCCGCTGCGCGAGGAGGGCCTCGCCGAGCTGCGCGAGCTCGCGGCGAGGGTCAGCGTCCGGACGGCCTGAGCCGGGTGGCGCGCACCGCCGCCGTCGAGAGGATCAGGCCAGAGCCTGCGCCACGCGGCGCACCTCGGCCTTGCGGCCGGCGTGCAGGGCGAGGACCGGGCTCGTGCCCAGGCTCTCCTCGTCGGCGAGCAGCCACTCCACCGCCTCGTCGTCGGTGAACCCGGAGTCGGACAGCAGGATCGCCGTGCCGCGGATCTCGGACATCGGCTCCCCGTCGCGGAGGAACACGGACGGCACGACGAGCTTCCCGTCGCGCCGCGTGGCGAGCAGGTGGCGCTCCTCGAGCATCCTGCGGATGCGGCTGACGCCGAGGCCGGTGCGCTCGACGAGGTCGGGAACGGTCAGCCACTCGATCTCGGAGGCGGTCGAGGACGGGGCGGGGGCTGACGAGTCGGTCACCCCTCAAGAGTGCCACGGCCGGGCTCGCGCCTCCAAGCACGCCGGTCCGGGTGATGCGGGGCGCGGCTCCCGCGTTGCACACGGGTTCGCCGAACGGTCTTGCCTAGACTCGTCGCGTGACCACCAGCCAGCTCGACCCCCTCCTCGGCCGTCTCGTCGACGGCCGCTACGAGGTGCGCTCGAGGATCGCCCGCGGAGGCATGGCCACGGTCTACCTCGCGACCGATCAGCGCCTCGAGCGGCGCGTGGCGATCAAGGTGATGCACGGGCACCTGTCCGACGACGCCACCTTCAAGAACCGCTTCGTCCAGGAGGCGCGGTCCGCCGCCCGTCTGGCCCACCCCAACGTCGTCAGCGTCTTCGACCAGGGGCAGGACTCGGACATGGCGTACCTCGTCATGGAGTACCTGCCGGGGATCACCCTGCGGGACCTGCTCAAGGAGCGCGGTCGGCTGACCGCCCAGCAGGTCGTCGACATCATGCACTCGGTCCTGTCGGGTCTCGCGGCCGCGCACCGCGCCGGGATCCTGCACCGCGACCTCAAGCCCGAGAACGTGCTGCTGGCCGACGACGGCCGGATCAAGATCGGCGACTTCGGACTCGCCCGGGCCGCCTCGGCGAACACCGCCTCGGGGCAGGCGCTCCTGGGCACGATCGCCTACCTCTCCCCCGAGCTCGTCACCCGCGGCACCGCCGACACCCGCAGCGACATCTACGCCATCGGCATCATGATCTACGAGATGCTGACCGGCGAGCAGCCCTTCACCGGCGAGCAGCCGATGCAGATCGCCTACCAGCACGCCAACGACTCGGTGCCGTACCCGAGCGCGAAGGTCGCCTCGGTCCCCACGTCGCTCGACGAGCTGGTGCTCTGGGCCACCGAGCGCGATCCGGACATGCGTCCGCGCGACGCCGGAGTGATGCTCGCGCAGCTGCTCGAGGCCGAGCGGCTGATGGGGATCACGCCCACGGACCGCCGGGTCGCCGACACGCAGGCCGTCACGCCGCTGCCCGACACGGCCCCGCCGCCGGCGGCCGAGGCGCTGTTCGATCCGGCGACGCCCGGTCAGACGACCGTCCTCGACGAGACGGGCGGCGAGGCCGAGGTCGTCGACGACGACGACGAGACCGCGGTGGCGAGGCTGGCCGCGAAGCGGAAGGTCCGCCGCCGACGGGGCGTGCTCCTGGTCGTCGCCGTGATCCTCCTCGCCCTCCTCGGCGGCGGCACCGCCTACTGGTTCGGCGAGGGCCCCGGAGCGCTGCGCACCATCCCGAGCGTCGTCGGCCTCCCGCAGGACGACGCCGTGGAGCTGCTCGAGTCCAGCGGGCTGCGGGCGGAGCAGGAGCAGGCGCCCGATCTGACCGTCCCTCCGGGCACGGTGATGAGTTCGGACCCGGCGCCGGACCAGGCGATCCACAAGGACTCGGTGGTGACGCTCGTGGTCTCGAGCGGCCCCCGGCAGCTCGACGTGCCGGCCCTCGCCGGCCTCACGGAGGAGGAGGCGGCCGCGGCGATCACCGGAGCCCCGTTCGCCGTGGGCGAGACGACCCGCGTGTTCGACGGGGACGTCGAGGAGGGCCGGGTGATCTCGGCCGCCCTTCCCGACGGCTCGCCGCTCCCGACCGTCCTGGCCGAGCAGTCGACGATCGCCCTGACCGTCAGCCTCGGGTCGATCCCGAACGTCGTCGGGATGACCGTCGAGGAGGCGACCGCGGCGGCGAAGGACGCCGGCCTCGCCCTCGACCGCAACGGCGAGGATTGGAGCGACACCGTGCCCGCCGGGGTCGTCCTCATCCAGGCGAACCCGGAGGCTCCGGCCACCACCGGCGGCACGATCTCGGTCGTCGTCTCGAAGGGTCCGGAGCCGGTCGCCGTGCCGAACGTCGTCGGCCTGACCCGCGACGAGGCGAAGGCCGCCCTCGACGCGGTCGACCTGACCTGGAGCTACTCCCTCTCGACACTCGGCGCGCTGATCGACGCCGCCCCGAACGAGATCACGAGGGTCACCGCTCAGTCGGACCCCGCCGGCGAGGCCGTGCAGCGCGGCACGTCGATCCAGCTGTCGATCACCATCACGACGTGATCACTGTGCGATGGGGTCCTCGCCCCCATCGCCGCGGTCGGCTCCCGCACGGGTCGCGTTCCGCAGAGCGGGTCGCGACCGGCTAGCGCGGTTCGCTCGCACGCGATCCACCCGTTCGCCTCGAGGAGGGGGACGATTCGGATGGCTGGGCACAGCGGACTCGGACCCCTGGTGATCGAGCAGCCCTCGCAGAGGGCGTATCGAGATCCACGATCTCCAGAAGGGCCGGTCTCGATACGCCGCTGCGCAGCTACTCGACCAGCAGGCTTCTGGTGATCGAGTAGCCCTCGGAGAGGGCGTATCGAGATCCACGACTTCCAGAAGTGCCGGTCTCGATAGGCCGCTGCGCGACTGCTCGACCAGCAGAAGCTCGCTGATCGAGTAGTGCGCGCAGCGGGAGTATCGAGATCCACGGCCTCCGGGAGGAGGACCGCCTCGCCGAGGTGGCGCTCAGACGGCGGAGCCGCGGAGCTCCTCCGCCACGAGGAAGGCGAGCTCGAGGGACTGCATGTGGTTGAGGCGGGGGTCGCAGACCGACTCGTAGCGGGTCGCGAGGGTGGCCTCGTCGATCTGCTCCGAGCCGCCCAGGCACTCGGTGACGTCGTCACCGGTGAGCTCCACGTGGATGCCGCCCGGGTGGGTCCCCGCCGCGCGGTGCGCCTCGAAGAAGCCCTTCACCTCGTCGACCACGTCGTCGAAGCGACGGGTCTTGTAGCCGGTGGGCGTCGTCAGGCCGTTGCCGTGCATCGGGTCGGTGACCCAGAGCGGCAGGGCGTCGCTCGACTTGACGGCCTCCAGCAGGGGCGGCAGGGCGTCGCGGATCTTCCCGGCTCCCATGCGCGTGATGAAGGTGAGGCGACCGGGCTCGCGATCCGGGTCGAGCTTGTCGATCAGCTCGAGCATCGTCTCGGGGCTCGTCGAGGGGCCGAGCTTCACGCCGATCGGGTTGCGCACGCGCGACAGGAAGTCGACGTGGGCGCCGTCGAGCTCACGGGTGCGCTCGCCGATCCAGATGAAGTGGCTGGACGTGTTGTACGGAGTGCCGGTACGCGAGTCGATCCGCGTCATCGGGCGCTCGTAGTCCATCAGCAGGCCCTCGTGACCCGTGTAGAACTCGGTGCGCTTCATGCCCTCGAAGTCGGCTCCGCACGCGACCATGAACTTGACGGCGCGGTCGATCTCGCGCGCGAGCTGCTCGTAGCGCTGGTTCTGCGGGTTCTCGGTGAAGCCCTTGTTCCAGTAGTGCACGAGGCGCAGATCGGCGAAGCCGCCCTGCGTGAAGGCCCGGATGAGGTTCAGGGTCGAGGCGGCCGTGTGGTAACCCTGCACGATCCTGCGCGGGTCGGCGGTGCGCGACTCCGGAGTGAAGTCGTAGCCGTTGACGATGTCGCCGCGGTAGGCGGGCAGCGTGACGTCGCCGCGGGTCTCGAGATCGCTCGAGCGGGGCTTGGCGAACTGACCGGCCATGCGGCCCATCTTGATGACCGGCATGCTCGCGCCGTAGGTCAGCACGACCGCCATCTGCAGCACCGTCTTGACGCGGTTGCGGATCTGGTCGGCCGTGGCGCCGGCGAAGGTCTCGGCGCAGTCGCCGCCCTGGAGCAGGAACGCCTCGCCTCGCGCCGCGGCGCCGAGGCGCTCGCGGAGCTGGTCGACCTCGCCCGCGAAGACCAGCGGGGGCAGCGCGGCGACCTCGGCGGACGCGGCGCGGACCGCCTCGGCGTCCGGCCACTGCGGCTGCTGCTTGATCTCGAGCTCGCGCCAATAGTCCAGGCCGGCGACCACGGAGGGGGCGGCGAGGACGTACGGTTCGTTCGGATCGATGACCACGGGAGTTCCTGGTTCTGACGGGCGCCCGGAGGCGCGCGAGCGGGTGCCGCCCGGTCGGACGGCAGCGGTTGACGAGCTTATCGCCTCGCGGGACGCCTCCGAGGAGGAGGCCTCCGCGCACAGCCGGCGGTCAGCGGACCAGCGCGGCGCGCTTCTCCTTGACCGACGTCGCGTAGACGTCGAGGTACTCCTGGCCGCTCAGGGCGAGGAGCTCGTACATGATCTCGTCGGTGATCGAGCGGAGGATGAAGCGGTCGCCCTCCATGCCCTCGAAGCGGCTGAAGTCGAGCGGCTCGCCGAAGACGATGCCGATCCGGCCGAGCTTGGGGAGGCGGCTGCCGATCGGCATGATGCGCGCCGTGTCGACCATCGCGACGGGGACGACGGGCACGCGCGCCTCGAGGACCATCCGCGCGACGCCGGTGCGTCCGCGGTACATCCGGCCGTCGGGGCTGCGGGTGCCCTCGGGATAGATGCCGAGCGCCTCCCCGCGGGCGAGGACCCGGAGCCCGGTGTTGAGGGACGCCTCGGACGCCTTGCCGCCGGAGCGGTCGATCGGCAGCATCCCGGTGGCGGTGAAGAAGAGCCGGGTGGCCCAGCCCTTCAGCCCCTTGCCGGTGAAGTAGTCGCTCTTCGCGAGGAAGACCATGTTGCGGTCGATCACGAGCGGCAGGAACACCGAGTCGATGAACGAGAGGTGGTTGCTCGCGAGGATCACTCCGCCGGTCTGCGGCACCCGGTCGGCGTTCACGACCCACGGACGGAAGATCGTCTTCAGGAGCGGTCCCGCCACGATGTGCTTCATGAACCAGTAGAACATCGTGCGGCTCCTCAGCGAGTGCAGGGTCGGGGGTGGGGCGGGCGGAGCGTGATCAGAGCGAGTTCGCGTGCAGGCGGGCGAGGTCCGCCGCGCCGACGACCCCGGCGTCGTTCACGAGCTCCGCGATGCGGAACTCCGGCTCGGGGTGGTAGCCCCGCGCCGGCAGGTTGTCGAGGTAGGCCTGCCGGATGGGGTCCAGAAGCAGGTCGCCCGCCTGCGCCACTCCCCCGCCGATCACGAAGAGCTGCGGGTCGAGGACCGCGCTCAGGCTGGCCGCCGCCTCGCCCAGCCAGTGGCCGAGCTGGCGCAGCGCCGCGAGCGCGCCGAGATCGCCCGAGACGATGAGGTCCGAGATGATGTGGCCGTTCAGCTCGCCGCCGTTGCGGCTGCGGGCGTCCGCGATGCCCTGGCCGATCCCGCCGGCGTCCGCCAGCTCGCCCGCGAAGCGCTGCAGGGCGCGCCCGGAGCCGTACTGCTCGATGCAGCCGCGGGCACCGCAGCCGCACGGCAGACCGCCGGGGACGACGCGCATGTGCCCGACCTCCGCAGCGGCGCCGAAGCCGCCGCGCAGCAGCCGGTCGTTGATGACGATCGCTCCGCCGACGCCGGTGCCGATGGTGAGCATGACCATGTCGCTGACGAGGCGGCCGGAGCCGTAGCGGAACTCGGCCCAGCCGGCGGCGTTCGCGTCGTTCTCGATGATGATCGGCAGGTCGATGCGCGCCGAGAGCTTCTCGCGGAAGGGCTCGTTGCGCCAGTTGATGTTGGGGGCGTAGTAGACGATCGATTGCGAGGCGTCGATGAAGCCGGCGGCGGCCACTCCGACGGCGGCGACGTCGCCGGGCTCGAGGCCCTCGCGCAGGCGCCCGACCATCTCGACGACGACGTCGACGATGAGCTCGGGGTGCCCCGCGGGAGTCGGCTGGCGGTCCTCGCGGAGGATCGCGCCGAACTCGTCGACCAGCGCCCCAGCGATCTTCGTGCCGCCGATGTCGATCCCGATCGCGTGCACGCGAACCGCCTTCCCTCCGCCGTCGGCGCGTCCGCGCCGGTGGAGCCGCCTGCTCCGGCGACGGGATCGAGTGTAGTGACCGCGGACAGCGCGAAGGCTCAGGCGGGCCGGGCGCGGGAGGGACCGCACCGCGTCCACCGGCCGGATCGTTACTCTGAACGGATCCACAGCTTCGATCCCGCCGATAGAGTGGGCTCGACGTTCGTTCAGGTGCCGAAGGAGTTGCCGTGGAACAGTTCGATTCACCCGCCGTGGTGGCCGCCGATCCGCAGGCGAACACCGCCGATCTGCTGCTCGACAGGGTCCGCGAGACCCCCGATCGCGTGCTCTTCGCCGTGCCCGAGGGCGGAGGCTGGCGCGACGTCACCGCGCAGGAGTTCCTGGACCAGGTCACGGCCCTCGCGAAGGGCCTCGTCGCCGCCGGCATCGAGCCCGGCGAGAAGATCGGGCTGATCTGCAAGACCCGGTACGAGTGGACGCTGATCGACTTCGCCGTCTGGTTCGCCGGCGCGATCCTGGTCCCGGTCTACGAGACCTCCTCCCCCGCCCAGGTGCAGTGGAATCTGACGGACTCCGGCGCGCACGCCGTGATCGTCGAGACCGCCGACCACTTCGCGCGGCTCGACGAGATCCGCGCCGACGTGCCGGACGTCCGCGCCGCCTGGCAGATCGGGCTCGGCGACCTCGACAAGCTCGCCGCGCGCGGCGTGGACGTGCCGGACGCCGAGATCGAGCGCCGCCGCTCGCTCGCCACGGGATCCGACATCGCCACCATCATCTACACGTCGGGATCGACCGGTCGGCCCAAGGGCTGCATCATCCGGCACTCGAACTTCGTCGAGCTCAGCCGCAACTCGGCCGTCGCCCTCACGGAGCTCATCCACCAGCCGGGCGCCTCGACCTTGCTCTTCATCACCACGGCGCACGTGTTCGCCCGCTTCATCTCGGTGCTCTGCGTGCACGGAGGGGTGAAGGTCGGCCACCAGGCCGACACGAAGCAGCTCCTCCCCTCGCTCGCCTCGTTCAAGCCGACGTTCCTGCTCGCAGTGCCCCGCGTGTTCGAGAAGGTCTACAACTCGGCCGAGCAGAAGGCCGAGGCCGGGGGGAAGGGCAAGATCTTCCGCCGGGCAGCGGAGGTCGCGGTCGCGCACTCCGTCGCCGCCGAGGCCGGATCGGTGCCCCTGGCCCTCAAGCTGCAGTACCTCCTCTTCGACCGCCTGGTCTACTCGAAGCTGCGGGCGGCGATGGGCGGCAACGTGAAGTACGCCGTCTCGGGCTCGGCGCCGCTCGGCGACCGGCTCGGGCACTTCTTCCACAGCCTCGGCATCAAGATCCTCGAGGGCTACGGGCTGACCGAGACGACCGCGCCCGCGAGCGTGAACCGCACCGAGCTGTTCAAGATCGGCACCGTGGGCCCGGCGATGCCGGGGGCGTCGATCCGGATCGCGGCGGACGGCGAGATCCAGGTGCGCGGCATCTGCGTCTTCGGCGGGTACTGGAACAACGAGCAGGCCACGGCGGAGTCGTTCGACGGCGAGTGGTTCCGCACCGGGGACCTCGGGTCGCTCGACGAGGACGGCTACCTGCGCGTCACCGGCCGCAAGAAGGAGATCATCGTCACGGCCGGCGGCAAGAACGTCGCGCCGGCGGCGCTGGAGGACCCGATCCGCGCGAATCCGCTGGTCGGCCAGGTCGTCGTCGTCGGGGATCAGCGGCCGTTCATCGCCGCCCTGGTGACGCTCGACAGCGAGATGCTGCCGACGTGGCTGGGCAACAACGGGCAGGATCCGACGCTCTCCCTCGACGACGCGGCGGTCAACCCCGCGGTGCTCGCCGAGATCCAGCGTGCGGTGGACCACGCCAACGCGTCGGTGTCGCGCGCGGAGTCGATCCGCAAGTTCGTGATCCTGCCGACCGAGTTCACCGAGGCGAGCGGCCACCTGACGCCCAAGATGAGCATCAAGCGCGCCGTGATCCTCTCGGACTACGCCGACACGATCTCCGCGCTGTACTCCGCCGCCCCGGCCACGGAGGGCATCAGCCTCCGCTGAGCTGCGGTGCCGTCCCGATGCTCGGGCGGCTGCGGTTCTGAGTTCGACGAGTGGTCGGACGCAGAACCGCAGCTCGGAGTGCCCGTCAGCGACGATGGTGGCTGAGCCCCACTCCTGGCCGAGGTTCTGCGCGCAGGGCCCCCGCACAGCGACGTGGATCTCGATACGCCCGCTCCGCGGGCTACTCGATCAGCAGGCAGCAGAAGATCGAGCCGTATCCGGGAAAGCGCGCCCCAGCGCTTTCCCGTCGGCGAACGCTGGACGCTCTGCAGAACGCGCCCTTGGCCCGAGCCGACCGCGAGGAGCCGGGCAGGGACCGGCTCCTCAGAAGGCCGAGCCGTATCCGGGAAAGCGCGTTCGAGCGCTTTCCCGTCGGCGAACGCAGGACGCTCTGCGGAACGCGCCCATCCGCTCGAGCCGACCGCGGGACGCCCGGCAAGGACGGGCGTCCGAATCAACTCAGAACCAGGGGGACTCGCGCACGTCCTTCATGGCGGCGCGGCGGTGCTCCTTGGAGAGGCGGTCGAGGTAGAGGCGGCCGTCGAGGTGGTCGCACTCGTGCTGCAGCGCCTGCGCCATCAGTCCGTCGCCCTCGAGGACGACCTCGTTGCCGTCGAGGTCGGTGCCGCGGACCTTGGCGTGCGGGTAGCGGACGGCCGGGTACCAGAGGTTGGGCACCGAGAGGCAGCCCTCGTCCACCGGCTGCGGCTCGCCGGTCAGCTCGACGATCTCGGGGTTCAGGATGTACCCGACGACGCCGTCGACGTTGTAGCTGAAGGCACGGAGGTTCACGCCGATCTGCGGGGCGGCGACGCCGGCGCGGCCGGGCGGGCGGACGCTGTCGACGAGGTCCTCGACCAGTCCGCGGATCCCGTCGTCGATCGTCTCGATCGGAGCCGACGGGGTCTTGAGGACGGGATCTCCGAAGATCCGGATCTGGCGTTCGGTCATGTGGTGCGCTCCCTCAGGGCCTCCTCCGCTTTCAGGAGGGCGTTCTCGACGACTTCGCTCGCCGCCGGATGCGGCCAGTACTGGCTGCGGGCGAGTCCGTGGACGCCGCGTCCGACGCTGGCGGCCTGGACGAGCGGCTGAATGAGGATACTCGCCTGCGGGCCCATCAGGTGCGCGCCGAGAAGGGCGCCGTCGAGTCCGACGACCAGGATGCAGACGCTCGAGTCGTCCTCGAGCGCCCAGCCGAAGGCGGTCGAGCCGTACTCCTGGCTGACCGAGATCGCCGCGACGCCGGCCTCCTCGGCGTCCGCCAGCGTCATCCCGAAGTGGGCGATCTGCGGGTGGGCGAAGATCGCGCCGGGCACGGGCGAGAGGGTGTTGCGCTGCGGGTCGTCGGGATGCAGGAGGTTGTGCGCGACGATCCGGGCCTCGTGGTTGGCGACGTGCTTGAGCTGCCACTCCGAGGAGACGTCTCCGAGTGCGTACAGCCCGGAGACGGGGACGCCGCCCGAGAGCACGCGCTGCTCGAGGTCGACGGCGATCCGTCCGTCCGGATGCAGATCGATCCCGACGGAGGCGGCGGCGAGGGTGTCGCTGTTGGGGTCGCGTCCGAGGGCGACGAGCAGCACGTCCGTCTCGACGCTCGACCCGTCGCTGAACGTGACGACGAGCCCGTCGTCGCCCGCGTCGACCTGCTCGGCCGTGACGCCGGTGCGCACGTCCCAGCGCTCGCGGGCGATCGCGGTGAAGCGCCGCGCGATGTCCTCGTCGAGCGAGCGCAGGAGGCGGTCGCTCCGGACGGCGACGGTGACCGCGGTGCCGAAGGCGGAGAAGACGTGGGCGAACTCGACGGCGACGGCTCCTCCGCCGAGGATCACCATCCGCTCGGGGAGGTCGTCGAGCCGCATGATCGAGGACGAGTCGTGGATGCGCGCGTCGGGCGCGTACGCCGCCAGGAGAGGGCGGGGCCGGGAGCCGGCGGCGATGACGACGCGGGGCGCGCTGATCCGGGTGCCGCTCGCGCTCACGAGCACGTGGGGACGGGTCCCGTCGCCGAGCGACTCGAAGCCGAAGCTCTCGCGGAGCACCGTGATGTTCGGCGAGCGCTCGTCGCGGTACTCCAGCCCGGCCCGGCTGATCGTGTCGGTGCGGCCGAAGACGCGATCGCGGACGGCCTCCCACTCGGGTCGTGCGACGCGTCCGCGCACGCCGATCGGCGCCCCCTGGTCGACATCGGTGACCACGTCGGCCACGTGCACGAACATCTTGGTCGGGATGCAGCCCGCGTTGAGGCAGGTGCCGCCGAACCACTCCCCGTCGTCCAGGAGCGCGACTCGGGAGTCGTCGTATTCGGGACCGACGATCGAGTTGCCGGAACCGGCACCGATGACGATCAGGTCGAACTGCTCGGCGGCGTCGCCCGCCGCGTCAGGCACGCCGGACCGGCATGCCTTCGACGACGAGCGCGGCCAGCAGGCGCGCCGCGTCCTTCGTGGCGGGACGCAGGTGCTCCCACTTCACGACCGAGCCGGCGGCCAGCACCGGGTCGTAGGGGATCCGGACGATGTCGCGCACCCGCGAGCGGAAGTGCGACTCGATCTCCTCGAGCTTCACGAGGCTCGTCCCCTGGGTGGCGGTGTTCAGCGCGACGACGGCGTTCTTCACGAGAGCGCCGTGGCCGTTCGCGTCGAGCCAGGTGAGGGTCTCGGACGCGAGGCGCGCCTCGTCGATGCTCCCGCCCGACACGATGACGACCGTGTCGGCCCTCTGCAGCGTGGGTCGCATCACCGAGTGCACGATGCCCGTGCCGCAGTCGGTGAGCATGATCGAGTAGAACCGCTCGACGAGGTCCGCGACCACGTTGTAGTCGTCCTCGTCGAACGCCTCGGAGAGCATCGGATCGGTGTCGGAGGCGAGGACGTCCAGTCGCGTCTCGTCGCGGGACACCATCGTCGAGAAGTCGGTGAAGCCGGCGACTCCGGAGGCGCGGTTGACGACGTCGCGGACGGTGGCGCGGGTCTGCTTCGGCACGCGCTCGGCGAGAGTGCCGCGGTCGGGGTTGGCGTCGACCGCGATGATGCGGTCCTCGCGGGCATCGGCCAGCGCCATGCCGAGCAGGGTCGTGACGGTGGTCTTGCCGACGCCGCCCTTGCGGGTCATCACCGGGACGAAGCGGGTGCCGCCCTCGAACTGGCGGCTGATCCGCTCCCCCATCGCCTTCCAGGCCTGCTCCTTCGCGGAGTCGCCGAGGTTCACGGTGTGGAAGGTGACGGTGTAGACGAAGCGGTTCCAGCCGGAGGTCGGCGCGGGGCGCGTGCGGCGGTTCACCTCGAGGAGGCGGTCGGCCGTCAGCATCGAGGACGACTCGGGGCCGGAGCCGGAGGGGGTGCCGGAGCCCTCGGACTCGGCTCGGAGCCGGTCGCGCCGCGTGGCGCTGCGGGTCTGCTCGGCCGCGGAGGTCTCGGCGGAGTCCGTCGCGGGAGCCTCGCTCCGTCCGCGCAGTCGCTCGCCCGGCTCCTCGGGGAGCACGGAGACCTCGTCGCGCGAGGCGGAGCCCGCGGAGACGGGGCCCGCGCCACCGGCGGGATCGGGTTCCGGCGGTGCGACGTGCGACGAGCGCGGCGACGGGATGCCGAGCGTGCCGACGTCGACGGAGTCGTCGTCGACGGGCGCGGGCGCCGTGGAGCGGCGCCGCAGCGGCGGATCGAGCCGCACGCCGTCGGGGATCCGGGTCGGAGCCGTGTCGCTCGCGCGGGGCGCGTACTGCGTCGAGTCCCTCACCGCGTCCAGCGCGGTGCGGGGCACGGGGCCGGTGTCGGGCTGTTCGTCGTTGCGCTCATCCATGCGAACGAGCCTCCTTCCGCTTGCGGTCAGTGTACCGGCGGCCCGTTCGGGGGCGCCGGGCCTTGGAGCGCCCGGGCTCCGACTGCTAGGGCCGGTGGTCACAGGCCCTGGGACGCCTCGACGACGACCAGCAGATCGCCCGCGTCGACCTGCTGCGTGACCGGGACGGCCAGCCGCCGGACGCGCCCGCGACCGGTGTCGTGATGGCCGCCTCCATCTTCATCGCCTCGATCGTCGCGATCGCGGCGCCCGCCGCCACGACGTCGCCCACGGCGACCTTGAGCGTCACGACCCCCGCGAACGGAGCGGCGACCTGGCCCGGCACGGTCCGATCCGCCTTCTCGGCGCTCGTCGTGTCGACCGCGACGGTCGTGTCGCGGACGAAGACCGGCCGCAGCTGCCCGTTCAGCGTGGTCATCACCGTCCGCATGCCCTTGTCGTCCACGTCGCCGATCGCCTCGAGCCCGACGTAGAGGCGGACGCCGCGCGCGATCTCGACCACGTGCTCCTCGCCCTGCCGGAGGCCGTAGAGGTAGTCGGCCGTGTCGAGGGCGGAGACGTCGCCGTAGGACTCGCGCACGTCGAGGAACTGCTGGGCGGGGCCCGGGAACAGCAGCCGGTTCAGGGTCGCGCGCCGGGCGCCCGCGTCGTCGCCGAGCAGCACCGCGCGGTCCTCGGACGAGAGGTCGGCGACTCCGATGCGCACGTCGCGGCCCTCGAGCACCCGAGTGCGGAACGGCTCGGGCCAGCCGCCGGGCAGCTCGCCGAGCTCGCCCGCCATGAAGCCGACGACGGAGTCGGGGATGTCGTAGTCCTGCGGGTTCTCGGCGAAGTCGGCCGGGTCGGCGTCGACGGCGGCGAGGTGGAGGGCGAGATCGCCGACGACCTTGGAGGACGGCGTGACCTTGGGGACCCGCCCGAGGATCCCGTTCGCCGCGGCGTAGAGGTCCTCGACCACCTCGAACCGGTCGGCGAGGCCGAGGGCGATCGCCTGCTGGCGCAGGTTCGAGAGCTGGCCTCCCGGGATCTCGTGCCGGTACACGCGCCCGGTCGGCCCGGGCAGTCCGGACTCGAACGGGCGGTAGAGGCGGCGGACCGCCTCCCAGTACGGCTCGAGATCCGAGACGGCTCCGAGGTCGAGTCCGGTGTCGCGGGGGGTGTGCGCGAGCGCGGCGACCAGCGCCGAGAGCGAGGGCTGGCTCGTGGTGCCCGCCATCGGCGCGGACGCGGCGTCCACGGCGTCGGCTCCCGCCTCCGCCGCGGCGAGGAGGGTGGCGAGCTGACCGCCGGGAGTGTCGTGGGTGTGCACGTGGACCGGCAGGTCGAACCTCCCGCGCAGGGCCTCGACGAGGCGGGCGGCGGCGTACGGGCGGAGCAGTCCCGCCATGTCCTTGATCGCCAGCACGTGCGCCCCCGCCTCGACGATCTGCTCGGCGAGGCGGAGGTAGTAGTCGAGCGTGTAGAGGTCCTCGGCCGGATCGAGCAGGTCGCCGGTGTAGCAGACGGCCACCTCGGCGACGGTCGTGCCCGTCGCGAGGACGGCGTCGATGGCGGGCCTCATCTGCGACACGTCGTTCAGCGCGTCGAAGACGCGGAAGACGTCGACGCCGGTGTCCGCGGCCTCGCGGACGAACGCATCGGTCACCTCCGTCGGGTACGGGGTGTAGCCGACGGTGTTGCGGCCGCGGAGGAGCATCTGGATCGCGACGTTCGGCAGGGCCGAGCGCAGGGCCGCGAGCCGCTCCCACGGGTCCTCGCCGAGGAAGCGGAGCGCGACGTCGTAGGTGGCACCGCCCCACGCCTCGACCGAGAGCAGCTGCGGTGCGAGCCGGGCGACGGAGGGGGCGACCGCCACGAGGTCGCGGGAGCGGACCCGCGTCGCCAGGAGGGACTGGTGCGCGTCGCGGAAGGTCGTGTCCGTGACCGCGAGGGCGGTCTGCGCGCGCAGGGCGTCGGCGAAGCCCTTCGGACCGAGCTCCAGCAGGCGCTGCCTGGACCCGGCGGGAGCAGGAGCCGCGAGGTCGACGGCCGGCAGCTTGTCGACGGGCGGCAGGCCCGGCGGTCGGGCGCCGTGCGGCTGGTTCACCGTGACCTCGGCGAGCCAGGTCAGCAGCTTCGTGCCCCGGTCGCGGGACTCGCGGCCGGCGAGCAGCTCCGGCCTCTCGTCGATGAACGAGGTGCTGAGGTCTCCCGCGGCGAACGAAGCATCATCCAGCACGGCCTGCAGGAACGGGATGTTCGTCGAGACGCCGCGGATCCGGAACTCGGCGAGAGCGCGCTTGGCGCGGGCCACCGCCGCCGGGAAGTCGCGGCCTCGGCAGGTGAGCTTGGCGAGCATCGAGTCGAAGTGCGGGCTGATCTGCGCACCCGGGTTGATCGTGCCGCCGTCGAGGCGGATCCCGCCACCGCCCGGGGAGCGGTAGGTCGTGATCTTGCCGGTGTCCGGGCGGAAGCCGGCCGCCGGATCCTCGGTCGTGATGCGGCATTGCAGCGCGGCTCCGTGCAGCCGCAGCTCGCCCTGGGTCAGCCCGAGCTCGGCGAGCGTCGCTCCCGCCGCGATCCGCATCTGCGAGGCGACCAGATCGACGTCCGTCACCTCCTCCGTCACCGTGTGCTCGACCTGGATGCGCGGGTTCATCTCGATGAAGACGTGCTCGCCCGCCCGCTCCCCCGCGGTATCCAGGAGGAACTCGACCGTCCCCGCGTTGACGTACCCGATCGAGCGGGCGAAGGCGATCGCGTCGCGGTGCATGGCCTGCCGGGTGTCCTCGTCGAGGTTCGGCGCGGGCGCGATCTCGACGACCTTCTGGTGCCGGCGCTGCACCGAGCAGTCGCGCTCGAAGAGGTGGACCGTCTCGCCGTCGGCGTCGGCGAGGATCTGCACCTCGATGTGCCGGGGCCGGACGACCGCCTGCTCGAGGAACATCGTGGGATCGCCGAACGCGCTGTCGGCCTCCCGCATGGCGGCCTCGAGGGCCGCGCGGAGGTCCTCCGGAGCGTCGACGCGGCGCATCCCCCGGCCGCCCCCTCCGGCGACGGCCTTCGCGAAGATCGGGAAGCCGATCTCCTCGGCGCCCGCGAGCAGCTCGTCGAGATCGCGAGACGCCGGGGTGGAGCGCAGCACCGGCACGCCCGCGGCCCGCGCGTGCTCCTTCGCCGTGACCTTGTTGCCCGCCATCTCGAGGACCCGGGCCGGAGGACCGATGAACGCGATGCCGGCGTCGGCGGCCGCTCGCGCGAGCTCGGGGTTCTCGGAGAGGAACCCGTAGCCGGGGTAGATCGCGTCGGCACCGCACTCGAGGGCGACCCGGATGATCTCGGCCACATCGAGGTAGGCCCGGACCGGATGGCCCTTCTCACCGATCTGGTACGCCTCGTCGGCCTTCAGCCGGTGCATCGAATTGCGGTCCTCGTAAGGGAACACGGCGACGGTGCGCGCCCCGAGCTCGTACGCGGCGCGGAACGCCCGGATCGCGATCTCGCCGCGATTGGCCACAAGGATCTTCGAGAACACGGCAGTCCTTCGGGTCGGTCCTCCGCGGGCGACGGGGAGCCGGGAGTGCGACGTCGCACCCCCGTTTCCGCATCCCCGGCCGGATGGCGCGCAGGGAACGGTTAGGTTCTCCCACCCTAGTGAAAGTAAAGTAACCAGCCATGCATGTACTCAGCGTGAGCTCCCTCAAGGGCGGCGTCGGCAAGACCACGGTGACCCTCGGCCTCGCGTCCGCAGCGTTCTCGAAGGGTCTGCGAACGCTCGTCGTGGACCTCGACCCCCAGTCCGACGTCTCCACCGGCATGGACATCAACGTCGCCGGCCATCTCAACATCGCCGATGTGCTGACGTCGCCGAAGGAGAAGATCGTCCGCTCGGCGATCGCCCCCTCCGGATGGACGAAGGAGCACCACGGCACCATCGACGTGCTCATCGGCAGCCCGTCGGCGATCAACTTCGACGGACCGCACCCGAGCATCCGCGACATCTGGAAGCTCGAGGAGGCGCTCGCGAGCGTCGAGGCCGACTACGACCTCGTGCTCATCGACTGCGCCCCGTCGCTCAATGCGCTGACGCGCACGGCCTGGGCGGCGAGCGACCGCGTCGCCGTCGTCACCGAGCCCGGCCTCTTCTCGGTCGCGGCCGCCGATCGCGCTCTGCGCGCGATCGAGGAGATCCGCCGCGGTCTCAGCCCGCGCCTGCAGCCCCTCGGCATCATCGTGAACCGCGCGCGCGTCCAGTCGCTCGAGCACCAGTTCCGGATCAAGGAGCTGCGCGACATGTTCGGCCCGCTGGTGCTCAGCCCCCAGCTGCCGGAGCGCACCTCGCTGCAGCAGGCGCAGGGAGCGGCGAAGCCCGTGCACGTCTGGCCGGGCGAGAGCGCCCAGGAGATGGCGCACAACTTCGACCTGCTGCTCGACCGGGTCATCCGCACGGGCCGCATCGGCGAGCAGGTGCCCGCGGGGAAGTAGAGCCCACCGCTTCTCGACGACGGCGTCGCAGCTCCGGCTGCGGCGCCGTCGTCGTCGGGCCGGACGGGCGGTGCGGTGACGGCCGGCGCTGGTGGATCTCGATGCGCCCGCTGCGCGGGCTGCTCGATCAGCAGAGGCCGCGGAACCACGGATCAGCAGGGGCAGGCGGGAGCCTGCAGGTGACCGGAGAGGCGGTCAGCCGACCTTGCGGGAGGCGCGGCGCTGAGCGAGCTCGTCCATCGGGTCGACCGACTGGCTGCCGAGGTCGACGAGGCTGGACTCGACCTCGCGGAGCACCTTGCCCACGGCGATGCCGAAGACGCCCTGGCCGCGGCTGAGGAGGTCGATGACCTCGTCGTTCGACGTGCACAGGTACACGCTCGCGCCGTCGCTCATCAGCGTCGTCTGAGCGAGGTCGTCGACCCCGGACTCGCGGAGCTGGGTGACCGCGGTGCGGATCTGCTGGAGGGAGATGCCGGTGTCGAGCAGGCGCTTGACCAGCTTGAGCACGAGGATGTCGCGGAAGCCGTAGAGGCGCTGGGTGCCGGAACCCGAGGCGCCGCGCACAGTGGGCTCGACGAGCTCGGTGCGGGCCCAGTAGTCGAGCTGGCGGTAGGTGATCCCGGCCGCACGGGCGGCGACCGCGCCGCGGTAGCCCGCGCTGGCGTCGAGATCGGGGAGTCCGTCGGTGAACAGGACGAGGTCGCGCTGGCCGCTGACGTCGCGGCGGACTTCTCTCATCCCGTGGCCTTCCGGATCCGAACGCCGGATCGTCCGAACGCGCTCCCTACGGTACTCACCCGGGGGTGCCGAGTAAACGACATCGGGTCGACGGCCGCGGCGTGTCGTCGCGGCGGCGGGATCAGGAGCGCGCGATCCGCGTGAGGGCGCTGCGGACCATGGCGCTCCGGATCGTCCCGAGCTGGGCCGCGAGCCCGATCGCGTTCTCGGTGGCGCTCGCGGAGCCGGAGACGTCGCCCCGGCGGGCGCTCGACGCGACGACGCTCTCGATCAGGGACATCTCGCGCTCGACCGCCACGCGCAGCGGGCGGAGGTGGCGCGGCTCGATGCCCGAGCGGGAGAGCTCGACGAGGGCCTTGAGGGTCGTCACCGCCTCCTCGCCGTAGAACTCGCCACCGCGCACGAGACCCGCGCCGATCGCCTCCTGCAGGAGCGCGGTGCTCGCTCCGGACTCCTGCGCGAGCTGCTCGCGCGTGAGCCGCGACGCCGGGGCGAGCAGGGAGGCGGGCGCGCCGCCCACTCCGCTCGGGAGCACCGGCTCCCGGCCGGCGTCGACGTCGTCGAGGTAGCCGCGGATCACCTTCAACGGAAGGTAGTGGTCGCGCTGGAGCGCGAGGATCATGCGGAGCCGCTCGACGTCCGCTCCGGAGAACTTGCGGTACCCGGAGTCGGTGCGCGCGGGCGAGACGAGTCCCTGCTCCTCGAGGAAGCGGAGCTTGGACGGGGTGACGTCGGGGAACTCGGTCGTCAGGCGGGACAGGACCTGCCCGATGCTCAGCAGAGCGGCCGGACCGGACGGGAGGGCCCGGGCGGTGGTGCGCCCCACGGTCTACGCGTCCGGAGCGGCGACGAGGTCGGCGCGGGACGCGTAGAAGGTGAGCCGGAACTTGCCGACCTGCACCTCGGAGCCGTCGGTCAGCAGTGCGGACTCGATGCGCACGCCGTCGAAGTAGGTGCCGTTGAGCGACCCGAGGTCGCGGACCTCGAAGCCGGTACCGCGGCGGACGAACTCCGCGTGACGGCGCGAGACGGTGACGTCGTCGAGGAAGATGCCGGCATCGGGGTGCCGGCCGACCGTCGTCGAGTCGGTGTCGAGGAGGAACCGCGCTCCGGTGTTCGGACCGCGGCGCACGACCAGGAGGGCGGACCCGGAGGGCAGGGCGCCCACGGCCTCGGCCTCCTCGCGGGAGGCGCGGTTGTCGAGCGCAGCGAGCTGCGCACCGATGTCGTCGGTGAACGTGAGAGTCGTGTCCGTCGAGGGCTCGACGGGCTCGGACTTCAGCGGTTCGGTGGATGATGCTCCACGCACGGGCTCGGCCAAGACGTACCTCCTATCCGTTCAGCGTATCGGAATCCGGGGGCCCGCCGGACCCGGAGTTCTCCAAGCGGACCCCGCGGACGAGACCGGCCGTCTGCACCGCGTAGACGATCCCCGCCCACCAGTAGAGGAAGGCACCCCAGAGCGCGAACGCCCAGGCGATGGGCAGCGAGGCCGGTGCGAGATCGGGGAACGCCTGCCCGAGCATGATGAGCGGCAGGGCGTAGAACAGGCAGAACGTCGCGAACTTGCCGAGGTGGTGCACCGGGAGCGGTCCGTAGCCGGTGTTGGCCAGGATCACGGCGAGGACGACGAGCATCAGATCCCGCGCGACCAGCACGGCGACCAGCCACCACGGCACGAGCTCGCGGAACGCGAGGCCGAGCACCGTCGCGAAGATGTACAGCCGGTCGGCCGCCGGATCGAGGATGCGCCCGAGGCGCGTCATCTGGTCGAAGCGGCGCGCGATCCAGCCGTCGAGGTAGTCGGTGAGGCTCGAGACCACGAGCGTCAGCAGCGCCAGAGCGTCCTCCCCCTCGATCACGAGGACGAGGAACACGGGGACGAGCGCCAGGCGCACCATGCTCAGGACGTTGGGGACCGTCCAGATCCGGTCCTCTCCCACGCGCGCCATGCGCTCAGCCTACGGGCGGGCCCGGGGCGCGCGGGTCAGCGCTTGTCGCGCCAGACCCGCTCGAACGGGAGGCGCCAGGCGTGCGGCGCGATCAGCTGGTGGATCGCGTTCGGGCCCCAGGAGCCGGGGGCGTAGAGGCGCACGGGCGGCGGATCCTGCAGCAGCGGCGCCGAGACCTCCCAGAGGCGCTCGATGCCCTCGGCGGTGGTGAAGAGCGTGTGGTCGCCGCGCATCGCGTCCAGGATCAGCCGCTCGTACGCCTCGAGGGCGTCGCCGGCGCGGTCGGTCTCCTGCAGCGCGAACTGCATGCTGAGCTTGTCCAGGCGCATGCCCGGGCCCGGCCGCTTGCCGTAGAAGGACAGCGAGACCTTGGAGGCGTCGGCGAGATCGAAGGTGAGGTGGTCGGGGCCGTGGGCGCCGACTCCGGAGCCCTGCGGGAACATGCTCTTCGGGGGCTCGCGGAACGCGATCGAGATGATGCGCTGCCCCTCCGCCATGCGCTTGCCCGTGCGGAGGTAGAACGGCACGCCCGCCCAGCGCCAGTTGTCGATCTCGCACTTCAGCGCGACGAAGGTGTCGGTCTCGGAGTCGGGGGCGACGCCGGGCTCCTCGCGGTAGCCGATGTACTGGCCGCGCACGACGTTCTCGGGGTTCAGCGGCCGCATCGAGCGGAAGACCTTGTTCTTCTCCTCGCTGATCGCCTGGGGCTCGAGGGCGGTCGGCGGCTCCATCGCCATGAACGCGAGGACCTGGAACAGGTGCGTGACCACCATGTCCTTGTAGGCGCCGGTCGACTCGTAGAACTCGGCGCGACGGTCGAGGGTCAGCTTCTCGGGGATGTCGATCTGGACGTGGTCGATGAAGTTGCGGTTCCAGATCGGCTCGAAGAGGCCGTTGGCGAAGCGGAAGGCGAGGATGTTCTGCGCCGGCTCCTTGCCGAGGAAGTGGTCGATCCGGAAGATCTGCTCCTCGTCGAACGTCTCGTGCAGCTCGGCGTTGAGGACCACGGCGCTCTCGAGGTCGACGCCGAAGGGCTTCTCCATGATGATGCGGGAGCGCTCGACCAGGCCGGCCTCGGCGAGCATCCGCACGACCGACAGCGCGGCCCGGGGCGGCACGCTGAGGTAGTGGAGGCGGCTGACGTCCGGGCCCAGCTCCCTCTCGGCCGACATCACGGCCTCGGCCAGAGCCGCCGGACCCGCCGACTGCGGGACGTAGCAGAGCTTCGAGGCGAACTCGTCCCACTGCGCGCGGGTGAGCGAGCGGCTGCCGAACTCGTCGTAGGCGAGCTTCGCGAACGCTCGGAACGACTCGTCGTCGTGCTCCTCGAGCGAGGTCCCGACGATGCGGACGTCGGGCGCGAGGGAGGACAGCGCCAGATGCGCCATGCCGGGGATGAGCTTGCGCCGGGCCAGATCGCCCACCGCCCCGAAGAGCACGACGACGTGAGGAGCGGCCTGCTCTGTCTGGACGGCGGGAGCGGAGGGTGCGGGTGTCACGGTCACACCTCCGATCATTCCATTGCGAAACGAGACCCGGGCGTCATCCGCCCGATACGAGGCGCCGCTAATGTCTGTCAGGTGCCTCCGATCTCCGACGCGCCAGCCGCGACCGCAGCACCCGTCCCCACCTCCGCCGACGGCACCGTCGCGCCGCCCCTCGACGACCGCATCCGTGCGGACGTCCACCTCCTGGGCGAGCTCCTCGGACAGGTCCTCCGCGAATCCGGGGACCCGACGCTCTACACCGACGTCGAGCGCCTGCGCGCGCTGACGATCAGCGCGTACGACGGCGGACGACCGGAGGACCTCGCCGATGCGGAGGAGTTCGTCGCGTCGCTCTCGCCCGAGCGCGCCGAGGAGGTGGCGCGCGCCTTCACCTGCTACTTCCACCTCGTCAACGTGGCGGAGGAGTTCCACCGGGTGCGCGTGCTCCGCAAGCGCGAGGCCGATGCCGGCGCGCAGTCGCCCGAGGACTCGATCACCGCGTCGGTCGCGACGCTCACCGCCGAGCTCGGCGAGGAGGAGGCGTTCGAGCGCCTCTCGCGCCTCGAGTTCCGCCCCGTGCTGACCGCGCACCCCACCGAGGCGCGCCGCCGGGCCGTCGCCTCGACCATCCGTCGCATCAGCGCGCTGCTCGAGCAGCGCGACGACCCGCGCACGGGCGGCGTGGTGCTGCTCGAGAACCGCCGGCGCCTGCTCGCCGACGTCGACACCCTGTGGCGCACCGCGCCGCTGCGCGAGTCGAAGCCGTCCCCGCTGGACGAGGTGCGCACGGCGATGAGCGTCTTCGACGAGTCGCTGTTCTCGGTCCTCCCCCGGGTGTACCGGCGCCTGGACGACGCCCTCCAGGGCGAGGCGTCGGGGACCCGCGCTCCGATCGCCCCCGCCTTCGTGCGGCTGGGCACCTGGATCGGCGGCGACCGCGACGGGAACCCCTTCGTGACCGCCGAGACCACCCTCGCGGCCGTCGGCATCGCGTCCGAGCACGTGCTCATGGGGCTCGAGCGGGTCGCGCGCCGCGTGGGCCGCGCCCTGACGCTCGACGCCTCGACCACTCCGCCGTCCGACGACGTGCTCGCGCTCTGGGACGCGTGCACGAGCCGGGCACCCGAGCTCGCCGCCGACATCGCCGACCGCTCCCCCAACGAGACGCACCGCCGCGTGCTGCTCTTCGCGGCCGAGCGCCTGGCCGCGACGCGCTCCGGCGCCGCGCTGGCGTACTCCTCGGCCGCCGAGCTGATGGGCGACCTGCGGACGCTGCAGGAGTCCCTCCTCGCCGCCGGCGACGCCCGCTCGGCCTACGGCGACCTGCAGAACATGATCTGGCAGGTCGAGACCTTCGGCTTCCACCTGGCCGAGATCGAGGTGCGCCAGCACTCGAAGGTGCACCGCGAGACGATCGCGGCGATCCGGTCCGGCGGCGCACTCGACGAGCGCAGCGAGGAGGTGCTCTCGGTGTTCCGCGCGATCGCGACCGTGCAGGAGCGCTTCGGGGTCGACGCCGCCCGCCGCTACATCGTCTCGTTCACCCAGTCCTCGGACGACCTGCGGACCGTGTTCGAGCTCGCCGACGCGGCGACGGAGGGGCACCCGCCGGTCATCGACGCGATCCCGCTCTTCGAGACCTTCGCCGACCTGGACGCGTCGACCGACATCCTCGCCGAGATGATCCGTCTTCCCCAGGTGCGGAAGCGCCTCGACGAGACCGGCAACCGCCTCGAGGTGATGCTCGGCTACTCCGACTCGTCGAAGGACGTCGGCCCCGTCTCGGCGACGCTGGCGCTCTACGACGCGCAGGCGCGCATCGCGAAGTGGGCGGCCGACGAGGGCATCGTCCTCACGCTGTTCCACGGCCGCGGAGGCGCACTGGGGCGCGGCGGCGGACCCGCCAACCGCGCGGTGCTGGCGCAGCCGCCGGGATCGGTCGACGGCCGCTTCAAGCTGACGGAGCAGGGCGAGGTCATCTTCGCGCGCTACGGCAACCCGGACATCGCGACCCGGCACATCGAGCAGGTCGCCGGCGCGACCCTCCTCGCCTCCTCCCCCTCGGTGGGCGAGCGCAACGCCGCGGCGGCCGACCGCTTCCGCGAGGTCGCCGAGACGATGGACCGCGAGTCGCGCAAGCGCTTCTTCGAGCTGGTCAAGGCCGACGGCTTCGCGCCCTGGTTCGCCAGGGTCACCCCGCAGGAGGAGGTGGGCCTGCTCGCGCTCGGCTCGCGCCCCGCGCGCCGGGGCCTCTCGGTTGAGTCGCTCGAGGACCTGCGGGCGATCCCGTGGGTGTTCGCCTGGACGCAGGCCCGGGTGAACCTGACCGGCTGGTTCGGCCTGGGCAGCGCGCTGGAGGCCGTGGGCGACCTCGAGCTGCTCCGCTCGGCGTACGCCTCGTGGCCGCTGTTCACGACGATGATCGACAACGTCGAGATGTCGCTGGCGAAGACCGACGAGGGCATCGCGCGCCGCTACCTGGCGCTCGACTCGCGGGACGACCTGGCGGCGCTCGTGCTCGACGAGATGGAGTCGACCCGGCGCTGGGTGCTCTCGATCACGGGCGAGGAGAGCCTGCTCACCGGACACCGCGTACTGGGCCGGGCGGTGCGGCTGCGCACTCCGTACGTCAACGCGCTCTCGCTGCTGCAGCTGCGGGCGCTGCGCGCCCTGCGCACGGATCCGGGCGGCTCGGGGACGGAGCAGAACCAGCGCCTGCTGCTGCTCGCGGTCAACGGCGTCGCCGCGGGCCTGCAGAACACGGGCTGATCAGGGCGCGTCCCGGAACGACGGAACCCCCGCCGACCACGTGGTCGGCGGGGGTTCCGTCGTTCGAGCGTCAGATCCGGGCGCCGTCGGCGAACTCCTCCGGGCCGGCGGCCTCCTGGGCGGCCTTCGCCTCGTCGTACTGGCGGCGCACCTCGACCATGTCGAGACCGCGCACCTGCTCGATCAGGTTGTCGAGCGCGGGGGCGGGCAGCGCGCCGGGCTGCGCCATCAGCGGGATGCCGTCGCGGTAGACGACGAGGGTCGGGATGGAGGAGATGCCGTAGCTCGCGGCGAGCTGCTGCTGGTCCTCCGTGTCGACCTTCGCGAACGTGATGTCAGCGTTCTTGTCGCTCGACGCCTCGAAGACCGGGGCGAACTGGCGGCACGGGCCGCACCAGGCCGCCCAGAAGTCGATGAGGACGATGCCGTCGGAGACGGTCTGGTCGTGGGAGTCGAGGGTCATCGTGGTCGTAGCCATGCCCACTCCAACCCGTGCGGGCGCCCGGCTATTCCCCGCCCGGCTTCCGGGGGGCGAGGAGATCGAGCAGCACACGGGGGCCGATGGCGGCGGCTCCGAGCGCGGTCACGCGCGCGATCAGCCCGCGATCGGCGGTCACCACTCCGGCGGGGACGTCGAGAGCGCTCACCAGCGCCACGATCGCGTCGTCGCCCGAGCCGTCCGCGACTCGATCCGGAGGCGCTGCGGCGGGGCGGCGGCGAGCGCGGCCTCGGTGCCGGC